>NZ_CP038492.1:621666-1243333 GCF_004751985.1 Rhodophyticola sp. CCM32
AGTTGCATGTGTTGCGGTCCGACCGGATGCGCCTGATCCCCGGTGTGGATGGCTGGCCCGTGGCCTATGAATATACGGTAGGGGCAAAGACCCACCGGTTTGCGCCGGAGCTGATTTGCCATATCCGCAATTTCCACCCGCAGGATGACCATTACGGGCTGGCGCCGTTGCAGGCGGCGGCAACGGCGATTGATGTGCATAATGCGGCCTCTCGCTGGTCGAAATCCCTGCTGGACAATGCGGCGCGGCCTTCGGGCGCGATTGTCTATCGTGGTGTCGATGGGGCGGGCGGGATGAGCCAGGAGCAGTTCGACCGGTTGCAGGAGGAGATGGAGGCGCATCATCAGGGCGCGCGCAATGCGGGCCGCCCGATGCTGCTGGAAGGCGGGCTGGACTGGAAACCGATGGGGTTTTCGCCCTCGGATATGGAGTTTCAGAAGACCAAGGAGGCGGCCGCGCGGGAGATTGCGCTCGCCTTTGGTGTGCCGCCGATGTTGCTGGGCATTCCGGGTGACGCGACCTATGCGAATTATGCGGAAGCCAACCGGGCGTTTTACCGGCTGACGGTGCTGCCGCTGGCGGCCAAGGTGCTGGCGCAACTGGCCCATTGGCTGTCGGGATTTGCCGGTGAGGTGGTTGATCTGAGGCCGGATCTGGATCAGGTGCCGGCGCTGTCATCGGAGCGGGATGCGCAATGGCGCCGCGTGGCCGAGGCCGCGTTTCTGACCCAGGCCGAGAAGCGATCAATGCTGGGTCTGCCGAAACTGGCGGAGGATGCATGAAAGAGCGTGAGGCCGGGGGCTCCCGGTTTCTGTATGACCCGTTTGATGTGGCCAATGCCCGGATCGAGGCCAATGAGCGGGTGCTGGAAGAGCGCTGGCTGGCGCTGACCTTTCGGTTGAAAGCGATCGAGACTGCCCTGGAGCGGCTGGAAAAGCGGCTGTGGCTGGCGGTTTTTGGCGTGGTCAGCGTGATCCTGGCCCAGGGTGTGGCCGAGCTGATCCAGATGAGTTCTGGCGGATAGGAGACTGGAATGACAGCATTAAGTGAGGCAGGGCTTGAGACCAAGTTCTGCCAGTTCGACGAGGCGCTTGTCGTCACCGAGGGCCACAGGATCGAGGGCTATGCAAGCCTGTTCGGGGCCTGTGATCAGGGCGGTGATGTGGTGCAGGCGGGGGCCTATGGGCGCAGCCTGAATGCCCTGAAGAGCGCCGGGCGTTCGGTGAAAATGCTCTGGCAGCATGACCCGGCACAACCCATCGGGATCTGGGATGAGGTGCGCGAGGATGGCACCGGCCTGTGGGTCAAGGGCCGGCTGCTGGACAGTACCCAGAAGGGCCGCGAGGCCGCTGCATTGATCGAGGCGGGCGCGATTGACGGGCTGAGCATCGGCTATCGCACGGTGCGGGCAACGAAGGACGGGCAGGGGCGCAGGCTTCTGTCGGAGGTGGAGCTTTGGGAAGTGTCGCTTGTGACCTTCCCGATGCTGCCACAGGCACGGGTGGATGCCCAAATGGCCACAGAGGCCAAGGGCGACATCCTGCAAGACCTGGCGACGGTGTTTCAGGACGCCCGCCGTAAACTGGCGGCGCGCTAAAGCAGAAATCGTTTCATCTGACTCGAAATTCGCTGCCTCTTCATCAGCAAACTGCTGATCTCGAACGCGAATTTTGATGAGCGATGTTGCAGACTAAAACGATTTCGCTATAGGCCCGCTGTCTCATTCCAACAATCAGGATGATGTGATGACCGAGACCGAGACCAAGTCCGGGGCCGGGGGTGGTGTGTCTGCCAGCCAGGGTCCGGCGGCTGATGTGAAGATGGCCCTTGACGGGTTTCTGAGCGAATTCAGCCAGTTCCAGGACGACATGACTGCAAAATTTCATAAACAGGAAGAGCGTATTTCGATGCTGAACAGCAAGACCATGACCCATTCCCGCCCGGCCTTGTCGGCGGCTGTTGACGAGGGCGCGCCACATAAAAAGGCGATGTCCACCTATCTGCGCTGCGGCGATGACGACGCGTTGCGCGGCCTTGAACTGGAGGGCAAGGCACTGAACGTGGCGGTCAATGCGGAAGGCGGGTTTCTGGTGGACCCGCAGACCGCCGAGCAGATTCAGGGCGTGTTGCGCGCCTCCTCTTCCCTGCGGTCGGTGGCCAATGTGGTGAATGTGGAGGCCACATCGTTTGATGTGCTGGTGGACCATACCGATATCGGGGCGGGCTGGGCGACAGAGGATGATGCCCAGGCCGAGACCGATACGCCGCAGATCGAGCGCATCGCGATCCCGCTGCATGAATTGTCGGCCCTGCCGAAAGCGTCACAACGGTTGCTGGATGACAGCGCGTTTGACATTGAAAGCTGGCTGGCCGACCGGATCGCCGACAAGTTCAGCCGGGCCGAGGCGATGGCGTTCATCTCGGGCGACGGTACGGATAAACCGACCGGGTTTCTGAGCCATCCGAATATCGACAATGAAGGCTGGAACTGGGGCAAGCTTGGCTATGTGCTGACCGGCACTGACGGTGATTTCGATGCCACGAACCCGGCAGATGCGGTGGTTGATCTGGTTTATGCGCTTGGCGCCCGATATCGTGCGAATGCGTCCTTTGTGATGAACTCGAAAACCGCAGGCGCCGTGCGCAAGATGAAAGATGCCGATGGCCGGTTCCTGTGGTCCGACGGTCTGGCGGTGGGGGAACCTGCACGGCTGATGGGGTATCCGGTGCTGATCGCCGAGGATATGCCCGATATTGCCGCCGATGCGATGGCCATCGCCTTTGGTGATTTCAACGCAGGCTACACGATTGCCGAACGTCCGGACCTGCGGGTGTTGCGTGATCCGTTCAGCGCCAAACCCCATGTGTTGTTCTATGCCACCAAGCGTGTGGGCGGGGATGTCAGCGATTTTGCGGCAATCAAATTGCTGAAATTCGGATCGCTCTGACTGCGGTCTGAGTTCAGGCCAAAGATCCCTTTCGGATGATTGACATTCGGAAGGGCGGGTGTGACCGGCGCTGATTTTGCGTTTTCCAGCTGCGTATTCTTTCTTTCGCACGAGTGGCGCGGAGGGTCGGTCACCCCATCTTTTTGAGGTAGGTTTTTCCCGGAGAAAACAACATGATGATGGTCGAATTGACCTCGGTATCCAGTGCGGCCCTGCCAGTGGCGGAACTGACCGATCATTTGCGACTGGCCACCGGGTTCGCCGATGATGGCAGCCAGGACGGGCAGTTGGAAAGCTGCCTGCGCGCGGCCCTGTCGTCGATTGAGGCGCGGATCGGCAAGGCGCTTTATCAGCGTCGTTTCGCCTGGCAGTTGAGCAAATGGCAGTCAGACGAGGTGCAGGCGCTGCCACTGGCACCGGTGGAGAGCATCGAGAGCATCAAGGTGATCTCGCGTTCCGGGGTGGAGACGGTGCTGGACAGTGACAGATATGTGCTGCGCAGCGACACCCACCGGCCCGATATTCTGGGCCTTGGCGGGGCGTTGCCCTCGCCGTCCCAGGGCGGGACGATCGAGATTGAATTCACCGCCGGTTACAGCGCGGACTGGTCCGGCGTGCCGGCGGATCTGCGTCAGGCGGTGATGATACAGGCAGCCGAGTTTTATGGCGGCCGGGCCGATCATGACACCGGGTTGCCCTTTGCCGTGACAGTGCTGATCGAGCCTTATCGCGCGATCCGCCTGCGGGGGGGCACGACATGAGCGCGGGCCCTCATCTGTCGCGCCGCCTGCGTCTGGAGGGGCCTGCACGCGCGCCCGATGGCGCAGGCGGGTTCGTTGAGGTCTGGGAGCATCTGGGGATCATCTGGGCCGAAGTGGCACCGCGCACGGGCCGTGATGACGCGACAATCTCGCGTCTGGGCCTGCGGATCACAGTGCGGGCCGCGCCGCAGGGGGCGCCCTCGCGGCCCACGCCGCAACAGCGGTTCGTGGATGGCACGCGGATTTACCGGATTGAAGCGGTGACCGAGACCGACCCGGAGGGCCGGTATCTGACCTGCTATGCCAGTGAGGAGGCGGGCGCATGAGCTATGGGATCACAGCCGCGTTGCAGGCGGCGATCTATACCGCCCTGACCGGGGATGCGGCGCTGACGACACTGGTTGACGGGGCCGTTTTCGATGCGCTGCCGCCGGGGCCGGTGCCGTCGATCTATGTCAGCCTGGGGCCGGAACGGGTGCGTGACCGGTCTGACAAGCTGGCCGGTGGCGCGCAGCATGATCTGAGCCTGACGGTGACCAGCGATCAGGCCGGGTTTCAGACCGCCAAAGAGGTTGCGGCGCGGATTTCGGATGTGCTGGACGGGGCCGATCTGGCCCTGTCGCGGGGCCGGCTGACCAGCCTGCTGTTCACCCGGGCGCGCGCCCGGCGGACCCGCGCGGGGCGGGAGATCGAAATCTGGTTCCGCGCTTTTGTGGATGATGCCGCACCTGTCTGAGGAACGTCGCACAGGTCTTTGATATTATTGGAGAGAAATATGGGTTCGCAAAATGGTAAGGACCTTCTGCTGAAGGTCGATCTGGATGGTCAGGGTGTGTTTGAAACCCTGGCGGGGCTGCGCGCGACGCGGCTGAGTTTCAATACGGAAACAGTCGATGTGACCAGCCTGGAGTCCACCGGTGGCTGGCGTGAATTGCTGGGCGGGTCGGGCGTGAAATCGGCCGCGTTGAGCGGGTCGGGCGTGTTTCGGGATGCGGATACGGATGAACGGGCGCGGCAGATCTTCTTTGACGGCGAGGTGCCGGAGTTTCAGGTGATCCTGCCGGATTTCGGCACGGTGGAGGGGCCGTTCCAGATTACCGCGATTGAATATGCGGGCAATTATGACGGGGAGGCGACCTATGAGATGTCGATGGCCTCGGCCGGTGCGTTGACCTTCACGCCGCTGTAACCCGATGGCAAACCCCCTGAGAGGCGAGGTGGCGCTGGTTCTGGATGGCGAGCGCCGGGTCTGCAAACTGACCCTTGGCGCGCTGGCCGAGCTGGAAGACCATTTGCAGGCAGACAGTCTGGCGGTGCTGGTGGACCGTTTCGAAAGCGGTTCATTACGTGCCCGTGATGTTTTGCTGCTGATCTCGGCGGGGTTGCGCGGGGGCGGCTGGAGCGGCGACCTGTCCGATCTGCTGCAAGCCGAGATCGAGGGCGGGCCGCTGGAAGCCGCGCGGGTGGCCGCGCGGATGCTGGCGCTGGCCTTCCGGCCGCCCCAATGAACAATCCGAAGGGCAAGGACGGTTTCGACTGGCCCGGGCTGATGCGTGCAGGCCTGCAGGGTCTGGGGCTGACGCCTGACCAGTTCTGGGCGCTGACGCCGTCGGAATTGCTGATGATGCTGGGTGAGGGGCAGGGCCCCACGCCTTTGGGGCGGGCGGGGCTGGAGGCTTTGGCCGCAAAATTCCCTGACAATATACGGGCCATGGAGGGCTGAGACATGACCGAACTGGAGGATGGCATTGACGGGTTCCAGGCCCGGATCGACCAGCTGGAGGACAGCCTGTCAGGGGCCGGTACGATGGTGGGCGCGTTCCGCATGGAGGTAGACGAGATGCAGCAGGCGTTGCTGTATTCGCGGCGCGAGGCCGAAGGTATGTCACGGTCGATCGGCGGCGGGTTGCGGCGGGCCTTTGACGGGGTGATCTTTGATGGGCTGCGGCTGTCCGATGCGCTGCGCGATGTGGCGCAAAGCATGGTGGATGCAGCCTATAACACCGCGATACGCCCGGTGCAGAACGCGGTTGGCAGCGCGCTGACCAACGGGGTCAATTCCCTGGTCAGCGGTCTTCTGCCGTTCCAGAAAGGCGGCGCGTTCGGCAATGGCCGGGTGATGCCCTTTGCCCGGGGCGGGGTGGTCAACGGGCCGATGCAGTTTCCGATGCGCGGCGGTATCGGCCTGATGGGCGAGGCGGGGCCAGAGGCGATTATGCCGCTTCGCCGCGGGGCCGATGGCCGTCTGGGCGTTGCATCGGCCGGGGGCAGCCCGGTGAACATCACCATGAACATCACCACGCCGGATGCGCAGGGGTTCCGCCGCAGCCAGACGCAGATTGCCGCGCAGCTGAGCCGGGCCATGGCGCGCGGACAGCGCAACCGCTGAACAAGGACACCAGAACATGTCATTTCACGAAGTCCGGTTTCCCGCCAATCTGAGCCTCGGCTCGGTCGGCGGGCCCGAACGGCGCACCGATGTGGTGACGCTGGCCAACGGGTTTGAGGAACGCAACACCCCCTGGGCACATTCGCGCCGGCGCTATGACGCGGGCGTGGCGATGCGCAGCCTGGATGATCTTGAAACGCTGATCGCGTTTTTCGAGGCGCGGCGCGGGCAGCTTTTCGGGTTCCGCTGGAAGGATTGGGCGGATTACAAAAGCTGTGCCCCTCGAAAGAGTCGGACTACCGCGATCAGCAGATTGCCATCGGCGATGGGGTCAGCCGGGTTTTTCAACTGAACAAGACCTATAAATCCGGCGAGAACAGCTATACCCGCCCGATCACCAAACCGGTTGCGGGCACGGTGCTGATGGGGATTTCCACCGACGCGCTGGTGGATACGATCCATTACAGCGTCGATCTGGCCACAGGGCTGGTCACGTTTGTGGATATTCCCGAAGCGGGGGAGCGGATTACGGCGGGGTTCGAATATGACGTGCCGGTGCGGTTTGACACCGCCAGCATCCAGACCTCGGTGGCGACGTTTCAGGCCGGGGATGCGCCAAGCGTGCCGGTGGTGGAGATCCGGTTATGAGCGGTGCGGAGGCGCTGGATGCGCATCTGGCAGAGGGTGCGACCGGGGTTGCGCGCTGCTGGAAACTGATCCGCCGCGACGGGGTCTGTTTCGGGTTCACCGATCATGATGAGGCGCTGGCATTTGACGGTGTGACCTTCAAGGCCGAAAGCGGGCTGACCGCCGCGGCGCTGAGCCAGACCACGGGTCTGTCGGTGGACAATACCGAGGCTGTGGGTGCGTTAAGCGATGCCGCGATCACCGAGGCGGATATCGAGGCCGGACGGTTTGACGGGGCCTGGGTGGAAGCCTGGCTGGTGAAATGGGATGCGCCCGAGGCGCGGGTTTTGCAGTTTCGCGGCTCCATCGGGGAGCTGGTGCGCCAGAACGGGGCGTTTTCGGCAGAGCTGCGCGGTCTGGCAGAGGCGATGAACCAGCCGCAGGGGCGGGTTTACCAGAAATCCTGCACCGCGATTCTGGGGGACGGGGTTTGCGGGTTTGATCTGGATACAGCCGGGTACAGCACGGAGCGCCCGGTCGAGGTGATCGAAGAGGCCCGGGTATTCCTGTTCGAGGGTCTCGATACGTTCGAGCCACGCTGGTTTGAAAAGGGCCGGGTGCGGGTGTTGAGCGGTGCGGCTGAAGGGCTGGTGGGTATGGTCAAGAATGACCGGTTTTCCGAGGGCGTGCGCCGGGTCGAGCTGTGGGAGCCGTTGCGCGCGGCAATTGTTGCGGGCGATATGGTGCGGCTGGAGGCAGGGTGTGACAAGCGGATGGAAACCTGCCGGTTGAAATTCGACAACCTGCTGAATTTTCGCGGCTTTCCGGACATTCCCGGCGAGGATTGGCTGATAAGTGTGCCCGCGCGGACCACGACCCGCAACGGGCAGAGCCGCCGATGACCGACATGGTGGTCGGCGCGGCGCGGGGCTGGCTGGGCACGCCCTATCTGCATCAGGCCAGTTGCAAAGGGGCCGGGTGTGATTGTCTGGGGCTTTTGCGCGGTGTCTGGCGTGAGATCTATGGGGCGGAGCCGGAGATGGTGCCGCCCTATACGCGGGACTGGGCGGAACCCCGGGGCGAGGAACGGCTTTGGGCGGCGGCCCGGCGCCATCTGACGCCGCGACCCCTGGCGCGGCCCATGCGGGGGGATGTGATCTTGTTTCGCATGCGTCAGGGAAATGTGGCCAAACATCTGGGATTGCAGGCGGAAACCGGGCCTGCACCGACATTCATCCATGCCTATTCCGGGCATGGTGTGGTGGAAAGCGCGCTGACCGCGCCCTGGGCCCGGCGCGTTGTCGCACGGTTTGCCCTTCCCGAAAGGACGTAAAAGACATGGCAACGATTGTTCTGTCAGCCGTTGGCGCGGCGATTGGCGGTGTCGCTGGCCCCAGCACGTTTCTGGGTCTGACCGGGGCTGTTGTGGGCCGGGCCGTGGGGGCCACGCTGGGCCGGGTGATTGACCAGCGGCTGCTGGGGGCCGGGTCAGACCCGGTTGAGGTGGGGCGGATGGAGCGGTTCCGCCTGACCGGCGCCAGCGAGGGCAGCCCGGTGGCGCAGATTTTCGGGCGGATGCGTCTGGGCGGGCAGGTTATCTGGTCCACCCGGTTTCTGGAAACGGTGACCCGGTCGGGCGGCGGTGGCGGTGGCAAGGGCGCCCCGGCGCAGCCTGAGACCACCAGCTATTCCTATTCGGTCAGCCTGGCGATGGCGCTGTGTGAGGGCCGGATTCTGCGGGTCGGGCGGATCTGGGCCGATGGGGTGCAAGTGTCGCGGGACGAGATCACCCTGCGTGTCTATCGCGGCACCGAAGACCAGATGCCGGACCCGAAGATGGAAGCCATCGAAGGGGTGGGCACCGTGCCTGCCTATCGCGGCATCGCCTATGTGGTGATCGAGGATTTGCAACTGGGGCAATTCGGCAATCGGGTGCCGCAGCTGAGTTTCGAGGTGATCCGCCCGGCGCAGCCCGGGACACAGGCCTTCCTGCCGGCCCCGTCCGAGGCGGTGCAGGCGGTGGCGCTGATGCCGGGCACGGGCGAATACGCGCTGGCAAGCACGCGCGTGACCTATCGCCAGTCGATTGCAGAGGTCAGTGCCGCCAACAGCAATATGTCGGGCCGCGAAAGCGATATGCTGACCGCATTGGATGATCTGCGGGGGGAATTGCCCGGGATCGGTTCGGTTTCGCTGGTGGTGAGCTGGTTCGGGGACGATCTGCGCGCCGGGCATTGTCTGGTCAAACCCAAGGTGGAACAGGTCGCGCGGGACGGGGTGGAGATGCCCTGGCATGTGTCCTCGGTGACCCGGGCGGGGGCAGAGGTGGTGGCGCAGATTGACGACCGTCCGGTTTATGGCGGCACGCCTGCGGATGCCTCGGTGATCGAGGCGATCACGGCGATCCATGCAGGCGGGCAAGAGGTGATGTTCTACCCTTTCCTGCTGATGGAAATTCTGGAGGGCAACGGGTTGCCCGACCCGTGGTCAGCGGCGGAAGATCAGCCAAGTTTCCCCTGGCGGGGCCGGATCACAAGCGACAAGGCCCCGGGGCAGCCCGGAAGTGCGGACCGGACAGCGGCCAACCGGGCGGCGGTTGCGGCGTTTTTCGGGGCGGCTGAGGTCAGCGATTTCACCATATCGGATGGTCAGGTTACCTATAGCGGCCCCGAGGATTGGGGCTATCGCCGGTTCATCCTGCATTATGCGGCGCTGTGTGCGGCAGCGGGCGGGGTTTCGGCGTTTTGCATCGGCACCGAAATGCGCGGGCTGACCCGGATGCGCGATGATATCGGCTTTCCGGCGGTGGCGGCGTTTCAGGCGCTGGCCAGGGATGTGCGCCATTTTCTGCCCGATGCAAAGCTGAGCTATGCGGCGGACTGGTCGGAATATTTCGGCTATCAGCCGCAGGATGGGTCAGGCGATGTGTATTTCCATCTGGACCCGCTTTGGGCCGATGAGGCGATCAATTTCATTGCCATCGACACCTATATGCCCCTGTCCGACTGGCGCGACGGGACCGGGCATGCGGATGCGGAGTGGGGCTCTGTCTACAATCTTGATTACCTGATGGCCAATGTCGAAGGCGGCGAGGGGTATGACTGGTATTACGGTTCGGCCGAGGGGCGCGATGCGCAGCGGCGGCTGCCGATCACCGATGGGGCAAGCGGGGTATCGGTGGGGCCGGTTCTGGATGCGATGCCGCCGGGCATATCGGCGTCTCTGGCGCTGGACGGGCGGCAGGAAACCGCGGTCTTTTCAGGCTCTGTGCGGTTTCCCGAGACACCTGCGGATGCGGTATTATGGGAAGCGGGCGGTGCCGCTGCGGGGGCCTGGATGGGGGTGCGTGATGGCGGGGCTGTCTTTCGGTTGCGGGCCGGGTCCGGTGCGGCTGCTGCGGGGTCGGATGCCGGGACGGCGGTTCTGGATCTGGATGTGGCGCTGTTGCCCTTTGACGGGCATCTGCATGAGCTTGTCTGGGAGGTGAGACCGGCGGCCCCGGGCCATGTGAAGCTGTGGGTCGATGGGCGCCTGATGGGCACCGGTGCGGTGTCCGATGCATCGGATATGTCGGGTGGCGCCTGGGCGGATGTCTCGGACATGCGCTGGATCGGCCCGATGGCGCCGGGCAATATGCCGCTTGGCGAACCCGACGCGGATTGGCCTGAAACAGAGGCCGGCGATCTGAGCTTTCATGGCCATGTCACCGAAGGCCCCACAAATGCGCCCTGGGTGTTTCGGTATAAGGCGCTCCGCGACTGGTGGTCCGAGATGCATCATGACCGGCGCGGCGGCTATCAACTGGCGACAGCCAGCCCCTGGGTGCCGCAGTCGAAACCGATCTGGTTCACGGAAATCGGCTGCCCTGCGGTGGATAAGGGCACCAACCAGCCGAACAAGTTTCTGGATGCCAAAAGCTCGGAAAATGCGCTGCCCTATTTCTCGAACGGGCGGCGGGATGATCTGATCCAGACGCAATATCTGCGTGCGCTGATCGGGTATTGGAGCGATCCGGCCAACAACCCGGTATCCATGATCTATGACGGGCCGATGGTGGATGTCTCGAAGGCCCATGTCTGGGCCTGGGATGCGCGGCCCTGGCCGGCCTTCCCCAATGACCGGGCGCTGTGGAGCGATGGTGTGAATTATGGGCGGGGTCATTGGATCTCGGGGCGGATCTCGGGCCAGCCCCTGTCGATGGTGGTGGCGGAAATCTGCGAAAAGGCGGGTGTGACGGAATATGACGTCTCGGCGCTGTACGGGTTCGTGCGCGGCCATGTGTCCTCGGATATCGAGACCGGGCGGGCGCGGATACAGCCGCTGATGATGGCCTATCAGTTCGGCGCGGTGGAGCGTGAGGGCAAGCTGGTCTTCCTGCATCTGCCTGCCACGCCCGATGGGGAGGTTCTGGAGGCGCTGACTGCCGTCGATGAGGAGGGGGAGGCCGGGCTGCGCCTGACCCGTGCGCCCGAGGCCGAGACCATGGGCCGGGTGCGCGTGGAATATACCGAATCCGACGGCGTGTATGAGACCCGCGTGGCCGAGGCGATCTTTCCCGATGACGCGGATATCGGGATCAGCCAGAGCGATCTGCCCCTGTCGCTGACCCGGGCCGAGGCGCGGGGCATTGCGGAACGCTGGCTGGCCGAGGCACGGGTGGCGCGTGATACGGTCCGGTTCGATCTGCCGCCTTCACGCCGGGCCCTGGGGGCCGGGGCGATGATGGCGCTGGAGGATGGGTCCACCTGGCGGATCGACCGGGTGGAGGATATGGGCGCCCGCCGGATCGAGGCGGTGCGGGTCGAGACAAGCGTGGCCGAGCCGTCGGATTCGGTGGATGAGGCGGTGACGCAGCAGGCCTTTACCCCGCCTTTGCCGGTCAGCCCGGTGTTCATGGATCTGCCGCTTTTGACCGGTGATGAGGTGGAACATGCGCCGCATCTGGCGATTGCCGCCGTGCCCTGGCCGGGATCGGTGGCGGTCTATTCCTCGGTCAGCGACAGCGGATATACGCTGAACCGGGTGATCGAGGCGGGGTCGCTTGTCGGCACGCTGGAGACGCCGCTGGCTGCGGCCAGCCCCGGGGTATGGGATCGCGGCGCGCCTTTCCGGGTGCGGATCGCGGCTGGCGGCGGATTGTCCTCGGCAGAGAGGGCCGATGTGCTGAACGGGGCCAATGTGGCAGCGATCGGGGCGGGCGATGCAGGCCCGTGGGAGGTGATGCAATTCGCCAATGCGGTGCTGGTCGGACCGGGCCTGTGGGAGATTTCCATGCGGTTGCGCGGGCAGGCGGGCAGCGATGGCATCATGCCGGATATCTGGCCGCCCGGCAGCCTGTTCGTGCTGCTGGACGGGGGCCCTGAGCAGATTGATCTGGCGCTCTCGGCCCGGGGGCTGGCGCGATATTACCGGATCGGTCCGGCAAGGCGACCGCTGGATGATGCCAGCTATGAGGAACGGCATCTGGCCTTTGACGGCGTGGGGTTGCGGCCTTACGCGCCTGCACATCTGAGGGCGCGGGCCGGGGCGGCGGCCTTGGATCTCAGCT
This sequence comes from Rhodophyticola sp. CCM32, assembly GCF_004751985.1. Taxonomy (NCBI): domain Bacteria; kingdom Pseudomonadati; phylum Pseudomonadota; class Alphaproteobacteria; order Rhodobacterales; family Roseobacteraceae; genus Rhodophyticola; species Rhodophyticola sp. CCM32. The sequence goes on from NZ_CP038492.1 coordinate 633,940, forward strand.
GGGTCCGGCGGACGCGGATTGACGGCGACAGCTGGCAGGGCACGGAGGTGCCGCTGGGCGAGGAGAGCGAGGCCTATCTGGTGCAGATCCGCGATGCCAGTGGGCTGAAACGGGAGGTCACGGTCAGTGCGCCCGCCTGGAGCTATAGCGATGCGGCCCTTGCCAGCGATGGCACAACCACACCCTACAGCATTGATGTTGCTCAGATTTCCGGGCGGTTTGGCCCGGGGCCCTTTACAAGGATCATGATTGATGACTGATACTCCACACTTGAACCTGCCGCTTTTAAGCCCGTCACAGGCGCAGAAACATGTGACCGTGAACGCCGGGTTGAGCCGGTTGGACGGGATGGTGCAACTGCGCCTGCAATCGGTGACGCAGAATGATCCGCCGGGGGTGGCGGAGGACGGCATCTGCTATGGGGTGCCGTCAAACGGCGTCAACGCATGGGCCGGGCAAGGCGGCAATATCGCCATTTTTGTCAATGGTGGCTGGGATTTTGTGCCGCCGCGCCGGGGGTTCCGGGCGGTGATCCTCGATCAGGGCGTGCTGGCGATGCATGACGGGGAGGATTGGCGCGCAGGTGCGGTGACCCTGACCCAGAACGGTGCGGGGATGGCGCTGCGCTCGGTCGAGACGGATGTGACGATCACCGCCGGGGCCAGCGTGGAAACGCCGGTGATTTTCCCCGAACGCGCGCTGGCCTTCGGGGTGACCGGGTTGGTCACCACGGCCATCGGCGGGGCCACGACCTGGCGTCTGGGGGTGGATGGGGATGATCTGCGCTATGGCTCGGGGCTGGGCGTGAGTTTGAATTCCTGGGTTTCGGGACCGTCCACGCCGCTGGTCTATTGGTCCGCGACCCCGCTGCTGATCTCGTCCGAAGGGGCGGATTTCACCGAAGGGGTTGTGCGGATTGTCGCCCATTATGCGATGCTGGCCCTGCCCGACACTATAGCTTCGGCCTGAAATTCCACACCACCCCACACCACCCTTCCGCCCGGCGGTACCGCCGGGCAGCGCCCACCCCTCGGTTCGGGCGATGCCCTCTGCGTAATGTATATGCGTTACAGATTAAATGGACGATGCTCTATGTGATGACACAGATCACGGTTTCTTTCTTGGGGTGGCCTGCCTATCTGGTATAAAGGATTTGCAGACCCAGAAGGAGACCGCCATGGCAGAGCGCCGCACACATATCGCCGAGATTGACCCGGTCTGGTCCCGCATCACCGCCGAGGCGCGCGATGCCGTACAGGCGGAGCCTTTGCTGGGCGGGCTGATCCACGGATCGGTGCTGCATCACGAGACATTGGAGCGGGCGCTGGCTTACCGCGTGGCGCAAAAGCTGACCTCGGGCGATATGTCGGAGCAGATATTGCGCGAGATTGCGGATGAGGCCTTTGCCGCAAAAGCCGGGATCGGCGCTGCGGCGCGGGCCGATATCGTTGCGGTGGCCGAACGCGACCCGGCCTGCCACCGGTTCATGCAGCCCCTGCTTTATTTCAAGGGGTTTCAGGCGATCCAGGCCTATCGCATCGGTCATTGGCTGTGGCGCGAGGGGCGCAGGGATTTTGCCTATTTCATCCAGATGCGGGTGAGCGAGGTTTTCGGGATCGACATTCACCCGGCGGCCCGGATCGGGCAGGGTATCATGATTGACCACGCCCATTCCATCGTCATCGGGGAAACGGCTGTGGTGGGCGACAATGTGTCGATGCTGCATTCGGTGACCCTGGGCGGCACCGGCAAGGAAGAAGAGGACCGGCATCCGAAGATCGGCGACGGGGTTCTGATCGGAGCCGGGGCGAAAGTGCTGGGCAATATCCGGGTCGGCAATTGTTCGCGCGTGGCCGCAGGCTCGGTGGTGCTGGCCGATGTGCCGGCCTGCAAGACCGTGGCGGGCGTGCCGGCAAGGATCGTGGGCGAGGCGGGCTGTGACCAGCCGTCGATGAGCATGGATCATCTGTTTGGCGGCGGAGAAAGCAGCGGCGGATAAGCCCGGCTCAGGTGATCCAGCCCGCGCGTCTGAGGGCGGCCTCAATTTTGGCCTCTCCGTCGGGATGCCCGGCATTGATCGACTGATCCTGCAGGAACCACCAGAGATAGGCGTCGTAATCCGGCGTCATATGCGGGGCCTGGCGCAGGGCCTTCTCAACGCCCAGATCATGCACATTTGCGGCGATGTGATGGAAATCGATCCGCGCGAAAAGCGCCGCAGGCTTGTGGAAGAAATACCCTGACAGCGCCACCGATGAATTCTGCGTGGCGACATAATCGCAGCCCTGCAAAAGCGGGATCATGGATTGGTCCGTGAGTTTGAGCCGGGGCGTGCGTTCCATCAGGGCTGTCAGCGCGTCACGCTCCGCCGGTGTGTAGTCTTCGCCGGGATGCAGGGTGGCGACAACCGCGCGGTCCCTGTCGAGGGTTGCGATCTGTTCCAGCATTTCGATCGGGCTGCAGGACTGGAAAGACCTGTGATCCAGCAGATGCCCCTGCAAGGGGACATAGACAAACCCGTCGCGGCGCGTCTGTTCAGCGCTTTCCCCAAAAAGCTTTTTCCGCCAACGGTTTGTGAAGCGTTTCGCCTCGGGCTGCGGGGCGGTGTGCGGGTCGAAGATGGCCCGGGCCACGGGCCAGTCCCACCGTTCGGCATCACTTTCGATTTTCCAGAACGGATAGATATAGTTCTTGCGGATGGTCAGCCCGCGGGCCGTCATCGGCGGCTGCATCAGATAGACCGCATAGCCCGGCCTGCTGGCGGATTTCAGCCTCTCAGATTCGGTGAGAACATGGAACGCGGTGCGGAAACCGGCGCGTTCCAGCACGGCGCAGAACCGGTTGAGGAAATTATGCTCACCCCGCGCGGCCCGTTTTTTAAGGTCTTTGTTGAGATAGAAACGGACGATACGGGGGTCACGCATTGCAGGCTGCTGCGGGTCAGGAGGCCGCGCGGGCCTGGCGTTTGCGTTCATGGGGGTCAAGGAACCGTTTGCGCAGGCGGATCGCGTTTGGCGTGACCTCGACCAGTTCGTCATCGTCGATATAGGCGATGGCTTGTTCCAGCGACATGGTGACCGGTGTGGTCAGACGCACCGCATCATCAGTGCCGGAGGCGCGCACATTGGTCAGTTTCTTGCCTTTCAGCGGGTTCACTTCCAGATCATTGTCGCGGCTGTGTTCGCCGATGATCATGCCGGTATAGATCGCTTCCTGCGCGCCGATGAACATGCGGCCCCGTTCTTCGAGATTCCACAGCGCATAGGCAACCGAACTGCCGTTTTCCATGGAAATCAGAACCCCGGCGCGGCGGCCCGGGATCTGGCCCTTATAGGGTTCCCAGGCGTGAAACACGCGGTTGAGAACACCGGTGCCGCGCGTATCGGTCAGAAACTCCCCGTGATAGCCGATCAGCCCGCGGGAGGGGACCTGCGCGACGATGCGGGTCTTGCCCGCGCCTGCCGGTTTCATTTCCGACAATTCGCCCTTGCGGGGGCCGGTGAGTTTTTCGATCACCGCGCCGGTATACTCGTCATCGACGTCGATGGTGACTTCCTCGACCGGTTCCAGCCGGGCGCCGTTTTCTTCCAGAAACAGAACCTGGGGCCGGGAGATCGACAGCTCAAACCCCTCGCGGCGCATGTTTTCGATCAGCACACCCATCTGCAATTCGCCCCGGCCCGCGACCTCGAACGCCTCACCGCCCGGTGTGTCGCTGATGCGGATCGCGACATTGCTTTCCGCCTCTTTCATCAGCCGCTCGCGGATCACCCGGGACTGGACCTTTTTGCCGTCCTTGCCCGCAAGCGGGCTGTCATTGATGCCGAAGGTGACGGTGATCGTGGGCGGGTCGATGGGCTGTGCCGGGATCGGATCGGTGAGTGACACATCGCAGATCGTATCGGCGACGGTGGCTTTTGACATGCCCGCCAGGCTGACGATATCGCCGGCTTCGGCAAGCTCGATCGGTTGCTGGCTGAGACCCCGGAAGGCGAGAATCTTGGTGACGCGGAACTGTTCCACCTTGTCGCCATCGCGGCTGAGCGCCTTGACGGTTTCGCCGGTTTTCAGCGTGCCGCTTTCAACGCGACCGGTCAGGATGCGGCCGATAAACGGATCAGAGCCAAGGGTGGTTGCCAGCATCCGGAACGGTGCCCCGGCCTGGGCGATCTGTTTCGGGGCGGGCACATGGGCGACCACCAGATCAAACAGGGCGGAGAGATCCCTGCGCGGGCCGTCCAGGGTTTCATCGGCCCAACCGGCCCGGCCCGAGGCATAGAGATGCGGGAAATCAAGCTGATCGTCATCGGCGCCCAGATTGGCGAAGAGATCAAAGCATTCATCCAGCGCCCGGTCGGGTTCCGCATCGGGTTTGTCGACCTTGTTCAGCACCACGATCGGCCTGAGGCCAAGGGCCAGGGCCTTGGAGGTGACGAATTTGGTTTGCGGCATCGGCCCTTCGGCCGCATCCACCAGCAGCACAACCCCGTCCACCATCGAGAGAATCCGCTCCACCTCGCCGCCGAAATCCGCGTGGCCGGGGGTGTCGACGATATTGATCCGCATGCCGTTCCATTCCAGCGATGTCGCCTTGGCCAGAATGGTGATGCCGCGTTCACGCTCCAGATCATTGCTGTCCATCGCGCGTTCGGCGACGGCCTGATTGTCCCGGAAGGCGCCGGATTGTTTCAGCAGCTCATCCACAAGGGTGGTTTTGCCATGATCGACATGGGCGATGATCGCGATATTGCGGAGGTCCATATGGGAACGGCCTTGGGTCAGAATGGGGTTGGCAGGGCGTTACAATGCTGCGGGCGCAAAGGCCAGCAGAAACTGCGTGCAGGTGTTTTCCGGGAGGAAAACATGTGGAAAACCGGGGTTTTCCGGGCAGAGGCGCGGGTGGGGGCAGGTGTTTGACCCTGTGGGCGCAAAGCCTGGCAGATGGGGCGTGCAGGTGTTTTCCGGGAGGGCAACACATGGAAAACGGGCGTTTTCCAGACGGAATTCCGGGGAATTCCGCCCCGGTTCAGGAGGTGGGGCGCAGGCGGATCACCACATCGACCTTGGCGATCTCATAGCCCTGTGGCGGGGTCGGCAGGGCGGTGATTTTCAACTCGGATGCGGGCGCATCGGTCAGCCTTGCGTTATCTTCCCAATAGTAATGGGGGTGATCATCCATGCGTGTATCGAAATACGACCGGGAGCCATCCACCGTGACCTCCTGCATCAGGCCCACATCGCAGAACGCTTTCAGCGTATTATACACAGTGGCCAGCGAAACCTTGTCACCGGTGTTCAACACGGCGTCATGCAGGCTTTCGGCGGTGACATGGCGGTCCTGCCCGTCGCCGACCAGAAGAGTGGCCAGAGACAGACGCTGTCGCGTGGGTCTCAGATCGGCCTGTGCCAACCATTTTGTGCCGCGTTCAAGGGCTTCGGGGGTCATCTCTGGCGTCTTTCCTGCTGGTCCTTATCGCATTATATGATGCTTTGATCCGGTTTTTCAAATAGTTTTTGCGAGCGACTCGCATCTGGACTGCTTTGGGGTGCTCTTGCCAGCTTTGTTGCCTAAATGTTAGGGACATGGACGCAAACGCATCTTAGAATGCAAGACATATTGGGGAGCAGGGACGCATGGCGGATTATCCAACAAGCTTTGACAAGGCTGCCCTGCTGAAATGCGCGCGCGGAGAGTTGTTCGGGCCGGGCAATGCGCAACTGCCTGAACCGCCGATGCTGATGATGGACCGGATCACCGATATCTCGGGCGATGGCGGCGACCATGGCAAAGGCCATGTGCGTGCCGAGTTCGATATCACCCCGGATCTGTGGTTTTTCGACTGCCATTTCCCCGGCAATCCGATCATGCCCGGGTGTCTGGGCCTTGACGGGCTTTGGCAGTTGACCGGGTTCAACCTGGGCTGGCGTGGCTGGCAGGGGCGCGGATATGCCCTTGGCGTGGGCGAGGTGAAGCTGACCGGCATGGTGCGGCCCGATCGCAGGATGCTGACCTATTTCGTGGAATTCACAAAAGCGATCCAGACCCGCCGCCTGACCATGGGCGTGGCCGATGGCAGGGTGGAGGCGGATGGCGAAGTGATCTATCAGGTAAAAGACATGAGAGTCGCGCTGTCGGATAGCTGAGATTTTCCAGGGAGGTGCAGATGCGCCGGGTTGTTGTTACAGGGCTGGGTATTGTGTCCCCCATCGGGAACTCGGCTGCTGAGGTCACGGCGTCGCTGAAGGCCGGGCGCTCGGGGATCGAGGCCAATGAGGCCATGGCGGAGCATGGGTTTCGCAGCCGGATCGCGGGTTCTCTGAAAATTGATGTGGCCGAACATGTGGACAAGCGGACGCTCCGCTTCATGGGGCCGGGCGCGGCCTATGCCCATATCGCGATGAGCCAGGCGATTACGGATGCGGGGCTGGAAGACAGCGATATCTCAAACCCGCATACGGGACTGATCGCAGGGTCCGGCGGGCCCTCGACCTCGGCGATGTTCACCGCCCATCAGACTGTTCTGTCCACCGGCGCCACCAAGCGGATCGGGCCCTTCGCGGTGCCCAAATGCATGTCCTCCACGATCTCGGCCAACCTGTCCACCGCGTTCAAGATCAAGGGGATCAACTATTCCATCACCTCGGCCTGTTCGACCAGCCTGCATTGTATCGGTGTGGCGGCAGAACAGATCATGATGGGAAAGCAGGATGTGATGTTTGCCGGCGGGGCGGAGGAACTGGACTGGACCCTGTCCTGCCTGTTCGATGCGATGGGGGCAATGTCGTCGAAATTCAACGATACGCCGGACCGCGCAAGCCGCGCCTTTGATGCGGATCGCGACGGGTTCGTGATTGGCGGCGGCGGCGCGATTCTGGTTCTGGAAGAACTGGACCGGGCGCAGGCCCGGGGCGCGAAGATCTATGCGGAGGTCACCGGCTTTGCCGCAACCTCGGACGGGCATGACATGGTGGCCCCGTCCGGTGAAGGCGGCGAACGGGCGATGCGGCTGGCGCTGCAAACCCTGCCGGAGGGTCGCAAGGTCAGCTATATCAATGCGCATGGCACCTCGACCCCGGTCGGCGATGTGGGCGAGGTGGAGGCCGTGCGCCGGGTGTTCGGCCAGGGCCGCACGCCGCCGATCTCCTCCACCAAATCCATGACCGGCCATGCCCAGGGGGCCGCCGGCGCGCTGGAGGCGAGTTTCTGCCTGCTGATGCTGGAGGGGGATTTCATCGCCCCCTCGATCAATGTGGAAACCCTTGATCCGGCCCTGAGCCCCGAGGAAATCGCCACCACACCCGTGGCGGCCGCGGGGCTGGATACGGTGATGACCAATTCCTTCGGGTTCGGGGGCACCAACGGGTCGATGCTTTTGTCAAAATATAACAGGTAATCAAGATTATGGCCGATTTGATGACAGGCAAGCGCGGGTTGATCATGGGGGTCGCCAATGACCGGTCCATCGCCTGGGGCATTGCGCGCGCCTTGCATGCGGAAGGGGCGGAACTGGCCTTTTCCTATCAGGGGGAGGCATTCGGCAAGCGGCTGGCCCCGCTGGCGGCCTCGGTCGGGTCGGATATCCTGCTGGATGTGGATGTGACCGATGATGCCTCTCTGGATGCGTGTTTCGCGCGGCTGAAAGCCGAATGGGGGCAGATTGACTTTGTCATCCATGCCATTGCGTTTTCAGATAAAACCGAGCTGACGGGCCGGTTTATCAACACCACGCGGGAGAATTTCAAAACCTCGCTGGCGATCTCGTGCTATTCGCTGATCGACGTGGCGAAACGGGCCTCTGACCTGATGCCTGAGGGCGGAACCATTCTGACCCTGACCTATCAGGGATCGAACCGGGTGACGCCGTTCTACAATGTGATGGGGGTGGCCAAGGCGGCACTGGAATCGGCGATGCGCTATCTGGCCAATGATCTGGGACCGGAAGGTATTCGGGTGAACGCGATCAGCCCGGGGCCGATGAAAACCCTGGCCGGGGCAGCCATCGGCGGCGCCCGCAGGACGTTCAAGGCGACCGAGGCGAATGCGCCGCTGCGCGCCAATGCAACGCTGGAGGCGATTGGCGGCACGGCGGTCTATCTGATCTCGGATTACGGGGCCTGCACCACCGGAGAGATCATCACCGTGGATGGCGGATATCACGTGCTGGGCATGATGCAGCCCGAGAACCTGTGATCCGGGCCTGACCGCCCGCGCGGGTATGCGCAGACATAAATATGAGATTGCGAATTGTCCGCATGAAATGCTTATGTCACCATACACTTAACGATCGCATTTTGTGTTAACATTGACTCGGCGCGCGTGGCGTCTCAATCAGCCGGGCGCAGGCGCACCCGCTGATCACGTGCTGAACCGTGTTGATGAGACCGCAGAATGCTCTGAAGAAGAGGCCGTACAGATGCCAATTTCGACTTGTATTTTCGATGCTTATGGAACGTTGTTCGATGTAAATGCAGCGGCCCGCAAACTGGCCGAGGAAGACGGGCTGGAAGGGTTTGCCGCCGTCTGGCAGCAAGTGTCCAGCCATTGGCGGAACAAGCAGCTTCAGTATTCCTGGCTCAGGGCGATCACCCGCGAACATGTGGATTTCTGGCAGGTGACGCAGGATGCGCTGGATTGGGCGCTGGATGTCACGGATCAGGCCGATCCGGCCCTGCGGGAACGTCTGTTGGGTCTCTACTGGACGCTTCCGGCCTATCCGGAAGTGCCCGAAATGCTGCAAAAGCTGAAACAGGGCGGGATGCGGAATGCGATCCTGTCCAATGGCTCCCCCGGATGCTGGAGGCCGCCGTGGACAGTGCCGGGATCGGCGGGATGCTGGATGCGGTTCTGAGCGTGGAAGAGGAAGGTATCTTCAAGCCCGATGCCCGGGTTTACGGGCTGGTGGAAAAACATATGGATGTGGCGAAGGACGAGGTATTGTTCGTCTCTTCAAACGGATGGGATGCGGCCTCGGCCGGGTCATACGGGTTTCATGTGCTTTGGGTGAACCGCATGGGGGAACCGCAGGACCGGCTTCCGGGTTCGCCAAGCCAGATTTCCGGTGATCTGACCGATGTGCCCGATATCGCCGCAAGGTTTGCGCAATGATCCGCCATGTGACGGCCAGGGACGGCTTGCAGCTTGCCTATGCGGATCAGGGGACCGGTGTGCCGCTGCTATGCCTGCCCGGCCTGACCCGGAATATGGAGGATTTTGAACCGGTTCTGGAGGCGTTTTCAGATCGGGCGCGGATCATCACGATGGATTTCCGGGGCCGGGGGGCCTCGGATTATGCGCCGGACCCGGGCAGTTACACCGTCCCGCAGGAGGCGCAGGATGTGCTGAGCCTGCTGGATCATCTGGGGCTCGATAAGGTGTCCATTCTGGGCACCTCCCGTGGTGGGCTGGTGGCGATGATGCTGGCCGCGACGGCGAAGGACCGGCTGTCAGGGGTCATTCTGAACGATGTGGGCCCGGTGATCGACACCGCAGGGCTGGACCTGATCATGGAGTATATCGGGCGCCCGCCCGCCTATGGCAGCCTGGCAGAGGCCGCCGCGGCCCTGCCCGGGGCCAACGCGCCGGATTTCCGGAATGTGCCGGCGGAAACCTGGGCCGCCATGGCCCGTCGCCTGTGGCGCGAAGAGGGGGGCAGGTTGCATCTGCGCTATGACCCGCGCCTGCGCGAGGCGGTGGCGCCCGCATTCGACACCAGCAAGCCGGCGCCGGATCTCTGGCCCCTGTTCGATGCGCTGGAAGGGCTGCCGCTTGGGTTGATCCGGGCGGCCAATTCCAACCTTCTGTCGGGGGATAGCACTGCCGAGATGCGCCGCCGCCGCCCCGATATGCTGTTTGCAGAGATCCCCGACCGGGGGCATGTGCCGTTTCTGGATGAACCGGGCGCCGTGGTGCTGATCTTCGAGTTTCTGGATCAGGTCTCATGAGCGATATTGCGATGATCGAGGCCGCCGCCGAACGGGCCCGGGGCCATGTGCGGCGCACGCCGCTTTTGTCCTCGCCGTTTCTGGACGAGATGGCCGGGCGGCAGGTGCTGGTGAAGGCGGAATGCCTGCAACATACGGGCAGTTTCAAGTTTCGCGGCGGCTGGTCGGCTTTGTCGGGGCTGGAGCCATCGGTGCGGGCAAAGGGCGTGCTGGCGTTTTCCTCGGGCAATCATGCCCAGGGGGTGGCCCTTGCCGCCCGGCTGCACGGGGTGCCCGCCACCATCATCATGCCCGCAGATGCCCCGGCGCTGAAGATCGACAACACCCGCGGGCTTGGCGCCGAGGTGGTGCTGTATGACCGCGCCGGTGGCGAGGATCGCAATGAGATCGGCGCGCGGATGCAGGGTGAACGGGGGCTGACCCTGATCAAACCGTTTGATGAGCCGCTGGTGATTGCCGGGCAGGGCACCTGCGGGCTGGAAATTGCCGAACAGGCCGCCGGGATCGGCGTGACCGGGGCCGAGGTTCTGACCTGTTGCGGCGGTGGCGGGCTGACCTCGGGCATTGCCCTGGCGTTGCAGGCCCATGCGCCGGCCATGCGGGTCAGACCGGTGGAACCCGAGGGGTTCGATGATACGGCCCGGTCCCTGGCGGCGGGTCGGATCGTTGCGAATACCGGTACAGAATCAGGGTTTTGCGATGCGATCCTCACCCCGTCTCCGGGGCAGATCACCTTTCCGGTCATGGCGGCGCGCTGCGGCCCGGGGCTGGTCGTCAGCGATGCCGAGGTGCGCGCGGCGATGCGGGCGGCGTTCCTGCGGCTGAAACTGGTGCTGGAACCCGGTGGCGCGGTGGCGCTTGCGGCGGCGCTCTATCACGGGGCGGCGCTGGCGGGTGATACGGTGATTGTCACCGCATCGGGCGGCAATGTGGATGCCGCGCTTTATGCAGAGGTCTTGTCGGACGGGCCGGACTGAACATCGCCATCCGCCCCGGCCCGGCGGGACCCAAACGCGAATATCGTGAAACCGGCCAGCATCAGAACCGCCGACAGCAGGAAGGGCGCGCCGGGCAGGGCCGGGTCGGCGCCCGCGCGGGTGAACCAGAAAAACGCCTGTGTCATCACTAGGGGCGAGATGATCATCGACAGCGCCCCAAGCGAGGCCAGCACGCCCTGCAATTCGCCCTGCTGATCCGGCCCGGCCCTGCGCGACATAAGCGCCTGCATCGCCGGGGCCACAATCGCGCCAAGGGCCGAGATCGGCAACAGCACCCAGATCATCCAGCCCGCGCTGGCCAGACCATACCCGACCAGACAGGCCATGTTGAGAAGCAACCCCCAGAAAACCGCCCGGCTTTCCCCCAGAACCGGCAGGATCACCCGGATCAGCAGCCCCTGAACCAGGGCAACCGACAGGCCATAACCGGCAAGGGACAGGCCGATTTGACCCGTGCTCCAGCCAAAGGCGGCCTGTGTGTAATAGGCCCAGATCACAGGATAGACAAAGTTGGAAATCTGATAGGAAAACATGACAATCAGCAGGATTTTAACGCCTGGAAGTTTTCCGATATATTGCAATCCTCCAAGAGGGTTGGCGCGACGCCACTGAAAGGACCGGCGCTTTTCCGGGCTCAGGGATTCCGGCAGCACGATATAGCCAAAGGCAAAATTGATCACGGCCAGAAAGGCGGCCACGACAAAGGGCGCGCGCGGATCAAGCCCGCCCAACAACCCGCCGATGACCGGGCCAAGGATAAACCCGACCCCGAACCCGGCCGAGATCAGGCCGAAATTCTGGGCGCGTTTGTCAGGTTTGGTGATGTCGGCCATATAGGCCATCGCGGTGGATTGGGTGGCTGCCGCGACCCCGGCAACAATCCGGCCTGCCAGCAGCAGCCAGATGGTGCCCGCAACCGCCATTACCGCATAATCCAGTGCCATCACCGCCATCGAGACCAGCAGGACCGGGCGGCGCCCGAACCTGTCGCTGAGATTGCCAAGTGTGGGGGAGAAGGCGAATTGCATCACCGCATAGGCGGCCGACAGGATACCGCCCCAAAGCGCCGCATTGGCCAGATCGGCGCTGCGGACCGAGCGGATCAGATCGGGCATCACCGGGAAGATCAGGCCGATGCCCATGGCGTCAAAGGCCACAGTGATCAGGATGAAGACAAGGGGCAGCCGGTTGCGCATGGATTAGGTCCGATAGGGTGCCCGGGGGGGACAGAAAATCACCCTGAAGCGTTTCGGGTAAAATCCGAAAAGCTATAACGGGGCGGGCGGGACCCGGCAATCATCTTGTGTCGCCGGTCAGCCTTGGCGCTTGCGGACAGTATCGGCAAAGGCGCGGGCCTCTGCCGGAGCGTGGCCCAACAAGGTGCCGGGGTTGAGCGTTTCGGCGAGATCAAGCCCCGGAAAATCACGGGCGACAAGCGTGGTCAGCGCTGTTTGCGTGACCTTAGCTTCCTCGCATAATACTTTGATTTTGTTTTTTGACTCCGGGATTGTCATGACAGTGGACAGGGCCTGGCTGAGCATCTCTGCATGGATCAGATCAAGATTGCCGGCCATATTCGCCGCCATGCGGGCCAGATTCGGTTGCAGGGTTTCTGCAAGATCGGCGGCCAGGGCAACCGCCTTCGCCGCGCCCATGATCATCGGCGGCAGGGAAAGCCATTCGGTGAACCAGGCGGCGCCATCCCGGTCCTGCCGGTGCAGCAGAGCCGATTGCATCGCCCCGTTCAGCGCAATGTTGTGACGCGCCAGAGCCACCAGAACCGAAGCGCCGACAGGATTCTGTTTCTGCGGCATGGTGGAGGAGGTGCCGGTGCGGCCCAATGTGACCTCGGCAATATCGGTCTGGGTCAGCAGGATCAGATCCTCGCCGATCTTGCCGCAGGATCCGGTGAGCCCGGTCAGCCATCCGGCCAGGGCGGCGATATTGTCGCGCTGGCTGTGCCAGGAGCCGGGCGGGCAGGTGAGGTCAAGCGCATCGGCCAGCGCCTGTCGCAGGGCGGGAAGGTCTGGCCCGAAGGCCGCGCCGGTGCCCGCCGCCCCGGACAGGGAGACCGACAAAAGCCCGGGCCGCAGCGCTTCCAGCCGCGTCTGATGGGACAGGATCGGGCGGCCCCAACTGGCCGCCACCGCCCCGAAACTGGTGGGCGTGGCATGCTGGCCATAGGTGCGGCCCGCCATCGGGGTTTCCGCATGGGTTTCGGCCAGATCGGCCAGCGCCCGGGCCAGACGGGATGCCTCCCCGTTGATCCTGCTCAGGGCCTGTCGCAGGCGCAGGGCAAGCGCGGTGTCGATGATGTCTTGTGATGTGGCCCCCCAATGGAGGTATCGGGCGGTTTGCGGATCGCCGATTTCGGCGCGAAAGGCGGTCAGAAGGCCGGGGATCGGCACCCCGTTTTCGCCGGTCGCACCGGCCAGTGCGGCGGGGTCGATCTGCACCTCAAGGCTGGCGCGATGGATGGCCGCGCCCGCCTCGGCCGGGATCAGGCCAAGCGCGCCCTGGGCCCTGGCCAGCGCGCCTTCGACCAGCAGCATGGCGCGTATCTCGGCGCTGTCGGTGAACAGCCGGGCGGTCTCCCGGTCGGTGAACAGGTCGCGGTAAAGCGGGCTGTCAAAGGCAGAGACGCTCATGACGCGGCCCCGATCACACCCTGACCGGTCAGGAAATCACTCAGAAGGGCGGCATAGGTTTCCGGTGCCTCGATACAGGGCAGATGGCCCGCACCGCGGATCATCTCATACCGGGCGCCGGGGATCAGGGCGGCCAGTTCGCGGATCAGATCCGGCGGGGTGGAGGCATCCTCGGACCCGGCGATGACCAGGGTCGGCAGGCGCAGGGTGGCGGTGGGGGTGTAGAAATCACTGCCCGCAACCGCGGCGCAGCATCCCGCATAACCCGCCGCATCCGTGGTCTCCAGCATGCGCTGCCAGGGGGGGTCGCGGGGCTGTTGCGGAAGGATTTGCTGAACCAGCGGTCCATGATCGCGCCCGACATCGCCTTGAGCCCCTGATCTTCGACCATGGCGATCCGATCCTCCCACAGGGCGCGGGTGCCGATTTTGGGGGCGGTGTTCGACAGGACAAGGGCGCGCACCAGATCAAGCCGTTTGGCCGCAAGCCCCTGGGCGATCATCCCGCCGATGGAGAGGCCGACAAAGACGCAGTCGCGGATATTCAGCGCGTCCAGCAGGTGTTCGGCATCGCGGACCAGCGCGCCCATCGTGTACGGGCCGGGCGGGCAGCCCGACAGGCCATGGCCGCGCTTGTCATAGCGGATCAGGCGCAGAGAGCCGGGCAGGCGGGCGATGATATCGTCCCAGAGCCGCAGATCGGTGCCAAGCGCATTGGCGAACACGACCGGCGGGCCGCCCGGGTCGCCGTCTTCGCGGAAATGCAGATGGGTGTCGCCAAGTGCGATACTGTTCATGGAACCCTCCGTTCCGGCCCTTGTCCGATGTTTCGGGGCCTGCTGCAAGCTTCGCCCGGCGGGTGGGCCGTACAGACACAGGCAGAGGGCATCGCCCGAACCGAGGGGTGGGCGAGAAGCGCCCGCGCCCCGTGGGGGCGGCTCAGACGCTGCCCGGCGGTGCCGCCGGGCGAGGTGGTACAGCCTATGCCCGAATATCCCACCCACATCCCGATGACGGAAACGGGCGGTTTACGCCGCGATTGGGCTTGCGGGTGGGGCAAACCGCTTCCAATGTCACGCGAAAGTCCAGGGAGACATATCCGTGACCAAGATCAAAGCCGCCATCTGCCATGCCTTTGGCGACCCGCTGTCCATCGAAGAGGTAACCCTGCGGGCGCCCGCATTTGGCGAGGTCGAGGTGACGCTGGAGGCGGTGGCGATCTGCCATTCCGACATCTCGTTCATCGACGGTGGTTGGGGCGGGGATCTGCCTGCGGTCTACGGCCATGAGGCCGCCGGGATCGTCACCGGCATCGGCCCCGGGGTCAGCGGTCTTGAGACCGGCGCAAGGGTCATCGTGACCCTGATCCGGGCCTGCGGCACATGCGTGGATTGTGCCTCGGGCGCGCCGGTCTATTGCAGTTCATCCGAGCCGGTCACACCGACCCTGACCGCCGGGGATGGCACAGCGCTGACCAAGGGCCTGAAATGCGCGGGTTTCGCCGAAAAGGTGGTGGTCGACCAAAGCCAGATCGCGCCGGTGGGGGGCCTGTCGCCCGATGCGGCCTGTCTGCTGGCCTGTGGCGTGCCCACGGGTGTGGGTGCGGCGGTGAATACGGCGGGCATTCGCCCGGGGGATAATGTGGTGGTGATCGGCGCGGGCGGCGTGGGGCTGAACGCGATACAAGGGGCCTATATCGCCGGTGCGGCGAAGATCATCGTGATGGATCTGGAGCCTTCGAAACTGGAGGATGCCAAGACTTTCGGCGCCACCGATGGCGTGCTGGCAAGCGATCCGAAACCCTGGAAGGCGGTGCGCGCACTGACGGCTGGGCGCGGGGCCGATCATGTGCTGGTCTCGGTCGGCGCCATCCCGGCCTATGATGTGGCGCTGCACCTGCTGGCCCCGGGGGCACGGTCTATGCGGTGGGGATGCCGCATTCGGGGCAAAGTTCCAGCTATGAGCCGGTGATCATCGCCGCGACCGGGCAGGGGATGCGCGGCGCGCTGATGGGGGAGGTGGTGCTGAAACGGGATATTCCCTGGATGGTGGAGCTGTACGGCCAGGGGCGGCTGAAACTGGATGAGCTGATCTCGGGCCGCTGGTCACTGGACCAGATCAATGAGGCGATTGCCGATACCAGGGCGGGCAAGGCGCGCCGCAATGTGATTGTGTTCTGAAAGCCTGTTGCAGACGCCCGTACCCCACCGGTCGCCGGGCGCGTCTCTGGACCCGTCCGGGGAAACATGATCTGTTTTTCGTCTGAGCCGCCGGGAAAGGACCCTGCCATGAAACTTGCCGATCTTGAGGTCTTTGTCACCGCACCGCCAGCGCCCGGATGGGGCGGGCGGTACTGGCTGACCCTGCGGGTGACCACCGCCTGCGGGATCACCGGGCTGGGCGAGGTTTATGCCGCGGCTGTCGGGCCAGAGGCGATGCGCGCGGTCATCACGGATGTGTTTGAACGCCATATGGAGGGCGAAAGCCCCGAGGACATCGAAAAAATGTTCCGCCGGGTCTATTCCAGCGGGTTCACGCAACGGCCCGACCCGACAGTGATCGGTGCGTTTTCCGGCCTTGAAATCGCCTGTTGGGATATTCTGGGCAAGGCGCGGGAGCGGCCGGTCTGGGCGCTGCTTGGCGGGCGGATGAATGACCGGCTGCGCGCCTATTCCTATCTCTACCCGATGGAGCATCATGACGGCACGGCGTTCTGGACCCGCCCGGATCAGGCGGCCGAGGCTGCCGCCGCCCTGGTTGCAGAGGGCTGGACCGCAGTGAAATTCGACCCCGCAGGCCCCTACACCATGCGCGGCGGGCATATGCCGGCGCTGTCGGATATCGCGCAATCCGTGGCCCATTGCACCCGGATCCGCGCGGCGGTGGGGGACCGGGCCGATCTGCTTTTCGGCACCCATGGGCAGTTTTCGACCGCAGGCGCAATCCGTCTGGCCAAGGCGTTGGAGCGGTTTGACCCGCTTTGGTACGAGGAACCGGTGCCGCCCGACAATTGCGCCGCCATGGCCGAGGTGGCGCGCGCCACCGCGATCCCCGTGGCAACGGGGGAGCGGCTGTGTACCAAGGCGGAATTCGCGCCGGTGCTGCGCCAGGGTGCCGCGCGGATCCTGCAACCCGCGCTTGGCCGTGTCGGCGGCATATGGGAGGCCAAGAAGATCGCCGCCATGGCCGAGGTCTATAACGCGCATATGGCCCCGCATCTCTATGCCGGTCCGGTGGAATGGGCCGCCAATGTGCATTTCGGGGTCAGTTGCCCGAACCTGCTGATGGTCGAGGCGATCGAAACCCCGTTCCATGATGCGCTGGTCACAGGCCGCCCGAAGGTCGAAAACGGGTTTGTCGAGGCCCCCGCCGCCCCCGGTCTGGGGATCGAGCTGAATGAGGATGTGGCCGCCGCCCATCCCTATACCGGCGACCGCTTGCATCTGGAGATGCGCGACGCCCCCTGCGACTGGCAGAACGGCAATGCTTTCGCGGGTGGCGCGGCAGAGTGAAACCGGTGGCGTGACCGACCGGGAAGGCGCATCCAGCCTGTCGTGGCGCGACGTCGCAACAAAGGTCTGCGTGCGCCAGTGCCCGAACGGAGCATGATCAACCAGCCGCCGGCCACGCGGTGCCCGGCCCATGGTTTTGGCCATATTGGTCTTGAGCCAGGTCTCATCCGTCGCCCGGCAGGGTATCGCGCAAGCGATGCACGAGAGGGAAGAAAGCCGATGCGTTCCAGCATATGCGCCATCAAGGGCTGGCGGTGCGTGATCCAGACATGCCTTTGCCGGGCAACCTTTGCCCGCTTCTGCTCAAGGGCCTGAATGTCTTTTTTATGCGTCAGCCCAAGCCGCCGGAAGAGCCGCCAGACCGAGCTGGGAGCGACAGATACGCTTCTACGTAAACTGAAAACGCTTTAGCAGTGAGTATTTCAATACGAAAAGTAACACTATTACTAATAGTGTTACGCTGTATGTGTTCTATAGCATGCTGCCTTAAACCTGAGACATCGCGCATCACAAATGTCCCGGGAACGCGAAGCGTGGCAGGGCATTTGTGATTCAAGTTTAAGGCAGGGTGTTTTAGGCTATGCAAGTAGCATGCTTTAGAAAGAAATATTCGGTGAAGTGACATTCAAAGGTCGGTTGCAACCATTCAATGTCCGACCAACAACACGCCTCTTTGTATCCAGTCTGCAATACTCACGTCACTCATAGTTAGACCATCGTGGTACATTAACCTAACAACTGACTGAAACGCCTCTCCTGTGCCATGCGGGTCGACCAAAATATCAACGTAATCGGCCTCGAACGAAACACGGACAAAACTGCTATATAGGATTTCCGCATCATCTTGTTCCGCCAAATCGTTCCACTCGTCGGCAGAAATTACAGGCCTAAGATTTATCACATCACCTTCTTGGAGGCTGAAATCATGCACTACGTCAACATCGCCGCGAATTGCGTCCGAACTGTAGATCAAAAAAACATCTGCGCCACGACCGCCATGAAGTTGGTCGCCGTCATGCTCGCCAGCAAGAACATCGTTACCGTCAAATCCAAATATGTTATCAATGCCGTGCCAACCAAAGATGGCATCACTCGCCGCGCTACCCATCAGAATGTCCGCGTCTTCCCATCCAAAGACCATTGCCCCATCAGGCATAGCTGTCTGGTAAGCATCGTTACCTAGAAATTCAGCGTTTGGCCCATTCACTTGGTTGCCATAGTCAGCCATTTGGTTAGCGGTTTCGCTAACGCGGTAGGCTCGAACGAACAAGGATACCTCTTGCTCTAAGCCCTGCTCGTTTCTTAGATGAATTGATATGTTCTCGCTCTGGAACGGTTCAATCAATGTTTGGGATGAAATGTACGTATAAAAGCCACTTCTAAATATGATGAATGAACCGTAGCTCGTTGGGATCGAAATCGATCCCACACCCTCTGGTATTAAGGTGTTTTGCCCTTCAAAGGTAACAGAATGAACGCGGAGATTAGCGACGCTGCGCGCGGTCGTATCTCCTGAATTCTCTTGGTTCTGTAAGGTAACGATGTTTCCGACGGTCACCCAATCGCAGGAATATAGAATGACCTCGTCTGGGCCGACATTAGTGAACACATTCTCCAGGAAATATAGTTGTTCATGCCATGCACGCCTAAAGTGATCATGCCCGTATGAAAGGGCCTGCCCAACTGGATATCCAACACAGGAAGCCAGTAGCATTCCTCCCAAGCCAAAGGCACCGAGAACTTTCTTGATCCGGGAATGAAATTTGACGTGCAAATCGGTTATCCGCATGGCCAGGCCCAATTCTAACAGTGTTCGACATTCTTAACAGCCTTGACCATCTTTGTAGATACTCATTGGTTTCAAGTGCATCATGTAACACTATGGGTAATAGTGTTACATGATAACCCGTGGGGCGGGGGAGGGGCCTACAGCCAATGCTCGCTTTTCCTGGGGATGATCTTCGAACCGAGGATTCACAATGTAACACTCTTCAGGGTATAGTGTTACATATGAGTGAAATGCGCCTCTATGACCACCAGGGAAGCCCCTGCGAAACGCCCTCTACATGTCGGCGCTCGTCGCCAACCGACACAATCCCGACATGCGCGCCCTTTACAAACACATGATCGCAGCATGCAAACCGGCCAAAGTCGCTCTGACGACAATCATGCGAAAACTCATCATTCTGGCGAACACATTGGTCAAAGAAAACCGGGAATGGACACCAAACTGACACTTGACCGAAGACGGATACTTTCGCCTTTGGCTCAAACGCGAAAGCCGTTCTACTGCTTCAATGTAAAGTCGAAACGCTATAGATGCGCTCAGCGGGCCCGCTCATGCTGATAGCGCAGGCGGGCGATGTCTTCATTGCGCTCGGCCCGCTGCTGGTTTTTCAGGTCATCCTCCACATAATCCAGATGGGTGATAATCGCATCGCGGGCGGCTTTGGGGTCCCGGGCCTGGATCGCGTCGTTGATGGCGCGGTGATGGTCCAGCAGCAGATCGCGGGTGGTGCGCTGTTTGAACATCACCTGACGGTTATAGAACACGCCCTCGCGCAGCAGATCGAACATCGACCGCATCATATGCAGCATGATGACATTATGGCTGGCCTCGATAATGGCGAGGTGAAATTCCGCGTCCAGATTGGCCTCGTCCGAAGGGTTCCGCTTGGAATGGGCGGCTTCCATCTTGTGGAACAGCGTGTCGATCACCTTCAGATCCGTGTCAGAGCCATGGGTCGCGGCGCGGGCGGCGGCCAGCCCTTCCAGATCGCGGCGGAACGAGACGTAATCGAACACCGCCTCGTCATGGGCGGCAAACAGGCGGATCAGCGCCTCGGAAAACGCGCTGCCCAGAACATCGGCCACGTAAATCCCGGCGCTGGCGCGGGTGGCCAGCAATCCACGGGCCTGCAATTCGGCAATGGCTTCGCGGAGTGAGGGGCGCGAGACGCCAAGCCGTTCGCTGAGTTCCCGTTCCGAGGGCAGACGTTCGCCGGGCCGCAGGATGCCGCGCAGGATCAGTTGTTCAATCTGCCGCACGACAGATTGAGACAGCTTTTCCGCCTCGATACGTTGAAACGGCATCCTGACCCCTCCCGATTGGTCAAAACATATGACCGGGTTGGGCGGGTTGTCTAGGGCCAGATGCCTTTAATTTTAAAGCGATGATTTGCCGGGATGTGTCAGGACAGGTGAGAGGAATTTGCAATTGGTCAAAGGACGTCTTGATTGAGAGGCAGAGATGCCGTCTCGGGCGGGTATTCGGCAAGGTATCTGTACCAGAGCAGAGGGCCGCGCCCGAACCGAGGGGCAGGAAGCGAAGCGCCCGCCCCGTGGGGGCGGCTCAGACGCTGCCCGGCGGCGCCGCCGGGCGGAGCAGGGATGTGCCCGAATATGAGGTCGAAATATTCTTTCAGGACACTGCGATCCACATCTGGCGCAAATCTGAAGGACAGTGTGAAATTGCTGGAGGGAAGAGCCTCGGGCAGGCCCCGCCAAAGTGCTTGCCATCAAAACCCGGCGCCGCAGGGAGCCGGGTCAGATGAGGTCAGGATTTCGTGCCGCTTTGCAGGATCAGGACACCGGGCGGATGATAATCTCGACCCGGCGGTTCAACTGCCGACCCTCCGGTGTGCTGTTCGAGGCGACCGGCGCGGTTTCCCCCCGTCCATAGCTGCGGACCCGGTAGGGGGCGACGCCCTGTTCAAGGATCACACCTGCGACGGCGCCGGCGCGGCGGGTCGAAAGATCCTGGTTATAGGAGGCCGACCCGGTGTCATCCGTATGGCCCACCACATCCACCGTGGTGTCGGGATATTGCTGCAGGTTGCGCGCCAATGCCCGGATGTCGCTTTGCAGGCTGGCGCGGATCGCGGCGCTGTCGACGGCGAACAGGATGCCCTCGGGCATGGTCACCACCAGTTCTTCACCGGTATTGTCGATGCGGATCTGGTCATTGGCCATGGAGGACCGCAGATCACGGGCCTGACGGTCCAGCATCTGGCCGATTGTGCCACCGGCAAGCGCCCCGGCTGCCGCGCCAAGCAGCGCGCCGCGCCCGCGATCATTGTCGTCCACGGCGGCGCCAAGGGCGGCCCCGGCAAGCGCGCCGGTGACAAGCCCGGTTTGCGTGCGCTGGCCGATGGGTTCGCCTTGCGGAACACAGGCGCTGAGGCCCAATGTGGCGATGAAGATTGCGGCAATGCCGGATTTGCGACCTGTCATACTGCGACCTCTTTTCAAAACGTATCGGCCCGGTTGCACCCGGCCCTCTCTGACAGAGGTATATCAGGGCCTGGAGGGGGAAGAACGGGGAAAAATGCCTGTAGCGGAAACTTGCCGGTTTTCGCCCTGCCGGATCAGGCGCTTTGGCGGCTATCATGTTCGGCGCTTTCCCAGGCCAGCATGGCCCGTTTCACCGGCAGACCCCAGTGATAGCCCGCCAGAGCCCCCGATTTTCTGAGCGCCCGGTGGCAGGGGATCAGCCAGCTGACCGGGTTTCTGCCGATGGCTGAGCCCACGGCGCGCACGGCCTTGGGGTTGCCGATGGCCCCGGCAATCTCGGAATAGGTGGTGACCTGACCCGAAGGGATGGAAAGCAGCGCCTCCCAGACCTTGATCTGAAAAGGCGCGCCGATCAGATGCAGCCGGGCCTCGCCGCTGCGGCCAAAGGCGGCGCTGACCCATTGGGCCAGCGGGGCGGGGTCATTGATATATTGCGCTTTCGGCCAGCGGGCAGACATATCGGCAAAGACCGCCTCGCGCCCGGTTTCCGAGGCGAACCCCATGCCGCAGAGCCCGCGCTCCGTGCCCATGGCCAGAGCCTCTCCGAACGGGCTGTCAAACCAGCCATAGCGGATGATCAGTCCGTCGCCGCCGCGGGCGTAATCGCCGGGGCTCATCGCCTCCCATCTCAGAAACAGATCATGCAGACGCCCGCCCCCGGACAGACCGGTTTCCGCCACCGTATCCAACACCGTGAACCGCTCTGCCAGCAGGCGTTTGGCATGATCCAGCGTCAGATACTGCTGATAACGCTTGGGGGAGACACCGACCCACCGGCTGAACACCCGTTGCAGATGCGCGGGGCTCATATGCAGCGCCCGGGCAAGCTCTTCCAGCGAAGGGCCGGGGCGGGGGGCCGCGTCGATAATGTCGATGGCGCGACGCACCACGTTGAAATGATAGGCCGTATCGGGTTTGGGCTCGGGTATCCGGGTCATTCTGGTCATCATAAACCTCCTGCTTGGGGTGAGGCTAGGGGGCAGAGGCGCAACCCGCGACCCGGTTCTTGCGGGAAGACGCGGCTCACGGGGTGTTGTGCAGTTTTGACAGGAAGGGGCTTGGTTTCGGAGGCCTATCAAGGGGCCGGGTTGCGCAATACTGATCTTCAATGCGGTTCGCGCAAAGCTCGGCAGTGCGGACGAAGTGTGAATTCGCTGCGGTTGCGCCAATGTGGGCTTTCAGACGGCAGGCAAAAACGGTTGATGCTGGTGAAAAACGCGACGCTTTCTGATACGAGGCAATGTGCAGATTTGGTGCGCCAGGTATCGTCTTTTGAGGGATATGTTACAGTATCGCCATGGATTTTTCGAAGAGCCTGCAGACGGAGAGGTTGGCGCTCAGTCCCGTCGCATCGCGGGACCTCATATTCTTTGTTCGTCTGGTTGGTGACGCCCGCGTTCGTCAGTTTTTAGGCGGCCCCGTGCCCTGGCTTCAGAGGTTGCGACAATTCAGAACATATCGCCAGGGTCACCCAAAAATCGGGATTTGGGTTGCCAGAACGAGTGGCCGAGAAGATGCAGTAGGGCTTGTTGTCCTGAGCCCCCACAAAGATGGTGAGGATTACGAGATATCGTATCAGTTTCGCCCAAAGTTTTGGGGAAAAGGTCTTGCGTGTGAGGCAACGGCTCGTGTCGTCGTGCCATTCGTCATCTCCTTTGCACCACATTACGTGTTCAAAGGAGCGGCACAAATCCGTGACAGGTCCAATCCCCACCGATCAACATTCCCATCGTTCAACCGCTCTCTGTTGGTTTCAGTGATGCCAGCACTGCAATAAGCACAATAGCGCCACCAAAAATGGTCGCAAATGCTGGTATTTCCGCGAGGATCAGAAACGCAAGGATAGGAGCAAGTGGAGTTTCCAGTGCACCCAACAAAGCGGTCTGTCCTGCCGGTACACGCTTTGCGCCCTCTGCCAAAGTCACAGACGCTATCGCGTGAAACACACCAAACGCTGCAAGAATTGCGATCTCGATCGGTGCTGTTTGAAGTGGATGACCAAAGAGCAAGGCCAGCGGGATAAGGAAAAGCGACTGTAGGACGGATGGTCCCGAACTTGGCGTGTGAGGATTTGCACGGTACAGAACCATGATCGATGCCATGACCGTTGTCATGATCAGCGCGAGTCCGTCCCCCAGCAAATGTACGCTGCCGATTGATCCGGCGACGATAATCAGCACACCGGCGAGAGCCGCGGCTGCACCAAGTGCTGTTCGTTTCGAGACTTTTTCTCCAATCACCCGCCACGCGAGCAATGCTGCAATGAACGGTGCGGCTGCGTAAATGAGCGCAACATTGGCGATGTCGGTGAGCTTAAACGCAGGGATCAATGCCGCGGTTCCAGCGGCGCCGATGACGCCTACTACCAAACCAGCCCGCCCCATCTCAAGGAACTCAGATCTAAGTGCCGAGCGGGACGCAACGAAAGCTGTCGTGGACAACGATGCAAATACAGCACGCCAAAAGATAACCTCCCAGGCCGTGGCCTCGACACCTTTTGAAAAAACACCAGTGGAGCTGAAAGCAAGAGCAGAAACGATCAAGAAGATGACACCAACCGCATAGTCTGATCGTTTTGTCGTTTGCGCTTCCTTAACACCTGTCATTGTGATGCCACCCTCACACAACGCAGGGTGAAAATCTTGCCCCTTGCTCGATAGCATAAGGAATACTGAGGATTGGTGTTTTTCACAAAGGAATTGATTTCAATTTCGGCATGAGATTTTCTCATCCATGAAATGAGACGTTCACTACCATCCCTCCGTGCCCTTCAAGCGTTTGAGGCAGCAGCCCGGCATCTGAGCTTTGCAGATGCCGCTGACGAACTTGGCGTGACTCCCGGCGCTATTAGCCATCAGATCAAGTCGCTGGAAGACTGGCTTGGCGCACCGCTTTTTCACCGCCTCACCCGGTCCCTGCGCCTGACCGCAGCGGGCGATGCCGCCCTTCCCGACCTAACGCAAGGCTTTGATCGGCTCGCGACTGGCACAACGAAAATGGAAACGCGACGAGACGACCACCTGCTTACTATCAGCGTGAGCCCTGGCTTCGGGTCACTTTGGCTGGTACCCCGTCTTGATAGATTTCGAAGGGCGCACCCCGGCACTGAAGTCTGCATAGATGGGACGGACCGACTGATTGATATCACATCGGGAGAAGCAGATGTCGCCATTCGCTACGGTCCTGGTGGCTATTCGAACGTGCAACAACATCGGCTTTTTGCGATGGGGCCAAGCCTGTTTGCAGTCCTGAGCTCCTTTCACGCGAACCCAGCCTGACGTCGCCTGCAGACTTGGCTCACCACACTCTGCTGCACGTCGACTGGAAGGAAACAGAGGGAAGCTGGCGCACGTGGTTACTGGCGGCTGGCGCGAAAGACGTCGATCCGTTCAGCGGGCCACGCTTTACCAAAGAGGAAATGGCTGTGCGCGCGGCGCTCAACGGCGAAGGAATAGCACTTATTGGTGACCGTATGGCTGCCGACCATATCGCTTCCGGGCGACTTGTATGCCCCTTCTCAGCGGATTTGAGCACGCAGCTTGTGTTCGCATACTTTCTGCTATTGCCGCCTGACCGGCTGAATGAGCCTAAGATCGCAAATTTTCGCGAATGGTTGATATCTGAGACGAAAGAAGGTGAGGCTTACGAGTCCACAATGGTCTAGCCGATAACAGGTAGCAATGTGCAAACTGGACGTCGGTACGCGACGCAGTATCCTGCAAAATGGGCTCAGATCGGACACTCTGTGTCTACCCGGCCGACGCAAGGCTTTTCAGCCCTTCGATTTATGAGGTCTTCGGGCTTACAAGCCTTGCTTACGTTATGTTTCACTAAAGCACCCTGCCTTAAACCTGAGACATCGCGCATCACAAATGTCCCGAGAACGCGAAGTGTGGCAGGGTATTTGTGATTCAAGTTTCAGGCAGGGTGCTTTATATTCAGAAAATCTGTCGCAACGACGCTTGAAACTCCAAAAGTCAGCCCACCTCTTCTGCGCATGACCGATCCAGTGCTAGGTTTTGCCAAGGGTATGTGGTCCCGACGAAATCAACCGTTTTCAACCTGTGCGATTTCCTAAATCAGTCATTGGCGTGACCGTAGCGAAAGCCCGCCTCACCCCATCCCACAATCCCCGGCCCACAGGCTATTCCACGATGCTGAGCGCCGGCTCTGCGTCATGTGCCATCGCGCGTTCGCTTGCATCGAAAAACCTGATTGCCTCGGGCGGGGCGGTCAGGTGAAGGTTCTGGCCTTCCCGCATGCCGGCCTCCAGGGGCGCGCGCAGGATCAGACGGTCCTCGCCCAGTTTCGCATGCACCAGCATCTCGGCGCCAAGCGCCTCGACCAGCACAACCTGCGCCTGCGGCCCGGATGTGCCGGTCTGAAGCGCCTCGGGCCGGATACCGGCCAGCGTGGCGCCTGCCGGAACGGGGCCTGCCATCGTGCCAAGCGCCTGACCGGCGGGGGAGGACAGGGGGTAGATATTCATTGGCGGGGCGCCGATGAATTCGGCCACGAACCGGCTGGCGGGGGTGGTGTACAGCTCCATCGGGGTGCCGATCTGTTCGATCTGGCCTGCGCTCATGATCACGATCCGGTCGGCCAGGCTCATCGCCTCGACCTGATCATGGGTCACGAATACAAAGGTCGCGCCAAGGCGGGTGTGGAGGTCTTTCAGCTCTGCCCGCAATTGGGTGCGCAGTTTCGCATCCAGATTTGACAGCGGTTCATCAAACAGGAACACCGCAGGTTCCCGCACGATGGCGCGGCCCATGGCCACCCGCTGGCGCTGCCCGCCGGAAAGCTGCCGGGGCTTGCGGTCAAGATATTCTCCCAGTTGCAGGGTCGCCGCCGCCGCCTCGATCCGTTTGGCGATCTCATCTTTCGCCATGCCCTGGTTTTTCAACCCGTAGGACATGTTGGCGCGCACCGACATATGCGGGTAAAGCGCGTAATTCTGGAACACCATGGCGATGTCGCGTTCGCCCGGTTCCAGATCATTGACCACCCGGCCGCCAATGGTGATCTGCCCGGTGGTGATCTGTTCCAGCCCCGCGATCATCCGCAGGATCGTGGATTTGCCGCAGCCGGAGGGGCCGACCAGAACGATGAATTCCCCATCGCTGATCTCGAACTCTGCCCCGCCCACGGCGGTCACGCCACCGGGATAGGTCTTGCCCACTTGTGTCAGCGTCAATTCGGCCATGTCTTACTTCTCACTTTCCACAAGCCCTTTGACAAAGAGCCGTTGCATTGCCAGCACCACCACAACCGGCGGGATCAGCGCCAGAATGGCGGTGCCCATGGTCAGGTGCCAGATCGGCAGGCCTTCGCCCACATTCACCATCCGCTGAATGCCCATCACCACGGTGTAGAGATCCACATCGGTGGTGATGATGAACGGCCAGAGATACTGGTTCCATCCGAAGATGAAGAGAATGATGAACAGCGCCGCGATATTGGTACGGCTGAGCGGCAGAAGGATATCAATGAAGAACCGGATCGGCCCGGCCCGGTCAATCCGCGCGGCTTCGACCAGCTCATCGGGGATGGTCAGGAAGAATTGCCGGAACAGGAAGGTGGCGGTGGCCGAGGCGATCAGCGGAATGGTCAGCCCCCAATAGCTGTTCAGCATGCCCAGATTGGTGACGATGTCATAGGTCGGCAGGATGCGCACCTCGATCGGCAGCATCAGGGTGATGAAGATCATCCAGAAAAACACCATGCGGAAGGGAAAGCGGAAATACACAATCGCATAGGCCGCCAGCAGGCTGACCGCGATTTTGCCAAAGGTGATGCCAAGGGCCATCAGCAGGCTGTTCCACATCATCCGCAAGACCGGCACACCCCCCGCCTCGGGCAGGCCGCCGGTCAGAAGCTGGGTGTAGTTTTCCACCCCCTGATCGCCAAACCACATGGGAATGGGGGACCGCAGCAGCGCCTCCCCCGGATGGGTGGAGGCCACAAGGGCCATCCAGACCGGAAAGCACAGGAACAGCACACCAAGGATCAGCACCGCATGGGTGAGGATTTTCAGAAGGGGGCGGTTTTCAACCATCAGTATGTCACCCTGCGTTCAACGTAACGGAACTGGATCACCGTCATCACGATGACGATCCCCATCAGAACCACGGATTGCGCGGCGCTTGAGCCGTAATCCTGGCCGACAAACCCGGTGGCATAGACCCGGTAAACCAGGATTGACGTGGCATCTGCCGGGCCACCCGATGTGGTCGCGTGGATGATCGCGAATGTGTCAAAGAAGGCATAGACAAGATTCACCACCAGCAGAAAGAATGTGGTTGGCGACAGAAGCGGGAAGACAATGGTCCAGAACCGCCGCGTGGGGGAGGCACCATCAATCGCGGCGGCCTCGATCAGGGATTTCGGAATGGATTGCAGGCCGGCAAGAAAAAACAGGAAATTATAGCTGATCTGCTTCCAGGCGGCGGCGATGACAACCATCAGCAGCGCCTGATTGCCATTGACGTAATGGTTCCAGTCATAGCCGAAGATGCTTTCCAGCCAGTAGGCGATGATCCCAAGCGACGGGTTCATCATGAAAAACCAGATCACCCCGGCCAGGGCGGGGGCAACCGCATAGGGCCAGATCAGAAAGGTGCGATAGGCGCTTGCACTGCGGATCACCCGATTGCCGCAAACCGCAAGGGCCAGGGCAATGGACATCGACAGAAAGGTGACCGAGATGCCGAAGATCAGCGTGGTCCAGAAACTGCGCAGATAGGCCGGGTCTGCAAACAGCGCGCGGAAGTTTTCCAGCCCGACGAAATTGCGCGAGAAGCCAAAGGCATCCTCGATATAGAACGAGGTCTCAAGCGCCTGATAGGCTGGCCAGATGAAGAAAATCAGAGTGACGGCAATCTGCGGCAGAACCAGCAGATAGGGCAGCCAGAGCGATCGGAAGAAAACGCGTTTTTGCATATGTTCGGAGCCGGGTCTGAAAGGCGATCCGGCCGAGCGAAAGATGCCCGGCCGGGGTGCGGTATCTGGGGTCAGCTATTGGCGGCTTCGAACCGGCGCAGCAGGGCATTGCCCCGCTCGACCGCGGCATCCATCGCGTCCTGTGCGGTCTTGTCACCGGACCAGACGGCTTCCAGCTCTTCGTTGATCACGTCGCGGATCTGCACGAAATTGCCGAAGCGCAAACCGCGCGAGGCCGGGGTGGGCGCATTCAGGCTCAGCTCTTCAATGGCCACATCGGTGCCCGGGTTTTCGTCAAAGAACCCCTGTTCGGCCATCAGATCAGCTGCCGCCGTGGTGATCGGCACATATCCGGTTGAACCTGCCCAATCAGCCTGTTGCTCTGCGGTGGACAGAAAGGCAAGAAACTCGGCCGCACCCTGATATTCCTCGGCCTCATGGCCCTGAAGGACCCAGAGCGTGGCGCCCCCGATGATCGAGTTTTGCGGCGCATCCGCCACATCGGTATCCAGCGGCATCATGGTCTGGCTAAACTCAAAATCGGTGATGTCATTGACGAACCCGCCATAATAGGCCGAGGAATTGACCCACATCGCAACTTCGCCATTCACGAACATGCCCCGGCTGTCACCGCGGCGTCCGCCATAGGTGAACAGACCCTCTTCCCCCATCTCGGCGAGCCGCTGGATATGGTTGACGACCGCCTCATTGTTGAAGGTGAACTCGGTCCCGATGCCGGCAAACCCGTTTTCCATCGTTCCCAGCGGGATGTTATGCCAGGCCGAGTAATTCTCGATCATCGTCCAGGATTGCCAGCCAAAGCCGAACGGGCTTTCAACGCCATTCGCGGCCAGCGCGCGGGAGGCCTCGATCACCTCATCCCATGTGGTGGGCACCTCGATATCGGCGGCCTCGAACATATCGACATTGTACCACACAACCGGGGTGGAGGAATTGAAAGGCAGGGACAGCAGGTTGCCATCGGTATCGCTGTAATACGAGATCACACCGGGGATATAGGCGGCTTCATCAAAATCGATGCCCGCATCATCCATCAGCTGGTGAACCGGGTAAATCGCACCATTATCCGCCGCTGACATCATTGTCGCGGTGCCCACTTCGAAGACCTGCACGATATGGGGCTGTTCGCCCGCGCGGAAGGCTGCAATCGCGGTGGTCATCGTGTCGGTATAGTTGCCCTGATAGACGGTATTGATCTGGTAATTGTCCTGCATGGCATTGAAATCAGAGGCGAACTGATCGACACGCTCGCCCAGTTGCCCGCCCATGGCGTGCCAGAAATTAACCTCGATACGGTCCTGGGCCTGCGCGGCTGTAACAGCGATGATACTGATCGCGGTGGTGGCAAAAAGCAGCTTGGGTGTCATGATCGAATTCCTCCTGTCCGAGTGATACGGTAATGCCGCATCAGGAACGTGTTATAGCCAGATATATGTGGGTGCAGATGCCCCACCGAGCGGCGATAGACTGACTGAGTATCGGTTCTGTTACAGTTTTGAAACAGTTTTATGAAGCAGGGACGGTCCGGGATCACCCCTGACGGGGTGTCGCTTTCGCGTGGCGCGTGCCGGCTCTGACCCCCCTTGGATCACTGGCGTCTGTCCGGCGCGCCCGGCTTGACCCTTTGGCTGCGGCGCGTCAAAGACAGGGCATATGCGAAACCCATCTCTTACGAAACGTAATGTATAAAACAGGCACGACCCTTGGTATCGGGGCCATCGGTGCTGCGATTGCCTGGGCGCTTGGCATCCCCGCGCCCTTTCTGACCGGGCCTGCGGCCTTGGTTTCCCTCGCAGCACTGATGGGTGTGACAACAGATGTTCCGGTACAGTTGCGCGATGTGTGTTTTGTGCTGATCGGGGTGGGAATGGGGGCCGGTGTGACGCCCGAAGTGCTGGTGGCGGCACGGCAATGGCCGATCCCGCTGGTGGCGCTCAGCCTGCTTTTGCTGGTGATTTTCTTTGGCGGGTCCTGGGCCCTGGGGCGGGTGTTCGGCTATGATCGGAACACCGCGCGGCTGGCGGCAACCCCCGGGCATCTCAGCTTTGTTCTGTCGCTCTCGACCGAGGTGAAGGCCGACATCCCCATCGTGGCAGTCGTGCAATCCCTGCGGGTGTTGATCCTGACCCTGCTGGTGCCTGCGGTTGTGGCGCTGATCACCGATGCCGATCTGTCGATGAGCACAGCGCCCGCCACACCGATGGCCCTGCCTGCGCTGGCGCTGATCGTGGTGCTGGCTATCGGGCTGGGGCTGCTGCTCAAACGCTGGAATATCCCCGCCGCCCTGCTTCTGGCGGGGATGGCCGTTTCCACTGCGGCCCATGGGGCGGGGCTGGTGCCAGGTGGCATGCCGCTTTGGATCGCGATCCCGACATTCGTGATCATGGGCACGCTGATCGGCACCCGGTTTTCCGGTGTCACCCTGGCGCTTGTGATCCGGGCGGCTGCCGCCTCTGTGTTTCTGACCGTGCTTGCGCTGATCGCCACCCTGGTGGCGGCGCTGATCGTGCATCACCTGTCAGACCTGCCGCTGACCGATCTGATGATCGCTTTTGCGCCCGGAGGTCTGGAAACCATGGCGGCGCTGTCGATCATGCTGGGCGCGGACCCGGCCTTCACCGCGCTGCATCATATCTACCGGCTGGTGTTCCTGACCGTGCTTGTCCCGGTTTTCATCCCGGCACGGGTGAAACGGCGCCGCAGGCCCGGGAGAGGCTGACCTATGGCGTTTCGGGTTTAACCTGCAACACGTATACATTGCGTGGAGAGCACCGCCCGAGCCGAGGGGTGGGCGAGAAGCGTCCGCCCCATGGGGGCGGTTCTTCGGGCGCTGCCCGGCGGTGCCGCCGGGCGGAAGGGTGGTATGGGGTGGTGTGGAATTTCAGGCCGAAGGCGAGAGGCAGCTTTTTTCGATGCAAGGTTTACCCGAAACGCGTTAGGCATCCCCGGGTCAGGCCGCCAGATCGACCCAGACCGGCACATGATCCGAGGGTTTTTCGCGGCCGCGCACCTCCTGATCAATCTGCACATCGGTCATCAGATCCGCCGCCTGCGGGCTGAGAAGCAGATGATCAATCCTGATCCCGTCATTGCGGTTCCAGGCCCCGGCCTGATAATCCCAGAACGAATAATGCCCTTGCCCGAAGACCCGTGCCCGAAATGCCTCGGTATAGCCCAGATGCAGCAGGCGCCGGAATGCGGCCCGGCTTTCCGGACGGGCCAGCGCATCCTCCTGCCAGACCTCCGGGCGGGCCGCATCTTCATCCTGCGGGATCACATTGTAATCCCCGGCCAGAACAACCGGCATCTCGCTGGCCAGAAGGCTGTGCGCATGGGCCTCCATCCGCGCCATCCAGGCCAGTTTATACTCGTATTTCGGCCCCGGCACCGGGTTGCCATTGGGCAGATACAACCCGCAGACCCGCACCGCCGCCTGATCACCGATCACACTCGCCTCGATCCAGCGGGCCTGATCATCCGTGTCATCGCCGGGCAGGCCGCGGGTCACATCCTCCAGCGGGTATTTCGACAGGATTGCCACACCGTTGAAACCTTTCTGGCCATGGGTTTCGACATTATATCCACGTTCTTCAAACAGGGCGCGGGGGAACCCTTCATCAACCGATTTGATTTCCTGCAAAAGCGCCACATCCGGCTCTGCCGCGTCCAGCCAGTCGGGCAGGGCCTGGGCGCGGGCCTTGATGCCGTTGATGTTGAACGTGGCGATCTTCATGGCGGGTCCTTTCGCATGCGCCCGTCAGCTTTGCCCGGTTTCGCCCTATAATCCAAGCCTGTCTGTTACAGCATGCTGCCTTAACCCTGAGATATCGTTCATCACAAATGTCCCGGGAACGCGGAGCGTGGCAGGGTATAGGTGATGCAGGTTCAAGGCAGGGTGCTTTGGAAAGGGCGGGGGCCAGCCCCCGTCGCGTGCCGCGACTCCCCCCGGGATATTTTTCCAAGCAGAGAAGGGCCCTTCAGAATTGATTAACCATGCTAACGTATAGATTTGGACTGAGATTCTGCACCACCCCGCATCATCCTCCCGCCCGGCGGTACCGCCGGGCAGCGCCCGAACCGCCCCCACGGGGCGGGCGCTTCGCTTCCTGCCCCTCGGTTCGGGCGATGCCCTCCGCGTAATGTATATGTGTTGCAGAATTTTGGTCTGGCGCCGCTTGGAGTCAGTGTTGCGGTACAGGTGGTTACATTGAAAACGACGTCCCGCAGCCACAGGAAGAGGAGGCGTTCGGGTTCTCGATGATGAACCGGGCGCCGATCAGTTCTTCCGAGAAATCAATCACCGCATCGGCCAGAAATGGCAGGGAGATGCTGTCGACCACAACTTTCTGGCCGCTGCCTTCAAGGATCAGGTCATCCTCTGTGGGGTCGTCCAGCTTGATGTCATACTGAAACCCGGAACATCCGCCGCCTTCCACGGCCACGCGCAGGGCTTTGGGCGCATCCGTATCCTCGTTGATTTCGGCCAGCCGTTCAAAGGCGCGGGGGGTGACTTTGGGCGGGATGGTCAGGGTCAGGGACATGTTCAGGGCTCCGGG
This sequence comes from Rhodophyticola sp. CCM32, assembly GCF_004751985.1. Classification (NCBI taxonomy): domain Bacteria; kingdom Pseudomonadati; phylum Pseudomonadota; class Alphaproteobacteria; order Rhodobacterales; family Roseobacteraceae; genus Rhodophyticola; species Rhodophyticola sp. CCM32. Next base: position 666,851 of record NZ_CP038492.1, read on the forward strand.
CGGTGTCGCATCGGTGTTGAAATGAATATATGGGGCGTGAGGGGCGGCCACAAGGAGGTGGGGATGCTGGCAATCTATGCATGTGATCCGGCGAAAAGCCGCGGGCGGCTTGTGGCGGAGGAGGAAAGCACCTTCCGCTCCTGCTTTCAGCGTGACCGCGACCGGATCATTCATGCCTCGGCCTTTCGGCGCCTGAAACACAAAACCCAGGTTTTTGTGGAGCATGAGGGCGATTATTACCGCACCCGGCTGACCCATTCGATCGAGGTGGCGCAGGTGGCGCGCACGATTGCAGGTGTGTTGGGCCTGAATGGTGAGCTGACCGAGGCTCTCGCCCTGGCCCATGATCTGGGTCACACACCCTTCGGCCATACCGGGGAGGAGGCATTGTCGGCGCTGATGGCGCCCTATGGCGGGTTTGATCATAATGCCCAGGCGATCCGCATCGTGACCTCGCTGGAACGGCATTATGCGGCGTTTGACGGGCTGAACCTGACCTGGGAGACGCTGGAAGGGCTGGCGAAACATAATGGGCCTGTCACCGGCACGCTGCCCTGGGCGCTGGCGGAATATCAGGCGCGTCATGATCTGGATCTGTCCAGCCATGCGAGTGCAGAGGCGCAGGTGGCCGCGATTGCCGATGATGTGGCCTATAACCATCACGATCTGCATGACGGGTTGCGGGCGGAACTGTTTTCGAGTGATGAACTGGCGGAACTGCCAATACTCGATGGGTGCTTTGCAGAGGTGGATCAGCACTATCCGGGGCTGAATTATTATCGCCGCCGACATGAGGCCCTGCGCCGGTTTTTCGGGGTGCTGGTCGAGGATGTGATTTCGGTTGCGCAGGCCAATCTGGCCGAGATTGCGCCGCAAAGCGTGGCGGAGGTTCGTCAGGCGGGGCGCGGTGTGATCCGCTTTTCAGACCGGCTTTGGGCTGATCTGAATGTGATCCGGGCATTTTTGTTTACCCGCATGTACCGCGCCCCCGGCGTGGTGGAGATGCGGGCCGAGGTGACGCAGGTTGTCAATGAACTTTTCCCCTATTTCATGGCCGATCCCGGGAGCCTGCCGAAACAATGGCGCAAGGATGTGGAGGCGGCGGCGGGTGAGACCGCCCTGGCGCGGATCGTGGCCGATTACATCGCCGGTATGACCGATCGCTTTGCCCTGCAGGAACATGAGCGTCTGGTCGGAGGGCGTGGCGCGCCTGCGTAAAAACCCGGCCTGAAGCCCGGTTAGGTTTATGCCCGGCGGGCGGGCAGGGGACAGGCGTATTTGGAACAAGAAGAAGACGGGCGTTGGTTTTTGCATCGGCTGGTGGGGGGGGGGGAGCCAATCCGTTTGACCTCTGCGGTGCCCGTGATACACCGCGCGCACATGCACCTTAGGATCGTCCCATGACCTTGTTTGCCGATATCCGCGCCCTTGTTCTGCAAAGCCTTGACGGGCTGGTTGCCGAGGATGTGCTGCCGCGCGGATTACAGATGCGCAATGTGACGGTGGAGCCGCCGCGCGATGCGGCCCATGGGGATATGGCGACCAATGCCGCAATGGTTCTGGCCAAGCCTGCGGGGATGAAACCGCGTGATATCGCCGAGGCTCTGGTGGTCAGGCTGGCAGAGGATGCGCGGATCGACAGCGCCGATGTGGCGGGCCCCGGTTTCATCAATCTGCGCCTGTCGGGGGAGACCTGGCGCGGGGTGATCCGCGGTATCCTGACGGCGGGCGTGGCATTCGGCCGGTCCGATATGGGCCGGGGCCGGAAGGTCAATGTCGAATATGTGTCGGCCAATCCGACCGGGCCGCTGCATGTGGGCCATACGCGGGGCGCGGTTTTCGGCGATGCCCTGGCCAGCCTGCTGGATTTCAGCGGCCATGAGGTGACGCGCGAATATTACATCAATGATGGTGGCGGGCAGGTCGATGTGCTCGCCCGGTCGGTCTATCTGCGCTATCTGGAGGCCCATGGGCAGGAGGTCGCCTTCGAGGACGGCACCTATCCCGGGGATTACCTGATCGAGGTGGGGCAGGCGCTGAAAGACAAGGTTGGCGATGCCTTTGTGGACAAGGGCGAGCAGTTCTGGCTGGCCGAACTACGGGCATTCGCCACCGAGGCGATGATGGCGATGATCCGGGCGGATCTGGCGCAGCTTGGTGTCCGTATGGATGTGTTCTATTCCGAAAAATCGCTTTACGGCACCGGCCGGATCGAGGCGGCGATTGACGATCTGCGCGGCAAGGGCCTGATCTATGAGGGCACGCTGGAGCCGCCCAAGGGCAAGACGCCCGAAGATTGGGAGCCGCGCATCCAGACCCTGTTCAGATCCACCGAACATGGCGATGACGTGGACCGCCCGGTGATGAAATCAGATGGTAGCTGGACCTATTTCGCCCCCGATATCGCCTATCATTTTGATAAGGTTTCCAGAGGGTTTGATGAGCTTATTGATGTATTCGGCGCCGATCACGGGGGCTATGTCAAACGGATGAAGGCCGCTGTGTCGGCCCTGTCTGACGGGCGCGTGCCGCTGGATATCAAACTTACCCAGTTGGTGAAATTGCGGCGCGGCGCGGAAGAGCTGAAAATGTCGAAACGCGCGGGCACGTTTGTGACATTGCGCGATGTGGTCGATCTGGTGGGCCCGGATGTGACCCGCTTTGTCATGCTGACACGCAAGAATGACGCGCCGCTTGATTTCGATGTGGACAAGGTGACCGAACAGTCGAAGGAAAACCCGGTCTGGTATGTGCAATACGCCCATGCGCGGATCTGTTCGGTCCTGCGCAAGGCGGCGGAGGCGGGATGCGCCACCGATGACACCGCATTGGCCGTGGCGGACCTGTCTGCGATTGCCGATCCGGCGGAACTTGCACTGGCGGCAAAGCTGGCGGAATGGCCGCGTCTGGTGGAGATTGCGGCCCAGACACATGAGCCGCACCGGGTGGCATTTTACCTCTATGATCTGGCGTCAGAGTTCCATGGGTTGTGGAACAAGGGCAATGTCGACCCCGCCCTGCGCTTCCTGCAGGAGGATGACGAAACCGCAACACTGGCGAAACTTGCACTGATTCGTGCCGTAGCCGTTGTTATTTCAGCAGGTCTTGGTATTTTAGGGGTGACCCCGCTGGATGAAATGCGCTGAGGCTGGACCTCGATAACAAAGCGCCGATGCGGGGCCGAGCAGGCAGAACCCGGCGGCAGCCATTGCCGGGTGCGAAAGAGGGCAGGCATGGCAGATATCGACTATTTCGAGGAAGAGGCATATGCATCCGCGCCACAGCCGGGGCCGTCGCGCTTTGGCATATTGGCCAATTGGATGGGCGCGTTGATTTCACTTGGGCTGATCCTGGGCATGATTGTCTGGGCCTGGCAACTGACCATGCGGGATGTCACCGGTGTGCCGGTGATCCGCGCATTGGAAGGGGCGATGCGGGTGGCCCCCGAAACCCCCGGGGGCAGCCAGGCCGATCATCAGGGTCTTGCGGTGAACCGGATTGCCGAGGGGCAGGAGGCCGAACCCGCCGCCGAGCGGATCGTTCTGGCCCCGCCACCGGTGGAACTGGCCGAGATTGACCTGAGTTCGGCCAGCCTGCCGGAAGTGACAACCGAGGTTGCACCCGAGGCGCCGACCCCCGAGGCGGCCAGCGAGGCGACGCTGGCATTGATCGACCGGCTGATGGAGGGGGGGGAGGATACCGCCCCCGAGGCCGAAACCGGGCAGGCAGATGCCAGCGCAGGCACGGCCACTGAGGCCGGTGCAACCCCCGGCCGCAATGCTTTTGTGACGATTCCGATCTCTGTCCCCGGTGTGCGCAATTCGCCCCGCCCCACCAGCCGTCCCGAGGGTGTTCAGGTGGCAATGCTGACCACCGGCACAACAGATGCGACCCCTGTCATTCAGGTCAGCGCGGGGGCCGAGATTGACCCCGACAGCCTGACCCCCGGCACCCGTCTGGTGCAGCTTGGGGCCTTTGACGATGAACAGACCGCGCGTGCCGAATGGGACCGGTTGAGCCAGGGTTTCCCGGATTTCTTTGTCGGTCGCTCGCGGATTGTGCAGCCCGCAATATCGGGCGGGCGGGAGTTTTACCGCCTGCGCGCCCATGGGTTCGTGGATCTGAGCGATGCGCGCCGGTTCTGCACCACGCTTCTGGCACAGGGCGCCGCCTGTATCCCGGTCACGGTGCGCTGACCATAATGACCGGGGCCTCAGCCACCATTCTTGGCTGTGCCGGCCCCGTGCTGACCCCGGATGAGGCGGCATTCTTTGCCGAGACCCGGCCCTGGGGGTTTATCCTGTTTGCCCGAAATATCGAGACGCCCGATCAATTGCGCCGTCTGACCGGTGATCTGCGCAAGGCCGTGGGCCGCGACGCGCCTGTGCTGATTGATCAGGAAGGCGGTCGGGTGCAGCGCATGGGCCCGCCCCATTGGCGGCAATGGCGCCCGGCACTGGATCAGGTTCGGGCCGCCGGGCCGGATCGGGCGGCGCGCTCCATGGGGCTGCGCGCAAGGCTGATTGCCGATGAATTGCGCGATGTGGGGATTGATGCGAATTGCGCGCCCCTGGCCGATGTGGCCCGCGACACCACCCATCCGGTCCTGCTGAACCGGTTATATGGCACGAAAGTGCCCGATATTGTTGCCGTGGCCCGTGCGGTGGCCGAGGGGCTGCTGGCCGGGGGTGTCCTGCCGGTTCTGAAACATCTGCCCGGCTATGGTCTGGGCGCGGTGGACAGCCATAAGACATTGCCCCGTGTCACGGCACCGCTGGATCACCTGCGCGCCGTCGATTTCGCGGCGTTCAGACCGCTGGCTGACCTGCCCATGGGGATGAGTGCCCATATGGTCTATGAGGCGATTGAAGACGGGTTGCCCGCCACCATGTCGCCCGCTCTGATTGCCATGATCCGGGACGAGATCGGGTTTCAGGGCCTGCTGATGACCGATGATCTGTCCATGGGGGCGCTGTCGGGCACGCTGGCCGAGCGCGCGACCCTGTCACGCAGGGCGGGCTGTGACATCATCCTGCACTGCAATGGCGACCGGGCCGAGATGGCGGAGGTTGTGGCCGCCAGCGGCCCGCTTGACGGGATCGCGCAGGACCGTGCAGAGCAGGCGCTCAACCAGCGCCGGGCCCCGGATGTGCTTGACATTGATGCCATCGAGGCCGACCTTGCGACGCTTCTCAACGGGCAGGTTTATGGCTGACACCCCCACACCCACACCGGCAAATGACAATGACGCGGATTGGGACGCGCTCGGTGAACGCCGGGCTGCCGAAGCGCTGATCGTCGATGTGGACGGGTTCGAGGGGCCGCTGGACCTGTTGCTGATGCTGTCGCGGACCCAGAAGGTCGATCTGCGCCGCGTTTCGGTCCTGCAACTGGCCGAACAATATCTGGTCTTTGTGGAACAGGCCCGGTCACTCAGGATCGAACTGGCCGCCGATTATCTGGTGATGGCGGCCTGGCTCGCGTTTCTGAAATCCCGCCTGCTGCTGCCGCCGGACCCGTCCGAAGAAGGCCCGTCGGGCGAGGAAATGGCCGCCCATCTGGCGTTTCAGCTGGAACGGCTGGCGGCGATGCGCGAATGCGCGGCCAAGCTGATGGCGCGGGACCGTCTGGGGCGGGACCGCTTTGTGCGCGGCGTGCCCGAAGATGTCACCACGGCGCGGAAAATCACCTATACCGCCAGCCTGATCGACCTGATGCAGGGCTATGCGCGGATCCGCACCCGCGATGACTTCCGCCCCTTCGTGATGGACCGGGACAGTGTTTTCACGATGGAGGAGGCGCTGGACCGGATGCGCGGGCTGATCGGGTTTGCAGGTGACTGGACCGATATCGCCTCTTATATCCCCGAAGGCTGGGAGATGGACCCGAAACGCCGCCGCTCGGCCACCGCCTCCACCTTTGCGGCGGCGCTGGAACTGGCCAAGGCGGGAAAGGTGACCCTGCGCCAGTCCGACATATTTGAACCGATCCAGTTGAAACGCAAAGACGACCCGGAATGAGTGAGCCAGACGACACGTCGGAAGATGCCCGCGAGGAAAGCCTGTTTCAGGCCCCGCCCCTGGCCGAGCAGGAGCGTATGGTCGAGGCGTTGCTGTTTGCCTCGGCAGAGCCGATGACCGCGCGACAGATGACCGACCGCATGCCCCATGGCTGCGATGCCGCCGAGGCGCTGGTGCTGTTGCGGCGGCGTTATGAGGGCCGGGGCGTGACCCTGGTGAAGGCGGGCGATGCCTGGGCGATCCGCACCGCCGCCGATCTGGGTTTTCTGATGAGCCGGGAGACGGTGGAGACCCGCAAGCTCAGCCGTGCGGCGATCGAGACCCTGTCGATCATCGCCTACCACCAGCCGGTGACCCGCGCCGAGATCGAGGAAATTCGCGGTGTCAGTGTCAGCCGGGGCACGGTGGACCAGCTGATCGAGATGGAATGGGTGCGTTTCGGGCGCCGCAAGATGACACCGGGCCGACCGGTGACCTATGTGGTGACGCAAGGGTTTCTGGATCATTTCGGGCTGGAAAACACCCGCGACCTGCCCGGGCTGAAAGAGCTCCGCTCTGCCGGTCTGCTGGACAGCCGCCCGCCGCCGGCCCTGATGCCGGGGCCGGGTGGCGAAGATGATTTCGCCGAACTGGATGACGGGCCCGAAGATGACGGCCAGGACGAGCTTTTCGGGGAATAAACGCAACACGCCTGATTTCTGCCGCGTTTTACCCTATATTAGAGCAGAAATCGTTTGATCTGAATCAAAATTCTCTGCCTCCGGGTCAGCAAGCTGCTGATCTCGAACGCGAATTTCGATGAGCAATGGTGCAAACAAAACGATTTCGCTATAAAGGGCAGAGGATCGAACAGGAGGCCCGACAGATGGATCGTATCATTCGGATGGTCATCAATATCTTCATCCGCCAGGTGGTCAGCCGGGGGATCAATGCGGGGATCAACCGTGCCACTCGTGGTCGCGGCCAGGATCGTCAGAACCGGGACGATGCGGCAACGCCCGAACAAAGGGCGGCCGAACGCGACCAGCAACAATCCGTGCGCCGCGGCATGCGCAGCATACGCCGGGCCTCGCGTTTCACCCGGTTCTGACCGGGCTTTTTTGCTGGCTCCCGGCAGCCCTGTATCGGGCAACCCGTCCAGCCGATTGGCGCGCTATAGCGAAATCGTTTTAGTCTACAAAACCCCGAACCAGCTTTCCGCCCGGCGGGGTCGCCGGGCAGGAGGGTGATCGACCAGTCGTTTGCCGCGCATCGCCAGCCGGTTGATTTGGCCGTGTTGGTTTTCAACCGGGTCTCGTCAAGAAAACCAATACGTTCCAGAATATGGGCCATGAAGGGCTCTGGCGATGTGCGGTCCAGATGCGCCGCTGACGCGCAACCTTGGCACGCTTTTGCTCAAGCGCTTGCAAATCTTTTTTTATGCGTCAGGCCGAGCCGCTGAAAGAGCCGCCAGACTGAGCTGCCTCTCGACAGATACACCACGCTCAGCCAACAGTCGCGCAGCCATTTCCTCAAACGTGATTTCGCCCTTGGTCTCACCCTGCACACGCTACCCGGTCTGAATGAGGTGTCAGCTTGCCAATGCCCGGATTGCCCTGACGCTTAGGCTCAAGCGACCCTGTCTGACGTTTCAGCCTGACCATGTCATTGACGAATTTGGCCAAGACATCGAAACGCGCCGCCGCTGAACGATGCGTGTTGCCAGCCTCAACATGCGCCACAACGCGCTGCCGAAGCTCAAATGGATGAGGTTTGCCCATAGCGAGCGCCCTTGCTGAATTCTTCAAACAAGGAATCACGGCTCAATCCAAACGGGAATACCGAATCCGAGCAAATCGGCATACGGAAGATGCGCGCATCGGATTTCTGCAGAAATCCGGGTGGAAAACGCGCGTTTTCCACGCCGCCTGATGGCAAAACGCCGGGCGAAAACCGCAGCTTCGCCCGGCGCTTCCCCGTAAAGGGGGCTTCGGTTACCGACCAAACACCAGATCGGGAAGCGTCAGGGACAATGACGGCCAATAGGTGATCAGGATCAGGAACCCGAAGAGCGGAATGTAGAACGGGGCGACCTGTCGCAACAAAGCCCGGTATTCGACCTTTGCCACCTCGGTCATCACGAAAAGCAGAATGCCGAAAGGCGGCGTCAAGGTGCCGATCAGCAGATTGATCACCATCACCAGCCCGAAATGCACAGGATCAATCCCCATAGAGGTCAGAACCGGCACCAGCACCGGCACCGCGACCAGAAGGATGGCGGTTGTATCCATCACACAGCCAAAGATCAGCAGCGCAATATTGACGATCAGAAGCAACACAAGCGGGTTATCACTGATCGACAGCAGAATGCGCGCCAGATCGCCGGGCACGCCCTCGATGGCCAGAATGGCGCTGAACGGGGTGGCGGCGGCAATGATGAACACCAGCACCCCGCAGGTCGATATGGTTTCCCGGATCGCCTGCCACAGCCCTGCCATGGTCAGGTCTTTGGTGGCGAAACCCAGGATGATCGCATAGATCGCCGTCAACGCGCCAAGCTGGGTGGGGGTGGTATAGCCGGTCAGGATACCCCCGATCAGCAAGACCGGGGCCAAAAGCGCAGGCAGGGCGCGCCAGAACGCCACGCCGATATCCTTAGGTTTCTGGCGCGGCAGGACCGGGGCGTCGATCCGCCCGGTTTTGGCCAGCCAGTAGACGACCCCCATCAGAACAATCGACATCACGACACCGGGCACGATCCCGGCCAGAAACAGATCGGGGACCGAGACATCGGCCAGAACCGCATAGATGATCATGATGCCCGATGGTGGAATGATCGGCCCGATGATCGAGGAAACGGCGGTGATCGCGGCGCTGAATTCGGCGCTGAACCCGTGGCGCTTCATCTCGCGCACCTCGACCGCGCCAAGCCCGGCAGCATCGGCCTGCGCCACCCCCGACATGCCCGAGAAGATCACGCTGGCAACAATGTTCACATGCCCAAGGGATCCCCGGATATGGCCGACCAGCGTCACCGCAAAGTCGAATATACGCGCGGCGATCCCGGCGGAGTTGAACAGGTTTCCTGCAAGAATGAACAGTGGAATGGCCAGCAGAACATAGCTTTCCAGCCCCGAGGCAACCCGCTGCACCACCAGCATCGGCGGCACCGTATCGGCGATGAACAGATAGGCCAGCGCCGAGGCGGGCAGGGCCAGCGCAATCGGCATTTCCAGCAGAACAAGGACCACAAGAATAAGCAGCAGAATCCAGATCATCAGGCTTACTCCATCACCGGGCGAATACTGGCCGGTGTCTCATCACCGCCGCGCAGGGCACCGATCAGCGCCTCAAGCAGATACAGAACCGAGGTCAGAACCATCAACCCGCTGGCCAGCATCAGCGGCAGCGAGAAGAAGTAGGAGCGGGGCAGGCTGATCGGCAGCGCCACAGTGTCGGAGCGCCCCTCGATCCGCATGATCGGCGGCAATTCCCGCAGGATGACCAGAAGCGTCCAGATGATCGCCACAAAGACAAAGGCCCGCACAAGATAGCGCAGCCGCAGGGGCAGGCGCCCGATGAAAGAGCTGATCGTGACATGGCGCATCTGTTTCAGCCCGATTGACGCGCCAAGGAAGGTCAGCCAGACAAGCGCATAGGCCCCGGCCTCCTGTTCCCAGGTGATCGGATTGCCCAGGCCCGCATTCAACAGAACCTGCATCAGGATCATCAGAACAATCGCGCACAGGATGATCGCGGCAAGCGCCATCTCGACCTGCCCGATCAGGCGCAGGCTGCGGCGCAGGAAACCGGTGATGGATGTCATGGCTGTTGTCCCTCCCCAAGACGTGCCCGGGGCCGGCCGATGATGGGCCGGCCCCGGATAAAATGGCTGTTACAGGTCGCGGATGCGCTGCCAGAGCCCTTCGCTCCACAAGCCTTCGGCCTCCATCGCCGGAACCGCCTCACCGGCGCGTTCCGCGAAGGGTTCATTGTCGATATCGGACACGGTTGCGCCCTCTGCGACCATGGTGTCCAGAACGCCCTGGCTTTCCGACTGGGCCTGGGTCGACATCCAGGCCACGGCCTGTGCCGCGGCATCCTGCAAGATTGCCTGATCTTCCGCCGACAGGCTTTCCCAGGTGGCTTCATTCACCGAAATATGCGCCGCTGACATCACGTGATTTGTCAGGGTGATATTGGGTGCCGCGACATGGAACCGCTGACTATAGGCGCCCGAGGCATCTGCTTCGGCGCCATCGACCACGCCGGACTGAAGCGCCAGAAACGCCTCGGCCCAGGCAATCTGGGTGGGCACGGCGCCAACCGTTTCCCACATTTGCAGATAGGCACGGATGCCGGGCACACGCATGCGCATGTCCTGAATGTCATCAATGCTGTTGACCGGCATCCGGGTGTACAGGATACGCGGCTGGTCAACGCCTGCGGCCAGAACGCGCACGCCCATCTGGTCCACAACCTGCTGGTTCATCCCGGCAAAGATGTCGCTGTTCAGGAAGTTTTGCATATGGTCGCGGTCGCGGAAGGTGAAGCCCCAGCTCATCACCTGGAAATCGGCCACGTTGGAGGTGAACCAGTCCGGGCGTGAATACATCACGTCAACAGAGCCCGCCTGATGCTGTTCCATGACCTGCTGGGCGCTGCCCAGGGACTGGCCGCGGATCAGGTTGACATCAAAGGCATCGCCGCCGGTTTCCGACAGGATTTCCTCAAACCGGATCGCCATGCGGTCCAGCAGGGAATCCACCGCTTCCGAGCCCGCGACCACAAGGCCGGTCTCGGCGCTTGCGGGCAGGGCAAGAATGGTGGACAGCGCGGTCACCGCGCCAAGTATCGTTCGTTTCATGGTTTTTCCTCCCATCAGTGATTGAACTTAAGTTTGCGATTTGGTGTCTTCATGGGCGACCTTGACCAGAAATCCTCCATCCACGGTCAGGGATGTGCCGGTGACAAACCCGGCCTGTTCCGACATCAGAAACAGACAGGCCTGTGCCGCTTCCTCGGGCGTGCCCAGACGCCCCAGCAATTGCCGGTCAGAATACGCGTCGACGGATTTACCATTGGCCGCTGCAAGGGCCTGCAATCCGGGCGTGTCGAAACTGCCCAGAACAAGGTGGTTGACCCTGATCTTCCGGGGCGCCAGTTCGACGGCCAGCGCCCGGGTCAGCCCCAGAAGCGCGTGTTTCGAGGCGCAATAGGCGGCCCGTTCGGCAAACCCCGCGACCGAGGCCACCGAGCCGGTATTCACAATCGACCCGCCATCCGTCATCAGGGGCAGGGCGTATTTGATCATCTGCCAGGCGCCGGTGATATTCACATCCAGAAAGCCCTGCCAGTCCTCGCGGCTTTGCCCGGTGATCGGCCCGCCGCCCTGTCGGGCCGCATTGTTGACCAGACCGGTCAGCCGGGTGCCCTCGGCTTTCAGATCGGCCATGAACGTGGCGACATCCGCCTCGCGGGCGATATCAAGCCGGGCATGGCGGATCGCCTCATGCGGCGGCGGATCGGCAGGCAGGTCCCGCCCGACCGCGATGACGGACCAGCCCGCCTTGGCCAGACAAAGGGCCGTTGCCGCGCCAAGCCCCCTGGTGCCGCCGGTGACCAGCGCGCAGGGCATATGGGCCTGCATTGCCATCAGAAGGCCGGTTTCTCGGCAAACCAGTCCGGTTTGTCGGGGTTGAGATAGGCCGAGGTGATGGTGTCGGTTTCATAGGCCGCGATCTTGTCCAGATCGACCTCGACCCCCAGACCGGGGCCGGTGGGCACGGCGGCATGGCCATTCTCGAACACGATCCGGTCTTTCAGGATGTCATCGGCGTGATGCTGATAAATCGTATCCAGCGCGATTTTCGCATTCGGCATCGAGGCTGCCAGATGCAGATAGGCGGCCTGTGTCAACCCCAGTTCGCCGCCCGAATGCATGCCCACATGAATGCCCGCCGCCTCACAGACCGCCCCGGCCTTGAGGCAGGACCAAAGCCCGCCGGTTTCATGGGGATCGACCAGAATTACATCTGCCGCCCCCATGCGGATCGCGGTCATCGTCTCCTGCAGCGTATAGGCGCCTTCGTCGATGCAGATCGGCACCGGAGAGGCCGCGCGCAGCAGGGCCGCCCCGGCGATATCCTCCACCGGCAGGGGCTGTTCCAGATATTGCAGATCATAGGGCGCCAGCCGCGCCATCATCCGCTTGGCCATGGCCGGTGTCCAGGCGCCATTGGGGTCCACCCGCAGATTGGCCGAGGGCCCCAGAACCTCACGCGCCTTGCGGACCAGCGCGATATCCTGCTCCGGGTCCAGCCCGACTTTCAGCTTGAAGGACCGAAACCCCTGATCGCGATAGCCGATCAGTTCTTCGGCCACCTTTTCCGGGTCGGAAATATAGACATAGGCGCAGATCTCGATTTCAGAGCGATAGGCGCCGCCCCACATCTCATGCAGGGGCATATCGGCATATTTCCCGCGCGCATCCCACATCGCCATTTCAAGGGCTGACAGGGCAAAGACCAGCGCCCGTTTGTGATGGTAATACCCCGCACCCTCGGCTGCGCGGGTCAGCTGTTCCACATCGGTGACCTTGCGGCCCAGCCCGGTCGGAACAACCAGCTTTTCAAACACCACCGGCACGAAATCCAGCAGGCAGATCGTCTCGCCATAGCCTTTGATGCCGCCCCGTGTGGTCACCTCGCAGATCAGCCGGGTGGAGCCTGTGCGCTTGCCCGAAGACCAGGAAATGGCAGAGCTGAGCGGCACATGCACAATCCAGTGCCGGATGGCGGTTATGTCGAAAGCATGGTCCATCATCAATCCATGTAAAGCCCGCCATTGATGCTGATGACCTCGCCGCAGATATGGCGCGCGCGCGCCGAGGCGAGGAACAGGATCAGATCGGCAATTTCGGATGGGTCGGCATAGCGGTTCTGCGGAATGAAACCGCGGATTTTCTCGCGGGTTTCTGCGTCATGCAGCTTGACCAGATCGGTTTCGACCACGCCCGGGGCCACGGCATTCACCCGCACACCGGTTTGCGCGCCTTCAAATGCGGCGGCCCGTGTCAGCCCGGCAATCGCATGTTTCGAGGCGACATAAGAGGCGTTGTTGCCAAACAGGGTGGACCGTTTCGAGGCGAAAGAGGCCAGATTGATCACCGCGCCATCATGGTGTTGAAGCTGGCCCCAAAGCGCCCGGGTCAGGCGGAAGGCGGCGCTGACATTGATGTCCATGACCGCGGCCCAGTCCTGATCGGTGATCTCTGCAAGGGCGCCGGGGCGTGAAATGCCCGCGTTGTTCACCAGGATCGCCGCGCCGCCAAGCGGTTCCGCCGCCGATGCGATCTCTGCCGCCGTGCCGGGCTCTGCCAGATCCCCCACATACGCGTTGCCGCCAAGGGTGGCCGCCATATCCTCAACATCCGGGTCACGATCCACCAGCAGCAGATGCGCAGCTTCCGCCGCGAACGCCTCGGCCGCGGCGGCGCCGATGCCTCTGGCGGCACCGGTGATGACCGTCAGGCGGGAAGTAAGGTTTAGCTCCATTGATCGTCTCGATAAATGAGATGCTATCTTGACAATTGAGATACTTGAGCTACCGATACAGTTGCGCTTTCTCTCTGTCAATAGGATGGGACTTTTGAAAAATGACCGATCTGCCGCCGAAGGCGCGTTCAGCAACCCTGTCCAAAGGGCTGGAAATACTCAGTTTTCTGGGGTCCCAGGGAGATCCGGTTTCGTTGCGGACCGTGATGGCCGGGCTGGGAATGACCAAGCCGACCGCCCATCGTCTGCTGGCGACTCTGGTTGATCATGGGATGGTCCGGTTCGATTCTGGCGCAAATACCTATTGCCTCGGCATGCGGATATTCGAATTGTCGCGGCAGGTCTGGCGCGATCTTGATCTGCGCAGCGCGGCCATGGGGGAGATGCAGAAGCTTCATACCGAAACCGGCGAAACCATTCTGCTGGCGATCCTGACCCCCGATGGCGGCGTCTATATTGATGAGCTGCAAAGCCGCCACCATCTGCGGGAACAGCCGCGCGTCGGGCAGCGGGTGCCGTTGTGGCGCTCTGCGATTGGCAAGGCGCTGATTTCGGGGCTGGGATATTCCGAACGCACCCGCCTGCTGAACGATGATGCAGCGGCCATTCGCCAAAGCCCGGTCTATCGCGATGTCCGCGAGCTGACCTGGCAACTGGATCTGGTGAATGCCCGGGGCTATGCGATCGAGATCGAGGAGGACATGCCGGGCATTTCCGGCGTCGCCGCGCCGATTGTCGATCACCGGGGGATCACGGTTGCCGCAATCGGGTTGAGCGGGGCGACCAGCCGGCTGGACCGTGATGCGTTGCACCGGCTTGGGCCAAGCGTGATCGAGGCGACGCGGCTGGCCTCTTTGCAGGCGGGCGGCGTGCCGCGCCCGGTTTCCACCGCCCGGCGCCCGGCGGATCTTCCGACGCGGGTTTTCAACCTGATCTCGCAGGCGGATAATCTGATCGGGGAGGGGCCGGTGATCAGCCGCGACCGGCGATATCTCTACTGGGTCGATATCTGCCGGCCTTGCGTGTTCCGCCATGATCTGACCAGCGGGCAGACCTCAAAATTCCGCCAGAAGGATATGGTGACCGCGATTGCGGATACAGGCGAGGGGCTTCTGCTGGCCAGCCTGTCGGGCATCCGGGTGATGGATATCGAGACCGGCCAGACCCTGAAGGATCTGGGCCATCCCGAGGCGGATATCCCCACCAACCGGTTCAATGACGGCAAGCTGGACAGCCATGGCCGGTTCTGGATCGGCTCGCTGGCCTTCAACCTGTCCGCCGGGGCAGGGGCGCTGTATCGGGTCGACCCGGATGGCACGCATTGCAGGATGGAAACCGGCCTGACCCTGCCGAACGGTCTGGGCTGGGCGCCCGATACCAGGACCATGTATCTGATTGATACAAGCGACCGGGTCCTGTTTGCCTATGATTTTGACGCCGCCACGGGCCGGATTGCCAATCGCCGCGATCTGATCCGGTTTGCTAGGGATGTCCCGGGCAACCCCGACGGGTTGGAGGTGGACCCTGACGGCAATCTGCTGGTTGCGATGTGGGATGGGTGGTGCATTCGAAAATACAGCCCCGATGGCGGGTTTCTTGAGGCGATCCCGGTGCCGTTTCCCCGGCCCACCTCCTGCGTGTTTCTGCCCGCGCCGCAGCCCCGGCTGCTGGTCACATCCGCCCGCATCCGCATTGCCACCGATCTGCTGGAACATTGCCCGCATGCGGGCTCGGTGGTCGAGATACCCATGGGCTGACCCGCCCGGTTCAGGAAGCTGCGCCCGCCCCGGCGGGTTTGCGTGTTCCGGGTGTTCTTGAGCGGATCTGGCGTTCGATTGCGGTATAAAATGCCTGAGAGGCCGGCGACATCTCGCGCGCCCTTGGGTGGATCAGGGAATATTCCGAGACTGCCAGATCGCGCGCCACAGGCAATCTGGTGATCGCATGACGCATCCCGTCGCCCCTGGCATAGAAATCGGCAACCGAGGCCGCAACCGGCGCAATCGCGTTGGACTGGCTGATCAGGGCCAGCGTCATCAGCAACGAGGATGTGCGCAGAATGCGTTTGGGCACCGACATGCCGGTGCGCGCGAAATACCGTTCGACGGTTTGCGCCAGCAGCCCCTCTTTGGTCTGCAGTATCCAGTCATATTCCATGCAGTGTTCCAGGCTGATCTTCCGCTCCCGGGTCAGGGGGTGGCCGGTGCGCACGATCAGCGTCACCGGTTCGACGTCGATCACAATCTCCCGGAAATGTGTGGCATCGACACCGCCCAGAATGCGGCCGAGGAAAAAATCTATCGTTCCGTCAAGAACGCCATCCACCAGTTTGGGGGATGTGTCGACGGTGATGGTGACCTCGATCATCGGATGGGTGACGCGCATCTGCCGGATCACCGGCAGGACGATTTCCAGCGCCGGGCCGGTCACAGCCCCGATATGGACCCGGCCCCTGACCCCCTGACCCATTTCCGAGATTTCGCGGTCGATATCATCCAGATCGCGCAGGATCTGATCTGCGCGGCGGGCCAGGCGCTTGCCAAAGCCGGTCAGTTCGATCCCCCGGGAATGGCGGGTATAAAGGGCCGCGCCGAATATCTGTTCAAGCTGGGTCAACAGGCGCGAGGCCGCCGGTTGCGCCATGTTCAGACGGGCGGCGGCGGCGCTGACCTGACCGGCATGGCCCAGGGCTGCGATCAGCCGCAGATGGGTCAGTTTCAGACCACGACGGGCCAGCCTGTCCTGCAAACTGTCATCAAGCGGGGGCGGTGGGGTTTTCGTCATCATCTGCCATAGTGATATACAAAAATAGGTATATCAATGACCAATAATTTGATTTGATACTTATATTATGCCCGCCTACCCATGATCCTGCGTCACAAAAGGCGCGGCGACCCGATAGGGGATAAGGGAGCATTTGCCCCTCAGGTCGTTAACAGGAAACCTAAATTGAATGCAGATGCATGTCTGACCGGCCCGATCCACGGGCTTGCGCAGATTGCCTGCATGTCCGGGGAGGACCATATGACATCATTCACAAAAACCCTTGCCAGCGCTGCGTTGACCGCAAGCCTGCTGGCTGCGCCGTCGATCCTTCTTGCGGATGGCACGATTGGCATCTCGATGCCCACGCAATCCTCTGCCCGGTGGATTTCCGATGGCAATTCGATGGTCGAACAGTTCGAGGCTGCGGGCTATGAAACCATCCTGCAATATGCCGAGGACGATATTCCCAACCAGCTGGCCCAGATCGAGAACATGATCACCCTTGGCGTGGATGCGCTGGTGATCGCGGCGATTGACGGCACCACCCTGTCCAACGCGCTGGCCAATGCGGATGCCGCTGGGATCGAGGTGATCGCCTATGACCGGCTGATCCGGAACAGCGCCCATGTGGATTACTACGCAACCTTCGACAATTTCGAGGTGGGCGTGTTGCAGGCGACCAATCTGGTCAACGGGCTGAACGACCGTTTTGGCGATGTGCACCCGTGGAATGTGGAGCTTTTCGGCGGCTCCCCGGACGACAATAACGCCTATTTCTTCTATAACGGCGCGATGTCGGTTCTCGATCCGCTGATCGCCTCTGGCGATATCGTGATCGGATCGGGCCAGATGGGCATGGACACGGTTGGCACCCTGCGCTGGGATGGGTCCGTGGCCCAGGCGCGGATGGATAACCTGTTATCCGCGAATTACACTGATCAGGACGTGCATGGCGTTCTGTCGCCCTATGATGGCCTGTCGATCGGTATCATCTCGTCCCTGCGGGGCATCGGCTATGGCTCGGGCGGCGTGGCGATGCCGATCATCTCGGGTCAGGATGCCGAAGTTCCCTCGATCCGGGCTATTCTGCGCGGCGACCAGTATTCCACGATTTTCAAGGACACGCGGGAGCTTGCCCGGGTGACCGTGGGTATGGTGGATGCGCTTCTGGACGGGGGCGAGCCGGAGATCAACGATACCGAGACCTATGATAACGGTGTCGTTGTCGTGCCCTCCTACCTGCTGCGTCCGGTCCCGGTGACGGCTGCGAACTGGGAAGATGTGTTGATCACATCGGGCTATTACACCGCAGATCAGATCGAGTGATCTGATCATATAATCTCTCTCTCCCTCTCTGTTTGAGTTGGGGTCGCCATTTCGGCGGCCTCAACCAGGCACCACCAGCGCCCGCACCAGCCAGTATTTGCAGGATATCCGGGCAGATCGTATCCGCCGTTAGGACCCGTATTATGGACTACATTCTTGAAATGCGCGGGATCACCAAGGAATTCCCCGGCGTGAAAGCGCTGGACAATGTCAATCTCAAGGTGCGCAGGGGCGAAATTCACGCGGTTTGCGGCGAAAACGGCGCCGGAAAATCCACCTTGATGAAAGTGCTCAGCGCGATTTACCCCCATGGGACCTATGACGGGGAGATCGTGTATGAAGGGCAGGTCAAAGCCTATCGCGACATTTCCCAGACCGAGGCGGATGGGATCATCATCATCCATCAGGAACTGGCATTGGTGCCGCTGTTGTCGATTGCCGAGAATATCTTTCTGGGCAATGAGCAGGCCGCAAGGGGCATCATCGACTGGCGCGGTACAATCCGGCGCACCGGAGAATTGCTGAAACTGGTCGGGCTGGAAGAGAACCCGGAAACCAAGGTGAATGATCTGGGGCTGGGAAAACAGCAACTGGTGGAAATCGCCAAGGCGCTGTCAAAGGAGGTCAAGCTTCTGATCCTGGATGAGCCCACCTCATCGCTGAATGAAAGCGACAGCGATGCGCTTCTGGACCTGCTGATGACCTTCCGTGATCAGGGCATCACGGCCATCATGATCTCCCACAAGCTGAACGAGATCGCGAAAGTGGCCGACAGCGTGACCGTTATCCGCGATGGCGAAACCGTCAGCACGATGGATTGCAGCCATGGCGAGGTCAGTGAAAACGATATCATCCGCGATATGGTGGGCCGCAATCTGCAGGACCGCTATCCCGAACGTGCGCCGCAGATCGGCGAAACGGTGATGGAGGTCAGGAACTGGACCGTTCACCACCCGGTACATGAGGATTGGCTGTCGGTCGATGATGTCAGTTTTTCCGTGCGCAAGGGCGAGGTGATCGGCATTGCCGGGCTGATGGGGGCAGGGCGGACCGAACTGGCGATGAGCCTGTTCGGCAGGTCTTTCGGGCGCAACATTACGGGCGAGGTCGTGATCAATGGTGCGCCTGCGGATGTGTCAACCATCCCGCGCGCCATCAATGCCGGTCTGGCCTATGTGACCGAAGACCGCAAAAATCTGGGTCTGGTGCTGGATGACACGATCCGCAACAATATCCCGCTTGCCAATCTGGAGGCCATCGCCGCCTATGGTGTTGTCAACCGGGAACGCGAGCGCAGTGTCGCCAGCGATTTCCGCGACAGGATTGATATCAAATGTTCCTCGATCGAACAGCACACGGTGAATCTGTCAGGGGGCAATCAGCAAAAGGTCGTCTTGTCGAAATGGCTGTTTGCCGACCCTGATATCCTGATCCTGGATGAACCGACCCGCGGCATTGATGTGGGCGCGAAATTCGAGATTTACACCATCATCCGCGATCTGGCGGCCGCCGGGCGTTCGGTTGTTGTGATCTCTTCAGAGATGCCCGAACTGCTGGGCATCACCGACCGTATCTATGTGATGAATGAAGGCCGTTTTGTCGGCGATCTGGAAACCGCCGACGCGACTCAGGAAAAGATCATGTCCATGATCCTGAAATCAGGGAAATAAGCGAATGGAACAGGCATCAGCCACCGGCATCTCTGCCACCGGGTTCATCAAGAAACACATCAGGGAATATGGTATCCTGATCGCCCTGGTGGTGATCATGGCCTTCTTTCAGGTGATGACGGGCGGCATTCTTCTGCGCCCGCTCAACATCACCAATCTGATCCTGCAGAACAGCTATATCGTGATCATGGCGATCGGCATGCTGCTGGTGATCGTCTCGGGCAATATTGACCTGTCCGTCGGCTCGGTTCTGGGGTTCATCGGGGCGCTGGCGGCGGTGATGATCGTGAATCTTGAAATAGATTACGTGCTGACCGCCATTGTCTGTCTGGCGGTCGGCACGATGATCGGCGCCATTCAGGGGTTCTGGGTGGCCTATTACAAGATCCCGTCCTTTATCGTCACGCTGGCCGGGATGCTGGTTTTCCGTGGCCTGACGCTGGCCCTGCTTGAAGGGCAGTCCGTGGGCCCGTTCCCGCCGGAATTCCAGCTGATCTCATCGGGGTTCGTGCCCGATCTTCTGGGCGGTGAAAACCTGCATATGCTGACCCTTGTGGTGGGGTTCCTTCTGGCCTCGGCCATCCTGTTTCTGGCTGTGCGCGAACGGATGCGGCATCAGGAAACCGGCATTGTCGACGAACCTTTCGTGTTCTTTGCCGGCAAGCACGGGGTGATCTTCATTGCGCTGATCTATCTCAGCTATCTGCTGTCGGATTTCCGCGGCATGCCGAATGTGTTCATCATCATGGCGCTTTTGATCGCGGCCTATAGTTTCATTGCCGGTCAAACCACGCTTGGGCGCCGGATCTATGCCATTGGCGGCAATGAAAAGGCCGCCAAACTGTCGGGTATCAAATCGGAACGGCTGACCTTTCTGACCTTCGCCAATATGGGCTTTCTGGCCGCACTTGCCGGGCTGGTCTTTGTGGCCCGTCTGAACACCGCAACCCCACGGGCCGGTGCCGCGTTCGAGCTTGATGTGATCGCCGCCGTCTTTATCGGCGGGGCCTCGATGTCGGGCGGGGTGGGCACGATTGTGGGCGCTGTTGCGGGCGCGTTCATCATGGGGGTGATGAACAATGGCATGTCGATCCTGGGCATCGGCATCGACTGGCAACAGGTCATCAAGGGTCTGGTGCTGCTGGCCGCCGTCATCTTCGACGTGCTGAACAAGAACAAGGGCTGAGGAGAACACCGTGCTATTGTCCCAGATCATCACCCCCAAGGGTGCCCGGCATGTGGTGGCCCGCGAGGGAACCGAAGCCTTCACCGTCAACGGGGTGGAGAATGTCTATGATCTGGCCCTGCGCTGCGCGGATGCGGGCACGTCTCTTGTCGCCTGTATCGAAGAGCTTGGCTTTGGCCGCTCGGTCGATCTGGCGGGTGCCCTGCAGGAGGGGCGTGTTCTGCCGCCCATCACCCATCCCGATCCGGCGCATCTGCACCTCACCGGCACCGGGCTGACCCATCTGGGATCCGCCTCCACCCGCGATGCGATGCACCAGAGCCCGGCGGAAGACACCGCGCTGACTGATTCCATGAAGATGTTCAACATGGGGCTGGAGGGCGGCAAACCCGCCAATGGCGCGGCCGGTGCCCAGCCTGAATGGTTCTACAAAGGCACCGGCATGGCGGTTGTGCCGCCCGAAGGGGCGCTGATCTCGCCTGATTTCGCCGATGATGGCGGCGAGGAACCCGAGATTGCGGGCATTTATGTCATCGGCGCGGAGGGCACCCCGTTCCGGGTTGGTTTCGCGCTTTCCAACGAGTTTTCGGATCATGTGATGGAGCAGGTGAATTATCTTTATCTGGCCCATTCGAAACTGCGCCCGGCCAGCTTTGGCCCCGAAATTCTGGTGGGTGACCTGCCCGAGGATATTCGCGGCACGTCCCGCATCCGCCGGGGCGACAAGACCATTTTCGAAGGCGCGTTCCTGTCCGGGGCGGCCAATATGTCCCATTCGATCGCCAATCTGGAACATCACCATTTCAAATACGGCATCTTCCGTCAGCCCGGCGATGTGCATGTGCATATGTTCGGCACCGCGACCCTGTCTTTCGCCGAAGGCGTCCGGACGGAGCCGGGGGATATCTTCGAGATCGAGGCGCCCGGGTTTGGCCTGCCGCTTCGCAATACACTGACCAGTGCTGCACCGGCTCCCGCGCCGTCGCAGATGCTGCGCGTTCATCCCCTGTGAGTACATAGAATGCCTTTCAAACCCGCCGACTGGCCCCGCAAACTCCGCTCCCAGGAATGGTATGGCGGCACCGGTCGGGATGCGATCTATCACCGGGGCTGGCTGAAAAATCAGGGCCACCCCCATGACCTGTTCGACGGGCGGCCCGTGATCGGCATTCTCAACACCTGGTCGGATCTGACGCCCTGCAACGGGCATCTGCGGGACCTGGCCGAAAAGGTGAAGGCAGGCGTGTGGGAGGCGGGCGGCTTCCCGCTGGAAGTGCCCGTTTTCTCGGCCTCGGAAAACACCTATCGCCCGACGGCGATGATGTATCGCAATCTGGCGGCGCTGGCGGTGGAAGAAACCATGCGCGCACAGCCGATTGACGGGGCGGTGTTGCTGGTGGGCTGCGACAAGACCACGCCAAGCCTGATGATGGGCGCGGCCTCCACCGATATTCCGTCGATTGTTGTGACCGGCGGCCCGATGCTGAATGGCTGGTTTCGCGGCGAACGTGTCGGGTCGGGCACAGCGCTTTGGCAGATGTCCGAAGACATCAAGGCCGGGAAGATCACCCAGGAGGATTTTCTGGACGCCGAACAGGCGATGAGCCGGTCCACCGGCACCTGCAACACGATGGGTACGGCCTCGACCATGGCCAGCATGGCCGAAGCGCTTGGCATGGCGCTGTCGGGCAATGCGGCGATTCCGGCGGTCGACAGCCGCCGCAGGGTCATGGCGCAACTGACCGGCCGGCGGATCGTGCAGATGGTGAAGGATGATCTGAAACCGTCCGATATTCTGACGCGGGAGGCGTTTGAGAATGCCATTCGCACCAACGGGGCCATCGGCGGGTCGACCAATGCGGTGATCCATCTTCTGGCGCTGGCGGGCCGGGTTGGCGTGGATCTGACGCTTGCGGATTGGGACAGGCTTGGCCGCGATGTGCCGACCATCGTCAATCTGATGCCCTCGGGCAAATATCTGATGGAAGAGTTTTTCTATGCCGGTGGCCTGCCCGTGGTGCTGAAACATCTGGGGGAGGCGGGGATGCTGCATCGCGAGGCGCTGACCGTTTCGGGGGGCACCGCCTGGGATCAGGTGAAAGACGCCAGAAACTGGAATGAGGAGGTCATCCTGCCGGTCGAAAAGGCGCTGACCCAAGCGGGCGGGATTGCGGTGCTGACCGGCAATCTGGCGCCCAAAGGGGCGGTTCTGAAACCCTCGGCGGCCAGTCCGCATCTGATGCAGCACCGGGGCCGTGCCGTGGTGTTCGAGGATATCGACGATTACAAGGCGCGCATCAATGACGAGGCGTTGGAGATTGATGAAACCTGCGTCATGGTGATGAAATATTGCGGCCCAAAGGGCTATCCCGGCATGGCGGAGGTGGGCAATATGGGCCTGCCGCCGAAAGTGCTGCGCAAGGGGATCACCGATATGGTCCGTATCTCGGATGCGCGCATGTCGGGCACCGCCTATGGCACGGTGATCCTGCACACGGCGCCCGAGGCGGCAGTGGGCGGCCCGCTGGCGATTGTGCGCACCGGCGACATGATCGAGATTGATGTTGAAAACCGCCGCCTGCATCTGGACCTGCCCGAGGCCGAGATTGCCCGGCGGCTGGCGGCGTGGCAATCCGCTGTGGACCCGGTCAATGGCGGTTATGCGCAGCTGTTTCAGACCCATGTGGAAGGGGCCGATACCGGCGCTGATTTCGATTTCCTGAAAGGCTGCCGGGGCAATGAGGTTGGTCGCGACAGTCATTGAGATGGCAGAGTGCGATCCCACTTGACGCAACGCCAATATGCTCCGGACCGCCAAAGGCGGGCTGGTACGGGCCCTCTCCGGCTGTCCTGATCCGCAGCTTTTCTCCTCTCTTGCGGTTTTTTCTGCGCCCGCGCATGGTTTTCCCGGCATCCAGCCGCCAGTGGAGGCCGCGTGGCCGTTATATCCGAGCATCATATCTTTTTATCCGAGGACCCGTCGGTCGGGCTGCAGACCCGGCTGAAAGAGACGATCACGCGCGCGATCTGGGACGGGCGGTTTTCGCCGGGTGACCGGCTGCCCGCCACCCGGGCCCTGGCGCGTCATCTGGGCATTTCACGGATCACTGTCAGCCTTGCCTATGATAGTCTGGTGGCCAGCGGTTATGTGGTGCCCCATGCCCGCAGCGGGTTTTTCGTGGCCGATGATGCGCCCAACCGGCGCGATACGGTGGGGTCTGCGACTGCGGTGCCGGATGATCAGCTGGACTGGTCCGCGCGCCTTGGCCCGCCCCCTGCCGCCCTTGGGTCACAGGCGAAAACCGCTGACTGGCGGCGGTTTCAATACCCGTTCATCTTCGGAGAACCGGATCTGAGGCATTTCCCGGTGGATGACTGGCGCGATTGCGCGCGGCAGGCCCTTGGCAAACGGTATTTTGAACGGGTGGCAGATGATGCTGCCGACCGCGATGACCCGATGCTTCTGGAACAGATCATCAAGCGCAGCATTTCGGGCCGCGGGGTGGCCGCGCATGTGGAAGAGGTGCTGGTCACCACCGGGGCGCAGAATGCCCTGTGGCTGGCGGCCCGGGTGCTGCTGGCCCCGGACCGGGCCGGGGCCATCGTGATGGAGGAACCGGGCTATCCCGAACTGCGCAATCTTCTGAAGGCACTCGGCGCGCCGGTTCTGCCCGTGCCGGTGGATCGGGAGGGGCTGATCGTCGACCGGATTCCGCCGGGCACCCGGGTGGTTTTCGTGACGCCCAGCCATCAGGCGCCGACCGGGGCAACGATGTCGATGGCCCGGCGCGAGGCGCTGCTGGCCCGGGCAGAGGCAGAGGATTTCATCGTGGTCGAAGACGATTACGATTATGAGATGAGCTATCAAAGCCCCGGTCTGCCTGCGTTGAAATCGCTCGATCAGCGGGGGCGCGTGATCTATATCGGCAGTTTCTCGAAATCTGTGTTTCCGGGGTTGCGGCTTGGATACATGACCGCGCCTGAACCGTTTGTGCAGCATGCCCGCGCGCTACGCACGATGATGGTGCGCCATCCGCCCGGTCTGACCCAACGCACCGCCGCCTATTTCCTTTCGGCAGGGCATTACAACGCCCATGCAAGGCGGATGCGCGCCCGGATGGGGCGGCGCCATTCGGTGCTGCGCACCGCGTTGGAGGCGGAAGGGTTGCACCCCGCGATCAGGGCAGCTTTTGGCGGGGCCTCTCTCTGGCTGAAAGGGCCCGAGGGGCTGGATGCGGACCAGTTGGCAGTGGACCTGCGCGACAGGAACATGCTGATCGAACCGGGATCGGCGTTTTATGCGGCGCAGGATCCGCCGAAGAATTACATTCGTATCGGGTTTTCGACGATCCCGACCGCCCGTATTCCCGAGGGCATCACAATTCTGGCCGCCGCGATCCGGGCGCAACTGGCGGGCATGTAGGCCGGGATATCTGGCTTGTCTCAATCCTGAATGAAAGGAAGCGGGGGAGGTTTGCGTAAGACGCGAAAAGACTGACCTATAGTTTTTGCCTCATACGCATCATCCTTCCGCCCGGCGGCACCGCCGGGCAGCGCCCGAACCGCCCCCAAGGGGCGCGGGCGCTTCGCTTCCTGCCCCTCGGTTCGGGCGATGCCCTCTGCGCAAACTATATCGCTACGTTATGGAAAGTTGATCCTACGCCTTCACCCGCTCGCTTTTCGGATCGTAGAGAGGTTTCAGGCTTGGGGTCGCCGCTATGCGGTCGCCCGCCACCTCGATCTCATAGCTTGAGGCCAGCACCTCCGCCGGGCTTTCGCCGGGGCAGGGGACATAGCCCATGCCGATGGCGGCCCCCAATCTGTGGCCGTAATTGCCCGAGGTGATATAGCCCACGATCTCCCCATTCCTGAGGATCGGCTCCGCATGGAACAACAGCGGCTGCGGGTCTGCCAGACGGAACTGAAGCAGACGGCTTTGCAACCCCATATCCTTGCGGCGCAGCACGGCCTCCCGACCGATGAATGCGGGTTTGGCGGTTTTGACCGCAAAGCCAAGCCCCGCCTCCAGCACATGATCCTCTCCGGTGATGTCATGGCCGAAATGACGGAAGCCTTTTTCGATGCGGCAACTGTCCATCATATGCAGGCCGCACAGTTTCAGCCCATGGGCGGCGCCGGCCTCCAGCAGGACCTCGAAAACATGGGCGGCCTGATCGGTGCTGACATAAAGCTCCCAGCCCAACTCGCCCACATAGGTTACCCGATGGGCACGGGCCAGACCCATGCCGATCTCGATCTCGCGCGCCCAGCCAAAGGGAAAGGCATTGCCCGACCAGTCATTGGGGCTGACCGCGCGCATCAGATCCCGCGATTTTGGGCCCATGACGCAGATCACGGCCTCGGCGGCGGTCATATCGGTCAGGGTAACGGCGTGATCGCCCTTGTGACGCGTCAGCCAGGCCAGATCACGGATCAGGGTCGCGGCGGGGGTGACCATCAGATAGCTGGTCTCGGACAGGCGGGTGATGGTGACATCCGCCTCGATCCCGGCCATCTCGTTCAAAAGCTGGGTATAGACAATCCGGCCCGCAGGCACCGACATGTCACCGCCTGCCACATGGTTCAGAAAAGCCTCGGCCCCGCGCCCTTCAACCCGGATCTTGCCGAAAGACGACATATCATACAGGCCAACGCCCTCGCGCACAGCCATATGTTCGGCACGCTGGTTGTCAAACCAGTTCTGGCGCCCCCAGGCATAGCTGTATTCGGCCTTCTGATCGGGATCGGCGAACCAGTTGGCCCGTTCCCAGCCCGCGAATTCGCCGAACACGGCGCCATTGGCTTTCAGATGTTCATGCAGCGGGGAGCGGCGGATACCCCTTGCCGTGGTTTTCTGGCGATAGGGGTAATGATCGGCATAAAGCAGACCAAGCGTTTCAGACACGCGGGCCCTGAGATAGCGTTTGTTGCGCTGAAAGGGCTGCATCCGCTGGATATCCACATCGCCCAGATCAAAGGGCGGCAGGCCGGTTTCCATCCAATGGGCCAGCGCCATGCCCGCGCCACCGGCCGACTGGATGCCGATGGAGTTGAATCCCGCGGCAATCCAGTAACCATCAAGATCGGGGGCCCTTCCCAGATGATAGGCATCATCGGGGGTAAAGCTTTCCGGCCCGTTGAAGAAGGTGTGAATCCCGGCCTCGCCCAGCATCGGCAGACGGTCTATGGCCTGTTCCAGGATCGGCTCGAAATGGTCGAAATCCTCGGGCAGTTGGTCAAATTCGAAATCCTCGGGGATACCGTCAACCGCCCAGGGTTTGGCCACGGGTTCAAACGCACCCAGCAGGATTTTGCCCGCATCCTCCTTGTAATAAGCGCATTCATCGGGGACGCGCAGAACCGGAAGCTGTGTCAGATCGGGGATGGTTTCGGTGACGATATAGAAATGCTCGCAGGCCTGAAGCGGCACATTCACCCCCGCCATCGCACCAAAATCGCGGGCCCACATGCCGGCGCAATTGACCACATGCTCGGTCAGGACCGTGCCGGTTTCCCCGCCATCCTGCCATTTGATGCCGGTGACACGGCCATCGGCCTGATCAACCCCGGTGACTTTCACATTCTCGAAAATCGCGGCCCCGCGCTGGCGCGCGCCTTTGGCCATGGATAAGGCGATATTCGCCGGGTCGCCCTGCCCGTCCAGTGGCAGCCAGACGGCGGCGGTCATGCCGTCGGTGTTCACATGGGGGTAAAGCCTGGAGACTTCGGCCGCATCGATCTGTTCGACATCCACCCCGAAGGACCGGGCCATCGAGGCCTGCCGCAGCACTTCCTCGCGCCGCGCCTCGGTCAGGGCCATGGTGATGGACCCGCAGCGACGAAACCCCGTGGCGATGCCGGTTTCGGCTTCAAGCTCCGCGTATAGCTCCTGCGAATATTTCGCCAGCCGGGTCATGTTTTTCGAGGCGCGCAGCTGTGCGATCAGGCCAGCCGCATGCCATGTGGTGCCCGATGTCAGGCGTTTGCGATCCAGCAGAACCACATCGGTCCAGCCCAGTCTGGTCAGGTGATAGGCGACAGAGCATCCCGCGACACCGCCCCCGACGATTACCACACGGGCATGGGCGGGCAGGCGGCTCATGCTTTGATCCGGTCATTTGCCGGGTCATAAAGGGTCATCGAGGGTTGGATCACGGCTTTCAGACGGTCGCCGAAGACGTCGATTTCAACCGCGCCTTCGACGCCATTCTCAACCATGCCAAGCGCAATCGCCTGACCCGTCCGGTGGCCGAAGGCAGCGCTGCTGACCAGCCCGACCCGCGCCCCGTCTTGCCAGATCGAAGACAGGCCGGGGGCGTCGCGTCTGCCCGGTTCCACGATCATCGACACCATGCGTCTGCTGGCCGGGCCGGTATTGGGTACGCCAAGTTCTGCCAGCGTGTAATCCGCATTCAGATCATTGCCCCAGTGCAGATAGCCCTTTTCGATCCGCATCGATTCCATCGCATACATGCCAAAGGGTTTCAGCCCATGGGGCGCGCCTGCATGCATGAGTCTGTCGAAGGCATCGGCGGCGATGGCGGCGGGCATGTGCAATTCCCAGCCCAACTCGCCCACGAAGGACAGTCGCAACAGATCAAAGGGCTGGCCGTTTACACGGGCGGTCTGATGGGTCAGCCAGCCTTTGGTCAGATCAGCCTCGATCACGCCTTCCAGAACCTGGCGCGCTTTCGGGCCGGTAACCAGCATCACACCCATGTCCCGGGTCGTGTTTTCCAGGGACAGACCGGCGGGCAGGGTGTTGCGAAGCAGCGCCAGATCTTTCCATTCCGCAATCGCCGCGGTCATCAGGATGAAATCATCCTCGGCCCGGCGGGTGATGGTCATCTCGGCGGCGAACCGGCCTTTCGGGCTGCTGAAATACCCCAGCCGTATGCGCCCGGGTTTCGGCAGGCCCCCTGCGATCCGGCTTTCCAGCCAGGTCGCGGCCCCTTCGCCAGAGAGATGGTAATGGGTCAGACCCGTCAGATCGAGAAGCCCTGCCGCATCGCGTGTATTGGTGCATTCCCGGGCAACCGCGTTGAACCAGGGGCCTTCCCGGTCCCATGTGGCGCAGGCCTGCGGGTCGGTATTGTCGCCGGGTTCCGAAAACCAGACCGGGCGTTCCCAGCCCGCGAAAGGCCCGAATACCGCGCCCTGTTCTGCCAGCCGCGGCTGGATCGCCGACAGACGCTTGTTGCGCCCTTCGGGCCATTGCAGATGGGGAAAGCCCATGGCATATTCATGGTCATAGATTTCCTTGCCCTTGGCGGCGGCGTAGGGCGCATCGGCAAAGCCTGTAAACCGGCGCGGATCGACCGACCAGGCATCCCATTCCGGTTCTCCTTCGGTGATGTAATCGGCGATGATTTTGCCGGCCCCGCCGGATTGCACGATGCCGAAGGTGAAGGCCATCGCCTCGAACGCATTCGGGACGCCGGGCATCGGGCCGACCAGCGGCAAACCGTCGGGCGCATAGGGGATCGGGCCGTTGATCACCCGTTGCAGGCCGACACTGCCCAGAAGCGGAACCCGTTCGCAGGCATCTTCGATATAGCTTTCGATCCGCCCCAGATCATCGGGGAAAAGCTGAAACGAAAAGTCATCGGGGCGGATGTCATCGCCCCCCTGCCAATGGATACGCCCGCCGTTTTCATAGGGACCAAGCAAAAGACCGTGTTTTTCCTGCCGCAGGTAATAGGAACTGTCGGGGTCGCGGATCATCGGCAGGCCGGGCGCATCCTGCAGATCGGGGATTTCCTCGGTCACCAGATACTGATGCGCCATGACGATCTGCGGCGGCATCCGGCCGCCATGGGGCAGGAACATCGCGGCCACATCGGGGGCGTAATACCCGGTCGCGTTGATCACGATCCGGCAGCCTATGTCGCCCAGGCCGGATCTGATCACCCAGTCTTCCCCGTTGCGGTCAATGCCGGTCACCGGGCAGCCGCGTATGATTCTGGCGCCGCCTTTGCGGGCGCCGGTGGCATAGGCCTGGGTCAGTTGCGAGGGGTCAATATCGCCATCCAGCGGGTCCCAGAGCCCGCCTTTGAGGTCATGTAGCTCCATCTGCGGGACACGGGATTTGAGGTCATCCAGACCCATCATCTCCATCACCCGGCCCTGGCTTCGGGCCATATCGGCCACATGGGCAAATTCGCGCATCCGGTCATCTGTATGGGCGATCCGCACGGCGCCTGTCTGGTGATAGTTGATCGGATACCCGACCTCATCCCCCAATGTGCTGAACAGGTCGATGGAATAGGCCTGCATCTGCATGATCAGCCAATTGCCCGCGAAGGTCGGGCAGTTGCCAGCCGCATGCCAGGTGGAGCCTGCGGTCAGTTCGGATTTTTCCAGCAGAACCACATCGGACCAGCCCGCCCTGGTCAGGTGATACAGGATAGAGCAGCCAACGGCACCGCCGCCAATGACCACGACGCGGGCTGAAGAGGGAAGATCGGCCATCCGTGTTACGCCGTGGTTTTATCAAGTGAGTTGCGGAACTTGTCGATAATCTCGTCGATATGATGCCGCTCTGCGATGAATTGCGGGGCAAGAACCGCGTTATCGCCGGTGAATTTGACGCTGAGACCCTGCCAGAACATCTCTTTCTGCAGTGCTGTGCCGCGCATGCCCGGGGCTCCGTTGGCAAAGACCTCGACACTGGCCATCAGGCCTGCAACGCGGATATCCTTGACCATGGGGTGATCTTTCAGGGTGAACAGCACCTCTTCAAAATAGGGTGCCAGATCAGCGGCGCGCTGGATCAGGTTTTCCTCTTCCAGAATATCCATCATCGCGATGCCGGCCGCACAGGCGGCGGGGTGGCCGGAATAGGTGTAGCCATGGAAGAATTCGGTCAGGCCACGCGGCGCGCTGTCGACAATTGTGCTATAGATCTCATCCTTCACCGCGACGGCGCCCATGGGAATCGACCCGTTGGTCAATGCCTTGGCCATGGTGATGATATCGGGTTCAACACCGTATTTCTGCGCCGCGAAATTGGTGCCAAGACGGCCAAACCCGGTGATGACCTCATCGAAGACCAGCAAAATACCATTCTGGTCGCAAATTTCGCGCAGACGTTCCAGATAGCCGATCGGGGGCGGCAAGGTGCCGGTAGACCCGGCGACGGGTTCCACAAACACCGCCGCGATATTCCCCGGCCCGTAGGTGGCGCAGATCCGCTCCAGATCATTGGCCAGTTCGACACCGCGATGCCGGGACCGGCCGCCGGGGATAAACAGCTCGTCCGGGTCCCATGTATGGCGCATCATCACCACACCGGGAACGGTCGCATGGAAAATATCGCGGTTCTTGACCAGCCCGGATAAGGACACACCGCCGATATTCACCCCGTGATAGGCGCGGTCCCGGCTGACGAAATGGGTGCGCATCTCACCGCGCGCGCGGTGATGGGCCATGATGATCTTCATCGCGGTATCCACGGCCTCGGACCCGGAATTCACAAAGAAAACATGGTTCATCGGTTCAGGCGTCAGGCGGGTGATCTTTTCGGCCAGGGTGAAGGCGGCGGGGTGACCGGCCTGAAACGGCATCGCATAGGTGTAGTCTTTCATCTGGGCATGCACGGCCTCGATGATCTTTGGATGGCAATGGCCCGCAGGAGAACAGAACAGACCGCTTGATCCGTCGATCAGCCGGCCGCCATGATGGTCATACAGATGGACCCCCTCGGCGCGCACGATCAGGCGCGGGTCTTCCTTGAAACCACGGTTGTCGGTGAACGGCATCCAATGGGCTTCAAGCGAGTTTGTGCTCGAGTCGTAGGCCATAGTATCCTCCTGCATGTCCCGGCGACCGTCGCGCCGTGCTCTGGTTGCGTACACCTCCAGATGTGAAAAAGAATAAGGCCAGTGTTCCGCAGCTCTGGCCCTATAAGCGGTATGATCTGGGTATATAGCGGGGGCGTGTTCCGTATGAGCCTGTCAGGTGCGGCTTGCGAAAACCAGCCTGTCGCTGAATTGCCGCCGAACCTCAAAATGCGCGGCCTACCAACACGGGAGAGTGGATTATGTTTGGTTTTAAAATGATTGCGGGTGCAACAGCCCTTGCCCTGACCGCAGGCGCGGTTGCGGCAGAGACGGTTACGGTTGCCTATTTTCTGGAATGGCCCACCGCCAACCAGGTGGCCCAGGTGAATGAGACCTATCAGGACCGTATGGGCGTCGATGTGGAATGGCGTGCTTTTGGCAACGGAAATGAAATGACCCAGGCGATGGCGTCGGGCGCTGTGGATATCGCGTTCAGCCAGGGGCTGGTGCCGTTTGTGGTTGCGGTTTCCAACGGTCTGCCGCTGGAACTGGTGGGGGTTGCCGTCAGCTATGCCGAGGCGGACAATTGTGTTGTCCATCAGGATGCGGGGATCACCCAGGACAATGCCGCAGAGGCGCTGGTGGGACAGACCATTGCCACACCGATCGGCAATGTGACCCATTACAAACTGCTTCGTATGCTCGACCATCTGGGTGTGAACACCGATGATGTGAATTTCGTGCAGATGAACGGTGCTGACGCGGCTGTGGCGCTGGCGCGCGGGGATGTGGCCATCGGATGTGCCTTTGGCGGTGCGCTTCAGCGGATGCTGGAATTCGGGGCGCCGCTGATGACCGCGGCCGAGCAGGAGGCCATCGGCATTCGCGTTTTTGACGTGATCTCGGTCACTTCGGATTTTGCTGCGGAACATCCGGAACTGCTGCAAACCTTTATGGATGTGACCGATGAGGCCAATATGGCCTATTCGGCGGATCCTGGCGCCTATGTGGAAACCATCGCCGGCGCTGCCGGGATGGACCTGGCCGCGACCGAGAATATGCTGGGCATGTTTTCCTTCCCCTCCAGTGCCGATCAGGCGTCTGAGGCATGGCTGGGCGGCACGGTTCAGACCTTCATGAAAGAGGTTGCGGATTTCTTTGTGGAGCAGGGACAGCTGGATGTGTCGCTGGAAGATTATGGCGCGACGGTGAACGCGGCTTTCGTAAACTGATCTGACAGGACTGCCGGGTGGCCGGAGATATCCGGCCGCCCGCTTTCGGGTAAAGGAACGGCCATGTCCCAGCTTTCCATTGAGAATATATCCATGCGTTTCGATCTGCCCGATGGCGGGTATATCCAGGCGCTGAAGGATGTCTCGCTTGATCTGAATTCCGGCGAGTTGATGAGCATTCTTGGCCCCTCGGGCTGTGGGAAAACCACGCTTCTGAACATCGTGGCGGGGTTTCTGGCGCCAACCAACGGTCAGGTTCTGCTGAATGATCACCGGGTGGTTGGCCCTGATGCGGAACGCGGAATGGTGTTTCAGCAGGGCGCGCTTTTCGAATGGATGACGGTGGAGGAAAACGTTTCTTTCGGGCCGAAAATGCGCGGGGTCTATACCGCTGAGGCGAAAGAGAATGTGCAGCATATGCTGGATGTTGTGGGGCTGAAGGATTTCGGGCCAAAACCGGTTTACCAATTGTCGGGCGGGATGCAGCAGCGGGTCGCGCTGGCGCGTTGTCTGGTCAATGATCCCGATGTGATCCTGATGGATGAACCGCTTGGCGCGCTTGACGCGCTGACCCGTGAAAAGATGCAAGGTCTGGTTCTGAAACTGTGGAAAGAGACCGGCAAGACGATCATCCTGATCACCCATTCGGTCGAGGAAGCGCTGTTTCTGGGCGAGCGTCTGGTGGTTCTGGCGCCGCGCCCGGGGCGCATTCACCGGGTCTATGATCTGCCATTCGCGGAACAGGGGGTGCAGGGCGACGCCCGGGAGATCAAGGCAAGCCCCGCATTTGTGGAACATCGCGAGGAAATTCTGAACATGATCTGGAGTATGGAAGAAGACATTATGGCCGGGGGGCATGCGTGATGACCGATCAAAGATCTGAACATCGCCAGACCCCGCCCCCTGATCAGGCCCCCGCCGCGCGCCCCGGCCGGATGATGATCTGGCTGGGCCTGGCGGATAACAGCTTTACCCGGCAGAAAACCGTCAAATTCGGCGATGCCTCGGCGGTCAATTCCGGGCGGTTCTGGTCAATTGTCACGCTGGTGGTGCTGTTCGGCGGCTGGCTTCTGGCCACCATCACAGGCCTGATCGACCCGATTTTCTGGCCCCCGATCGAGGGGGATCTGTACCCCTGGCCCGACCCGGCGCGGGCGCGGCCCGGGGTGATAGACCGGTTCTTTTCCCTGCTGTCGGACGGGTATCGGAATGTGGCGCTTTGGGATCATGTCTGGACCTCGGTTTACCGGGTGATGCTGGGTGTGTTCTTCGGTGCGCTGGTGGGTATCCCGCTTGGCTTTGCCATGGGTCTTTCCTCGTTCTGGCGCGGCATGCTGGACCCGGTGGTGGAATTCATGCGCCCGATCCCGCCTCTGGCGCTGATCCCGCTGGTGATCCTGTGGCTTGGCATTGACGAAACCGCGAAAGTGACGCTGTTGTTTCTGGCGGCGCTGTTCATCATGATTATCGCCGCCCGCTCTGGTGTCGGATCAGTGCGGATATCCAAGGTGCACGCGGCCTATTCGCTAGGCGCGTCCAAGGTTCAGGTGCTGCGGCATGTGATCCTGCCAAATGCCCTGCCAGAGATTTTCACCGGCCTGCGCACCGCCATGGGCGTGTGCTGGGGCACGCTTGTGGCGGCGGAACTGGTGGCGGCGGATAAAGGCCTTGGCTCGATGATCCTGATTGCGAAGAACTTTCTTCAGACCGAGGTTGTGGTGCTGGGCATCATCATCATCGGGGTGATCGGCTTTGCCATTGAGATGATGATGCGCTGGCTGGAACGGATTCTGATCCCGTGGAGAGGCAAGGGCTAAACGATTTCTGCTTTTTCGACATTCACGACCTGTTCGCATTCGCGGTCGGCAGCAGGCCATCCGGGCGAAGAAGCAACAAGAGGATGACGGAGGCCAGGACCATGGCGTCTCGGTACGGGGCAAGATGATTCGGCAGGAAGGCCTGCAGCAGGACCTCCAAAGCGCCGACTATAAAGCCGCCAAGGACGGCGCCGCCCAGACTGCCCAGGCCGCCCAAAACGGTTGCGATGAACGCTTTCAGCACCGGGAAGAACCCCATCAACGGGTCAACCGAGCCGCGCTGTGCGGTCCAGATGACCGCGGCGATGCCTGCCAGAAGCCCCGAGAGGGCGAAGGCCACGGCCACGACGCGGTTGGCTTTGATGCCCAGCAGCTTAAGCATCTCGATATCTTCTGCCGCTGCGCGCATGGCCATGCCAATCGTGGTGCGGCGCAGGATGAAGGTCAGACCGGCAAGTGCAGACAGCGTGACGATGATCGACACTGTCGGGGCGACACCGAATGTCGCCTGACCGATCTGGTATGTTCCCGACCATGAGGCCGGAAATGAAATAGGCACGGGTCGCGCGGAAATGCCGTTTTGGAACAGGACTTTGAGGATCTCCGATACGGCGAAGGATGTAATCAGAAGGGCCACGACATCTGCCCCGCGCATGACCCGGAACGCCGTGCGTTCCATCGCCATGGCCATAAAGACCGATGCGCCAAGCCCGACGGTCAGTGCGGCAACCGATGGCAGTCCAAAGCTCATGGCGAGAAAAATGCCATAGCCGCCGAAGGTCATGATCTCGCCATGGGCAAAGTTGATCAGCCTCACAATCGAGAAGACAATGGCAAGACCAAGGGCCAGCATCGCATAGATACCGCCGAGGCTGAGCGCGTTGATCAATTGTTGAAAAATGACATCCATCCCTCAGGCCGCCAGATATGCAGAGCGCAGGACGGCGTCATTTGCAAGATCGGATGGCGCGCCTGCCGCGGCAACCGTGCCATTGGCAAGCACCACTGCGTGATCGGCAATATCAAGCGCCAGTGCGGCGTTCTGTTCGACCAGCAGAACGGAAATGCCATCAGCTTTCAGTTCTTCGACGATGTCAAAAATCTGGTCGACGACCTGCGGGGCCAGACCAAGAGATGGTTCATCCAGCAACAGGAGGCGCGGGCCACTCATCAATGCGCGCGCAACTGCCAGCATTTGTTGTTCCCCGCCAGAGAGAAGACCGGCCATCTGCCGGCTGCGCTCACCCAGGATCGGGAACCGCTCTTTCATATCGGCCACGCGCCTGGCGCTGAGGGCGTCGTCGCGCAGGACCGAACCGGCAAGCACAAGGTTTTCTTCCACGCTCAGTTGCGCGAACACACGGCGCCCTTCCGGTGAAATGGCCACGCCCGCGCGCACAATGGCGTCGGGCGTGGCCTCTGTCATATCGGTGCCGAAGATGGAAACAGTGCCCGACGCCACTGGCAACGTGCCGGCAACGGCCATCACGGTGGTCGTCTTTCCCGCGCCGTTGGCGCCCAGAAGGGCGGTGATGCCCCCGTTGGGCACGCTCAGGTCAACGCCCTGAACCGCGCGGATCGGGCCGTAACGCACATGCAGGCCCTGGATGTCGAGTGCTGTTTCCATTCTGGTCAGACCTTACGGTTGGGGCAGGAGCGCCGGATCGGCGGTGCTGCGCAGGATGAACTCTTTTTCGCCGGTTTCGGAGATCCGAGCGACAACAACGTCGCGCAGAGGCATCCGGTCGGTGCCCGCGAAGGTGAAGTTCGACATGATGCCTTCGCCGTCCTCGATGGCCGCCATCGCAGCGGTTACGGCAGCAGGATCGGTTGTGCCCGCCGCGGCCACTGCATCCTCGATCATATGCGCGATGTCACAGCCGTTGACGTAGTAGTTGTTGTCAGGCGTGGTGCCCGTCGCGGCAGTGAACCGTTCGATGAAATCAGCATAGGCCGAGCCTTCGTCCGGGAAACCGCCGGAGGTATGGGTGACACCGGCGACAACATCACCAAGGCCGCGAACGGTTGGCGTATCCAGCACATCACCGCCCATGACTTGTGTGTCGAGCCCGGCCCCGCGCAGGGCACGAATGAACGCAGGAAAATCCGGCTCCCAGGCCCAGGTGACGATCACGTCGGGGGCCGGATCGGCATTCGCAATTGTGGTTACGATGGCCGAAAAGTCAGGCTGGTTCAGCGAGTAGCTGCTTTCGCCCACGACCGAACCGCCGAGAGCGGAGAACACCTCGCCAAAGTATTCCGGACCGCCAAGTGTGTAGGCACTGTCGGGGGATTTCACGAGCCAGACCCGTTCAAGGCCCTGATCGAGGGCGTAGCCGGCAAGCACGGTGGCTTGCTGGTTGTCGGCGGGGTAGCTGCCAAACACATGTTCGCCGACCTGGGTCAGAACGGGTGCTGTTCCGGCAAAGGTCATGGTCGGAATGCTGTCTGCCGCCGTGATCTGGGCGGCCGCGATTGTCGGGTCCGCATCTGCCGAGGCCACAATGAATTGTGCGCCTTCGTCGATCATTTCCTGCACGACCTTGACGCCCTCGGCGATGTCCGAGCGGGTGTCGCGCACGATCAGTTCAACCGGCGTTGTGCCATTCAGACCGCCATTGGCGTTCATTTCATCAATGCAGAACTGAAACCCGGCATAAGCCGGTCCGTCATAAGGCGCCAGATAGCCCGATTGTGCTGACATCACGCCGATCGTGTAGCCATCAGCCATCGCCATGCCGGCCATACCGGTTGCCATCGCGGTCGAAAAAAGAAGGGAATTGCGTATCATGTTGGAATTTCCTCTGTTGGTTTTTCGGGGGTGGAGTTGATGATTTCTGCTTTTTTTGCTGTGCGTCCTCTGCCGATATAAGCCTCGATAACACTTGGGTTTGCGCGCACGTCTTCCGGCGTGCCCTGGGCAATGACGACGCCCTGGTGCATCACCACGATCCAGTCGGACAGGCGGTTCACGAATTGCAAATCATGGTCGATCAGAAGAATGCCAATCCCGCGTATCGCGCCGACCTCTGTCAGGCGATCCGCCAGGTCATCGGTTTCCGCCGGATTCATGCCCGCCGCCGGTTCGTCAAGCAAAAGCACCTTTGGATCCTGTGCAAGGGCGCGCGCAATCTCTAACCGTTTGCGCGCCCCGTAAGGCAGGCTGTCGGCGCGGTATCCGGCGACATTGCCAAGATCAAACGCCGCCAGTTCCCGCAAGGTGACAGCGGCGGCGGTTGTTCGGTCATGGCCCGCGACAAGTGCTGCGGTCAGGACATTTTCATACGCCGTCAGGCCACGGAACAGCCGCAGGTTCTGAAAACTGCGCGACACACCATAACCCGGCACCTTGTGGTGAGGCACACGGGTCAGATCGACCTCGCCCATATGGGCGGCACCCGTATCGGCCTGATAGGCACGTGTCAGAAGGTTGACAAGCGTCGATTTGCCCGCGCCGTTGGGGCCGATGAGGCCGGTAATACGCCCCGTCGGGGCCTCGAAGCTGACATCTCTCACCGCTTTCACACCGGCAAAACTTTTCGAAAGGCCGGATGCCTTGAGCTGTGCCGCAGGGACGGGTTCGGGAGGGTTTGCAGGTGTGACCTGCGATTTGATCCGCTTGAGCAGATTGGCATCGGCTCCGGGTCCGGGTTCGAAGCCGCCGACCAGGCCTTGTGGCCGCGCCCAGATCACCAGCAGGATGGCGAGACCGAGGACAATTGTCGTCAGGCCAAAGACTTCGGGCAAGGTCACGCCCAGCACAGTCGCGCCGCCTTCGAACTGCCGGACCGTGTCCTGCAAAAGCGTCACCGCCACCACGCCCACCACGGCACCACCGACCGAGGCCATGCCGCCCACGATCATCATGACCACCTGCGTGAAGACAAGCCCGAGATAGAAGGACGCGGGCGAAAATGCCCCCAGCATATGGCCGTAAAGCGCCCCTGCGACCGTTGCCATCGCGCCCGACACACACCAGGCGAAGAACCGGCTGCGTCTTGCGTTGATCCCAAGGGCTGTGGCGGCATCCTGGTCATCGCGCGCGGCGCGGGCAAAAAGCCCCCAGCGGCTTTCCCGGAACCAGCGTGCGATCAGAATGGCCACAACGGCTGCGCTGAAGGCCAGACCCAGATCCGTTGCGCGCGGCACGCCATAGAAGGTCTGGCTGCCACGCGTGATTTCCCGTGCTCCGATCGCCACACCATGGGCAATGATCAATAGCCCAAGGGTCGCAATGGTCGCGGAGGCTCCGACGAGGCGCGAGATGGCGCTTCCGGTCAACGCGGCAAAGGCCAGGCCAACAATTGCGACAACAGGCAAGGACACCCAGAGGGTTGTTTCATACCCCGATAGAAACGCCGGAAGATCGGGCAGCGCGCTGCGTTGCAAACCGGCAGGCATCGTCAGAATGCCCGACAGATAGGCCCCGAGTGCAAGAAACGCGCCATGCCCGAACGAGACAATGCCCGTGTTGCCGCAATAGATAGCCAGCGCCACGACGGCGACGACATTGACGCACATCTGTACCGCGATCCTTTCGCCGGTGCGCCCAAAGATCACGTTGAGCCCGACAACAACCAGAACAAGCACAGCGATTGCGGTCGCGGTGCGCAGCAGATTGGCCGCCCGCAATCGCCCCGGGTGGGATAATAGTGGCGCGGTACTCGTACTCATTGCGTATCTCCCCCGGTTGCGGCTGTAATGGCCCCTGCCAGAAGGTCAGCCCAAACCGCCACATCACCCGGTTCGCGGATCTGGTCGTTTCGGATTTCGATCAGGCTGTGTGTCAGCCCACGCGGTTCGGCATGGGCGGGAATGAACCAGTCGCTGTCTGACTCAATCTGATAGGGTTCGTTGATCGCGAGGGTCAGATCGGGACGGGCCTTTGCGATATGATCCATCAGGGCCTGCGCCGTGCCTGTCTGTCTGCGGCTTAGAAACCCTGCGTGCCAGGGCCGCTCAAACCCGTTCAAACGGGGTGTGAACGAGTGGATCGAAAAAGCCGCCCGGCGCGGGTGGCTCTCAAACAGGCGCGTCAATTCTGCATCCATGGGCCGGAACACCTCCTCAATGCGCATCGCGCGCTCTGCGGGTGTGAGTGCGCGGTTTCCCGGCACCTCTGCATGGTCACTGACCCCGGGGACCGCCATTGGACTGTCCGGTGGACGGTTGCAGTCGATGACCAGACGCGAATATTTCTGGATGACCAGCGGCACCTGCAGACGGTCCGCCACCTTGCGCGCCACCTGTTCCGCGCCAATGTCCCAGCCACGGTGGCTGAGGATAATGTCTTTGGAAACACCAAGGCTGCCAAGCGCCCGGGGGATCGCGCGCCCGGCATGTTCGCACAGCAGGATGATGTCCGCGCCGCTTTCCCCGTTTGTCACCTCCACCGGCGCGGGGTCGGCAGGGCCGAGCAAGGTTTGAACGGCTGTCTTCATGCGGCCTTCCCAGCCCGTATCGCGTACCGCTTTGTCATCCCGAACAAATCCCTGGGGTCGTCGGGATCGGCAATCAGGTCCAGCAATTCGGTCAGCGCGCCATCTGCAACTTTCTCGCGCAGCCAGCGCATGGCCGAGAAATCTTCGATCGCGAAGCCGACCCCGTCGAAGACAGTGACCTGATCTGCCGATGTCCGGCCTGACCGTGTGCCGTTCAGAACCTGCCAAAGCTCCGTGACAGGATGGTCCGGATCCAGTTGCTGAATGTCGCCCTCGATGCGGGTCTGTTCGGGATATTCCACGAAAATATCGCTGCGCATCAGGATATCGCGGTGCAGTTCGGTCTTTCCCGGGCAATCGCCGCCGATGGCGTTGATGTGAAGGCCCGCGCCCACAAGATTGTCGGTCAAAATGGTCTGATAGCTCTTGTCGGCGGTGCAGGTCGTCACGACCTCGGCGCCCTCCATGGCCTCTTCGGTGGAGGTGCAAGCGGTCAGGTTGACGTTTTGCCCTTCAAGGTTTGCAATGCATCGGCCGGTCGCGCTTGGTTCAATGTCGAACAGCCGGAAATCGGTGATGCCGCAGACCGCGGCAAGCCCCAAAATCTGGAATTCAGATTGCGCGCCATTCCCGATGATCGCGGCGGTTTTTGCGGATTTCGGGGCAAGAGCACGGGTCACCATGGCCGAGGTGGCGGCGGTGCGCAGAGCCGTGAGCAGGGTCATTTCCGAGAACAGCTCAGGATAGCCGGTCTCGACAGACGCCAACACACCGAAGGCGGTGACGGTTTGCAGGCCGGCCTTTGTGTTGGAGGGGTGCCCGTTGACGAACTTGAAGGCGTAATCCGCCCCGTCAGAGGTTGGCATCAACTCGATCACGCCAAGCTTTGAGTGCGACGCCACGCGCGGGGTTTTGTCGAAATCTGGCCAGCGTTTGAAATCGGCCTCGATCATGTCGGCCAGTTCGGCCAGACAGGTGCCGATGCCATGTTCGTAAATCAGCGCCAGCATGTTTTCAACGCTGACGAAGGGAACCAGTGCCTTGTCGGAAGGGGTATCCATCAATAGGTCCCTTCATAGGCCGTGCATTTCTCGGGGGTGTCCATGTCTTTGACGGTGTCAATCTCATCCGCTTTATGCGCGGAATAGACAGCTTCGAATTCCGGACCGAACCAGCCGGTGACAATTGTGTCAGACCGGAAAGCCTCAAGTGCCGCGTCAAGCGTTTCGGGGAGACGGACCAAGCCTTTCTGCGCGAGAT
Source organism: Rhodophyticola sp. CCM32 (assembly GCF_004751985.1). Classification (NCBI taxonomy): domain Bacteria; kingdom Pseudomonadati; phylum Pseudomonadota; class Alphaproteobacteria; order Rhodobacterales; family Roseobacteraceae; genus Rhodophyticola; species Rhodophyticola sp. CCM32. The sequence continues at coordinate 707,885 of NZ_CP038492.1, forward strand.
CACCGGGCGGCAGAAGCGACAGGTCCTCTTCTGTTGGAACCGGGGCTTTCAGCCCGTCCTCGATACCCTGGGTTCCGGCGTGAACGACAGCCGCCAGCGCCATATAGGGCGAGGCGGCAGCGTCTGATGCACGGAATTCGATGTTGAATTGTCTGGCGATGGAGGCTGGGTCTTTCCCGGTCACAGGGCAGACGCGCAAGGAGGCCTCGCGGTCGCGAAAGCCAAGATTGTTGTAGGCGGCAGACCAGCGATGCGGGGTCAGCCGTTCGTAGGAGATGACGGAGGGAGCCGTGATTGCCAGGATATTCGGCAGATATTTCAAGACACCGGCGGCAAAAGAACCGGTGATCTTGGACATGCCGCAAGGGCCGTCTGCGTCGTAGGTTACAGGGCTGCCGTCATCATCGACAAAGCTCATATGGATGTGGACGCCATTGCCAACGCTGGCCACGTCTCGGATCGGTGTAAAGGTCGCGGCCTCGCCCAGTGACCGGGCCGTAGACCGGGTGAATTCGCGCAGGATCACAGCCTCATCCGCAGACCGCACGCCCTTTGCCGGACCAACAACAACCTCGTACTGGTTGGCGCCGAATTCCTTCATGATGCTGTCAGGCGCGATGTCATTTTTGGCAAGCGTGGCCATCAGGGTTTCACAAAGCCGGCGCTGCAACTCGAACCCTTCGCGTCCGTAGCCCTGGTTTTCGAGAAGCGGCGCATCCTTCAGCTGGAATTCATGCTCAAACGCCGAAATAAGATGAACGCCCGCGACCTCATGCAGCCGTTTCAACGCCTTCCTGAGAATCGCGCGCGTGCAAAAAGCCCAGGGCTCGCCATCAAGCGTGACGATATCGCCCAGCATGAAATGCTCGGTTACCCCTGCGAATGTGGCCCTGGCCTCGGTGGTGGGATCAGGGATCAGCAACAAATCGCCAAGAGCGCCAAACGGGCTGTCGGCAATGCCGTCAAAGCAGGTCATTTGCACATTGGTGGGCGTCCAGCCGACGCCACGTTGCAAGCGCTTGTCCAACTGGTCGGCTGGAAAGGCCTTGCCACGGACCTTGCCCGAGATGTCAGACGTGGCGGCAAAAATCAGCGGCAGTGTCATTTCTCACCTTCCTTCGGGGTTAAACGCAGGGCATCCCAGGCCTTGATGCGATCGCGGGTTTGAACCCAGTTGTCTTCGGCAATATGTGTGACGATGGCCTCTGTCACCGACAGGGCAGCGGAATAGGTGTCCCACAATGTGCCACTGTCTATGGGCACGGGCATCACCTCATGGGCATGTTTGGCGACGGGCGATATCCATTTGTCCGTCATCAGGATCACGCGGACATTGCGTTCGGCATTGGCGGTTTTGCCAAGCGCTTCCAATGCAGGCTGATAGCGCCGGAAATCAACCATGTAGAGGATGTCGCCTGCACGCATCCTGAGAAGGTATTCCGGCCAGCTTTCCGGGTTGTCCGGCAGATGAAACACATCCTTGCGGATCTGGCGCAGGTGAAAGGAAAGATGTTTGGCAATCGTGTCACTGATCCGGCCGCCCAAGACGTAAACACAGCGCTTCTGGTCCGTCAGAAGGGTGCATATCTGATTGAACTGGTCTTCCGTGATCGCATCCGCAGCCATGGCCATCTGGCTGGCGGCCTTGGCGATGAAATCCTTCAGGTAGCCACCTTCTTCAACAGAGCGTCCCGCCTGGTGAAGCTGGACGGGTGAGCGGTGACCCTCTTTCAACTCGGCAATCAGATCGCGCTGGAAATCCTGATAGCCGTCAAGCCCGATCTTGGTGACAAAGCGCGAAATCGAAGGCGCAGAGACTTCGGCGTGTTTTGCCAGCTCCTGAATCGAGGACAGGCCTGCGAACGGATAATCCGACAGTATCGCCGCGGCCAGTTTGCGTTCCCCGCTGGTCAGGGTTTCGGCAGTGTTCTCTATGCGGTCTTTGATCAGCATGGGGTGAGGATTGATGAAAAAAAATTTCTAGTCAACGACAAAGATGTTGACATTGAAATTTTATTTTCTCTGAATGGGCGGTGCTGGTCTGGGTGCCTCTCTGGGCGCCCGCAATGACCGAAAACACCACCGGAAAGCCCAGATAATGATGCAGATGACCCGCGATATTCCTCTTCAACCCGATCAATCGGCGCTGCTGTTCATTGACGTTCAGAACTTTGCCGCACACCGGGATGGGGCAGAGTTTGGCGGGCTGTCAGATGCAGAGTTCGACGCGAAATACGGGTGGTTCTTCGATCAACTGAAAACGCGTGTCGTGCCCAATATGCAGGCCCTTCAGAAGGGCGCGCGCGCAGCAGGGATCGAGGTGCTTTACACCACCATTGAAAGCCTGACCAAGGACGGGCGCGACCGGTCGCTGGACTACAAGATTACCGGCTTCAACGTGCCCAAGGGGTCTTGGGACGGCAAGGTGATTGACGAACTGGCCCCGGGCGAGGATGAAATCGTCTTCCCCAAATCCTCGTCTTCGGTTTTTGTCTCGACCCATATTGATTATGTGCTGCGCAATCTGGGCGTGAAGCAATTGGTGATCTCGGGGCTTGTCACCGATCAATGCGTCGAAAGCGCGATCCGGGATGCCTGTGATCTGGGCTATCTGGTGACCCAGGTGACCGACGCCTGCATGACATACACCCAGGCCCGCCATGACAATTCGCTTGAGACAATCAAAGGCTATTGCAGGCAGGTGAAGACGGCGCAATTGCTCATGGAGATCGGCCATGGATAGGCGGGTCGTCGATGTCAACGGGTCGCGCCCTGGCCATGTGAGGCCCTGACCCGAGACGTCGCCCGCATGCCATGGGGGAACCCACCGTTTCAGTTCGGACAGGGACTGAACAGCGAACCGAATCCAGCGCGAACCAAGGGTCGTGGGTGGAAGGTCAGGCGGGGATGTTTCAGGGCGACCGAAACCCGGCCTGTCCGAAAAGCGCGCGCATTGAGCTTGCGATCTCGCCCTCTTCATCCGCTTCAGTCACCCAGATATTGCCCGGGTCCAATCCGGTCCAGCCAAGGGCATCTGCCACGTATTGGCGGACCGGGGCGGCGTTTTCTCCGACGCCACCGGTGAAAACCAGCCCGTCGATCCCGCCCATCGCGGCGATCATCGCGCCCGCATGCCGGGTGATCCAATAGCAGTAATGATCCACCGCCGCCTTGGCCTCTGGCGTATTGCTGTCCAGCAGCGTCTTCATCGAGGAGGAGCCCGCCATCGCCAGAAGCCCGCTTTCGCGGTTCAGCATCTGTTCCACCGCGTCTGCGCTGTACCCCTGCCGCAGCAGGTGAAAGAGAACGCCCGGGTCCATTGCGCCCGCGCGTGTGGCCATCACCAGCCCGTCCATGGGCGAAAACCCCATTGTGGTCGCCACGCCAATCCCGTCAACAACAGCCGCCAGAGACGCGCCTGCGCCCAGATGGGCCATAAGCACGCGGCGGGGCAGGGGCTGGCCCGTCACGGCGGCAAACCGGCGCAGAACAGAGGCATAGGACAGCCCGTGAAAGCCATAACGCCGCATGCCCTGATCGCGCAGCGCCTTTGGAAGCGGGATCGTGGTCGCGACATCGGGGTTCTGCGCGTGAAAGGCCGTGTCGAAACAGCCGCCATGCCGGGCCGCAGGATAAAGCCGGGCGCAAAGGGCCGCCATGGCAAGCGCGGGCGGGTTGTGAAGGGGGGCAAAGGCCGATGCCCGGTCGATAAGGGCCAAAACCTCCGGGGTCAGTTCCGCAGGCGCGGTCATGTCCAGCCCATGCACAATCCGGTGGCCGATCAGGGCGGGCGGGCCGTCCTGCCCCAGATCGTCAATCTCGGCGGCCAGCTGCGATTGCGGGATCCCGGCCACCGCGATCTCGCGCAGGGTCCGGGTTGCGCGCGGGGTCGCATCGGGCCCGAATGCGGCCAGTCTGAGGGAGGATGACCCTGCATTCAGTGTCAGGATCCAGCCCTCAGCCATCGGTCACGCCCCGGTCTGCGGGCGCATATCTGCCGGATCAATCCCTGCCACTGTCACCGGTTTCTTCATCGCATCGCGGCGGAACGGCTCCCCCAGTTCCTGATTGATCATCGCCTCGATCAGCGTGGTCTTGCCATGTGTCATCTGATCCTCAATCGCCTGGCTCAGGGCGGCTGTCAGCTCCTCCATCGTGCGGGCCACCACGCCGTTCAGCCCGCAGGCTGTGGCAATCCCGGCATAGGACACCGCTTCATCCAGTTCGGTGCCGACGAAATTATCCTCGAACCACAGGGTGGAGTTCCGTTTCTCGGCCCCCCATTGATAATTGCGGAAAACGATCTGGGTGATCGCCGGCCATTCCCCGCGCCCGATCGCCGTCAGCTCATTGACCGCGATGCCGAACGCCCCGTCACCGGCAAAGCCCACCACCGGCACATCCGCTTGCCCGATCTTGGCGCCCACAATCGCGGGCAGGCCATAACCGCAGGGGCCAAACAGGCCGGGGGCAAGGTATTTGCGCCCCTCTTCAAAGGAGGGATAGGCGTTGCCGATGGCACAATTATTGCCGATATCCGATGAGATGATCGCCGTGCGCGGCAGGGCGGACTGGATCGCGCGCCAGGCCATGCGCGGGCTCATCCAGTCCGGCTTGGCGCGGCGGGCGCGGTCATTCCAGCTTGTGCCGGGGTCATCATCTTCATGATCCATCGACGACAATTGTTGCGCCCAGGCGGATTTGGTTTTGGCGATCCTGTCCTTGCGGTCCTGCCGCCCGGCATCGCCTGCGCTGTCCGAGAGGTTTTCCAGAATGCCCCGGGCCACTTTCCCGGCATCGCCGACGATGCCCACGGTGACTTTCTTGGTCAGACCGATCCGGTTGGGGTTGATGTCGACCTGGATGATCTTGGCCTCAGCCGGCCAGTATTCCATCCCATAGCCGGGCAGGGTGGAGAACGGGTTGAGCCTTGTGCCCAGACACAACACCACATCGGCATCCCTGATCAGGTCCATCGCGGCTTTGGAGCCGTTATAGCCAAGCGGCCCGGCGAAAAGCGGATGTGCGCCGGGGAAGGCATCATTATGCTGGTAGCCGACGCAGACCGGCGCGGTCAGGCGTTCTGCCAGGGTGGCAGAGACGGCGATTGCGTCGGCCAGAATCACGCCCGCGCCATTCAGGATCACCGGGTTTTCAGCGGCAGAGAGCAGGGCGGCGGCCTCCCGGACCGAGTTTTCGCCACCCGGGCTGGCCTCGAACGTGATCGGGTCGGGGATGTCGATATCGACCAGCCGGGTCCAGAAATCGCGGGGGATGTTGATCTGGGCGGGGCCGCAAAGCCGTTTGGCCTGGGCGATCACCCGGGTCAGCACCTCGGCTACGCGGGACGGGTCGCGCAGTTCTTCCTGATAGGCGGCCATATCCTCGAACAGTTTCATCTGTTCGACTTCCTGAAACCCGCCTTGCCCGATGGTCTTGTTGGCCGCCTGGGGTGTGACCAGAAGCAGGGGCGTATGGTTCCAATAGGCGGTTTTCACGGCGGTGACGAAATTGGTGATGCCAGGGCCGTTCTGGGCGATCATCATCGACATTCTGCCCGTGGCCCGGGTGTAGCCATCGGCCATCATCCCGGCACTGCCTTCATGGGCGCAGTCCCAGAACATGATGCCCGCCCGGGGAAAAAGATCAGAGATCGGCATCATCGCCGACCCGATAATGCCAAAGGCATGTTCGATCCCGTGGCGTTGCAGGACTTTCACAAAAGCTTCTTCGGTGGTCATTTTCATGTGTCTGTCTCCATGGATCGGACGGGCCGGTCTTTCCGGGGGTTTCTCCGGTCAAACAGAACTGCGCACAGGCCGGTAGGGCCAACCGGTTTCATGGATATGGCCAGTGGCCAATGGCGGCAGGTCATGGATGGAAATCACAGACGGAAAGCATGCTTTGATTGCGCTTTTGCAAAGCGCGCAATTCAGCGAAGGAAACAAGGATCGGTCGGCGCTGTTTCAAACCTGCATCTTTGCCGCGATCACGGCTTTGATCCGGTCTGAGATATCGGCGATCTCACCCATTGCGGGGATCGAGAACAGGACATCCGACATATCGTAATATTCGATCAGCGGGGCTGTCTGCGCATGATATTCCACCAGCCGGACCCGCACGGTTTCGGCGGTGTCATCGGCCCTGCGTTTGAAGCCGGTCGATCCGCAGATGTCGCAGACACCTTCCACCGCCGGGCGTTTGAACGTGATGTGGTAGCCTTCGCCGCATCTGGCACAGCTATGCCGGCCTGAAATACGCGCAACCATCGCGTCATCATCGACAACCAGATTGATCGTTGCGGCAATGGCATTTCCGTCCCCTGTCAACAGCGCATCCAGGGCCTTTGCCTGAGTGATTGTGCGCGGGAACCCGTCCAGAAGCACCCCGTCCTTGCCATCCGGGCGGGCGAGGGCGTCTTTCAGAACCGCGATGACGATATCGTCGCTGACCAGGGCGCCGGCCTCCATCTCGGCCCTGGCGGCAAGACCGGCGGGTGTGCCATTTGCAACGGCCTTGCGCAGAAGATCGCCGGTTGAAAGCTGGGTCAGGCCGAATGTATCGGCCATGCGTCGTGCCTGTGTGCCCTTGCCGGACCCGGGCGGGCCCAGGATAACAAAGACAAAACTCTGGCGCGGTGTGTGAGAAGATGTGTGAGAGCTGGAAATGGTCTTGATCCTGCATCGAAGGAAAGGAGTCGGGGCCGTGAGGCCCCGACTGTCACGCGCAGCCAGGGGAGAGGTCAGGACACGCGGAACCTGGTTTATTTCGCGAAAAGCCCCGAAAACTGATCCCGCAGGACATTTTTCTGGACTTTGCCCATGGTGTTGCGCGGCAGTTCCGGCACCACCATCAACCGTTGGGGATGTTTGAAACGGGCAAGGGATTTGCCGATGCTGGCCTTGATCGCCTCCAGATCCGGCTCGGCGCCGTCTTCGGCCACAAGAACCCCGACCACGGTTTCCCCGAAATCGGGATGCGGCACGCCGATGGTGGCGCTTTCCAGCACTCCGGGCTGATCATCCAGCACCAGTTCGATCTCTTTGGGGTAGATGTTATACCCGCCCGAGATGATCAGGTCCTTGTTGCGCCCGACGATATGCACATATCCATCCTCGTCGATCCGGCCCAGATCGCCGGTGATGAAGAACCCGTTTTCGCGCAGCTCCTCGGCGGTCTTCTCGGGCATCTTCCAATAGCCCTTGAACACGTTCGGCCCGCGCACCTCGATCTCGCCGATCTCACCGACGGGCAGGGCCTCGCCGGTGTTGCTGTCGGTGATCTTCACCTCGATCCCGGGCAGGGGGAAGCCCACGGTGCCTGCCCGCCGTTCCCCCGCATAGGGGTTTGAGGTGTTCATATTGGTCTCGGTCATCCCGTAGCGTTCGAGAATCCGGTGGCCTGTCCGCTCTTCGAACTGCACATGGGTTTCCGCCAGAAGCGGGGCGCTGCCAGAGATGAACAGCCGCATATGCACCGCAAGCGCGCGGGTGAAACGCTCATCCCCAAGCAGACGGGTATAGAAGGTCGGCACCCCCATCATGGTTGTTGCCTGCGGCATCAGATCAAGCATGACATCCAGGTCGAACCTGGTCAGGAAGATGATCTTTCCACCGGCCAGCAGCGAGATATTGGTTGCGACAAACAGGCCATGGGTGTGGAAGATCGGCAGGGCATGCAGCAGCACATCATCTGCAGTGAACTGCCATTCCGCCGCCAATGCCTGCGCGTTGGACAGAAGATTGCCCTGGGTCAGCATCGCCCCCTTGGAGCGCCCGGTTGTCCCCGAAGTGTACAAAAACGCGGCCAGATCATCGAGATCCCGGCCCACGGTGGCAAATGTCTCGGGCATGTCTTTGGCCCGGGTCGCAAAGGACCCGGTGCCATCGGCATTCATGGTTTCCAGAATGACACCGGTGGCATTCGCAATCGTGGCATAGGCCTCGGCGTTTTTGCCATCGCATAGCAGAATGCGGGCTTCGCTGTTTTCCACGAAGTAAGACACCTCGTCGCTGGTATAGGCGGTGTTCAGCGGCAAAAACACAAGCCCCGCCTGCACACAGGCCGCATATACCGCAAGCGCGTCGGGAGATTTGGCGATCTGTACCGCGACCCTGTCGCCGGGTTTCGCGCCGATCTGCGTGAATGTATGGGCAAATCGCGCGGTCATTTTGAGAAAGCTGTCATGTGTGATGACGGTTTCATCGGCCAGTTGCAGGAAAGCCGTGTCTTTTCCAATGTGCTGACCGAAAAGTGTGTCGAAAAGCGGGTTGGCCATGTTCAGTCTCCCTGACTGGTTTTTACAGTTGCACTCAGCGTCCGCACGTCATGCGATGCGGTTATCTCTTTTTCGGCTGCAAATTTTTCGTGGTTCTGCGATATCTGGTTGAGATCATAGAGATAATTGACCATCACCCCGTTGGATTGCCGCATGCCGTTATCGGAGGTATCCGCATCGGCATGGACTGCATGGATCTGCGCGCCATTGCCCAGATGGAACCGGGCCACCGGGTCAACGGGAAAGCCGTCGGGGCGTTTCGCCTCCAGCAGGTAATGGGCCGCAAGCGCCTTGTGGTCGTCCCGTGGCAGAAGGGAAATCTGGCTTCCGCCCAGCCATTTGTTGAGACCGGGGATCGGTGACAGGGTGACAAAGGTTTTCAGATTGGGCAGGTCGCGGGACAGATCGGAAACCACCTGCTTGATCAGCGAGTTTCCGAAAGAGATCCCGGCCAGACCCGCCTGACAGTTGGAGATTGAATAGAAAACGGCGGTATCGGCATCCTCTTCCAGTATCGCCTCGCGTTCATCGGCCAGAAGCCCCTGCACCGAATTGGGAACGCCCCGTGTCAGGGCCACCTCCACAAAGATCAGCGGGTCGTCGGACATCGAGGGGTGGAAGAAGCCAAAGCATCGCCTGTCCGAGGGTTTCAGCCTCCGGCGCAGATCATCCCAGCTGTCAATCGCGTGGACGGCCTCATATTCGATGATCTTTTCCAGAATACTGGCTGAACTGTCCCAGTTGATCGGTCTGAGAACCAGAAAGCCACGGTTGAACCAGGAGCCGAAGAGATGGTGGAAATCCACATCCAGAGGTTCGAGGTTCTTGTGCTCTTTCAACAGCCGCAGCAGGTCATGGCGCATATCGACCAGCTTGCCGGTCGCCCCCGGCACCCGGTTCAGGCGCCGCGCAAATTCCTGCCGCCCCGGTTCACAGGCCGCCGCAAAGGCCCGGTAGCTGGCCTTCGAGGGCTTTTTTTCATAGGCTTCCAGCGTATCTCTGACCGTTTGCGGGCTGATCTCCAGCCCATGGGTCACGAATTCGAAAAAGGCCCGTTTCTCATCCTGGCTCAAGGCCGCGTAGCGATCGAGTATCTGCCGTGCGACCAGCCCGCCGGAGATTTCACCGGAATTGCCCAGCAGATCATGGGCCAGTTCTTCCATGCTGCGGTTGTCGCGGTCGGCTTCCCGAACGCCGCGATAACGGCGTTCGAAAATGGTCGACAGCATGTCGGCCAGGGCGCTCATACCGCAACTCCCATGACGACATTGGGCAACCAGGTTGCGATGCCGGGGAACAGGCACAGCAGGATGATTGCAATCACCATACAGGCCACAAAGGGCAGGGAGCCTTTCAGGATTGTTTTCAGCGGGATATCAGGTGCGATTCCGTTGATCACATAGAGGTTCAGACCCACCGGCGGTGAAATCAGGCCGATTTCCATATTGATGGTCAGAACAACCGCGAACCAGATCGGATCAAACCCCGCAACGGTGATGATCGGCAGCAGGATCGGGGCCGCCATCAGGATCACCGCCACCGGGGGCAGGAAGAACCCGGCGATCAGCAGGAACACGTTGATGACCCCCATCAGAACCCAGCGGTTCACATCCAGCGTCCCGATCCATTCGGCGATGGACTGGGTGATCGTCAGGCTTGACAGCATGTAGGAAAACACACCCGCCGCCGCGATGATGAACAGGATCATGACGCTTTCTTTGGTGCTGTCACGCAGCACGGCCCAAAGATCGCGGGGGTTCCACAGCTTGTAGAGAACAACAGCGATCATCAGGCACATCAGGGCGCCAACCGCCGCGGTTTCCGATGGTGTCGCGATCCCGCCATACATGGCGTAGAGCACGCCGACGATGATCACCAGAAAGGGGAGCACACGCGGCAGGATCTCAAAGCGTTCCCGCCAGGAATAGGACCGGGCGCTCAACTGTTTGGTGTTGCCGGATTTGGCCGTGGAATAGAGCGACCAGATCATGAACAGGCCGACCAGCATCAGACCGGGAAGAACACCTGCCAGAAACAGACGGCCGATCGAGCTTTCCGTGGCGATGCCGTAAACGATCATCGTCACAGAAGGGGGGATCAGAATGCCAAGGGTGCCGCCCGCAGCAATCGAACCGGCCGCCACGCCATCGGGATACCCGCGTTTGCGCATTTCCGGGATGCCCATCTTGCCGATCGCGGCACAGGTTGCCGGGCTGGAACCGGACATTGCCGCAAACAGGGCACAGGCGCCAAGGTTGGAGATGACCAGACCACCGGGAACCCGGGTCAGCCAGCGTTCCAGAGCCTCGTAAAGGTCCGCCCCGGCCCGTGTCGAGGCAATGGATGCGCCCATGATGATGAACATCGGGATCGACAGAAGGGCGAAGTTGTCCAGTTTTCCGAAGAAGATTTCCGGCATCAGTTCCAGCGATTGGACCCCGTCAAACACGATCAGAAACCCGCCCGATACGATCAGAAGCCCGACCGCGACCGAAACCCCGGAAAACAGAACAAATATGGTGAAGAAGGCGACAAGGGCGCCAAGAAGCAGGGGGTCCATGGGTCAGTCCTCCAGTCCGAAAGGTTTGTCGACCTTCAGTAGAATTGCGATGAGATCAGCAAGAAGCTGCAAGAAGAACAGGCCGAACCCCAGGGGAAGCGCCATATAGGGAATCCAGAGCGGCGGGCCCCAGACCGTGTCGGACCGCCAGCCGCGTTCAAAGGCGAAGTGCCAGTATTCATACCCATGCCAGAACATCACCGCGACAATCGCCATGGACACCGTCAGCGTGACAACCGCCAGACCAAACCGGATTGATTTTGGCAGGGACAGGGGGATCAGATCGACATTCACATGCCCGCGCACTTTCTGGACATAAGGCAGCCCGATCAGCGTTGCGCCGATGACCAGATAAATCACCGCTTCCGTCTGCCAGATCGTCGATTGGTTCAGGATGAAGCGTATAAAGATCATCTGGCATGTGATCGCGACGGCAATGACGATCATCGCGGCAGAGAGCCAGCCAGAAATCATAGATAAGGTGCCGATGAATTTGAGAAATGGGTTTCCACCCGTCTCAAATTCCTTTGCTGAGCTTTGACCAGCCATGGAGTCCTCCCCTTTTATGAAATGGGATGACCCCGGCAAAGGGTCATCCCGGTTGTCGGATCACTCGACAGACAGGGCCATGTCGAGCAGGTCCTGGCCGTTCGGCGTGTTTTCGACAAAGTTGGCGTAAGAGGTCTCCTGCGCCAGAGCCTGCCATGCGGCGAAGTCTTCATCGGTCATCCGGGCAATCTCGACCCCTGCCTCACGGAACACCTCTTCGGACTGGGCATCCTGCAAAACGGCCTCTTCGAAATAGAACGCCTGTGCATTTGCGGCTGCCTCCAGCAGGGCCGCCTGCTGTTCCTCGTTCAGACCCTCGAACACGCTCTTGTTCATCAGCAGCGGCTGATACATGAACCACAAGGCGACATCCGCGGCGGGCGTGTAGCATTCCACCTGCTCATAGATGCGATAGGACACGAAAGACGAGGATGAGGTGTTGGCCGCGTCAAGCACACCGGTCTGCAGGGCGCTGTAGAGTTCCGATGATGCCATCGAGGCGATGGATGCGCCGGCGCCTGCCAGCATCTCCTCAAAGGCACGCCCGGCGGCGCGGGTCTGCAAGCCGGCCACATCTTCCGGGCTGGTGATGCAGCCATCGACACCGACAAAGCCACCGGCAAGATACCCATGCACCAGAACCATGACATCATCTTCGGCCATGATCTCTTCCAGGGCCGCCATAAAGGGCGATTCAATCAGACGGGCGGCATGTTCGTGGTTGCGAATAAGGCCGGGCATCAGGGTCAGGTTATAGGCGGGCCGTTGACCGCCTGCGTAGGACAGCGGCAGAATCGTCATGTCCAGACGGCCGCGGCTAAGCGGATTGTACTGCTCGCGGGGTGCAAACAGTGACCGGGACCCGAAAATCGTGATGTCCAGATCGACATCGGCCGCGGCAACCTGGTCAGCAACCATTTGCGCAACCTGATGACGCACATCCTGGTTCGACCATTGATGTGAAAGGCGCAATTCCTCGGCAGCCAGGGCTGTACCAACAGTCATTGCCGCTGCCAAAGCAGCCATTTTGAGATGGGTCTTCATCATTTCCTCCCTTTCTGGCCACAGTTGATTCTGGTCCAGATGGGAAAGCATAGGGTGAATATGTATCCTAGGTCAATAATCTTGTATACAATAATGACAATCTTGAACACGGCCCTGAATCTCACTATGCTATCTGTATGGAAATTCGACGTGCCGAAGTGATCTTTCGGGATCTGGAACAGATGATCCTTACCGGAGCGTTCGGAGATGGCGAACGTCTGGACGAAATCAGACTTGCCCAGAAGTTCGGCGTGTCCAGAACCCCTCTCAGGGAAGCGTTCCAAAGATTATCCGTATCAGGGCTGGTTGAACAAATTCCCCGGCGGGGTGTTTTCGTCCGCCAGCCGGGGCCGATGGAGCTTCTGGAAAGCTTTGAATACATGGCCGAGATAGAGGCCGCGTGCGGCAGACTGGCCGCCAAGCGCATTTCTGACGATGCGATTGCCGACCTGGAACAGGCCAATCTGAAATGCCAGTCTGCGATCAAGGCTGCGGATGTGAGTGCCTATTACGGACATAACGCCAGCTTTCACCAGATCATCTATGTGCAATCCGGCAATCGCCCCCTGCAGGAAGAGGCATTGCGGCTTCAGAAAAGGCTGAAACCCTACCGCAGAATGCAGTTGCAGTTTCGCGGTCGCCTTGAGCAATCCATGAAAGAGCACAAGATGATTGTGCGCGCCCTGAAAGAGGGTGCAAGCGAAGAGGCCGCAAACCTGCTGCGGGATCATGTTGCCATCCAGGGAGAGAAATTCCACCATCTGATGGCCGAAATCCGATCGTCCGAGGACCCGTCCTGACGGTCTTCAGAGGCTAGAGCGAAATCGTTTTAATCTGCGCCATCGCTCATCGAAATTCGCATTCGAGATCAGCAGTTTGCTGATCGAGAGGCAGAGGATTTTAATTCATATTAAACGATTTCGCTTTAGGCAGCGGACTCATAAAACTGGCACCATAGCCTGACGGATGCGAGTTTGATCATCGCCAAGAAGTTGGCAGATGTCTTTTCGTATCGGGTGGCTATACGGCGGAAGGAAGCTTTGAGGCGGCCAAAGAACCGCTCGATCTTGTTGCGCTCGCGATAGATATCGACGTCGAACTCGGCGGGCAGTTTGCGGTTGGATTTGGACGGGATGACGTCGATGGCGCCCTGTTCCCAGATCATCTTGCGGATCCAATCCGCGTCATATGCCTTGTCAGCCAGAACGTATTGGCCAGGTTGCAGCCCGTCCAAAAGCTGTTCGCATGGGGGTGCATCGTGGGCTTGGCCCGGCGTCAGTTCATAGCGGATCGGCAACCCGTCCTGATTGGTAAGTGCATGTATTTTCGTGGTTAACCCACCCCGCGACCGGCCCATGCAACGACGCGGGTCGTTTTTTTGAGCGTCGCTGCAGAATGGTGAACCCGAACCGATGTGCCATCCACCATCACGGTGTCGATATTGTGCGCATCGGCGACCGCCTCCATTACCCGATCCCAAATGCCCGCATAAGTCCATCGGTTGAAACGGTTGTAGATCGTTGTGTAGGGGCCGTATTGATCGGGCAAATCGCGCCACGGGATGCCTGTGCGCAAGACATAGAAGATGCCATTGATCACACGCCGATCATCGACACGCTTAACCCCTCGGCTGTTATTTGGGAGCACTGCTTTGATGAACTCCCACTCCAAATCGCTCAAATCTGACCGCGCCATTCCACTGCTCCGCATATTGTCTTGCGGGAAATGAATCATAACAGGCTGGAAACGTGAAGCTCTTTGTAAGTACGCTGCCTAATATTTTGTGGCCATGCGATAGCCGCGCTGAAAGTACAGTTTGACAAAGGTTACCGGCTTACCTTCAAACCATGTGGAGCGATCCATCTGGAACAGCGCATCCTGTTCCGCACAGCCCAGATGCCGCGACAGGTTTTCATCTGCGGACACCGATGAAAATCCGATTTCAGCATCGGAAAACGGAATCGTCGCGACCAGCCATTCATTCGGGCTGACAGTGCTGAAATTGGTGTCGCGGACCTGTGGCAGGGCCAGCAGGTTGATCCAGCGATCTTCATATTGAAACGGGTTGCCATCGGCATAATGCATGCAGATGATATGCTGCACCGGGGTGCCGGTGTTCAGCCCCATCCGGGCGGCAAGCCAGCCGGGAGCTGTTTTTTCTTCATTCCAGACAAGGGCATAGCGGTAAATCTCGCCACGGTTTTCAACCTCACGCCTGGTGATCGGAATGTCGAAACGGGCGCGTCGGGTCGGGGTCATGCGCACGCGCGTTCCTGATTTGCGCTTTCTGTCCAGCAGGCCTTCCTCGGCCAGTTCGCGTAAGGCGCGGTTCACGGTGGCACGGGCGCATCCATATGTCTTTGCCAGTTCCATCTCGCTGGGAAGGGCCACACCTGGCCCCCAGTCTCCATTGGCGATCCGGTCAAGAACATCGGCTTTAATGTCGCGAAATGTCGTGGTCAAAGAAAAGCTCTCCATGTGGCGTTGGCAAATGGCGCTACACTCTCTTATTATGACTAGACTTATAAATCTGCCATTCTGAAATATCCCGAAGTTCAATAGAAAAGCATCAAATTGAACGGAAAGGCAATCATTTCAAATGGTGACGTGCGGTTAATTTTGTCATGGGCTTCCGGGGCTGATCATCCGGCAGCGCGCAACCCGGCAATGGATATGCGATAGGCTGCCACGATCCGGTCCGGGCGATATGGCGCCCGGTGTGCATATATGGTACTCGGCAGGCCAGGTTTCCAACGGCGATCCCCCCTGTTGCGCGCGCCCCGGTCCGCGGTTCTGCCCCGGTATCAAGCCTGTGCCGGACAGAGCTTTCGCCGACCACTGGAAAATTGCGCTGCATGTCCCGCAGGTGTTGGGAATATTCCAGGCTGGGCTGTTCCTCGCTCAGGGAAATCCGCTCATCCCGTATCCGACAGTCATTTAACGGGGCGGTCCTTGCATCAATGATCATTTGAAGTTCTTGATATGCGTAGACAAAATCAACGGAGCACTGTGCCAAAAATCATAAAGCTTCGCGAATGGCAGAAACGATATCCCCGGCAGAACGGGTTTTCGCACGCAATATGTGCCACAGTCACGGATAGAGGGGCCGGCTCCTCTTCCGGTTGCGTCCCATTTTCTGACCGGGAACATGGCCTGTGCCTGCCCGGTATTCCGGGAGCCCTGAGCGGACCGGTCAGCCGGGTATCCTGCAGCCGGGACATGAAGGCGCATGTCTTTGCGGTTCGGGGCATGTTCCGCAAGCTCTGCCCCGAAGGATCACGTCAGCCCCGGGGTCCATATCAGGGTTTCGACCGTAATCAGCGACGGGGCCGCCCCCGGTTTCAGGCATCCGAAATGCAGGTCCCGCGCTGCATTTGCACATTTCACCGGCAAATGCGCGGTGCCATCCGCGTTGATCTGCGCCTGCTTCCCAAAGAATATCTCGGAAATGGGCGAGGTCATCGGCGGGGCGTCATGGAACGCGGCCGTGATCAGACTGCCAAGGCCGATCACCTTCGCCTCGCCCTGGTCAAGCCCTGATGACAGACGGGACAGCGCATGGCAGACATCCTCGTTCGGTGCGATCGTGGTCAGGATCGCATTGGCGTCGGACGGCGCGCTGTCGCGGGTCTTGTAAAGGCGAAACAGGGTGAACTCGGTTTCGGGTTCGAACGCGGCCACGAAAGCGGCACCTTTGACACCCACCCCATGCAGCCGACAGGGTTTGGATGCCATCACCGTATGGGGAAGCAAATGCCCCAGATCACAGGGCTGACCGGTTTCCGGGTCTTCCGGCAGTTCGGCGTGAATATGCAGAAACCAGTCCCCCTCCTTATGGCCCAGAACGACGATCCCATCCGTGATCCGTGTGGCCTGCCTGTGGCGTTCATCGCTGTACCAGGCGGCGTGACGGTCATCGGGTGAGACCGCAGGGGATACATAGGTGAACGGGGCCAGGTCCAGCCCGTCAATATAGAAAAACCCGGTTTCCGCGCCATGGGCCTCTGCCGCCTTGCCCAGAACCTGAGTCAAAGGCTGCCCTGCGGGGATTTCAACCGTCATTGGAAACGCATGACAATACGCATGCGGGGTGCGGTCTGTGGCGATGGGGCCGGGATGTTGCACGGGCGCCCCGGGTTTCGGGGGCGGGCGGCTCATAGAACGCCCCTTTCGGTCAGAACATCGCGCAGGAATTTCTTGGTGACCTTGCCATAGGCCGTCTTTGGCATCTCATCGAGGAACAGGTATCGCGCAGGTTGCTTGTAGCGGGACAGTTGCGGTTGCAGATAGGCGCGCAGGGTTTCTTCAGACACATCCTGCCCGGAGGATGTCACCAGAACCGCCAGCCCGACCTCGCCCCATTTCTCGTCAGGGATGCCGAAAATCGCCACCTCCGAGAGGGCCGGATGGGTCAGCAGCACCTCTTCCACCTCACGGGGATAGACGTTTGAGCCGCCGGAAATATACATGTCCGACACCCGACCGCTGATATAAAGATACCGGTTTTCATCAAGATAGCCGATATCGCCGGTCAGGAACCAGCCATTGCGGAACGATTTGGCATTGGCCGCATCATCCTCAAGATAGCCGCAGCAGACCGACAGGCCTTTCACGCAAATCTCCCCGGCGGTGCCCGGGGGCAGGTCGGTTCCATCCTCGTCCTGGATCGACACTTCGACACCCATCCGTTCCACCCCGCAGGTGCCGGCCCGCTCTGGCGCATCGTCACCGATCACATGGTCCTGCGGCCGCAGGACCGTGATCGCGCCGGTGACCTCGCCCAGACCGTAATATTG
Source organism: Rhodophyticola sp. CCM32 (assembly GCF_004751985.1). Classification (NCBI taxonomy): domain Bacteria; kingdom Pseudomonadati; phylum Pseudomonadota; class Alphaproteobacteria; order Rhodobacterales; family Roseobacteraceae; genus Rhodophyticola; species Rhodophyticola sp. CCM32. Next base: position 725,112 of record NZ_CP038492.1, read on the forward strand.
CACCAGCACCAGGCCGATTTTTTGCAGGGCGAGACTCTGATCTTCGCGATACATCGGCGCCCCGGCATAGATCACATGGCGCAGGCTGGTATGGTCAAACTGGTCGATGGCAGGGTGTTCGACCATCATTTTCAGGATCGTGGGAACGGAAAACAGGTTTGAAACCTGGTGCTGTTCGATCAACTGCCAGGCAACCGCCGGGTCAAACGCGCCCGAGGGCATCAGAACGCTGGCGGTTCCGGTGGCCAGTTGCACCATCTGATGCATGCCCGCGCCATGGGACAGAGGCGCAATGACAAGGCTTGCATCCTGTTCCGTGGTGCCCGGCATCAGATCGGCGGAATGATTGACAATCGTAAACCCGATCTGGCCATGGGTCAGCACCACCGCCTTGGGTTTGCCGGTCGAGCCGGAGGTGAAGAACAGCCAGCAGGGATCGTGATAGTCAACGGCGGTGTTTTTCACATGGGTGCCCATATGGCGGGCAATCAGCTTTTCATATGGCAGACCGAAATCGCTGTCTCCGGTGCAGATCACATTGCTCAGGCTGGGTGCGGCCTCACGCGCGGCCCTTGCATGGGCGCCATAGGCCGGGTCGCAGATCATCACATCGGCGCGGGATTTTTCGGCGGCATAGGCAATCTCACCCGGGGCCTGACGGAAATTGGTTGGCACCCAGATGGCGCCAAGCCGGTATGCGGCCAGCATCACCTCGGTGATCTCATTGCCATTGGGCAGTTGCAAAAGGATACGCGCCCCCTTGCCAATGCCCAGTTCCGCGCGCATTCCCGCCGCCAGGGCGGAAACGCGGGCGTCCAGTTCAGACCAGGTCCAGCTTTGATCGCCCCAGATAATGGCGGGATGGTCGGGCAGGCGGGCGGCATTCTTGGTCAGGAAATGGGCAATATTCGAGACCGCCGAGGAACTGGGCTGCATTATTTCCGGCGCTCCATGATCGACACGTAATTCGCAACGGCCACGCCACCCATATTGAACACAGCCGCAGTGCTGGCCTGTGGAACCTGCATGTCGCCGGCATCGCCGGTCAGTTGCATCGCGGCCATCACATGCTGTGACACGCCCGTGGCCCCCAGGGGATGCCCGCGCGCCTTCAACCCGCCCGAGGGATTGACCGGCAGGCGGCCCGTCATCTGGGTGACGCCATCACGGATCACCCGGCCGCCCTGTCCCCGTTCGGCCAGACCCATCGCTTCATATTCGATAAGCTCGGCAATGGTGAAACAATCATGGGTTTCGACCAGATCAAGATCGTCCAGGGTCATCTCGGCCGCCCCGAGGGCGTTGCGCCAGGCCCGGCGTGCGCCCTCAAAGGCCGTGGCATCGCGGCGGGACAGGGCCAGAATGTCATTGGATTGCGCCCGTGCCCGGAAGCTGATGGCGCGCGGCAGATCGTCGATCAGATCGGGGGAGGCCAGAACAATCGCCGCAGCCCCATCAGAGATCAGCGAACAATCCGTGCGCCGCAACGGGCCCGCAACAACCGGGTTCTTATCTGACGGCGTGTTGCAGAACCCGATATCAAACGGCTTTTGCATATGTGCAAACGGGTTGTTCATCGCGTTGTGGTGGTTCTTGGACGCGATCATCGCCAGTTCTTCGGAATGATCGCCATTGGCCTGAAAATAGGTTCCGGCGACACGTCCGAAAATATCGGCGAAACTGTTGGCATCCACCGCTTCCTCTGCCCGCCATGATCCTGACAGCATCGACTGTCCGGCCTCGATCGGCGACACATGGGTCATCTTTTCGGCCCCGACCACCAGCGCGGTGCGGCCCCGGCCCGCGGCAATGAAATCGGCCGCGGCATAAAGCGCGGCAGAGCCGGTGGCGCAGGCATTTTCCAGCCTTGCGGCGGGGGCGTATCGCAGATCGTCGATGGCCATGGCGGGCAGGGCGGCCTCGAACGCCTGCACCGAAAAGCCGTTGCTGTAACAGCCGACAAACACCCCGTCGATCTCGCTTGCGGGTATCCCGGCATGGTCCAGCGCCTGGGGTGTGACCTCGGCAATCAGGTCATAGACATCCGGTGCCTCGGATTTTCCGAATTTCGTATGCGCCCATCCTGCGATGACTGGATCCTGGGTCATGTCTGTTCTCCCTTAAATGTATGGTATTGGCTCTATGGCCGGATGATATCCAGCCGCTTCGTCACAGTGTCGGCTTCGATCTGCAGGGCCCTGGCCAGTTCCGCCTGCCGCGCGTCTGACAGGCGTGAATCTATGGCCGCGATCGACAAGGCGCCGATCACCGCGCCCTCCCGGTCTTTCACAGCCACGCCAATGCCCCATGAATTTGCGAAATGCAGGCCCGGGTTCAGGGACCAGCCCCTGTGTCGGGCGGCGGCAATCTCGGTGTCGAAATATGCCGGGGTGAATGTCTTGTACCGGCGCGCCAGCAGATCCCGGTTCAGCGCCATGACCGTGTCGACCTGATCCTGATCCAGCGCCGCAAGAATGGCCATGGCACCGGCGCCAACCCCCAGAGGATGGCGTTCCCCGACATGCAACGCCTGGGTGCGGACCGGAAAACTGCCCTCTTCACGGTGCAGACAGGCGCAAAACGCGCCCTCGCGGATTGAGAAAAAGCTGGTATCGCCCGACAGGTCCGAAAGATGCATCAGGCTGCCCAATGCCGCATCCAGCGGGCTGAACCCGTTTGTGGAGGTCCGGGCCAATGTCAGGGCGGCGGGACCGATGGTGTAGGTTTTCCTGCCCGGGTCCTGCACTGCAAACCCGTTGCGCAGCAATGTGGCGATCAGCCGGTAGACGGTCGGACGGCTCAACCCGCTTTGCGCCACAACGGATTTGATCGAGGCCCCTTCGGGCATCGCCGCAATCAGCCGCAGCACCTGAAAGGCCCTGTCAACGCTCTGCGCGCCTGTGGGTGCTGGCAAGGTTGCGTCGAGAGTGTCCATATTGTGGTCACCTTCCGGGGCCGGGATGATCGCGCTGTCTTTATATATCCATAGCAATAAAGTGCAAAAGCGTTCAAGCGTCTAATGTCACGGAAGGAGTGTCCATATTATGGACATCAGGTTTCCTGCATATGCCGGGGACGCCATTCGATCATTGCGACGGCGCATCGTTTCCAGAACCATGGGCATCACGCTTACACCGCCTGCAGGCAGGAGCCTGGCCGGACGGTCGATTGTCGGGCGATCGATTGTCGGGCGGTTGGTTATATGGGCAGTTCCATCGCATATTTCGGCTCTGACACAACAAATGCCGCCGCCACATCCTCGACATAGGGCAGGCGCCCAAGCTTGTTGCGAAAGAAATTCTCATAGGCCGCGATCGAGGGCACGACCACGCGCAACCGATATGCGTTTTCGGTTGAGATAAGCTGTAGCTCCTGCACCTCCGGCAGGTTGATTGCGCTGACTTCAAACTCTTCCAGTTTGGCCTGGGTCAGCTCAGACAGTTTCACCCTGACAAAGGCGGTCAGGTCAAAGCCCAGAAGATGACGGTCCAGTACGGCCACTTGCCGCATGATGACCCCGCTTTCCTTCAGCGCATTGATCCTGCGCCAGCAGGGGGCCTGAGAGATGCCGGCCCGCTCGGCAACTTCACGAATCGGCAATGTTGCGTCTGACTGCATTAACCTGAGTATTCTTTTGTCAATTTCATCAATGTTGATCATAATTTTTCTCATGATTGGTTAACTAAGCAAAAATAATCCAAAATCATATGCTGATCAATCGCGAAACGAAAACTCTTTTCTGAGTGTTGCGCTATCTTTGATACATAGGATGCGGTCGACGTAACCCGATAAAAACTCCGGGACGTGGCGGCACAAAATAAGGGAGGATACCTGATGCTTCGCAAGATAATTATTGCGGCGGGCACTGCGCTTGCCGCCGCCCTGTCTGTCACCACCGTCGCCAAGGCCGAGGTCGATACACTTAAGATTGTTCAGCAGTTCGGGCTTGTGTTTTTGCCGATCCATGTCGCCATTGATCATGGATTGATCGAGGCGCATGCCGCTGAAAACGGCATTGAAGACCTGAATGTCGAGCTGTTTCAGATCGGCGGGGGCAGCAACACCCTGAGAACGCTGATCGCGGGGGAGGCGGATTTCGCCGGTATGGGCATCCCGCCCGCGCTGACCCTGTGGTCGCGGACCGATGGCGAATTCCGCGCGGCTTTGGCCACCGGTGGCGCGCCCATGCGCCTGCTGACCATTGACCCGGATATTCAGGAAGTGGAGGATTATCAGACCCACAGGGATCACCAGATCGCGGTGCCGTCGATCGGAACCTCGAACCAGTACATCATTATGCAGATGTTGTCGCAGCAGTTGTATGACGATCATACGCGGTTTGACGATCTGATGGTTTCCATGGCGCATCCGGCGGCGGCCCAGGCAATGATTGCCGGCAATCAGCCGGTCCAGACTCACTTTGCAACGCCCCCTTTCACCCTGCGGGAGATGGAGGCGGGCGCACGCGAAATCATCAACTCCTATGAGATTTTCGGCGCGCCCCATACCGGTGTTGTGATGATGGGGTCCGAAACCTTCCGGGAAGAAAACCCGATTGTGGCCCAGGCCTTTGTTGACGGGGTCAGCGATGCCATTGACTGGATCAATGCGAACCCCGCCGAAGCGGGCGAGTTGTTTGTGCGCTTTACCGGCTCAAGCCAGCCTGCCGACGAGGCCACCGGTCTGATCACGAACGGGGATGTGACATTCTCAACCGTGCCGGTTGGCATTCAGGCCTATGGTGATTTCCTGTCTGAATTCGGGGATCTGCGGCCGCTGCCATCCTGGCAGGATCTGTTCACGCCAAGCAATCACGCGCTCGACGGAAATTAATTGCTTCCTCCCGACGGAGGGTCCCGCCTTTCGGGGCGGGGCCCTTTGCCTTCGGTTTACCGCGTCGATTGGACCTTACAGGCCCAGCATGCCAATGCGATGGAGAGACAACTATGTCGGCTGCACTTTCCCAGACCTCTGATCCGGGTGTCATGTCACCGCTGCTCGACGTCAAGGGGCTGACGATCCAGTACAAGACGACCGAGCGGATCGTCACTGCCACCTATCAGGTCGATTTTCAGGTTTACGAAGGCGAACGCTATATCATCCTCGGGCCCTCGGGCTGCGGGAAATCGACCCTTCTGAAAGGTGTTGGCGGGTTCCTGCACCCGGTTGCCGGGGATATCCTGCTGAAAGGCCATAAAGTGGATCGGCCCGGCCCGGACCGGGTGATGGTGTTTCAGGAATTTGACCAGTTGCTGCCCTGGCATACGGTGCGCGGCAATATCATGTTTGCGCTGTTGCAGGGCGGTCGGGTGTCATCGAAATCCGAGGCGCGCGACATCGCCGAAAGTTTCATTTCCAAGGTCAAGCTTGACCGGTTCGCCGATTCCTTCCCGCACACCCTGTCGGGGGGCATGAAACAACGTGTGGCGATTGCCCGCGGAATGGCGATGCAGCCCGACATCCTGCTGATGGATGAACCTTTTGCCTCGCTTGACGCGCTGACACGTCTGCAGATGCAGGAGGAACTGCTGGAGCTTTGGGAGGCCAATCAGTTCACATTGCTATTTGTCACCCATTCCATTGACGAGGCGATTATCCTGGGCAGCCGCATTCTTATTCTGTCGGCGCATCCCGGGCAGGTGCGCGCCGAACTTGATGCCAGCCGGTTTTCACATCTGAACGCCTCCAGCCCTGAATTCGGTGCCTTCAAGGCGCGGATTCATGCGCTTGTGACCGCAGGTCTGGATGAGGAAGAGGATGTGTCGTGAGCGATAGACCGCAGATGTCCCGCCCGGATCGCGAGATCACGGAGCTTCCGTCGATCGGGTCTCTGGATATCTCGATCCGGCGCAGTTTTCTGGTCACCCTGTGGGAGATGGACAATACCCGCAAGCTGACCCTGCTTTTGCTGCTGGGCCTGTTCTGGGAGGCGGTTGTCGTCTTGTTCAGCGTGCCCGATATCATTATCCCAAGCGCCTCGGAAACGCTTGCGGCCTTTGTGGACGGGGTTGTGTCGGGCATCATTCCGCGCGCGGTCTGGAACTCGATCCAGACATTGTTGCTGGGCTATGCGATCGGGCTGATGATTTCCGCCGTTCTGGTGGGCTTTGCGGTCGCCTATCGGTTCAGTTCGGATTTTCTGACCACCATGGCGGCGATGCTGAATCCGTTGCCGGCGATTGCCCTGCTGCCTCTGGCGATGATCTGGTTCGGGCTGGGGGATGGGGCGATCATCTTCACCCTGCTGCATTCCATTGTCTGGCCGGTGTCGCTTTACACCATGACCGGGTTTCGCGGGATCAGCCCGACAGTGCGTATGATGGGGCGCAATTATGGGTTGAAAGGCCCGCGCTATATTGCGCTGATCCTTGTTCCGGCGGCCTTTCCCACCATTCTGTCGGGCCTTCGGATCGGCTGGGCCTTTTCATGGCGCACGCTTATGGCGGCCGAGCTTGTCTTTGGCGGGCAGGTCAGCGGGGGCGGGTTTTCGGGCTCTGCAACCACCGATGCCGGCGGCCTGGGCTGGTTCATTTTCCGCTCCCAGATGGAAAGCCAGACTGCGGGCGTTTTTGCCGGGTTGCTGGCCATCATCTTTATCGGCGTGCTGGTTGAAAACGTCCTTTTCCGGGGCGTTGAGAAAGCGACCATTGAACGCTGGGGCATGACGAGGGCCTGATGATGCAATCACACAGCACCCAAATCCCGGACCGTCCCGATTTCGTTGTCGAGGATCTGCGCGCGCCCGAGGGCGTTGATCTGGATGTCGAATTGGGCCTGTTTCGGCGGATTATGGAACGCGAGGCCGTGCGCAAGGCGCTGGTCATCGTGATCCTGATTGCCGCGTGGGAGATCTATACCACCATAGGGTCGGTCAACCCGCTTTTGTTCCCGTCTTTCACCAGCACGTTTGCTGCGCTGATAGACGTCACCCTGTCCGGTGAGATTTTTGTGAAAGCCTGGTTTTCCTTCCGTATTCTGTTTTTCGGATATCCCCTTGGCATTGCGCTGGCGGCGATCCTGGTGATCCTGGCCTCGGCCAGCCGTCTGGGCCGCGATTTCCTGTCGCTGATCACATCCATCTTTCAGCCTTTGCCGGCGATTGCGCTGTTGCCTCTGGCCACGCTCTGGTTCGGCTTCGGGGAGCCGAGCCTGGTGTTTGTGACCATCCATTCCATCGTCTGGGCGGTCTCGCTCAGCACATTGGCGGGGTTTGGCGCCGTGGGCCGGACGCTGGTGATGGTGGGTGAGAATTACGGCGTGTCGGGTCTGGGCCTGATGCGTCTGGTGCTGGTGCCCGCCGCCCTGCCGTCGATCCTGACCGGGTTGCGGATTGGCTGGGCCTTTGCCTGGCGCACCCTGATCGGGGCGGAGCTGATCTTTGGCGCGGTCTCGGGCGCGGGCGGGCTTGGCGCCATGGTGTTTGAAAACAGCGACTGGCTGCGCACAGACCGGGTTTTTGCCACGATGGTGGTGATCATCATGGTCGGGCTTGTCATCGAAAACCTGATCTTTGTGAATATCGAAAAGCGCACGGTCAGACGCTGGGGCACCCAGTCATGACCGGGCAGATCACCGGCCATTGCCTGCCTGTGGATGGCGGATTGTCGATGTTGGTGGGGTCCCCCAACAAGACTGAAGAAAAGGTGACTGCATGACCCAGATCCCGCGCATCGGCCGCACCGGGGATGAATCTGTTCCGTTCCCGAAACCGCAGAAAAAATCAGGGGCGCGGGCGCCCAATATCGTGTTCTGGCTGATCGACGATGCGGGGTTCGGCAATTTCAGCCCCTATGGCGGGCTGGTCGATATGCCCGTCATGCAGCGTCTTGCGGATCGCGGGGTGACGTTTTCCAACGCCCATGTGACGCCGCTATGTACGCCCACACGGTCCAGCCTGATGACCGGCAAGAACCATCACGCCAACCATATGTCTGCGGTTCCACGGTTTTCCCAGGGGTTCCCGGCCCATGACAGCCAGATCCCGCGGGAACACGGGTTTGTGTCCGAGATGCTGCTGGAGGAAGGCTATGCCACGCTTTGCGTCGGCAAATGGCATCTGACGGGGATCGATGATATGTCCATGGCCGCGTCGCGGAAGAACTGGCCATTGGGGCGCGGGTTTGAACGGTTTTACGGCTTCATGGCCGGTCAGACCAGCCAGTTTGCGCCGCATCTGGTGCTCGACAACCATTCCCTGCGCCGGGATCAGGCGTTTCCCGAGGAGTATCATCTGTCCGAGGATATGGTGGACCGCTCGATTGAGTATATCGGGGATTTGCGCGGCGGTGACGCGGAAAAACCGTTCTTCCTGTACCTGCCTTTCGGGGCGACACATGCGCCGCATCATGCGCCCCGGGAATGGATTGACCGCTACAAGGGCAAGTTTGATGACGGGTGGGATGCCTATCGCGAAACCGTCCATGCGCAGCAAAAGGCCAAAGGTCTGGTGGTCGATGGCTCGCCCTTGTCCCTGCGCGACCCCGATGTGCCCGCATGGGACAGTCTGAGCGCCGAACAGCGCCGCGTTTCCGCCCGCTATATGGAGGCGTTTGCGGGCATGGCCTCGCATATGGATCATCAGGTCGGGCGGTTGATGGATTACCTTGAAGATATCGGGGAGCTGGACAATACGGTGATCCTGGTTCTGGCCGATAATGGCGCCAGTTCCGAAGGGGGGGCAACCGGGGCCTTCAACAACCAGCAATTCCAGGGGGGTATTCCGCAGGACAGCGGCACCGATGAGATGATTGATCAGATCGGCGGGCCGCGTTCCTATAACCATTATCCCTGGGGCTGGGCCTGGGCCGGGAACACGCCGTTCCGGCGCTGGAAACGCGAAACCTATCGCGGCGGCTGTGCGGTGCCGTTTGTGTTGAGCTGGCCTGACGGCATTGGCGATCACGGCAGTATTCGTGATCAGTTTGTCCATGTCGTCGATGTGGTGCCGACGCTTTTGGATCTGCTCAAGCTGGAACAGCCAAAACAGTTGAACGGTGTGACCCAGGCGGCAATGGATGGTGTCAGTTTCGCCGCGCATCTGGCCGAGCCGGATCGCCCGTCGGATCACATCACCCAGTATTTCGAGATCATGGGGCATCGGTCGATCTATCATGATGGCTGGCGCGCGGTCGCGCCCTGGCCCGGGCCGTCCCACAAGGAAGCGGGCAGGATGTGGCCTGCGGAGATCACCGGCACCGATATGGACCGGATCGAGGCCGAAGGCTGGGAGTTGTACAATGTCGTGACAGACCCGGCGGAAACACAGGATCTTGCGCAAACCGAACCCGCGATGCTGGCGCAGCTCAAAGCGCTCTGGTGGCATGAGGCCGGGAAATACGGGGTGCTGCCGGTTCTGGGACGCTCCCAACGTCCGGCCGATGCTGACGAGATGATCGCCAAACCCCGCAGCCATGTCTATTTTCCGGCAACGGCCCCGGTCTTCATCGAAACGGCGGCGAATATCATCAATGTCGATTATCGGATGACCGCCGATCTGACTGTCGGGGATCATCCCGATGGCATGCTTCTGGCCCATGGCGGCGAGTTCGGCGGCTATGGGTTTATGGTGCGGGACGGGTTGCCGCGTTTTGTTTACAATTATCTGGGTATTGAGCAGGTTGAGATCGTGTCAGAGACACGCCTTGCCCCCGGCCGGCACAAAGTGGAATTCGAGTTCACCAAAACCGGCGCCCCGGATTTCGCCCGCGGGTTCGGCGCGCCCGGTCAGGGGGTGCTGCGGATTGACGGGCAGAAGGTGGGGCAGGGCCGGTTGGATCGCACGGTGCCGGTCATGCTGTCCTTTTCGGGCATGCAGACCTGCGGCTACCATCTGGCTGAACCGTTCGGGGAGTATGACCCGCCATTCACCTTTGGCGGGGTGCTGCACCGGGTCACTGTGGATATCAATACGCCCGGCCCGATCCCGGACGATCTGGCGATGGAGACCTATCTCGCGCGCCAGTGAGCGGCGTCTACAGCGGAATTCTGGAGAATTCCGGGTGGAAAACTGGAGTTTTCCACCCTGCGGCGCAGTCTGTTTCAATGAAAACGCAAAAAGTTTTAAGACAGATGCTCTGTCACCTCGGACAGGCGATCTATGCAAAAGCTGGCGCCTTCCGCCATCAGAAGGCTGCCATGTTCCGCGCGGCAGCTGGCCAGATGCGCGCCCCCGGTGAACCCGATTGCGGGAATACCGGCGGCAGTGGCGGCTTTGATGCCCGAGGGGGAATCCTCGATGATCAGCGTGCGCTCCTTTGCGCCGTTCATCTGATCCAGAGCGTGCAAAAAGATATCCGGCCAGGGTTTTCCCCGGGCCACCATATCCGCGCTGAACACACGGTCCTGAAAGCGGGGGCCACAGGCCACCGCGTCAAGGGCGGTTTGCAGGCGCCGGACAGACCCGCTTGACGCGATGCAATAGGACACCGCGCGCGCATCCAGGATATCCAGCAACTCGCAAACCCCATGGACCAGTTTCAACTCCTTGCGAAACCGGTCAAAAATCCGCGCATACCACAGCTCTTTGAACTGATCCCCGACCGGCGCGCCCACCCATTCCTCCACGGTTCTGCATATCCGGTCGACCGGGGCCCCCAGAAACGCGCGCCGTATCTGCGACAGCGGGGCATCCATGCCGAATTCATTCAGCGTGGTTCTGATTTCCCCAAGCGAAATCACTTCGCTGTCGACGATCACCCCGTCGAAATCGAAAATAACAAGATCAATATTGGCAAACGCATCTGAGGGCGCATGAGTTTGAGGGAGGGCGTGATTTGACGACATGGGCTCGACCGGCGGTTGGGGGGCGGAAAGACGCTTGGTCCGGCTGGTTAGGTCTTGATGGTTTTGCCGGACGCATCGAAATGATGAACCCTGTTTTCAGGCAGGCCTATGGTCGGTGTGTCGCCGATGGCCGACTGGTTTTCACCATCGGTTTTCGCGACAAGGGAAATGTCAGCGGGGCCTTTCAGGTACAAAAAGCTTTCGCCGCCAAGTTCCTCTTTCCCGACAATCGTGACGGGCAGGCCGCCGGTTGCTGCATCTGTCAGTTCAACATGTTCCGGCCGGATGCCCAGATGGGTCACCGTGTCACCGATATCCATGGGCAGCGCATCGCCAATCGCGTCTTTCGCAAACACATTCATTGATGGGGAGCCGATGAATTCCGCCACGAAACGCGAGACCGGGTTGTGGTACAGATCAAGCGGGGAGCCGACCTGCTCCACATGTCCGCCATTCAGCACAACGATGGTATCGGCCATGGTCATTGCCTCGACCTGGTCATGGGTGACATAGATCATGGTGGCGTCCAGCTTGCGATGCAGCGCCTCCAGTTCCACCCGCATCTGAATGCGCAGCTTGGCGTCCAGATTGGACAGGGGTTCATCAAACAGGAACACTTTGGGGTTCTTCACGATCGAGCGTCCGATTGCCACCCGTTGTCTCTGCCCGCCGGAAAGCTGTGCGGGTTTCCGGTCAAGATAATCGCCCAGTTGCAGAACGCGCGCGGCCTGTTCGATCCGCTCTTTCCGCTCGGCCGGGGGCACCCCATTGACCTTCATGCCGAATTCCATATTCGCGCGCACCGACATATGCGGGTAAAGCGCGTAGGACTGGAACACCATCGACACGTCCCGGTCCGCGGGCAGCGCGTTTGAAACATCCGTATCGCCGATGAAAATCTCACCGCTCTCGATACCCTCAAGCCCGGCAATGGCCCGCAGCAGGGTCGACTTTCCGCAACCCGAGGGGCCGACGAAGACAACGAAGGATCCTTCGTCGATATCAAGCGAGACATTGAAAAGCGCCTGAACCGCTCCGTAGAACTTATTGACGTTGTTTAGTTTTACGGTGGCCAAGGCGACCTCCCTCTGCTGTCCCGGCGGTCATGATGCCGCCTTCATTTGTATATGGCAGGCAAGTTTTATATTGACACTCCGCTAAATACATTTGTAATCACATTGTGACAAATGAATGTCAATGGGTTTTCCGGTTTCGTAAGGGAGGAAACGAGATGAATCTGAAAAGAACCTTGGGAACGGTGGCCGCGTCCGCAGTGATTGCGGCAGGTGCCGCCACAACTGCATCTGCGGACTGGTCATTGGAGGAAGCCGCAGCGCCCTATGCGGGGACGACGGTGGATGTCGTGTTCCTGCTGCGCCCCGGTTATGATGCGATTGAAGAAATGCTGCCCGCCTTCGAGGAGGCAACCGGCATCAACGTCAACATCATCCGCCACCCCTATGAAAACGCCCTGGGAGAGCAGGTGCGCGATTTCGTGGCCGGCGGCGATCTTGATATCGCCCTGATTGATCTGGTCTGGATCGGCAACTTTGCCGAGAATGAGTGGATCGTGCCGATCAGCAATTTCACCTCGAACCCGGATCTGGCCGACCCGGATCTGAACATGGATGATTTCTTTCCGCTGGTTCTGAACGCGTTTGGCGGCTGGGATGGAGAGATTTACGGCCTGCCGGTCGACAATTATTCCGGTCTGCTGTTCTACAACCGCTGCATGCTGGAAGAGGCCGGGTTTGACGGCCCGCCCGAAACCTGGGATCAGGTTCTCAACGAATACGGCCCGGCGTTGACCCATGACGGTCAATATGCCTTTGCGCTGCAATCCAAACGGAATGAAACCCAGTCGGCTGACAGTTTCGCGCGGATGTTGTGGCCCTTCGGCGGCTCATTCCTGGACGAAAACTTCCGCTCGAACCTGCTGTCGGAAGGCAGTCAGGCGGGTCTGAATTTCCGTCAGGAGCTGATGCAGTACATGCCCGAGGGGATCGTTGCCTTCGACCATGCGGAAACCGTGAACGCCTTTTCACAAGGCGATGTGGCGATGATCACCGAATGGTCGGCCTTCTATTCCAGTGTGGTCAACCCCGAAACCTCGCGGGTTGCCGATTGCGTGGGCATCGCACCGGAACCGATGGGGTCTGCGGGCCGTCGCCCGGCGCTTGGCGGGTTCTCGATGGCGGTTGCGTCACAGGCTGATGAGGCAGAGCAGGCAGCGGCCTATCTGTTCATCCAGTGGGCCACGTCACAGGCCAATGCGCGCCAGTATCTTGAGATGGGTGGCGTGCCAGCCCGGCAATCGGTCTATGCAGAGCCCGGTGTGGCCGAGGAATTCTCGTTCGTGCCCGCCCTGGTGGAAAGCTGGCAGGATGGCGTGCCGGAATATCGCCCGCGCTTTGCCGAATGGCCGGTCATCACCGAGATTGTCCAGGAATGGGGCACGCGCATGATGCTGGGCGAGGTGTCTGTTGAAGAAGGCGCGCGTACCATCGGCGAGCGGATGGAAGAGGTGCTGGAAGAAGCCGGTTACTATTCCGGTGACCGTCCGCTGGCACAGTAATCAACCGAGTCTCTCCCCGGTCGGGGGCATCCGGACGGGTGCCCCTGACCACCTTGCAAAGCATTTTGCGTTTGATCCGAAACAGGGCATATCGAAAGCCAGCGGCTTTCGGGCCGATATCAGTGTGACGTGATATGAGGGATATGTGACGTGATCGGAAAAGAAAAGAAATCAACGATTGCGGGTTTTCTGGCCCCTGCCGTGATCAGCCTGGCGCTGATCGGCATCGCGCCGCTGCTATATGCGCTTTACACCAGTCTCCATTATTTCAACCTCACAAATCTCCGCGCGCTCAGGTTCATCGGGCTGGAGAATTATCAGGATGTCCTGACAGACAGCGTGTTCTGGACCGCGATCGGGCGGACTTTTGTGCTGCTGATGACCGCCCTGCCGATCCAGATTGCCCTGGGTCTGGGGATTGCGCTGGTGCTGCACCAGCCGGGGCTGACTCTGCTGAAAACGCTGACACGTCTGGGGCTGGTTCTGCCGATGGCCACGACTTATGCGGTGGTGGGTCTGCTGGGGCAGGTGATGTTCAACCAGAGCTTCGGGGTGGTGAACCAGTTGATCGGGTTTGTCGGCATTGATCCGGTGAACTGGATCGGCGATTCGACCAATGCGTTTATCATGATTGTTTTCTGGGATATCTGGCAGTGGACGCCCTTTGTCACCCTTGTGCTGCTGGCGGGGCTGACCACCGTGCCCGGTGAGGTGGAAGAGGCCGCCAAGCTGGAAACCAAAAACTGGTGGACGGTTCTGCGTTATGTGCAGCTGCCGTTTCTGATGCCGGGCCTTGTGGCGGTCCTGATCCTCAGAACGGCCGATACCCTGAAACTGTTCGATATGGTGTTCACCCTGACCCGCGGCGGGCCGGGATCGGCGACCGAGTTCATCGCCCTGATGATCCAGCGGGTCGGGTTTCGCGGCTTTGATCAGGGGCTGGCCTCGGCGCAGGCGATCATTCTGCTGATCATCACGATTGTGTTGTCGCAGCTTTATATCCGCTTCTTCTACAAGGAAGTCTGATGTCCAACCGTGCCCCCGGTTCCGAACGGTCCCTGACCGCGCAGGTGATCATCATGCTGGTGATCCTGCTGTTCTGCGTGTTTCCGTTCTACTGGATGGTGACAACCTCGCTGAAGACGCAGCTTGTGGCGCTGGAAAGCCCGCCGGTCTGGGTGTTTTCACCCACGCTCGACAATTACCGCGAGGCGCTGTTTGAAGACGGGGTGCTGCAAACCCTGCTCAACTCGATCATCATCGCGGTCTCCACCACCATATTGGCCGTGGTTCTGGGGCTGCCGGCGGCTTATGCTCTGGCGCGGTTCGAATTTCGCGGCAAGAAAGACCTGTGGTTCTGGTTCATCACCAACCGCATGGTCTCCCCCATTGTGCTGGCGCTGCCTTTCTTCCTGATTGCGCGAAATCTGGGGATGCTGGACAAGCATATCACGCTGATCCTGATCTATCTCACCTTCAACCTGCCGATTGTCATCTGGATCTGCACCGATCAGTTCCGCTCGATCCCCAAGGATCTGGACGAGGCGGCAAAGCTGGAAGGGGCGTCACAGTTCCGGATCTTCTCGCAAATCTGCCTGCCGCTGGCGATGCCGGGGGTGGCGGTTTCGTCGATTTTCTCGTTCATCTTCTCGTGGAACGAGCTGATGTTTGCGCTTGTGCTGACCCGCAATGCGGCCCGCACGGCGCCGGCCATGGCGGTCAGCTTCATGGAGGGCTATAACCTGCCTTACGGGAAGATCATGGCGACCTCGACCCTGATTGTCATTCCGGTTCTGATCTTCGCCCTGCTGGCCTCGCGACAACTGGTGCGGGGCCTGACCATGGGCGCGGTCAAATAGTCTGTGAGCTGTGGGGCAGGGCGGGTCTTGCCCAATCCCGGGCCGGGCGCGGCCAACCGCAATTATGACGGCGCGTTGCAGGATTTCGGTGCGCCGCTTCAGGGCCTGTACATCTGAAATCCCATAGCGGTATACGGAACCGGGAGGCCAAGATGTCGCGCAAGATCAAAATTGACCAGATCGACCCGGAGGAACAGCTTCTCGTCCGGCTTGTCTGGGCCTGCGATATCGAGGGGCTGACCCAGGCCGCCGCTGCCGACCGGTTCGGGATCACCCGGTTGCGCGTGAACAAGGCGCTGTCCGAGGCGCGGGAGCGGGGCATTGTGCGGATCAGCGTTGACTCGGTCTATGCCGCCTGCGCCGAGCTTGAATGGGATCTGGCGCGAAAATACGGTCTGGAACGTGCGGTTGTGGTGCCCACGCCCGAGGATAAACGCGCCATCCAGACCCTTGTCGGCAACGGGCTTGGCACCGTGTTGCACAGTGTGCTGCAAGACCCGGAAATCCGCGTCTTCGGCATGTCCTGGGGCAACACGCTGAACATGGCGACCCGGTATATGGAGCCGCTGAACCGCCCGGATCTGGAAATCGCGTCGATCATGGGCGGGCTTGCGCAGGGATCCGATGTCAATATCTACGAGATCACAACCCGGCTGGCCGATCTGTGCAATGCGGATCACAGTTATTTCACGGCGCCGCTTTATGCAGGCAGCCCGGAAAGCCGGGAGATGTTCTTTCAGCAGGATGTCATTCAGGAAATGCTGGACAAGATCAGGTCCTGCGATGCGGTGGCCATGGCCGCGGGCGATCTGCGCAGTTCGCTTCTGGTGAAAGACGCGCTGCCCAAGGATGTGGATGCCGATGCGCTGATTGCAAAGGGCGGGGTTGGCGATCTGATGGGCTATGTTCTGGATGCCAACGGGCAGGAGATCGACCACCCGATCAACAGCCGGATCATCGGCATGACGATCAGCGATCTGGAGAAGATTTCCAATGTGATCCTGGCCGCCGGAGGACTGTTCAAGGTCAAGATCATCCGCGCGATCCTGCGCCGGGGTATCATCAACACGCTTGTCACCGATGAAGACACCGCGCGGGCGCTGATTGCCAAATAACCCTTTTGGTGGTGGCGCTTATGGTATCGGCCTGAAATTCTGCACCACCCCGCATCACCCTCCCGCCCGGCGGCACCGCCGGGCAGCGCCCGAACCGCCCCCACGGGGCGGGCGCTTCGCTTCCTGCCCCTCGGTTCGGGCGCCACCCTCTGCGCAATGTATATGTGGTGCAGCATCCTGGTCCGGCGCTCAAGACGGGGTCGCGATCTCCGTCTGGCCTTTATACTGGGCCCGATAGCTGTGATAGGCATCTTCATAGGCCGCATGCATACCGGCCTCGGGGGCCACGGATCTGAGGGTTTTCACTTTTCTGGTGATATAGGAGATATCACCGCCATGCGCGGCGGCCATGGCCAGTCGGGCCGCCCCGATGGCCGCGCCATTATGGCTGTTTTCCGGCAGGGCCAGTTCAATGCCGGTCACGTTCGAGATGATCTGAAGCCAGGCCTCGGACCGCGCGCCGCCACCCACGGTATAGGCGGTTTCAATCCGGGTTCCGGCGCTGGCCAGGGCGGCGGTGCAATCCCGCAGGGCAAAGGCCACCCCTTCCAGCGTGGCCTGCACAAGATCGGATTTTGTGGTGTCGGAATTGAGGAACAGGAAAGAGGCGGTGGCAAGCGGATTGTTATACGGCGTTCTGACCCCGGTCAGATGCGGCTGGAACTGCACTGTCGCGGGGCGGGTGACGGTGTGTGGCAGCGCCGACAAAAGATCGGCCACAGAGTGCCCGAACAGGTCCGCCAGCCATTCCAGACAGCTTGCCGCCGACAGGATCACGCCCATCTGATGCCAGGTGCCGGGGGCGGCGTGACAAAAGGCATGCACCGCCTGACCGGTCTGGGGGGCGAAGGTTTTTGTCGGCGCGAACACCACACCCGATGTGCCCAGGCTGATCGACGCACCATCGGCCACCACCCCCATACCGCAGGCCGAGGCGGCATTGTCCCCGGCGCCGCCCGCCACGATTGTGGTTTTCGGAAAGCCCCAACGATTTGCAAGATGGGGGAGGAGCGTTCCGGTCGCCTCGGTCCCTTCCACCAGCCTGGCCATGTGATCGGTGGTCAGCCCGCAGGCACCCAGCAAGCGCTCCGACCAGCGGCGCGCGGCCACATCCAGCCAAAGCGTGCCCGATGCATCGGACATTTCCGCCCAGTATTCACCGGTCAGCCAATAGCGGACATAATCCTTGGGCAGCAGAACCTTGTGAATCTTCCCGAAAATCTCCGGCTCATTCTCGGCCACCCATAGCAGTTTGGGGGCGGTGAACCCGGCCATGACCAGATTGCCCCCGATGCCGGTGAAATCCGCCTTCCGGGTCAGGGTTTTGCATTGCGCGACAGATCGCCCGTCATCCCACATGATGCAGGGGCGCAGAACCTCGCCCTGCTTGTCGACCAGAACCGCGCCATGCATATGCCCCGATAACCCGATAGCCTGTACCGCCCCGAAGGCGCCGGGGCGGGTGGCTGCAATCTCATCCAGGGCGGTTTCGATTGACCTGATCCATTGGGCCGGTTGCTGTTCGGAATGGGGCGGTTCCAATACCCCCTCGGCAACCGGGCAGGAGGCTTCGGCCCGCACCTGTTCGTCATCGTCAATCAGCAGAACCTTGACCGCTGATGTGCCCAGGTCGATCCCCAAAAACATGCTGTTATCCATCTTCCCAGTGACGCGCGTCCGGCGCCCTTATAAAATACATTTGTACAATGGCCAATCCGTTTGTATGATCTTTTGAGGCCCTGTCGGGTTTTGGCAATCGGGTTTTGGCGATTGTGAGCCATCCGACCCGTATTAAGTTTGGAGATCGACCGCATGGCAAGAGCTCTGGTCCTGGAAGAGAAAAATCTTCTGTCGATCCGGGACATTGATCTGGATCAGTCCCTGCGGCCAAATGATGTGCGTATCCAGATCGTGACGGTCGGCATCTGCGGCAGCGATGTGCATTATTACACCCATGGCCGTATCGGCCCGTTTGTGGTCGAGGCGCCTATGGTTCTGGGGCATGAAGCCTCGGGCATCGTGCGGGAAATCGGGGCCGAGGTGACGCATCTGGCAGTCGGGGATCGGGTCTGCATGGAACCGGGCGTGCCCAATCTGGCGTCGCGGGCCTCGAAACTGGGAATTTACAATGTGGACCCGGATGTTTCCTTCTGGGCAACGCCGCCGGTTCATGGCTGCCTGACGCCCGAGGTGATCCACCCGGCGGCCTTCACCTATAAACTGCCCGACAATGTCAGCTTCGCCGAAGGCGCCATGGTCGAACCGCTGGCCATCGGCATGCAGGCCGCAACCCGCGCCGCGATCAAACCCGGTGATACCGCCCTTGTCATCGGGGCCGGCCCGATCGGGGTGGTCACCGCGCTGTCGGCGCTCGCGGGCGGGTGCAGCAGGGTGTATATCTCGGACATTGTGGCCGACAAACTGTCAGTGGCCGGGGCCGTGCCGGGCCTGCATGCGATAGATGCGGGCCGCGATGATGTGACCGGGGTGATCAAATCCGCCACAGAGGGCTGGGGCGTCGATATCGTGTTTGAATGCGCAGGCGTCGCGCCCGCCTATCCGGTGGCGCTGGACGCGGTGCGCCCGGGGGGCTGCGTTGTGTTTGTCGGCATGCCGGTGGCACCGGTTCCCATCGACATCACCTCGGCACAGGCGAAAGAGCTTCGGCTTGAGACGGTGTTCCGCTATGCCAATATCTATGAACGCGCGATCGAGCTTCTGGCCTCGGGCAAGATTGATCTGGCACCGCTGATTTCGGCCACATACCCGTTTGATCAAAGTATCGAGGCGTTTGACCGGGCGGTGTCGGCGCGCCCGACGGATATAAAGATTCAGATATCCATGGCTGAAGATCCCGCATGAGCAGGGGGCCGGCATGAGCAGGGGGACAGGATGACCACGGATCAGCTGGCAGAGCAGGTCTGCACCGATATCCGGTCTGGGTTGCTGTCCTGCGATCCGGGCCAACTGGACGGGCTGGTTGCCGATATTCTGGCAGCGGATCAGATTGCGCTTTACGGGGTCGGCCGCGAAGGGCTGATGATGAAGGCGCTGGCCATGCGGCTGATGCATCTGGAGCTAAAAGCCTCTGTTGTCGGCGATATGACCACGCCCGCGCTTGGGGGTGGGGATCTGTTGATTGTCAGCGCCGGGCCGGGGCATTTCGCAACGGTGGATGCGCTTGTGACCGTGGCCCGCGAAGCGGGTGCATCCAGCATCTGCTTTACCGCGCAACCGGACGGGCCGGTGCCGCAACGGGTGACCCGTGTGGTGACGGTGCCGGTGCAGACCATGGCCGATGCGGAATCCGCGACCGGGTCGGTCCTTCCCATGGGCTCGCAATATGAGATTGTTCTCCTCCTCCTCGGCGAGATTCTGGTTTATACGCTTGGCCAGAGACTTGGGCTGAGTGCTGCGGATATGGCCCGTAACCACACAAATCTTGAGTAGGCAGATGGCCGATTGGATCAACAGATTTGGCCTGACCGGGAAAACCGCCTTTGTCACCGGCGCGTCTTCGGGCATCGGCATGTGCATCTGCGAGGTGTTTGCCGATGCGGGCGCGGCGATTGTGGCCACCGGCCGGTCGATAGAGGCCCTGACAGCGTTACAGACCCGGATCGTGGAACAGGGCGGGGATTGCGCGGTTTTCACCGCCGATCTGACCACGGCGGAAGGGGCCAGATCTGCGGCTGATCAGGCCCTGAAGGCCGCACCGCAGATCGACATTCTGGTCAACAGCGCCGGTGTGGCCCTGACCGGCCCGCTGCCGGATATCACCGCGTCGGACTGGGATACCACGATGGCCGTGAACCTGAACGCGCCGTTCTGGATTGCGCAGGCGCTGGCCCCCGGCATGATCGACAGGGGGCATGGCAAGATCATCAACATCTCGTCCCAGACCGGGGTGGTCGCATTGCAGGATCACGCGGCCTATACCGCCTCCAAAGGCGGGCTGAACGCGATGACCAAGGCCCTGATGGTAGAGCTTGCGCCGCATAACATCCAGGTCAATGCCATCTGCCCGACGGTGGTGATGACGCAGATGGGCCGCGAATTGTGGAGCGCGCCCGAGCGGCAGGATCCGTTTCTGGCCCGCACGCCCCTTGGCCGGTTCGGGGAACCGGTGGAGATTGCGGATCTGGCGCTTTACCTCGCATCGCCCGCGTCAAATCTGGTCAATGGCGCGATCATGATGATCGAAGGGGGCTATTCCAGTATCTGAGCACCGCCGCAGACCCCATAAGCAGGAGCCGAAGGGCCATGACAGAGACGCTTGACGGGAAAACCGTGGCCATCACCGGCGCTGCATCCGGCATCGGTCTGGCCTGTGCGCGCGCCTGTCTGGCTGCGGGCGCCCGCGTGGCAATGGTCGATTGCGCCGGGGATCAGCTGGCAGAGAAATGCCGCGATCTGGGGCCTGATGCCATTCCCATCGTGACCGATCTGACCGATGCGGACAGCGTGGCAGAGATGCTGCCGCAAATCCTTGCCGCGACCGGGCGGCTGGATGTGTTCCACGCCAATGCGGGCGCCTATGTGGGTGGCGCGGTGATTGACGGCAACCCGGATGACTGGGACCGGATGCTGAGCCTGAACATCAATGCGGTGTTTCGCAGTGTGCATGCGGTTCTGCCCCATATGCGCGATCAGGGGGCTGGGGATATCCTGCTCACAAGCTCTGTCGCCGGGGTTGTGCCGGTGATGTGGGAGCCGATCTATACCGCCTCGAAACACGCGATCCAGGCCTTTGCCCATACGCTCAGGCGTCAGGTCTCGGGGCTTGGTATCCGGGTGGGCGCCATCCTGCCCGGGCCGGTGGTGACCGCCCTGCTGGATGACTGGCCGCAGGAGAAGATGGATCAGGCCCTGGCCGAAGGCAGTCTGATGCAGCCCGAAGAGGTGGCCGATGCGGTGCTTTTCATGCTGTCCCGGCCGCGCAATGTTGTGGTGCGTGATCTGGTGCTGCTGCCCAACAGTGTCGATCTCTGATCGCGGGTTGGGGCAGAAGGGCAGGGGGGGATCATGTCATATGTTCTGGGGATTGATGTCGGCTCGGGCAGCGCGCGTTGCGGGGTTTTTGATGTCACCGGGCGGCTTTGCGGCACCGCCAAAGCCGATATTCTGATCCACCGGCCCGCGCCGGGTTTTGTCGAACAAAGCTCTGCCGATATCTGGCAGGCGGTGTGCCGTGCCACCCGCGCGGCGACCCGTGCGGCGGATGTGCCGCCCGAGGCGATCCTCAGCCTGTCCTACAGCGCCACATGTTCCCTTGTCCTGCTGGACCGGGACCATGAGCCGCTGGCGCTGAACGCGGGCGATCCGCCCTGGGATATCATCATGTGGATGGACCACCGCGCGACGGCGGAAACCGATATCTGCAACCGGACCGCATCCCCCGTGCTGCGCAATCTGGGCGGTGCGATGTCGGTTGAGATGCAGATCCCCAAACTGATGTGGCTGAACCGGAACCGCCCCGATCTTTGGGCGCGTCTGGGTTATGCGGGGGATCTGGCGGATTTTCTTGTGTTCAAATCCACGGGCAGCCTGGCCCGGTCGATCTGCACCCTTGGCTGCAAATGGACCTATGATGCGGATGCCGGTCAGTGGACCCCCGGATTTCTGGAACAGGTGGGCCTGTCTGACCTGAGGGAGCGTGCCGCCCTCCCGGCACAGGCCGCCCCCATCGGGGGGCTGGCCGGGTCGCTTGACCCGGCGGCGGCGGCAGAGATGGGGCTGACCCCGGCCTGTCAGGTGGCGGTTGGCCTGATTGATGCCCATGCGGGCGCATTGGGCACGGCGGGGCTTTACGCTGATGATGCCCTGAACACCCGGCTGGCGCTGATCGCCGGCACCTCGAACTGTCATATCGCCCTGACCGATCAGCGGGTGGAGGTGCCGGGCGTCTGGGGGCCGTATCATGGTGCCGTGCTTGACGGGGCCTGGGCGCTGGAGGGCGGGCAAAGTGCCAGCGGCGCGATGCTGGACCAGATATTGGACCTGTTTGCCGCCAGTCAGGCCTATGGCGAAACCCCTCATGATGCGCTGGCGCGCGAGCTTCTGGAGCGGATGAAAACACAACCCGATATCGCGGGCGATATCGTGGTGACCCCGGATTTTCTGGGCAACCGCTCCCCCTTTGCGGATCCGGGTCTGCGGGGCAGCATTTCGGGCCTGACGCTGGAAGACCCGGCAGAGAGCTTTTGCAAAATCTATTGGGCGGCCTGCCTGTCGATTGCCTATGGCACCCGCCAGATCATCGGGGCGATGCGCGGCGCCGGCCTGCCGATCCGTACAATCCATCTGAGCGGCGGGCATGCCAGATCAGACCTTCTGGTGCGGTTATACGCGGATGCAACCGGCTGTGATGTGCTGCTGCCCGGAACGGCAGAGCCGGTTCTGTTGGGGGCAGCACTGGCGGCGGCGACCCCCCTGGGCGCGGCGTTTCCCCTTGGACAGGCAAAGGCATTGCGCGAGACCGTGGCGGTGCAGCCCGACCCGGCGGTGCAGACCATGCATGCCCGCAGATACAAGGCGTTCTGCCAGCATTATGCTTCTGCAAAGCCGGGGCAGCCCTGACCCTATCGTGACATAGGGTGCGGCGCGCAAAGCATGGCTGTCCCGCGGCCAGGCTTTTTGACAGTGGCGCACTGACATCCGGGTGAAGATATACATGGCTGCCATAAACGAACCCGCATAATCGTTCCGATCGCCTGTCCCCGGCCATGCTTTGCGCGGCTTGTCTTATGACTTTCCCCGTCTCCATGCGAAGATGGGGTCTCTGCCCGTCCCGCACATGGTTCAGCGGCCACCTGTTCAGGTCGTGTGGATACAGGCGCTGACATGGCCGTCATTGCCCACGGGTTTCAGCTCGGGCACGATCCTTGCGCAGTCTTCGGTCGCCATCGGGCAGCGGGTGCGGAAAACGCAGCCCGAGGGCGGGTTGATCGGGCTGGGAATATCGCCTTTCAGCACCACGCGTTTGCGGCGTTTGCCCGGTTCGGGGATCGGCACCGCAGACAGTAGGGCCCGGGTATAGGGGTGGTTCGGGCGGGCATAGAGATCAGCCGCAGGGGCGATTTCCATGACCCGGCCCAGATACATCACAATCACCCGGTCACAGATATGTTCCACCACGCCCAGATCATGGGCGATGAACAGCATTGTCAGGTCCAGATCGGTTTTGAGATTTTCCAGAAGGTTGATCACCTGCGCCTGGATCGACACGTCAAGGGCTGAAACCGGCTCGTCCGCGACGATGAATTGCGGTTCCACCGCCAGGGCCCGCGCAATGCCGATCCGCTGTCGCTGACCGCCGGAAAATTCATGCGGGAACCGGTCCAGATGGTCGCGGGACAGGCCGACCTTTTCCAAGATGGCAACCGCGCGGTCCTCATGATCCGAGGGCGTGCCGATCCGGTGCAGTTTCAGGGGATGGGTCAGAACCTCGCGCACCTTTTCGCGGGGGTTCAGGCTGGCATAGGGGTCCTGAAAGATGATCTGCATGCGTTTGCGATAGCGGCGCATATCGGCGGCGTTCAGCGCCATCACATCGGCCCCGCCAAAGCGCACCCTGCCGCCCGTGGCCCGTTCCAGCCGCAGGATCGTGCGGCCCACGGTGGTCTTGCCCGACCCGCTTTCGCCGACCAGCCCCACCACCTCGCCCGCATTGATATGGAACGAGATGTCATCCACCGCCTTCACGTTATTGACCACGCGCTGCAACACGCCGCCATGGATCGGGAAATGCTTGCGCAGCCGGTCAACCTGAAGCAGCGGGGCGGTCATGACGCGTCCTTCCGGTTGAGCATCAGGTCGCGCCAGCGGGCGCAGCGCACCAGATGATCCTCTGCGGCGCGGTCCAGCGGGATATCCCCGGTTGTACATATATCGGTTGCAAAACCGCATCGCGGGCCAAAGCGGCAGCCTTGTGACAGATCGGCCAGCGCGGGCACCGTTCCCGGGATCGCCTCAAGCCGCGTCTTGTGGATCGAGGCCCCAAGGCGCGGGATCGAGTTCATCAGCCCGGCAGTGTAGGGCATCCGGGGGCTGCGGAAGATGTCATCCACCGTGCCGGTCTCGACAATCTGGGAGGCATACATGACCACCACCCGATCCGCGACTTCGGCCACCACACCCAGATCATGGGTGATGAAGATGATCGCCATGCCAAGCTTCTGTTGCAGGTCCTGCATCAGTTCCAGCATCTGCGCCTGAATTGTCACATCAAGGGCGGTTGTCGGTTCATCGGCGATCAGAAGCCGGGGTTCGCAGGCCAGGGCCATGGCAATCATCGCCCGTTGCCGCATGCCGCCCGACATCTCATGGGGATAGTTGTCAACCCGGGTTTTCGGCTCGGGTATGCCCACAAGCTCCAGCATCTCGATGGCCCGCGCGCGGGCCTGCGGTTTCGACAACCTGTCATGGCAGATCACCATTTCGGCGATCTGCTGGCCAATTGTGTGGACCGGGTTCAGGCTGGTCATCGGCTCCTGAAAGATGATCCCGATCTCCTTGCCGCGAATGGCGCGCATCTCCTTGTCGCCCAGACCGGTGATTTCACGGCCCTGCAGTTTGATGCTGCCGCCGCTGATCCGGCCCACATCCTTGGGCAGCAGGCCCAGAATGGACAGGCTGGTCACCGATTTGCCCGATCCGCTTTCGCCCACGATGGCCAGTGTTTCGCCTTCATGGACCTCAAAGCTGACACCATCCACAGCCCGGACCGATTGCCGCTTGTTCAGATCAAACGTGGTTTGCAGATCGCGCAGTTCCAGCAAGGGTGCGGCTGTGGGGGCAGGGGCTTTATGCTGCTTCACCGTTTGCGGCCTTTTTCATCCCGCATGCCCGGTTGTGCTGCATCCATTACCGGATCACCGGGCGGGGTTTGATTTTCGATTTGCATGCTTGACGGCACCCGGGCTCACATGGTTTTGTTGTTCTACTGTCGACAATCTTAAACCTACCTTGAGAGGACATCGAATTGATTGTCAAGCATCCCAAAGACGAGGGTCGCGGAAAAGATCGGGCAAGGTTGAAATACAGGCGCGGATCGCGCGATGACCTGTTTGAGAGACATGCGCATCCTGCAGGCCCGGGGGGCATGAACCTTCTATGACATCAGGGATCGGGTAGGGGCGACCGCCATATGTGGACATTTCTGATACGGCGCCTGTTGCAGAGCATTGTTGTTCTGATCGGCGTGACACTGATCAGCTTCATCTCGCTTCAGATCGGCGGCGATCCGACCTATCTGTTCGTGTCCGAGAATGCGAGCGCCGAGGAGATTCAGCGCGCGCGCGAGGCGCTGGGTTTCGACAAGCCGCTCTATATCCAGTATCTCAGCTATGTCTGGAACGCGCTGCATGGCGATTTCGGCAATTCTCTCAGCTATCGCCAACCGGCGATGGACGTGGTGATGCAGGCGATGCCCGCCACGATCGAGCTGACGTTTTTCTCGCTGGTGCTGGCGATTGGCCTGTCGATCCCGCTTGGCATTTATGCCGCGCTCAAACGTGGCAAACCGGCTGATGGCGGGATCATGACATTTGCGATGCTGGGCCAGTCGATCCCGAATTTCTGGATGGGGATCATGATGATCCTGTTCTTTGGTCTCTACCTGCGATGGTTCCCGATCTCGGGCCATGTGCCGTTTCTTGAACCGCTTTTCGAAGGCGATATCGGTACGGCGATCCGTAACCTGCCACGGTCGATGTATTACATGGTCATGCCGGCCTTTGCGGTGGGCACCTACACGCTGGCCCGCAATGCGCGGCTGATCCGGTCGTCGATGCTTGAGGTGTTGCAGCAGGATTATGTGCGCACCGCCCGCTCGAAAGGCATCTCGGAACGGCGGGTGGTGATCCATCATGCAATGCGCAACGCCTGGTTGCCGGTGGTCACGATGATCGGGCTGGAATTCGGCTTTCTGCTTGGCGGTGTTGTGGTGGTGGAAACGGTCTTTTCCTATCCCGGCATCGGCCGTCTGGTGTTCAACGCGATCAATCAGCGCGATATTCCCGTGGTGCAGGCCTCGGTCATTCTGCTGGCGGTGATATTCATCCTGCTGAACCTGTTTGTCGATCTGATCTATGCGCGGCTTGATCCGCGCGTGAAGCTGTAAGGGGCGCGGTTTATGACGGATACAGCACCGGTTCCGGGGAAGGATGACATGGCCATGGGTGCCGAACGCCAGGGTCTGTCTTACCGGCAGAAGGAACTGCGCCGGGCCTTTGAAAGCATGGTCACCAGCCGTTGGGCGCTGATCGGTATGCTGATCCTGCTTGTGGTGACATTCGTGGCGATCTTCGGCCCCTGGCTGGCGCCGTTCGATCCGAACCGGCAGAATATCATGATGCGCCTGCTGGAACCGGGGCAGCCGGGGGCGGGGGATCTGACCTATTGGCTGGGCTCGGACCAGTTGGGCCGGGATGTGCTGTCGCGGCTGCTATATGGCGCGCGGGTGTCCCTGCTGGTGGGGGTGGCCGCGATTGCCGTGGGGGGCACTTTGGGCACGATTGCCGGGCTTGTGTCGGGGTATTTCGGCGGCTGGACCGATGATATCATCATGCGGCTTGGCGATATCCAGCTGGCCTTTCCCTTCATTCTGCTGGCGATCATGTTTCTGGTCGTGCTTGGGCCGGGATTGATGAATATCATTCTGGTTCTGGGGATCGGCCAGTGGATCACCTATGCAAGGATTGTCCGCGCCCAGACCCTCAGCCTACGCGAAAAGGAATATGTCGAGGCCGCGCGCGCCATGGGCGACAGCACGGTGTCGATCCTGTTTCGCACGATCCTGCCCAATATCATCGCGCCGCTGACCGTCATCGCCTCGTTCAATGTGGCCGGTGTGATTCTGTCCGAGGCGGCGCTGTCATTCCTGGGTCTGGGCGTGCCGCCCTCGGTGCCGACCTGGGGCAGCATGCTGTCGGAAAGCCGCGATCATCTGTTGTCGAACAAATGGTGGCTGGCGGTGTTCCCGGGGCTGGCCATCGTGTTCACGGTGCTGGCCTTCAACATCATCGGCGACTGGTTGCGCGATTTTCTGGACCCGCGGCTGAAAGAGAATGGCTGAAGCGGGTTTTGAGGCAGATTGAATAACACCCTCGCGGGTGTGGAAAACTCGAGTTTTCCACACGGAATTCTGGAGAATTCCGCCTTGCCTCCCCCGCATCTTGCAAGGCCTTCAACAGGTCATGGCCCAAGTGAAAAGCGGGACAGTTCAAGGGTCACGTCGCCCCGGTTTCGCCGGCGTCGATGCCAGTTTCGGGCAGATCATCGAAAGAGGCGTAATTGACGCTGTAGAGCCGGGCATACAGCCCGTTCTCAGCCATCAGTTGATCATGATTGCCCTGTTCCAGAACCTCACCTGCCTGAAGCACGATGATCTTGTCGGCATCGCGGATCGTGGCCAGACGGTGGGCGATGACCAGCCCGGTCCGGCCCGTCAGCAGCGTGACCAGAGCCTTCTGGATCAGCATTTCGGTATAGCTGTCGATGCTGGCTGTGGCCTCATCGAGCACCAGAATGCGGGCATCCGCCACCAGCGCACGGGCAAAGCTGATCAATTGCCGCTGCCCAAGCGAGAGGGTGCCGCCGCGTTCGCCCATCACGGTCTCATAACCAAAGGGCAGGGCGATGATGAACTCATGCGCCCCCACGGCTTTGGCGGCGGCGATCACATCCTTTTCGGTTGCGTCGGTCTTGTTGTAGCGGATGTTTTCCATCAGCGTGCCGCTGAACAGATAGGGTTCCTGCAACACCATCGCGATCTCACGCCCGATCGAGGCCTGGGTGACATCGCGCACATCCTGCCCGCCGACCAGAACCTGCCCCTCCTGCACATCATAAAACCGGTTGAGCAGGGACATCGCGCTTGATTTGCCCGACCCGGTAGGCCCCACCAGCGCGACGGTTTCGCCCGGGTTCACCGTGAAGCTGACATTTTTCAGAACCGGCGTATCGGGGGCATAGCCGAAGGTGACATTGCGAAACTCCACCGCGCCATCCATGTCATGGGGCAGATCGACAGCGCCGGGCGCATCCTTGATATCCACCCGCACATCCAGCACGTCGATCAGCCGCTGGCCCGAGGCCATGGCGCGCTGCATCACCGAATACTGCATGGTCAGCGACCGGATCGGGTCAAAGAACCGCTGGATATAGAACAGGAAAGCGACCATCACGCCGACCTCCAGCCGCTGATCCAGCACCATCGAGCCGCCGACAACCACCACCACCGCCATGGCAATGCCGGTCAGGCTGTCCACGATGGGGATCATCACCTGCGCGTATTTCGAGGCTGTCCGATGGGCCCGCAGGGTGGCCATGGCCTTGTCGGTATACAGGTCGAAATTCACCGGCTGGCGATCCATGCTTTGCACCGTGCGCACCCCGTGGATCGCCTCGGCCAGCGCACCATTGGTGACAGAATTCGCCTCATGCGCGGCCATGAACGCAACCCGCGCACGCGGCAGCCAGATCACCCGGACCAGAAACAGAACCGGCAGCACACATAAGGTCAGCAGCCCCAGTTGCACATTCAGCCACAGCATCGAGATCACGATCCCGAACAGCAGCACGATATCGCCCACCGACAGGACCGAGGTTTCCAGAAATTCCTGCATCGCATTCACATCGCCCTGCAGGCGCGACATCAGGCGGCCCACCTCGGTCTTGTCCATGAAGCTGAGCGAGACATCCTGCAAATGGCCGAACATCGCCGTGCGGATATCGAACAGAACATCCTCGGCGGTTTTGCCCACCACGCTTTCCTGCAACCAGGCCGCGCCGTAATTCAGCCCGATGGCGAGCGCAAAGGCGATCATCGCACCGGTCAGGGCCCCCTGGCCCGCCGCATCGCCGGTCAAGCCATCGTCGATGGCCTGACGAATGATCAGCGGAATGGCCAGTTGTGTCCCGGTAAAGACCAGCACAGCCAGAACCGAGATCAGCAATTGCCGTTTGTAGGGGCGCACAAAATCCCAGATCCGCATCAGGATATTGCGGTCAAAGACCCGGCCGAACATCTCCTCCTCGATCCGGTGCGATCCCACGACGGCGCGGGGCGGACGGCGGCCATTGTCGCGAATATCGCCGCGTTCGACTTCCAGCTCTTCGGTCATTGGCTCTGCCCTCCGGTTTCGGGACGGATTTGCAGGTCATGCAGCGCCCGATACCGCCCGCCCTTGGCCAGCAGATCCGCATGGCTGCCTTCCTCGACGATCTGCCCGTTCTCAATGAACAGAATCCGGTCCGCATGCATCAGCGAATTCAGCCGATGGGCCACGATGATGGTGACCCGTTCGCTGGCCTGGGCCTGAATCGTGGTTCTGATCCGCTCTTCGGTGCCCGCATCCACGGCGGCGGTGGAATCATCGAAGATCAGCACCGCCGGGCGCAGCATCAGGGTGCGCGCGATGGTCATCCGCTGGCGCTGCCCGCCCGACAGCGACGCGCCGCGTTCGCCGACCACGGTCCTGTAGCCGGCAGGCAGGGTGGCGATGAACTGATCCAGCTGTGCCGAGGCGCTGGCATCGGCGATCCGCGCGGGCGGGGCCCAGGGGTCGCCATAGGCGATGTTGTTTTCAAGGCTGGTGGTGAACAAAAACGCATCCTGCTGCACCACCACCACCGCCTGACGCAGCGAGTGCAGGGTGACATCGCGAATGTCCTGCCCGTCGATGGTGATCCGCCCCCGGGTCACGTCATAGAAGCGCGGGATCAGATGGGCGATGGTGGATTTGCCGCTGCCGGGCGGGCCGATCAGCCCGATGGTCTCACCACGTTTTGCCGAAAAGCTGAGCCCTTCAAGGGTCGGCGTAGCGGCGGCGGGATAGGTGAAGCCCAGATTCTCGACCCGCAGGCTGCCCTCGGTGATTGTCAGATCCGTGGCCTCCGGCGCATCGGCGATTGCCAGATCCAGATCCAGCAGGGCAAACACCCGTTCGCCACAGGTGGCGGTGCGGGCGAAGGAATTGACCAGCATGCCCAATTGCCGGACCGGCATTTGCAGGATCGTCATGAAGGTCAGAAAGGAGGTGAGCGTGCCAACGGTGATCTCGCCGGCGATGACCTTACCGCTGCCGACCCAGAGGACCAGCCCCATCGCCGCCAGAAACGAAAACGTCATCATGCTGGTGTTGCGCACCCGGATATCCACCCGCTCATGGGCCAGTTCCAGCGCGCTTTCCGAGGCCTCCCCGTATTTCGCCATCTCGTGGGATTTCGCCGCAAAGGCCCGGACCACGCGAATGCCGCCCAGATTTTCCTCCATCACCCGGCTGAGCACCGAGAGCCGGTTTTGCAACTCCAGCCAGGTGCCGCGCAGTTTCAGTTGCGTGACCGAGGACCGCCAGGCGACAAAGGGCACAAAGCTGAGCGCCAGAAGGCCCAATGCCAGATCGGTCGACAGCAGCAGATAGCCGCCGATCCCGATCAGAATGCCAAGCAGAACGATGCGCACCAGACCGGTGGAAAAGAACATCCGCACGCCTTCAAGATCCAGCATGCCAAGGGTGATCAGATCGCCCGAATGCATCCGGTCATGAAAGCCGAAACTCAGCCGCTGGATTTTCTCGTAATAGGCCAGCCGCAGCATATAGCCTACATTATGGCCCACGCTTTCGCTGAAATAGTTCTGAAAGATGGTGAAAACCCCGCGCGTCACCCAGACGGCCAGCACCAGCCAGGCCGTTGTCCAGAGCGCGGCACTGGCAGCCTCGGCCCCCGCCGGGTCAGACACCAGCGCCTGGGTCTGATCCACCGCGCGGCCCAGAAGAACCGGCACCAGCAATTGCAGGCTTGCAGCCGCCAGGGTGGAGGTCAGGGCGATGGCCACCATCCAGGGCGTCTGAAGCGCCAGCCCGGTCACCCGCCTGATCGTCTGCAGCCCGCTTTTCCAGCCGACTGTATCGGTCGGGCGCATGATTTCGTCAGCCCGTGCCATACATATCCTCCCTCGCAAGCGCAAAGGAGGGTCAGGCCGGGCGTGTCAGCCCGCCGCTACCGCAATTTGCGCGTCATGTTCCGGCGGTGGCGTGACAAATTCACCCGCGCCTTGTGGCCCCGTGACATCCCCGTCAAGGAATACGGTACGGCCTTTCAGGATCGTCTGGCAGACCCTGCCGCGCAGGCTGCGCCCTGCAAACAAATGGGCCACCTCGCGGGCATGTGTGTGGAGCATGTCAGACGAAAGCACCGTTTCAGAGGCCAGATCGACAAGGGTCACATCCGCGGCGCTTCCCGGCATTAGTGCCCCCTTGAACGGGTAGAGTCCATAGCGCTTTGCGCCATTTGCACAGATCAGATCATGGGCGCGTTTCAGGTTCAGGCGGCCTTGGGCGACCGCATCCAGCATCGCGGGCAGAATGAACTCGATCCCGGGCACGCCCGGGGGCGCGGCCGGAAAATCGCCCTCGGCGGCCTGTTTTTCGGCGCGCGAAAACGGGGCATGGTCGGTGGTGACATAATTGATCACCCCATCCGCGATTGCCTGCCACAGCGCATCCTGATCGGCCTGATGGCGGATCGGCGGGTTGACCTTGGCATAGACGCCCGCGCGGCGGACATCCTGTTCGGTGGCAAACAGATATTGCGGGCAGGTCTCGGCCGTGAAATCCGAGGTTCCGGCGAAACCGCGCAGCACCTGCACTGTCTCGGCAGAGGTGACATGGGCGATATGCAGTTTCGCCTGTGCGGTGATGTTCATCGCCAGCAGTTTGGCCACGGCCACCGCCTCGCAGATCGCCGGGCGCGAGAGACCATGGGTGGCGGCATCGCCCGGGTCCAGCGCCTTGGCCTGTGCCTCGAAATGCGCCAGCAGCCCGGCGCTTTCCGCATGGACAACCACGGGGCGGCCCGTGCCCGCAAGCAGGGTGAGGGCGCGCAGCTGATCGGCCTCATCGGGGAAGGCCAGACCGTCGAATTCATCGGCGCGGTTGGCGGGCGCGGGCGTGGTGAAGATCTTGAAGGCGATGGCGCCCAGATCCAGCATCCGGTCGCGCGAAGCCTCGGTCAGATCGCCCGGGGCGGCATAAAGCGCGAAGTCGATCACCGCGTTGTCGCGGAAATGATCGCGGCGGCGGGCGAATTCCCCGGGCGTTGAACAGCAGGGTTTCGAGATCGGCATCTCGAACAGCGTGGTCACGCCGCCTGCTGCGGCCGCCCGGGTTTCCGACAGAACCGTGCCGCGTTCGGGATAGGCGGGCGCGCGGACATGGAAATGGATATCGACGATGCCGGGCAGAACGGTTTTGCCCGTGGCATCAACCCGGTCTGTGGCCCCGGGGGCGCTGCCCGGGCTGTAAAGCCCCGCAACCCGGCCATCTGCGATGCCCAGATCCACCCGGTGCAGCCCATCGGGCAGGAGCACCTCACCCCCGGTGATCACCCTGTCGAGCGCGGTCACGTCTTCAACCCCAACTCGTCCAGCGCCTTGGCCACGCCATCAAGATTGCTCAGATGCATCGAGGCGTAATTGGGCGACAACACCACCCCATGCCCACCCGCGCGATAGGTCGCCATGACCGAACGATAGGCGATATCGGGGGTGCATTTCGCCTGATCCGCGCGCACCCGGGGCGCATCGATGCCCAGCCCCATGAACACCCTGGCCTTGCCATGCACCCCGCGCAGCGCATCGGCGCATTGGCCATAGACATAGGTATCCGGGTCCATGCCCTGCTGGATCACCTGATCCAGAGGGGCCTCCGTCAGACCCAGTATCGCCTGCAGGACGGCGGCGGCGGTGACCGGGTCGAAATCGCGCAGGATGGTCTGGTGGAAGACCCCGAATTCCTTGTGCCAGATTTCGCCCGACTGGTGCTGATAGGTGATCGGCTTGACCCAGTCTGCATAAAGCGTCTGTTCCTCCCACGGCCATTGGGCGCGGCGGAACAGATTGAAATGATTGCGGTTCCAGACATTGAGACCGAAGGGCAGATCGGGTTTGCACCATTTGACCAGCCCGTAAAGTTCCCGATCCAGATCCTTGTTCCGTTCCAGCCAGAACCGTTCCCAGATCAGGATTTCGGGGTGGTCCATCAAGGTGCGGATGAAGGTGATGAACGCGCCATCGTCAAATTCCTGACCGGCAATCGCGGCCTGCATGAAGTCATACATCGCGATGCAACCGCGCCGGCAGGCCTCCACATCAATGCCGCGCGCCAGCGCCTCGGCCCGGGCGGCATCGGAAAAATCGCCCGGGGCCTGGCCCTGCATCATCTGGTCCAGCGGGCTGTTGCGCTCATTGCACCACATGATCCCGTCAATGTCGTAATTGCGCACCTGATCCTCGATGATCGCATGTATCCAGTTGCGGTAATCTGGGTTCGAAGTGCTGGGCTCATCCTTGCGGCGGCCGAATACATCCACCTCCATACAGGTGGCGAGATTGGGGATGTCGATAGTGTTGACCGAGCCATGGCCCGCATATTTGAAGAACGGCTCCATCAGTTCGACATAGAGTTTCATGCCGCGCCTATGGGCTTCGGGCAGGACCAGACCGAGGATGTCGATCCCCTCCATCTCGGCATCCCTGGCGCGGAAATCCTTGATGATCGTCTTGGAATAGAAGCGCGGATCGGGGTTGAAATAGGCGCCGCCCTTCATGGTGAAGGGTTCGGGCACCCCGTGATCGGGCCAGCCATCCAGCGCATGGGCAATGCTGCGCCCGGTTTTCAGGCCAAGCCAGCTGACAGTGCCCAGCATCAGCACATTGACGCCGACACGGGTTTGCAGCGTGTCCAGAACCGTATCGACCCCTTCGTCGATAAAGCTGATCGGGCTGACCTGAATGCCGACGAATTTATCCTTCGGGTCGGGGGCCATATTGCTCATGCTGCCGCCCCTTTATGCGCGTCGATGAACCCCTTGATCCGCCCCATCGCCTCTTCAATCAGCGGCAGTGGCTGCAGGTAGGAGATGCGGATGAAATCGCTGTCGGGTTCGCCGAACATATCGCCGGGAAAGACCATCACCCCGGTGTCGCGCAGCAGGGCCTCGCAGAACGGTTTGGCCGTCATGCCCGTGGCCGAGATATTGGTGTAGATGTAAAACGCCCCGCCCGGCGCGCCATAGCTCAGCCCCGCCTCGGTCAGCGCCGCCATCAGATAGGCGCGGCGGTCCCCATAGGCTGTGAACATGGTCTCGATCTCGTCCTGCGGGCCGGTCAGGGCGGCCAAGGCGGCATGTTGCGAGATCGTGCAGGTGTTGATCGACAGGGTGTGGCGCGGTTCGGTCAGTGCCTCCACAAAATCCGCAGGGGCCGCCATATAACCGACCCGCCAGCCGGTCATCGCATAGGTTTTGGAAAACCCGTTCAATGTGATGGTCCGGTCTTTCAGGCCGGGCAAGGTGGCGATCGACAGATGTTCATGGGGCGGATAGATCAGCCTGGCATAGATTTCATCGGCGATCAGCAGAATGTCATGTTTGACGGCCAGATCCGCGATTTTGCGGATCACCTCAGGCGGTGTCACCGCCCCGGTGGGGTTGTTGGGAGAGACCAGAACGAACATCCGGGTCCTGTCGCTGATCCGGGCCTCGATCTCACCCACATCCAGGGCAAAATCGTCTTTCTGATAGGTGGGCACCGGGATCGGGATGCCGCCACATAGATGCACCGCCGTGTCATAGGTGGTGAAGCGGGGCGAGGTCACCAGCACCTCGTCGCCCGGCCGGACCAGCCCCAGCATGCACAGCATGATGCTTTCCTGCACCCCGGCGGTGACGATGATCTCATCGGCGGTATAGGACAGCCCGTAATCCGCCCGCAGCCTGTCGGAAATCGCCTGTCGCAGGGGCGCCATCCCCGTGGGGCCGGTATAATGGTGCTGATTGTCATCCAGCGCGGATTTCGCCGCCTCGACAATATGGGCCGGTGTGTGAAAATCCGGGTCGCCCCGGCCCAGAGCGATCACATCGTCCCGGCCCGCGGCGATGTTCAGCATCCGGGTGCGAAAGGCGCCGTCTTCCTCGACGATGCGGGGCGCAAGGCGGTCCAGCAGAAGAGAATTTGCCATGGCTCAATGCATCCTTTTTCCGTCGATGAAAGTCATCGTGATCCTTTCCAGCGCGGCCAGATCCTGATCGGGCTTGCCATCGACCACGATCATATCGGCCAGCTTTCCGGCCTCCAGCGTGCCCAGCCTGTCGCCATAGCCGTTCAGCGTTGCGGCGCGGGCGGTGATGGCGCGCAGCGCATCCAGATTGTCGGGGCAGACGCCGATCTCGACCATGAAGCCCAGTTCCGGCACGATCCGGTCATGTTCCACCGCCGGGCTGCCTGCATCGGTGCCGAACACAATCGGCACACCGGCCTTTGCGGCGCGCACCAGCCCGTCAAACCGGGTCTTGTCAGCCACGGCTTTCTGGCGTTCCTCGATCTTCCATTCGGGAATGCCGAAGGCGCGGGCGATTTCCGGGTTGGCCTGAATGACAAGGGCCGAGAAGGTGGTGACGATGGGCAGGTTCCGGTCCAGCAGGATCTGGATCGTCGCATCACTCATCGAGCCGCCATGTTCCACGCAATCGACGCCGAATTCGGCCACCCGCGCGATGCAGTCATTATAGGTCGCATGGGCGGTGATCGGCAGGCCGTTGCGATGCGCCTCGTCAATGACGGCGTGAAGCTCCTCATCGGTGAATTCCAGCGTGTCATGGCAGGCCATGATCTTGATCAGATCGGCGCCGCCCTTGACCTGGTCACGCACCGCGCGGCGCATCTCATCGGCGCCCGAGGCTTCGCGGCAGACCCAATAGGTATGCCCGCCGGTCTGGATGATGCTTTCGCCCGATACCAGCAGGCGCGGCCCGGGAAAGATGCCCTGCGCCACCGCCTGTTTGGTGAACAGATTGGCGTCATGCACCCCCAGATCGCGGACCAGCGTGATGCCCGCGCGCAGGGATTTGAGCATATTGCCCGCCGCCTTGTAGGCGCGGATTTCGGGCGGGTCGAACATGCTTTGCTGGCTCAGCTCATGAATGCCGTCCCAGCTCAGATGCGCGTGGCTGTTCATCATGCCGGGCATCAGGGTCTGGCCCGCCGTGTCGGTCACCTGCGCGCCCTGCGGTGCGCGTTTCAGATCGCCGCGCGCGCCGGTGGCGGCAATCTTCCCGTCTTTCAGATGCACATAGCCATCTTCGATCACCTGATCCCCGACGCAGGTGATCACGCGGCCATAGAACAACCGGTTGACACGCGGGGCGTCGAACATCGGCTTGGTGATCTTCTGGTATTTCCAGGCGGCGGGTTCGGGCATCTCCGGGGCTCCTCAGATTGCGATAACGCGGACGTCGATCGGGGTGTCGGTCTGAAACCGGGAGGGGATATCCACCCCGGTTTCGGTCACGATCATGGTGTTGATGGTGCGGTATCCGTCACGGCCCGGGCGGTAGATGCCGGGCTCGTTGGAAAAGATCATACCGGGGCAGATCTGTGTCTGATCGCCGGGGGCAAGCCAGGGGGCTTCATGGCCTTCCAGCCCCATGCCATGGCCGATCCGGTGGCGGATCGCATCGCCAAGACCGGCGGCGCGCAGTCGGTCAAGCGCGGCATCATTGACTGCGGTGCAGGTCTGATGCGCGGCGCAGGCGGCGATGGCGGCGTCATTGCAATCGGCCATCGCCTGCATGATCCGGCGCTGTTCGGGGCTGATCTCTCCCAC
Organism: Rhodophyticola sp. CCM32; assembly: GCF_004751985.1. NCBI lineage: Bacteria > Pseudomonadati > Pseudomonadota > Alphaproteobacteria > Rhodobacterales > Roseobacteraceae > Rhodophyticola > Rhodophyticola sp. CCM32. The sequence goes on from NZ_CP038492.1 coordinate 762,112, forward strand.
AACAAGGGTCACGCCGCTTTCCGCGTGATAACCGCCAAGGCTGGCCCCGATCCCGGCAATCAGCGTGTCGCCGGGGCGTGGCACCCGTTCCAGCACCGCGCCATGGGGCAGGGCGGCGCGCGGCCCGGAATGGACCGAGGCGGTGATGCCCATGGGTGTCCCGGCAAAAGCGTGTTTGTGGCGGTCCATCAGCGCGCCACGCGCATGAGACATCGCGGCGGCCATCAGATCGGCCTCGGTCCCGCCCTGCGAGATGATGTCGCCCGCGACGGTGTGCAGACGGGACAGGAACAGATCGGCAAAGCCTGCGGCTTCGACCGTCAGGGCAATCTCTTCGGGGCGCTTGAGGCTGCGTTCGCGCATCGCGTGATCCGTCAGGTCAAGCCGGTGCAGCGCGCCGCGTGCGGCCTCCAGATACACCGCATCCAGATGGTCGATGGCGATGGTCTTGCGGCCGATCTGCGCCAGCATCCACAGAACCGCCGGTGTTTCCCCCGGGAATTCCTCATAGAATCGCAGATCACCCAGCCCGGTGCCTTCCGCATTCTCGCGTTCCAGCCCGGGCAGCATCAGGATCGGGTCACCCGAGATAGGCAGCCAGAGACCCATGGGGCGTTCATTGGCCGACAGGAACAAGCCGGTCGCATAGGCCAGATTGGGCGCGCGCAACAAAAGCAGACCGTCCAGCCCGGCGGCGGCGGCCCGTGCGCGCAGCCGGTCGCGGGCTGCGGCGAAAAACCCCGGGGTCAGCGGCTTTGGGGCCGTCCCGGTCACAGGGTTGCGCCGCGATAGGGGCCGAGGCCCTCCAGCGTGGTGTTCAGCCCAAGCTCCCGCCCAAGCGCCTGCATATCGGCCAGCACCAGATCATCAATCGGCACGCCGTTTTCCGATTTGGCGGCGGTGCGGCGGGCCTCCTGCTCGCCGGGGACGAGGATTTCGTCAAAGCCCGGGCGCGGCGCGCGGCTTTTGGCCATCTGCACGAATTGGCCCATCCGCGCGGCATAATCATCGGGGTCCATGAACCATGAGATGTCGATGGCGGTGAAGCTGTGCGACACATCCAGTTTCATCGGGTCGGCATAGGGTGTCAGCCCGAAACCGCCACCCGACAACACCCCGGTCAGCGCCTCGGTCATGAAGGCCAGCCCATAGCCCTTATGCCCGCCGATCCCCAGAAGCGGACCGTTGAGCGCGGCGGCCGGATCATCCGTTTCCGCGCCCTCTGGCGTGATCGCCCAGTCCAGCGGCATCTTTTTCCCCTCGCGGATATACCAGTTCATCATCCCCTTCCCGGCGGTGGTCAGCGCGATGTCCAGCACCGTGGGAAACCCCTGATCCGAAGGCGCGGCGATGGACCAGGGGTTGGTGCCGGTCACCCCTTCACGCCCGCCCCAGGGCGCCATTTCGGGGCCTGCATTGGTATAGGCGATGCCGATGCAGCCCTGATCCAGCGCCTGACAGGCGTGAACTGCACTTGACCCGTAATGGGTGGAATTACGCATAATCACCGTGCCGATCCCGCCGTCCTTGGCCTTTTTGATCGCCAGCGCCATGGCTTTGGCGGCGGCCACGGTTCCGATCCCGTTATGGGCATCGACAAGGGCCAGAGCCGGGCCTTCCTTTATAATCGACCAGCCCGCGCGCGGGTTCACCTCGCCCTTGCTGATCCGGTCATGATAGCGCCGCAACCGGGCGACGCCCTGGCCCTGACCGGGATGGAACCTGAGTTCGGAAAAGATCAGCGCATCGGCGAAAATGCCTGCATCCCCGGCGGTCAGGCCAAGCGCCTCGAACCCTTCGGCGACGAATTGGCGCAACGCGCTGCGGTCGATATTGGTCATCGCAATGGGCTGAGACATCAGGCGGAGATCTCCAGCAGATCGGCGATATTCGTGCCCGGCGCGTCAAAACAGCCAAGCTGGCCCGCGGGGGCCGTCATCACCACGGTCATGCCGGGGCCATAGCCCGCGCGCGGGCCGTCGGTCTGCCCGACAATCCCGATGCTCATCGCACCCCTGAGATAGCCGTGATTATAGCGGCTGTCGGCATCCTGGATCGCCACCAGATCGCCAAGCCGCAACGTGTCGAGCCCGTGTTTTGCAAGTTCCGCCCGGTCACTGGACTGGATATGGAGTGACCCGCCTTCGGATGTCAGGCCGGCCCCGGCGCCGACAAAATGCGGCGGGACAATTGCACAGATGCCGATCTTCAGCACCCCGTCCTCAACCCGTTTGGGCAACAGATCGAACAGGGCAGGGGAGAGCGATTTGAACGCCACATCCGGCATGTCGGGCAGGGCCAGACCGACGCCTTCGCTTTTCACCAGAATCTGGTCATCGACGGCGATCCTGCGCCGGGTCTCCTGATCGAAATGGATGATCACCTGATCGGAAAACCGGCCCGATTTGCCGGTCACCACCCCGCGCGCGCCTTTTGCGGCCCCGCTGGTGATCATGGCCTCATTGCCGACACAGGCAAAGACATTCAGCCCCCGGTTCTTGTTGGCATCGGGATGGGCGATGCTGACCGAGGGGTGGATGCAATCGCCCGACCAGCCAAAGGCGCTGTCGCCGACGGTGACATTATAGACGATGCCGCCGAATGTGGGCCACAGAAAGGGCGTGCCATCTGCTGTCAGACGATAGGGTTCGGCGGGCAGACCGGACAGGGCCGGGTTCGCGACCTGGCCCATGACCGAGACGGTGACGATATCGGCGGCGTTGGTTTGGATGGGCATGTCAGTCTCCAAGGTCAAGCAGGGTGGCAAGGTTTGCGGCGGGGTCGATTGTGAAGTCGATTTCCCCCGCCCGCGCTGTCATCAGCGTCAGTATCCCCGGGCCATGGCCGGTCATCACGCTGTCGCCATGGATGCACAGACAGATCGAAACGGCCCCCTTTCGGTAGGACCGGCCCCAGTGATGATCCGCGTGGCGGATGGCGATCAGATCGCCAAGGCGCATCTTGTCGATGCCCAGCTCTGCCATCAGCGTCCGGTCGCCCGACATCAGGTCCTGATCCACATATTCCGAGTTCAGTTCCGCACCCGATCCCATGATGCGGATCGGCAGTTCCATCGCGACATTCACATGCAGCCGGCCCGGCGCGACCTCGGCGATACCCATGGCGTGAAACAGGCGTGGGCTCATCTTTTTCAGGGCGATACCGGGGTAATCGGTCAGCGCCAGACCCTGGCCCAGAGCCGTCACCTGAATGCGGTCGCCCGGGGCCATCACCGCATGGGCCTCGGGCGCGAACTGCACCAGAATGCGGGCATGTTCCCCCACCACGATGCCGCGTGCGCCTGCGGCCATCCCGCTTGTGACCAGCGCCTCATTGCCGATGCAGTTGAGGTAATGCAGCGCGTGATGCCGGCCGGAATTGGCATCATCATCAATCGACACGCCCGGTTCCACATGGTCGCCCGCCCAGCCAAAGGCGCGGTCGCCGCAGCGCACATTATAGGTGATGCCATACATGCCCGGCAGAACCGTCGCGCGCCCGTCGGGATGGGGAATATACTGGCCCGGCCGCACCGCCGGTGTGGTGATCACGCCGGCAACGGCCATCTCGACCAGGCTGGTTTCATTGGTGGTCAGGCTTGGCATCGGGGCGTGGCTCCTTTGCTGGGTTTGGCGGCGGGCAGACAGCAATGTTTTGGTTTGACTTCCGCTGGCTTCCTTGCCATCAGTATATTGTCGACATTGCTCTTGTCCATCTGGGATACACGAGCAGAATGGAGTGTCAAGCACCCTGCGCCCGGCAGGATGGTTTCCCCGAAAACCGCCCGGTGTGCAGATATGTGAAAGGGAAAGCGGCCAGGATGAGCTATGCAGGATTGACCGACGTCATGGGCCGGGTGAATGATTTTCTGAATGCAGGGTCTGTTCTGTCCTGGGATGCACGCACGATGATGCCGAAGGCCGGGGCCGACAGCCGGTCCAGGCAATTGGCGACCCTGGCGGTGGCGGCCCGCAACCTGCTGTGTTCCGACGAGGCCAAACGCGCGCTGGACGGGGCCGGGGCCGAGATTGCTGGCAAGCCCGAAGACAGCCCCGAGGCGCGGATTGTGGCGCAGGTGCGCGAGGCCATCGCCTATCACGAACGGATCCCGACAGAACTCTTGCGCCGCAAGACCGAGCTTGGCTCTGCCGCCCATGAGATCTGGGCAGAGGCGCGGGAAAAGGCGGATTTCTCGATCTTTTCCGGGGTCCTGACCACGATGGTCGATATCAACCGCGAAATGGCCCAGGCCATCGGCTATGACGACCATCCCTATGACGCGCTGATGTACCGGTTTGAACCGGGCACCACCACGGCGGGGCTGAAGGCGTTGTTCGCCCGCCTGCGGGAGGGCATGCTGCCGCTGGTCCGGGCAATCGCAGAGGCAGACCAGCCCCGGTCGGATTTCCTGTTTCGCGCCTATCCGGAACAGGCGCAGATGCAGTTCGCGCTGCACATGGCCCGGCGGATCGGCTATGACACCGATCGCGGGCGACTGGACACCACCGTGCATCCGTTCGAGGTGTCCTTCACCCGCGATGATGTGCGGATCACCACGCGGGTCAACAAGACCTATATGCCGATGTCTCTCTTCGGTGCCCTGCATGAGGCGGGGCATGCGATGTATGAACAGGGTGTCGATCCGGCCTATACGCGCACGCCTTTGGCCACCGATCTGATCAGCCTGTACGCCGTGGGCGGTGTCAGTTTCGGCGCCCATGAAAGCCAGTCGCGCCTGTGGGAAAACCATGTCGGGCGCAGCCGGGCGTTCTGGGCCAACCATATGGGCGATATCCGCGCCGCCTATCCCGGCACTCTGGACGATGTGACGGAGGAGGAATTCTATCGCGCCGTCAACCGGTCAGAGCCCAGTTTCATCCGGGTCGAGGCCGATGAGCTGACCTATGATTTCCACATCATGCTGCGGACCGATCTGGAAAGCCGGCTGGTTGACGGCTCCCTTGATGTGGCCGATCTGCCCGAGGCCTGGAATGCGGCGATGAAGGAATACCTTGGGGTCGACGTGCCCGATGATGGGCAAGGCGTGTTGCAGGATGTCCACTGGTCATCCGGTCAGATCGGCACGTTCTGCAACTACACCATCGGCAATATCATGGCGGCGCAACTGTTTGATACCGCCACCGGCGAAAACCCCGGTATCCAGACCGCGCTGGACGGGGCCGATTACGCCCCGCTGCGCAACTGGCTGACCGATAAGGTGGCCCGGCATGGCCGCCGCTACAGCCGGGATGAATTGCTGGAAAAGGCCACCGGGCGCGCCCTCGACCCGGAGCCCTATATCGCCCATCTGACCCGCAAATTCTCGGATATCTACGCTTTGGTCTGAGCCCGGCCCCGGAGGAGACGATCATGACATCACCAAACGCCGCGCGTCTGGCCAAACGGGTCAAACTGTCTGACGGGGGGCTGATCACGCGGATGCTCGATATCTCCGAGGGGCTGGAGGATGTAATCAAGCTGGGCCGGGGCGACCCGGATCTGGACACGCCCGACCATATCATCAGGGCGGGGCAGGCGGCGCTGGCCAATGGCGCCACCCATTACACCCATCCGCTTGGCATCCTGCCCCTGCGGGAGGCGATTGCCGGGAATATCCGCGCCTATGGCGGGGCGGAGTATGCCGCCGATGAAATCATGATCACCCCCGGCGGGCAGCAGGGCATGTTCATCATCGCCCTGTCGCTTCTGGACCCGGGGGATGAGATCATCGTGCCATGCCCGGGCTATAACCCCTATGGTCAGGCGGCCGAGATGTCGGATGCGGTGACTGTGCCGATCCCGATGACGATGGAGACGAATTTCACCCTGACCGCCGAGATGATCGCGCCGCATATCACCGACCGGTCGAAGATCCTTGTTCTGATCAATCCCAACAATCCGACCGGGTCCGTCACACCGCCTGACGAGGTGCGCCGGATTGCCGAGCTTGCAGTCAAACACGACCTGATCGTGATTTCCGACGAGATCTATGCCCGCCTGACCTATGGCAACAACACGGTGCTGCCGGTGGCTTCCCTGCCGGGGATGAAGGAGCGGACGATCACGCTTTCCGGGTTTTCCAAGGCCTATGCGATGACCGGCTGGCGGATCGGCTATCTGGCCGGTCCGCGCGATCTGATCATGCCGATGTCCGAGGTCAATCATGCCTTTGCCATCTCCACCGCGGCGGTCAGCCAGCACGCGGCCCTTGCGGCGATGACCGGCTCGCAGGACTGCGTGGAAGAGATGCGCAAGACCTATGATGGCCGCCGCCGTGCGATCTGCGAGGGGCTGGATGCGATGGGCATGGGCTATGCCGAACCGCAGGGTGCGTTCTATGTCTATGCCAATGTCGCCAGTCTGGGCCTGGGCATCACCGCAGGCGCGTTTTGCGAACGGCTTTTGGCCGAGGGCCGGGTGATGATGTATCCGGGCAGGATTTACGGTGATCACACCGATGATTTCGTGCGCATGTCGATGACCCAGCCCGTGGACCGGATCAGAACCGCGATGAAACGGATGGCAGATGTGGTGGCGCGGTTTCGTGAAGATGCCCGCGCCGTGGCCAGTTGAAACAGCAGGACAGGACCAGCAGGATGACCGTCAAATCCGACAACCCCAATATCAGAAGCATCAAGCATATGGCCTTTGCGGTCAGCGATGCGGAAAAAGCGCTCAAGGCCTATGCGCAGTTCCTGCATGTGCCCGCCGAGACCGGGATCACCCATTTTCCGAAATCCGGCAACAAGGTCGCGTTGTTCTATCTGGGCGGGATCGAATATCAGCTTTGCCAGTCCACTGATCCCGACGGGCGGTTTGCGACCTGGATCAGGGAGCGCGGCGCCGAGGGCCTGCATCATATCTGCTACGAGGTCGATAATATCGACGATGCCCTGGCCCATGCCAAAAGCCAGGGCGCCGAATTGCGCATCTGTCAGGCTTGCGGCGTCTATGGCAGCCATGCCCATCCCGAAGGCTGGGTGGCGTTTCTGGACAATGACGCGGGCGGGATCGAGATTGAATTCATGCAGGTCTACACGCCCGAACAGCTTGCGGCCTATGAGAAATCGGGGGCCGAGGCGGTATGAGCACATATGCAGAGGAAAGCCTGAGCGTCGGCACCGCCACGGCGCGCCCGGGGGAAATGGTCCGCGGCGCAATCCCGGCGGGGGATCTGGCCGGGGGGGTGAAGGTCGAGATCCCGGTTCTGGTGATCAATGGCGCGGGCGCGGGCCCGACCTTCTGGGTCAATGCGGCGATCCATGGGGATGAACCCGAAGGGCCGCTGGCCTGCATGATGGCCAGCAGGCAGATCGACCCGGCCAGGCTGCGCGGGGCGGTTGTGATGGTGCCTTGCGTCAACCCGCTGGCCTTTTCGGCGGCGGAACGGGGCAACCCGCTTGATACGTTCACCTATGACATGAACCGGATTTATCCCGGCAAGCCCGACGGCTATTTCTCGGACCGGGTGGCCGATGCCCATTGGCAGGCAATGAAAGACGTGGCGGATCTGGAAATCTCGATCCATTCCGGCGGGGCGCATTCCTTCCTCGACAAGGCGATCTTTGTGGATGAACGGCCCGAAAGTGTCGAACTGGCGAAAGCCATGGGCGCGGGCTGGGGCTGCATCATGTCGAATTTCACCAAAACCGGCAGCCCGATGGCGGCGATGAACACCGCCGGCAAGGTGGGGATCACCGTGGAACTTGGCGGGCGGTCCCATACCTCGCCCGAGCGGTTTCGTTATGTGGGGACGGAACTGGCCAAATCCATTCTGAACATCTGTTACCATTACGACATGCTGGATGGGCAGGCGAGTTATCCCGACCCCTGCACCAAGGGCAGCCAGGAGGCGCTTCTGGCGCCTGCCTCGGGCATCTTCCTGCCCGAAGAGGGCGTGGATTTCCTGACCATGATGAAGAAGGGCGACAGGATTGCCACGATCGTCAATATCTTCGGTGATCCGGTGGGGGAATTGCATGCCCCCGCCGATGGGATGTTCTTTGGCCTGCGCGCGCTGCCCAATGTGAACCGGGGTGACTGGTGCTGTTTCTTCAACAAGGTGGAGGGGCCGCGTGACTGAGCCCGCCAAGGGAACGCTGCGAGACGCGCCGGTGATCCGGTCGCGCGATCTGACCGGGTACGGGGCCAACCCGCCCGATATCCGCTGGCCGAACGGGGCCGGGCTTGCAGTGAACTTCGTGCTGAATGTCGAGGAAGGATCGGAATATTCCATCGGCGACGGCGATGGCCGGTCTGAAACCGCGCTCAGCGAGGTGCGCGCCAGCCGGGTGCCGGTGGGGGATCGGGATCTGGCGGCGGAAAGCATGTATGAATACGGCTCCCGCGTGGGGTTCTGGCGGCTTTATCGCCTGTTCCGGTCGCGGGGCCTTCCGCTGACGGTGTTTGCCTGCGCATTGGCGCTTGAACGCGCGCCCGGGATCGCCGCCGCGATTGCCGCCACCGACTGGGATATCTGCGCCCATGGCTGGCGCTGGATCGAACATTACCATCTGGATCCCGACACCGAGGCTGAACATATCGCAAAGGCCCATGCCAGCCTGACCCGGACCCTGGGCCGTTCGCCACGGGGCTGGTATTGCCGCTATTCCGCCTCCACCGCCACGCGCGGTCTGGTGGTGGCCCATGGCGGGTATGAGTATGACAGCGACGCCTATAATGATGATCTGCCCTATTGGACCGATGTCGCAGGTGCCCCGCATCTGGTGGTGCCCTATTCCATGGTCACCAATGACACCAGGTTTCTGTCGGGCGATGTGTTTTCCGCCGATGCCTATGCCCGGTTTCTGATCGACAGTTTCGACATTCTGCTGGCCGAGGCGGAAAACATGCCGCGAATGATGTCAGTGGGGTTGCATCCGCGGATCATCGGCCATCCGGGGCGGCTGGCGGGGCTGATCCGGTTCATGGATCATATCGCCGGGCGGGCGGATGTCTGGGTCTGCGGGCGCGATCAGATCGCGGATTTCTGGCGTCAGGCCGTGCCGCCGGGGCAGGGCGGATGAGCGGGCCGATCCTGCCGCTCAGACCGCCGGATGCCGCGGCCTTCGCGCCGTTCGGGGAACTGGTCATGCCGCCGGATGCGCCGGGCACGCGCCGGTTTTACAGCGACACGCTGCATTCACGACATGACACAAGCGCCCCTGTGCTGCATGTCAATAATGTGCCCCCGCAGAGCCTGCCGCTTGTTGTGTCGCGGATCGAACGTCACCCTTATGCGTCCCAATGCTTTTTCCCGCTTGATGTCTCGCGGTATGCGGTGATGGTGATGCCATCGGATGCAAAGGGCGGGCCCTGCGCCGACAAGGCTCTGGCCTTTCTGATGCCCGGCACAATGGGGGTGATCTTCAACCCCGGTGTCTGGCATCTTGGGGCCACGGTTCTGGATCGCCCGGGCCATTTCACCGTGCTGATGTGGCGTGGCGGTCCGGTGCAGGATGATGAGTTCCGCACCATTGCGCCACTGACCCTGATCGCGCCCACCTAATAACCCCAAGGCGCCTTGCCCGCGCCGCGCCTGAAAGACCTGTCATGACCCCCCGCAAGACTGAGCTGTTTGTTCCCACCATCACACCGTTCGCCGCTGATCTGTCTGTCGATACGAAGCGGTTCGTGGCCCATGCCCGCGCCCTGATCGCAGGCGGAGCCCATGGGCTGGCGCCATTCGGCACCACCAGCGAGGCGAATTCCCTGTCTGTGGCGGAACGGACAGCCGCGCTTGAGGCGCTGATCGCGGGCGGGATCTCTCCGTCTCAACTGATCCCCGGAACCGGATGCTGCGCGGCGGGCGATACAATCACCCTCTCGGCCCATGCGACCAGGCTGGGGTGCCGGGGGGTTCTGATGTTGCCGCCATTCTTCTATAAGGGTGTCGGCGATGCGGGCGTGTTTGACGCCTATGCGCAGGTGATCGAGGCGGTCGGCCCCGATCTGCGCATCTATCTGTACCATATCCCGCAAATGTCCGGCGTGCCGATCACCCTGCCACTGATCGAGCGGTTGATCGCCGCCTATCCGGGTGCCATTGCCGGTCTGAAAGACAGTTCGGGCGATTGGGACAATACGGCGTCGGTGATCGCGGCCTTCCCGCAGATTGACACCTATTCCGCCTCGGAATCCCTGATCCCGGAAAACGTGGCCGCGGGCGGTGCGGGCTGCATCAGTGCCAGCTCGAATGTGAACCCAAGGGGCATCCGCGCGTTGATCGACGCGCTGGACGGCCCGGATCAAGCCGCCTGCCATGATCAGGTCAGTCAGGTTCGCGGGATATTCGAAGGCCTGCCGCTGATCCCGTCGATCAAGGCGGCGGTGGCGCTTCAGGCGGGCGATCCCGGCCTGGCCCGTGTGCGCCCGCCCTTCACGGCCTCCGGGCCGGACCATGCGGATGCCATTGCCAAGGCCGTGCGCATCGCCGGCGACCAGACCCCGCCATGATGAGGGATAAACCTGTTCTTGTCACCGGCGCTGGCGGGTTTGTCTGTTCCGAAATTGCTCTGGCCCTGCATCATGCGGGCCGGAATGTGCTGGCGGTGGATCAATGGTTCGATGCCCCCACCCGGGCGCGTCTGGGGCCCCTGCGCCGGATCGAAGCACCGCTGCCAGAGGTGCTGGCCGGTCTGAAAGGCGCGGCGTTTTCTGCGGTCATCCATGGCGCGGCGATCACCGCGCCGCCTGCGCGCCTGTTGATCAGCAGGGCGGCCCATATCCGGCAGAATGTGGAATTGCTGACCGGGGCGCTGGATTTCGCGCGCGGGGCCGGGGCCACAGATTTCCTGTTCCTCAGTTCCATGGGGGTCTTCGGCCCCGGTGACAGGCCGGTGCCGGACGGTCGGTTCACAGAAGTAACATGCCCAAGCGCCTCATGCGCCTATGCGACGGCCAAACGCGCCGGTGAAGACCTCACCGCGGCCGCCGCCGAAACGGGGTTTGCCACGCTCAGCCTGCGGCTTGGCAATATATTCGGACCTCATGAGGTGGTGCGCGAAACCCGTCAGACGCTTTGCCTTGTGGCGCGCATGCTGGCCGAGGCGCGCGGCAGCCGGGTGATCACCACACAGACACCCGAGGCCCTGCGCGAATGGTCCTGGCTGCCCGATCTGGCCGAGGCGATTGCCGGTCTGATGGGGGATTTCCCAAAAGATGGCCCCCCGGTTCTGCATGCGGGCACGCCGCCCGTCCAAAGCGATCTTGAGACGGCGCGGGCGATTGCCGCGCGGGTGCCGGGCACGCTGATCCGTCTGGCGCCGCCACCGCATCCCGCCTTGCGCCAGCCCATGGGCAGCAATCATCCAACCCTGTTCAACCGCGCCCATTGGACCCCGATGGCGGCCGCGCTGGACAGTCTGATCCCGCAGGTGGCCATGCCATGACCCCGCTGCGCCTGATCATCACTGGCCTTGGCGCCCGGGCGCGGACCTGGTTGCAGGTGGCCTCTGACAGCCCGGATGTGGAAATTGTGGGCCTGTGTGACCCCGACCCGGCGGCCCGCGACCGGGCGCGCGAGGCATATCCGGGCCGTCCCGTTGCGGCGGCGCTGGAGGATATCATCGGCACTGTCGGGGTCGAGGCGGTGCTGCTCTGCACACCGCCTGCCGGGCGTCTGGCGCAGATCACCGTCTGTTGCGACCATGGGCTGGCCATTCTTGCGGAAAAACCGCTATCGGATGATGTCGCGACCGCCGCGCGCTTCGTGGCCATGGCCGAGGCGGCGGGCGTGCCTTTGATCGTCGGTCTGAATTTCCGCTATCTGGCCGTCACCCAGGCGATGCGCCACCTGCTGACCGATGGCCCTGTCGGCAGCCCTGGATTTGGCCGCTTCACCTATGAACGCTGGCGCGATGGCACCCAGTCCTGGCTGAACTCCTACCCCCTGACCATGGATCACCCGATGCTCTGGGAACAGTCGATCCATCATTTTGATCTGATGCGCTATGTCTACGGGGTGGAGCCTGTGTCGATCCAGGCCCACACGTTCAACCCGGATTGGACGATGTATGCAGGCGATACCAACGTGTCTGCCCTGATCCATTTCGACAGCGGGCTGACAGTCAATTATCAGGGCACCTGGCAGGCCGGGCATGAACCGATGAATTTCAACTGGCGCACGGATTGCGATGGCGGGATCGTGATGCAGCGCGACATGTTCGGCGATCTGGCTTTTGCGCGGCGGATGGACCCTGAGATGACGCCTGTGCCGCTGCCGGATCACACGCCCTGGATCAGCGATGCGCGTGCGTTGCTCAACGGGTTTGTCGCCACCTGCCGGGGCGCGGCGCCGGACTGCACCGGTCGGGATCATCTGCAATCGCTGATGATGCTGGAGGGATGCATTCGTGCCTCTGCCCGCCGGGAGAGCGTTGATATGGAAGAGATCAGGGCGGGTCTGGCCGCCTGAGCGAACAGATGCGCGCCCGGCCCGGGATCGCGCAGGAATATTGGAGGAGCGATCATGTTAAATGTCGGGATCATCGGGGCCAGTTTCGCCCGCAACGCCTATCTGCCGGCCTTCGAACATATTGAGGGCGCGACGGTGGTGGCGCTTGCCTCTGGCCGGATCGACAGCGCCAAAGCGGCGGCGGCACCTTATGGCATCGCCCATGTCTATGACGACTGGCAGAAGATGCTGGAGGGTCACGCGCTTGATCTGGTCTGCATCGCCACGCCCACGGTGATGCATGCGCCGATGACCTGCGCGGCGCTGGCCGGTGGCGCCCATGTATTGTGCGAGAAACCCACCGCGATGAATGCGGGCGAGGCGCGCCATATGCTGGACGCCGCGCGGGCCGCGAAACGGCTGCATATGATCGACCATGAATTGCGCTTCAACCCGACCCGCGCGCGCATGGCCGAGATGATCCGGGGCGGCGATCTGGGCGAAATCCGCCATGTGAATATCAGCAATATCGGCGCTTCTTGGGCTGATCCGGCCTCGCGTCCCCGGGGCGACTGGTGGTCGGATGCATCCATGGGCGGCGGTCGGCTGGGGGCGAACGGATCGCATCAGGTGGATATGCTGCGCTGGTGGCTGGGGGAGCCTGCGGCGGTGATCGGGCAGGCCCTGACAATTGTGCCGGACCGGGTGGATGCCAAAACCGGGGAGGCCTGGACAGCAACCGCCGATGACCTGTCATATTTTACGCTTGAGATGCAGTCCGGCGCGCTGGCCCAGGTGTTCATGAGCGGGGTGGCCGCCGCCAATATGGGCAATGAAACGCAGGTCTTCGGCGCGAAGGGCACGCTGACCCTGTCGAACAGCGATGAAAAACTCTATTTCGCGCGCGCCGGTGACAGCTTTGCCGATATCAGCGTTGATGATCCGAATGCCGGGCTGGAGGGGCTGAACAAGGGCATCTGGAATGTCTCGGTTCTCGCCGCCCTTCAGGAACTGGTCGCGGCGATCAAGGAAGACCGGGAGCTGCAGCGCGGCGCCAGTTTCGTGGACGGGTTGCGCAATCAGATGGTGCTGGATGCGGTCATCGCCTCGACCGCCAGCCGCAGATGGGAAGCGCTTGATATGTCAGGCGCGGCCTGATGCCCGCCCTGTCAGATCAGCGGGTTCTGATCACAGGCGCGGGGGCCGGGCTTGGGGCGGCGCTTGCCCGGGTCTTTGCGGGCCATGGGACCGATCTGGTGCTGATGGATGTGGATGCGGGCGGGCTGGCAGCGGTATGTGCCGGGATCGGCCGTCAGGCGCAGGGCATCCCCGTCGATCTGGCGGATGCAGAGGCCACGGCACAGGCCATCGCCGAGCTGCCCGGCCCGGTGGACACATTGATCCATAATGCGGCGATCCTGCATCCCGAACCGGTGGAGCAGGTCAGCCTGGCCACATTCCGGGCCACGATGGATGTGGGCATTCAGGCCGCCTTCCAACTGACGCAGGCCGTCTGGCCCGGGATGAAGGCGGGCGGCGGCGGGGCGCTGATCTTTGTGTCCTCGCAATCCGGTATCAAGGGCTTCGTGGATGAAACCGCCTATTGCGCGGCCAAACACGCGCTGGAAGGTTTCTCGAAATGTCTGGCGATGGAGGGCGCGGCGCATGGCATCCTGTCCTGCACCATCACCCCGGGCAAGGCGATGCACACACCGATGTCGGAGCGGAACTACCCGCCCGAGCTGAAAGCAGACTGGATCGCGCCCGAGGGTCTGGCGCCCGCCTTTGCCCATATCGCCAGCAGCCGCGATGCCGCCCTGTCGGGGCAGCGTCTGAACGCCTGGGACCTGTCACAGGCAAAGGCGCGCTGATGCCCCGGAAGACCGCCAATATCACACACCCGTTCGGCCGCGCCTCAAGCGCGCCACTCTGAAAGGACAAACCGATGCCCAAGGTCGATATCGCCTTTGACACCTATCACGACTATGACGCGATGACCGCCCATCTCAAGGCGCTGGCGGCGAAATATCCCGGGCTTTGCACGCTGACATCCATCGCCAAAAGCTTTCGCGGGCGCGAGGTGTGGTTCATGACCATCACCAACCCCGAAACCGGCCCGGCGCTGGAAAAGCCGGGGTTTTATATCGACGCGCAGATCCATGCGGAAGAACATGCAACCAGCGCCACCGCGCTTTATGCCTGCTGGTATCTGCTGACCCGCTATGGACACGATGCCGAAGTGACGCGGCTGGTGGATCAGCAGGTGTTCTACATCATCCCGCGCATCAACCCGGACGGGGCCGAATACGCCCTGACCGCGCCCTATCATCCCTGGTGCGGCAATGGCAGGTTCCTGCCCGGCGAAGATCGGATTGACGGGTTGATCCCGCAGGATATCAACGGCGATGGCTATATCGTGCAGATGCGTGTGCCCGACCCCAGGGGCGAATGGAAGAAAGACCCGGATGAACCGCGCATTCTGGTGCAGCGCGAACCGGGCGAGGAGGGCGGGGAATACTATCGGCTTTACCCCGAAGGGCTGATCGAGAATTACGACGGTGTTCATGTGCAGATCGACCCGCAGGAAGACGGCAATATGAACCGCAATTTCCCGATCAACTGGTCGCCGCAGGAATATGGCGCGGGGGCCTATCCGTTTTCCGAACCCGAGGCGATGGGGATGGGCCAGGTGATCCTGAACCATCCCAATATCGCGGGCATGTGCGCCTATCACACCCATGGCGGCATCATCCTGCGCCCCTCGATGATGAAATTCGATGCCGAGATGAGCCCGCCCGATCTGGCGCTTTACAAGGATCTGGGCGCGGTGGGCGAACGACTGACCGGTTATCCGACGATATCCACCTATGAGGAGTTCACGCCGGACAAATCCAAGGCCCGCCATGGCAGCCTGAAAGACTGGGTCTATGAAGAGATGGGGATCATCTGTTTCTCGACCGAGCTTTGGGATCTGGAGCGCACGGCAGGCGTGCCGAAAGAGGGCTATTACAATCTGGGGCCCCGCGACGCGGCCACGACGCGGCAGGTTTTCGACTGGGTGGTCGAACATCTGGGCGCGCATGGCTTTCGCGACTGGGAGCCGTTCGACCATCCGCAGCTTGGCCCGGTCGAGATTGGCGGCATGGTCTATATCTGGAGCTATCGAAACCCGCCCGGCACACTTCTGGAAGAGATCTGCCATAACAATGTGCTGTTCAACCTGCGCCATGCCGCCGCCGCGCCGCGCATCGCGGTGGACAGTCTTGATGTGGAGGCCCTGGGGGCAGATCTGCACAAGGTCACGGCGGTGGTGTCAAACCATGGCTATCTGCCGACAAACCTGTCGGATGTGGCGGTGCAGAACGGGGTGGCAAAGCCGGTCTCGGTCACGCTTGACTGTGACGGGGCCGATCTGCTGATGACCCCCGATACGGTCGCGCTTGGCAATCTGGCCGGGCGCAACGAACGGCGCTATGCCTATTCGAACTGGGGCCAGCAATGGTCGCCGGTGACGAAAAAGGTCGAATGGCTGGTCAGGGCGACCCGACCGGGGGCGGCGGTGACGGTGACAGCAGCCTCGGAAAAGGGCGGGACGCATCGCGAAACTGCGGGGCTGTAGGGTCTGTTGAGAAATCTGCCGCTATCTGTTCATGGGTGGCGGCAGCGCGCTGCAGGCCTGTAGTAACACGCTTATTGCCCGGCCTCGTGCAGCGGCATGGCAAGGCTGTCCAGAGGCGGCAGGGCGCCGGCACCGCCCACCCGGCCCACGGCAATCGCGCCGCAATAGGTGCCCAGATCAAGGCACTCCGCAGCGGTCTGCCCTTTCAGCCAGGCGCTCAGAAACCCGGCATTGAACGCATCGCCCGCGCCGGTTGTGTCTTTCAGCCTCACCTGTTTCGCGGCGCAGTGCTGCACCGGCCCCCGCGCCGGGCGGATCTCGGCCCCCTGGGCACCCAGTTTGATGATTGTTGCAACCTTCGGGCTGGCATCAACCCCGTGGCGGTGCAGTTCCGCGGCCTCTGCCTCATTGGGAAAGAACAGATCGACCGCCGCAATGATCCCGGAGAGATCACAGCCTGCCAGCGCCTGCCCGTCCCAGGAACAATCCAGCGACAGGCTCATGCCCGCAGCCCGCGCCATGGGGATCAGTTCCGGGTGATCGCGCGCGGTGGTGATCTCCCCCAGATGCAGATGCCGCGCGGCGGGCAGGGGGCCGGTCACGGTCAGTGCGGGTCCCGGTCTGCGGGTGACAAAGGCGCGGTCATTGCCATGCATGAAGGCCGCCGTGATCTGCGGGTCGCTGCCCGGCGGCGCGGGGGTGCAGATCGGGTCAACCCCGGTTTCGGCCATTTCGGCGCGAATGACGGCATCAAACGGTGCAACGGGCAGGGTGCCGATCAGCGCGGCCTGATGCCCAAGCGCAGACAGAT
This sequence comes from Rhodophyticola sp. CCM32, assembly GCF_004751985.1. Classification (NCBI taxonomy): domain Bacteria; kingdom Pseudomonadati; phylum Pseudomonadota; class Alphaproteobacteria; order Rhodobacterales; family Roseobacteraceae; genus Rhodophyticola; species Rhodophyticola sp. CCM32. The sequence goes on from NZ_CP038492.1 coordinate 778,936, forward strand.
AGGCGGCGGTGATATAGGCACCGCCCCCGGCCCGCAGCGCCAGCCCCTCGGCAAAGACCTCCCGCCCCGGGGCGGGGCGCGCGTCAAGCTCTGTGAAGACCAGATCGCAATAAATCCGGCCTGCGGTCAGAATCCGGTCAGACAGGGTCATGCAAGGGCCTGGCCACTGGCGGCATCGAACAGATGCAGGTTTTCCGCCTCAAGGTTCAGCGAGATCCGGTCGCCCGCTTTGGGCGGTGTCCGCCCCGAGGCCGAGGCGATCATTTCCTGCCCGTCCACATCCACATAGACAAGGGTTTCCGCGCCAAGCGGTTCGGCAACCGAGACCGTACCGCTCAGCATCCCGCCGGTTTCGGTCACATGCAGGTCTTCCGGTCTGATGCCGACGCTGACCGCCTTGCCCTCGGCCCCGGCACCTTTGCCGGTTTTCAGATCAACCCCGTTCCATAAGGTGACGCCCGATGCGCTGCCCTGCCCATCCATCAGGTTCATCGACGGCGCGCCGATGAATTGCGCAACGAAGGTGTTGGCGGGGCTGTGATACACCTCGGCCGGGCTGCCGATCTGTTGAATATACCCGTCTTTCATGATCACGATCCGGTCGGCCATGGTCATCGCCTCGACCTGATCATGGGTGACAAACACAATCGTGCTGCGCACCCGGCGATGCAGTTTCTTGATTTCCAGCCGCATCTGGGTGCGCAGTTGCGCATCAAGATTGCTGAGCGGTTCGTCAAACAGGAACACCGCCGGGTCGCGCACCATGGCCCGGCCGATGGCCACGCGCTGCCGCTGACCGCCGGACAGCTGGTTGGGTTTCCGGTCCAGATATTCCGTCATGCCAAGCAGGTCTGCGACCTCTTCGATCCGGGCGTCTTTCCGGGCCCGTGTCATCTTGGCAGTGCGCAGTCCGAAGGCGATATTCCTGCGCACGGTCATATGCGGATAAATCGCGTAATTCTGGAACACCATCGCGATGTCCCGGTCCTTGGGTTCCAGCGTGTTGACCACCCGGCCACCGATTTCCACCGTGCCCGATGTGACCTCTTCCAGCCCGGCGATCATCCGCAGGGTCGTGGATTTGCCACAGCCGGAAGGGCCGACAAAGACGACAAATTCGCCATCGGCCACGTCCAGATTGATCGAATGCAGCACCTCGGTCTGATCATAGGATTTCACGAGATCGCGCAGGGCGAGATTGGCCATTTATGAAAGCTCCGTCAGGGTCTGGAAAGCATCGGTCAGGGTGGCGCCGGCCCGGGCCAGGCGGGTGTCGGATATGTCCTGCGCGCGGCGCAGATCGCCTGCGGTGGCGGCATACCCGTCAAGGGCGGCGTCCAGGGCATCGGGGGCGGGGCCGCCAAAGACCGTGCGTCGCCGGATGAAGGTCTCAATTGAAACAGCCTGGGCAAAGGCCTCGGGGGTCAACGCGGGCGGGCGCGATGTCTGTGCCTTAAACGCGGTGACAAAGGCGTCATAGCCACGGGCCAGCGGTGCGGTGCGGGCGATCACGGCCTGTGCGGTGGCCGCCGCGATCTCATGGGCCTGACGGAAGGACAGGTTTTCCCTGCGCACCAGCGTATCGGCCAGTTCGGTGATGGTGACGCAGGCCGCATCCGCATTGGCGCGCACCCGGTCGGCGCGGATCGAACAGGCCGGAAGCAGGGCGGTCATCAGCGCCACAACCCGGCCGCCGGTTTCAAACGCGCCATAGCCGGCTGATTGCACCTCGCCTTCGCTGTCATTCATATCGGTGAAGGGGGTGTTATGCATCGTGGCCAGCATTGTATCGCAGCGTCCGACCGTGACACTGGACAGGTGGCGCAGATGTTCAATCGGCACCGGGTTGCGTTTTTGCGGCATGATCGAGCTGATCTGGACCAGCGCATTGGGCACATAAAGCTGCCCGACCTCGAAAGCCGACCAGAACCCCATATCCTGCACCACCCGGCCCAGATGCAGAAACGGCAGTTTCAGCGCCGAATAGAGCCCGGTGATGTAATCGACACTGGCGATACAGCCATAGGAATTCTGCTTCGGCGCTGTAAAGCCAAGCAGGTCCGCGACGCGGGACCGGTCAATCGGAAAGCCCGAGGTGGTGATGGCCGCAGCCCCCATCGGGCAGAGATCCAGCGCCGCGCGGGCCTGGGCCAGACGGCTGATGTCAGATAAAAGCACCTCGATCACCGCGCCAAGGTAATGGCCGAAGGTCGAGGGCTGCGCCGGTTGCCCATGGGTATAGGCGACAATCGGGGTGTCCCGTTCGGCCCGGGCCTTTGCGATCAGCGCCTCGGCCAGGGTCAGAAGCGCGCGCAGCATCGCGTCGGTCCGGCCGCGCAGGGCCATCTTGAACACCGTATGATCCATGTCGTTGCGCGACCGGGCCGTGTGCAACCCGCCCGCCAGATCAGGGCCAAGGCGCTGTTTCAGTTGATCCTCGACATAGAAGAAATAATCCTCATGCGCGCCGGTATAGGTGAGACCCTCCAGATCCGTTTCCGCCGCGATGGCGCTTAGCGCAGCGGCGATTTCGGTGCCGGTCTCCTGTTCCAGAATGCCGGTTTCCACCAGCATCACCAGATGCGCCCGGTTGATCACCGCCATATACGCCGCGTAATGGGTTTTGACCCCCTCGAAAAGCGGCGCCAGAACCGTGTCGCGATAGACCGGATCGGGGAAGGTGGAGGTGTCAGTCATCCCCGGCCCCTTGGTTTTGCAGCTTTAGGGAACAGGCCAAAGGCGCGGGGTGCCATCCCCGTTCGCGGCCCGAGAGATGCCATCCCCGGGGCTCCGCCCGTTCGCGGCTTGAAAGGTCCGCTGGACCTTTCATCGGCTTTGCCGAACCGCCGCTCACCCCTTCAGCCCTGCCATGACCACGCCGCGAATGATGAAACGCTGGAAGATCAGGAACACCACCAGTGTCGGCAGGGTGGAAATCGCCGCCCCGGTCATGATCAGCTCCCAGGCCACATCCACCTCATCCCCGAACGAGGACAGGCCGACGGGCAGGGTATAAAGCGCTGTGTCCGTGGTGACGATCAGCGGCCAGATAAAGGCCGTCCAGTTGCCCAGGAACACGAAAATTGCCAAGGCCGCCAGTGCCGGTTTGACCAGCGGCATCGCCACCGACCACCAGATTTGCAGCTCGTTCAGCCCGTCGATCCGGGCGGCCTCCAGAAAATCATCGGGCACGGTTTCAAAGAACTGCTTCATCAGGAACACGCCAAAGGCGGTCATCAGCCCGGGGAACATGATGCCCCAATAGGTGTCAAGCCAGCCGAGGCTCTGGCTCATCAGATACCAGGGGATCACCAGCATTTCGGTGGGGATCATCAGGGTCGACAGGATCGCGATAAACACCAGATAGCGCCCGCGGAATTTGAACTTGCACAGGACATAGCCCACCAGACTGTCAAAGATCAGCGTCGAAATCGTGGTCAGCGTGGCGATGATCAGCGAGTTGAAAAACCAGTTATAGAACCGCCCGTCTTCCAGAACATAGGTGTAGTTCTCGATCGTCGGTTCCTGCGGGATCAGGTTCAGATCATAGATCTCGAAGGAATATTTCAGCGAGGTCGAGATCATATAGGCCAGCGGCATCACCATCAGCAGACCGCCAAGGAACAACAGTGTCCAGCGGATGATCTGGCCGAAATCACGGGGCGGCTTCGGCTGGCCCGTGCGCAGCAGCGTCTCTGACGAGGGTTTGACCTGAATATCTTCTGCGACGGCCATCAGCGATCCCTCAGAATACGAAGCTGCACCAGACTGACGATCAGCAGGATGACGAAAAGCACAACCGTCTGCGCCGCCGCCGCCCCCATCTGGCTGCGCCCGCCGAAGGCTGTTTCATAGATCATCAGCACCAGCGGTTTGGTGGAGTTCAGCGGCCCGCCGGGATTGTTTGTGGTCATGTTGAACACATGGTCGAAAATCCGCAGAAACCCGATCGAGGAAAACACCACCAGAAACACGATGGTGGGTTTCAGAAGCGGCAGGGTGATTTCCCAAAGCATCGTCCAGTTGGACACGCCATCGACCCGGGCGGCCTCGTAATAAGTGGGCGGGATCGCACGCAGCCCGGCCATGAAGATGATGATCTGAAAGCCAAGCCCGGCCCAGACCGCCGGGGCCAGAACCGCAGGCAGGGCGATGGCCGTGGATTGCAGAAAGGCAATCTGCGGGATGCCTATCTGCGCCAGCATATTGTTGAAAACCCCGATCGGAACCGGCTGATAGAACCAGCGCCAGACCCAGGCCATGGCAACGGCGGATGTCATGAAAGGCAGGAAATACAGCGCCCGGATCGTGCCATGCATGAACCGGACCTTGTCCAGATGATAGGCAATGATGAACGAGATCACCAGGCTGATCGGCGTGCCGATAATCAGATACTCAAAGGTGTTGGCAAAGACGGTCCAGAACACCGGATCATTCCACAGGTCGATATAATTCTCGAACCCGACCCAGGTGCGGGCGCCCAGCAAATTCCATTCCTGAAAGCTCAGCACAAAGGCATTGGCCGTGGGGTAAAACCGGACGACCACGTAAAACACGATGGGGATCGCCAGAAACGCCCAGGCCCAGACCACCTGTTTCTGGCGGATGCTCAGCCGGTGCCATCGGGCGGAAAACCAGCCGCGTTCCGGGGGGGTGTCATCGGATCGGGAAAGATCTGCCACGGGTTTGCGGCCTCCGCATCATCAGAAGAAAAGGCAAAGGGCAGGCCGGAACCGGACCGGCCTGCCCGAAAATGTGCTCAGTCGCCGTAATAATCGTCAAGCAGCGTCTGTTCGGCTTGGGTTGCCGTGGCCAGGCTGTCGGCGACAGATGCGCCTTCCAGCTGAACCCTTTCGACCATTTCCACCATCAATTGCCGTTGCGCACTTTCATCGGCGAATTGTGTCGTATGGGCATAGGCAAGGCCACGGATGAACGGGCCATAGATCGGGTCATTGGCATTTTCATCGGTCATGCCCACGGCCTGACGTGCGGGCAGCTCGCCCACAACTTCCAGCCAGATCTGCATCGCCTCGGGCGAGGTGATGTAATCCATGAACAGAACCGCCGCGTCGTATTTCTCTCCCTCCGAATGGCTGGTGATCGCGTTCACCCAGTAGGAGGAATAGTTCGACCGTGTGCCATCAGGCCCGGCGGGCAGTTCGGCCACGCCCCAGTTCAGCCCGCGCGTATCGTTCAGCGCACCAATGCGGAACGACCCGTCGATATGCATGCCCGCACGTCCGGCGCGGAACGCGGCCTGCGGCTCATCCATGAACCCGGTCTGGGTGACCCCATGCTCCTGCTCAAGCCCGGTATAGAACGCCAGGGCGGCACGGCCCGCATCGTCATCATAGGTCACCGTCCGGTTGTCATCGCTATAGGGCGCACCACCGAACTGACGCACCAGAACCTCGCGGAACCAGTGATGATCCTGCGCGGTCATCCCGCTGGTCAGACCTTCCTGGGTGATATTGCCCGCCCCGTCCCGTTCGGTGAGGGTGGCGGCAATCTCGACCAGCTCGTCAAGGGTTTCGGGCGGCGCCTCGATCCCGGCGGCATCAAACAGGCGCTGGTTGTAAAACAGCGCAAGCGAGCGGACGGCGGTGGGCAGGGCCCAATACTGGCCATCCTGCTCCATCGCCGAAACCATCGGGAAAAATTCTGCCTCAATCTCTGCGGCGGGGAACACATCTGTCGGCAGCGGCTGGATCAGCTCGGCCTCGACGTAATCATTCAGCCAGCCGTAAAACAGCTGCACCACATCCGGGCCTTCGCCCGCCGGGATCGCGGCGGCGACCTGGGTGCGGTAATTGGCATAGGGGAAATGGGTCATGGTGACGGTGATATCGGGATGGGCGGCTTCGAAATTCTCGATCAGCTGCTCCATCGCGGTGACCCGCGCGTCGAAGAAATACTGCCAGTATTCAATTTCGACATCTGCCATGGCGGGGACCGTGGCGCATAGTGTGGCACCGGATATGGCGGTTGCTGCAAGTGTGGTCCGAAGGTCGGAAAACATCTCTGGAAACTCCCTGTTGTTGTCGGCGTGCACAGGGCCTGAACCGGGCCTGCACCGAACCCGCGATTCGGATGCGGGGTGAAATCAGAATTAAGTCAAACCAATTGAGCTATCAAGCAAGTTGAGTTAATCCCCTGTGCTATGAGTCTCTCTCTTCTGCCTCCCGGGTCCAATGCCGAACGCAGCCGCGCCTATAATCGCGGGCTGGTTCTGGGCCATGTGCGCCGTGCCGGGGCTTCGGGCCGGGCCGAGATTGCGCGCGCTTCGGGTCTCAGCACCCAGGCGGTCAGCAATATCATCGCCGAACTGGTGGCCGAGGGTTGGCTCTATAAGGCGGGGCACCGCTCAGGCGGGCGCGGGCTTCCGGCGGTGACCTATGCGATTGAGGGGACTGCGGCCGCCGCTTTCGGCATCGAATTGCGGCCCGATGCGGTGCTGTGCGCCCTGATCGACCTGGACGGGCGTGCGCTTTATACGGATCGCGTGGCGATGTCGCGGACCGATCCGGCCCATGTGAAACCGCTTGTGGCCCGGTTGCTGGGCAAAGCCTTAAGCGAAAGCGGCACCGCCCGGGCGCGGGTGTTGGGGGCCGGGGTTGTGATGCCGGGGCCATTCGGTGCAACCGGATTGTCGGGATATCTGACCGAATTGCCGGGCTGGGACGGGATCAACGCACAGGCGCTGTTTGCCGAGATGCTGGATTTGCCGGTGACCGTCGAAAATGATGCCAATGCGGCGGCGATGGCCGAACGGGTGTCAGGCGTGGCCGCCGGTCTGTCGTCTTACGCGTTCTTTTATTTCGGCACCGGGATCGGCCTTGGCCTTGTTTCGGGAGGCACCCTGTTTCGCGGCGCCTTCGGAAATGCGGGCGAGATCGGCCATATCCCGGCGCCTTGCAAGGATGGCCTGAAACCGCTGGAAGAAATCGCCAGCCGTATGGCCCTGACCGCTGCCCTGCGCGGATCGGGCGAGGCCGCCGAAACCGTGGCCGATCTGGACCGGCTGTTTGCCGCGCGTCACCCCGCCCTGATGGCCTGGGTCGAAGAGGCGCGCCCGGCCCTGGCCCATGCGGTGCAGATTGTGGAAAACCTTTGCGATCCCGAAGCGGTGATCCTGGGCGGGGCCCTTCCCGCAGCATTGCTGGAACATCTGACCGATACGATTGATCTGCCCGCCGCCTCGGTTGCGAACCGGGCGGACCGCCTGCGCCCGCGCCTGCTGGCAGGGACGGCAGGCCGGATGACCGCCACGCTTGGCGCCGCCGCCCTTGTGATCAACCAGACCCTCACCCCCAGTCTCGCGCTGACCTCGTAAAGGCCACTCATGCCGACATCAGACCAAATCCGCATCACGGCCGAGGCCGCAACCCCCCTGATCGCCCGCATCTGGCGCGCGTTGCAGCCTTTGCGCTCGGTCGTGGGGTTCATGAATACCGGCGCCCATCCCGATGATGAGATATCGGGGATGCTGGCCACGCTTGGCCTGCGCGACGGGGTGAACCTGTCCTATGCCTGCGCCAACCGGGGCGAGGGCGGGCAGAATGACATCGGCACAGAGGCCGGGTTTGACCTCGGCACAATCCGCACCGCCGAGATGGAGCGTGCCGCCGATATGCTGGACATGCGGCTTTACTGGCTGGGCCAAAGCCCCGAGGATACGATCACCGATTTCGGGTTCTCGAAATCCGGTGAGGAGACCATGGGCCACTGGGGCCGTGACCGGACCCTACAGCGCTTTGTCGGGATCGTGCGGATGGAACGGCCCGATATCCTGTGCCCCACATTTCTGGATATTCCGGGGCAGCACGGCCATCACCGGGCGATGACCGCGGCGGCCCATGAGGTGATGGAGCTGGCCGCCGATCCCGGGTTTGACGGCTGTGATCTGCCGGTCTGGCAGGTGGCGAAACTGTATCTTCCGGCCTGGTCCGGGGCGGGCGGCGCCTATGATGACGAAGTACCGCCACCCCCCGCAACGGTTGTGGTGGCGGGCCGGGGCAGCGACCCGGTTCTCGGGGTCAGCCATGCGCGGATCGGGCAGCAATCGCGCGCCTTTCACCGCACGCAGGGCATGGGCCATTGGGTGCAATCCGGCACCGAAACCGACTGGCCGCTGCATCTGGCGCGGTCCCGTGTGGGGGCGGACAGGGGGGCTGTCACCGACAATCTGCCCGGTGATCTGCAGGATATCGACCCGGCGCTTGGCCCGGCGCAGGCGGCGATTGCAGAGGCGATCGCGGCTTTCCCGGATCGGGCCGGAATGCTGAATGCCGCAACACGGGCCTTCGCCGCCCTGCCAGCGGTGCATGTCGACCCGGATCATGCCCACCGGATCACGCGGAAACAGGCGCAACTGGCCCGGGTGATCCGGTTTTGTGCCCATCCCGATGCCCGCGCCCGGGCAGCAAAGACCCTGCTGATCCCGGGGGAGGAAACCGCGCTGACGGTCGAGCAGCGCATACCCGATTTCGGCACTGCCCGGATCGGGTTCACGCTGCCAGATGAGATGGCGGTTTCCGCCGGAACCCTGCGCGTGGCCGAAACCGCCCCGGCCTCGGACCCTTATCCCGACATGTATGACCCGCTTGCCCCGCGTGCGCCCGCGCTGGCGGTGACCATCACCGCCGAAGGGGTGGCCGCGACCTCTCATATCCCGTTTGAAACACCGCCCTTGATTGCGCCTGCCACCCGTGCGCGCCTGTCGCAAAGCGATGCCATCCTCAATCTGGCCGGGCCGGGCCGCGAGATCGCGCTGACGGTCTCGGACATATCGGGCGGCACAGCCGGTTTCGACCTGCCCGGGGGCTGGCAACAGGACTGGTCCGGCGCCCATGTCACCTTGACCCCGCCGGGCGATGTGGCCGAAGGGCTGTACCATCTGCCGCTTCTGCTGGATGGGACAGCGGCGCAAAACCTGCGGGTCTTCACCAGGGATCATATCGCGCCAAGATTGCGCAGCACCCCTGCCATGCTGACCTTGCGGGTCACCACAATTGCCCTGCCACAGGCCAGGATCGCCTATATCGGGGCGGGCAATGATCAGGCGGCGACATGGCTGGCCGCAATCGGATGTGACGTGACCGTGCTGGATGATGCAGCTCTGTCCTCGGTCGATCCGTTTGCCGGTTTCGATACGGTTCTGATCGGTGTCTTTGCGATGCGGTTCCGCCCGGCGCTGTTGCCGCTGATACCAGCGCTGCAGGGCTGGGTCAGGGCAGGGGGCAATCTGGTCACGCTTTATCACCGGCCATGGGACAACTGGAGCCCGGAGACCACACCGCCCGCGCGGCTTGAGATCGGCCAGCCCTCGCTGCGCTGGCGGGTGACCGATGAGACGGCAGAGGTGACCCATCTGGCCCCCGACCACCCGATCCTGACCGGGCCGAACCCGATCGGCCCCGGGGATTGGCAGGGCTGGCATAAAGAGCGCGGGCTGTATTTCGCCAAATCCTGGGACCCGGCCTATACCCCGCTTCTGGCCATGTCCGACCCGGGCGACCCCCCCTGAAAGGCGGGTTGCTGTCGGCAGAGATCGGGCAGGGCCGCCATGCCCATGTGGCGCTGATCCTGCACCATCAGATGGCCCATCTGGTGCCCGGCGCCTTCCGGCTGATGGCCAATATCCTGCATCCCGGCTGATCCCGGATATGCCGCTGAATATCCGGGCGCTCAGCATCGTCAAGGCGATGGGGGCCTGAGACAGGCAAAATACCCATCAGAGCAAAGCCGCAGAGCCATAGATGAAAAACCGCTGTTGCTGGCCGGATCGGGAGGATAGAACCAAGAGTCTCAAAATACGGTCCTTGGTTTCAATATATGGAACATACTGATGTCTGACACCCGCGCAAACCGCCGCTATCGCAGCCAGGAGTGGTTCGACAATCCCAACAATCCGGGAATGACGGCGCTTTATCTTGAACGCTATCAGAACCAGGCCTTCACGCGGGAGGAGTTGCAATCGGGCCGGCCGATCATCGGGATCGCGAATACCGGGTCTGACCTCGCCCCCTGCAACAAGATCCATGTGTTCCTGATGGACCGGATCAAGGCGGGCATTCGCGACGGCGGCGGCATCCCGATGGAATTTCCCGTCCATCCGATACAGGAAACCGGCAAACGCCCCACCGCTGCGCTGGACCGGAATCTCGCCTATCTGAGCCTGGTGGAGGTTCTGCATGGCTATCCGATTGACGGTGTGGTGCTGACCACAGGCTGCGACAAGACCACACCGGCGCAACTGATGGGGGCGGCCACGGTTGATCTGCCGGCGATTGTGCTGAATGGCGGCCCGATGCTGGATGGCTGGTGGCAGGGCGAACGGGCCGGGTCCGGCACGATCATCTGGGAATCCCGGCGCCTGCTGGCCGAGGGCAGGATAGATTATGATGAATTCATGGACCGGGCCTGTGCCTCGGCGCCCTCGCTTGGCCATTGCAACACCATGGGCACGGCTTCAACCATGAACGCGCTGGCCGAGGCGCTTGGAATGACCCTGCCCGGGTCTTCCGCCATTCCGGCCCCGTTCCGGGAGCGGATGGAGATGGCCTTTGCCACCGGGCGCCGGGCGGTTGAGATGGTCAGGGAAGACCTGAAACCATCCGATATTCTGACCCGTGCCGCGTTTGAAAACGCGATCCGGGTGAATACGGCGATTGGCGGGTCGACCAATGCGCCGCCGCATTTGCAGGCCATCGCCCGCCATGCGGGTGTGCCCCTTGATGTGACGGATTGGGAGGCGATCGGCCACGCCTTGCCCTTGCTGGTCAATATGCAGCCTTCGGGCATCTATCTGGGCGAAAGTTTCTATCGCGCGGGCGGTGTGCCCGCCGTGATGGGGGAGCTTCTGGCCGAGGGGCATCTGCATGGCGATGCCATGACCGCCAGTGGCAAGCCGGTGGGGGACGCGCTGGCCGGTGCGCGCAGTCTTGACCGCGATGTGATCCGCCCGGTCGGTGACCCGCTGCGGGAAAAGGCCGGGTTTCTTGTGCTTTCGGGCAATCTGTTCGACAGCGCCCTGATGAAGACATCCGTCATCTCGGAGGATTTTCAGGCGCGGTTCCTGAAAGACGGGGTGTTCGAGGCCCGCGCCGTGGTGTTTGAAGGGCCGGAAGATTACCATGACCGGCTGAATGACAGCGCGCTGGAGATTGATGAGACCTGTATGCTCTTCATCCGCAATGTGGGCTGTGTCGGCTATCCCGGCTCGGCGGAGGTGGTGAATATGCAGCCCCCTGATACGTTGATACAGGCCGGTATCCGCCATCTGCCCACGGTTGGCGATGGCCGCCAGTCGGGCACGTCTGAATCCCCCTCGATCCTCAATGCCTCGCCCGAGGCGGTGGTGGGCGGCGGTCTGGCGCTGCTGCAGACCGGCGATCCGGTGCGCCTGGATCTGCAGGCGGGCACGCTCAACTGCACGATCCCGGAGGCGGACTGGCAGGCCCGTCGTGACGCCTGGACCCCGCCGGATTTGGAACACCAGACCCCCTGGCAGGAGCTGTATCGCGCCCATGTGGGACAACTTGCGCAAGGCGGCTGTCTGGAGCTTGCAACCGCCTATCAGCGGATCGCCCGGGTGCTGCCCCGCGACAACCATTAAACGGCGCGCCTGCGGCGCAAGGGGATTATCCGGCCCTTCGGGCATTGGGGCACGGCCCCAAACCCCGGCGTATTTGAGACAAGAAGAAAGGGTCTGCTCCCATGGGCTTCTTCTTGTCTTAAATACGCCCGCCGGAGGCATCCTTGGAGTGCGGCGGGCGCCGGGTTTCGGGAGGGAGGGTAAGGCGTTTCCATCTTTAGATACCTGCCGTCCCGCGTGGTTAAGCTCTTGACGTGGCCGGGGTTTTCATCACATTTGCCCGCCAGCTTCCCGGAGTTTCCATGCGCTATATCCTGATCAGCTTCACGATTCTTGTTACCCTTGCGGTCGTGACGACAGTTTTCATGCGTCTGGCGCCGATGCCGCCTGAAATCTGGCATCTGGACCCGGCAGAGGTCACATCGCCGGAGACACCGAATTTCGTGCTCATGCGCGGAGACGAAGCCCCGATATTCGACGGCACTGTTGATGGTCTTGCCGCAATGCTGGATGTGATCGCGCGCGGGGACGGCGCCCGCCTGATCGCCGGCAGTGTGGCCGAGGGGCATATGACCTATGTGCAGCGGACCCGGCTGATGGGGTATCCTGATGCGATTTCGATCCGTGTCCGCGATATGGGCGGCGGGCGGGTGGCGGTGGATATCTTCTGCCGGTCGCGCTTTGGGTATTCGGATATGGGCGTGAATGAGCGACGCGTCAATCGCTGGCTGGCGGCACTCACCCCTTGACGTTTCGCCACGTCCAAGCGACACCGCGCGGATGCTGCCCACCGACCGCCTGCACCAGATCAAAGACCGGTTCGAGTTTCTCGAAGCGCGCCTGAATGCCGGGCCCGAGGCCGGTGAGATCGCCGCGATCAGCCGTGAATATGCAGAGCTGAAACCGGTGGCGGAACAGATTGCCGCCTATCAGAAATTGCAAACTGAGCTGGCCGAGGCCGAAGCGATGCTGTCGGACCCTGAGATGAAGGCGCTGGCCGAGGAGGAACTGCCGGGATTGCGTGCCTCTTTACCCGATGCGGAACAGGCCCTGCGGATTGCACTCTTGCCGCGGGATGCCGCCGATGCCCGGCCTGCGATGATCGAAATCCGCCCGGGCACCGGCGGGGATGAGGCCGCGCTTTTTGCCGCCGATCTGTTGCGCATGTATGAACGTTATGCCGAGATCCATGGCTGGAAACTGGAGATCATCGAACAATCCCTGACCGAGTTGGGCGGGATCAGGGAGGTGATCGGCCATGTCTCGGGCGAAGGCGTCTTTGCCCGGCTGAAATACGAATCCGGGGTCCATCGGGTGCAGCGCGTGCCGAGTACCGAATCCGGCGGTCGTATCCATACATCTGCGGCAACCGTGGCGGTGCTGCCCGAGGCGGAAGAGGTCGATATCGACATTCCCGCAGGCGACATCCGCATTGATACGATGCGTGCCAGCGGGGCGGGCGGGCAGCATGTGAACACCACCGATTCCGCCGTGCGGATCACCCATATTCCTTCGGGCATCGTGGTGACGAGTTCCGAGAAATCCCAGCATCGCAACCGCGAGATCGCCATGTCGGTCCTACGCGCCCGGCTTTACGATCAGGAGCGCCAGCGGGTCGCGGATGAACGCGCCGCTGACCGCAGGGCGCAGGTCGGCTCGGGCGATCGCAGCGAACGTATCCGCACCTATAATTTTCCGCAGGGGCGGATGACCGATCACCGGATCAACCTGACGCTCTATAAGCTTGATCAGGTGATGCAGGGCGATCTGGATGAGGTGATCGACGCGCTGGTTGAGGATGATCAGGCCCGCATGCTTGCGGAGATGGACGGGTGACGACGGTTCAGGAGGCGTTGACCGCAGGCCGCGATCAGCTTGCCGCCGCCGGGATTGACGGCGCCGCGCAGGATGCCCGCTGGCTGATGGCGGCGGCCTTGAAGGTGTCGGCCGATCGGGTGATCCTGCATCTGCGTGACCCGTTGGATGCGGATGCCGGGGCCAGATATGACAGGGCCCTGTCCCGGCGCATGGCCCGGGAACCGGTCAGCCATATCCTTGGCGGGCGCTGGTTTTACGGGCGCTGGTTTCAGGTCACAGGTGATGTGCTGGACCCGCGGCCGGAAACCGAAACCCTGGTCGACCTGGCCCTGTCCGGGCCTTTTGCAAACGTGCTGGACCTGGGCACCGGAACGGGCTGCATTGTGTTGAGCTTGCTGGCCGAACGCCCTGATGTGACCGGAACAGGCACTGATCTGTCCGCCAGGGCGCTGGATGTGGCGGCAGGGAATGCCGGTGCATTTGGTCTGACGGACCGGGTCACGCTGATCCGGTCCGACTGGCTTGCGGCGGTGGACGGGCGGTTTGACCTGATCGTGTCCAACCCGCCTTATATCGCGGCGTCCGAGATGGCGGCACTGGCCCCCGAACTGCGCCGGTATGAGCCGCAGATGGCCCTGACCGATCAGGGCGACGGTCTGTCTGCCTATCGGGCGATTGCGGCCGCCGCACCGGATTATCTGGCCAAAGGCGGGCGGCTGATGGTTGAGATTGGCTGGACCCAGGGCGCGGCGGTTCGGGATCTCTTTCAGGCTGCCGGGCTTGACGGGATCACCATTCATGCCGATATCAATGACAAGCCCCGGGTTGTGTCGGGGCGGCGTGGCTGAGGGCGATGTCAGCCCGCGTAAACGTGTAAAATCGCCCCGATCCGGCAAAAAACTACACATTCGCGTCATTTTAGCCTTGTTTTAGCGTCGATTGCATGGTTACTCCCTACCCAGCGGACGCAGATTGGCTTTCTCAATCGCCCGTGGTTTTGCCACAGAAACAGGTCACTTTATTCGACCAAGGCAGTTTATGGCATCGGCATGGGGCCGAGCCGCAGAAACTCCACCAGGAACACTGGAACAGACAACCAATGAGATCATCGAAGAACCGCTCGCGGTCCAAGGGGAACAGAAATCGTTCCGTTGGCAATATCGTCAACCGGGTATTTGACAGCTCGGGGCCCGAAGGTAAGGTGCGCGGCACGCCGCAGCAGATTATCGACAAATACAATCAGCTTGCCCGCGATGCCCAGCTTGGCAATGATCGGGTGGCGTTGGAAAATTTCCAGCAGCACGCAGAACATTACACCCGCATGCTCAGCGAAGCGCAGCGCGAGATGGAGGCCAAGCGCGAGGCGCAGGAGGCCCAGCAAGCGCAACAGAACCAGAACAATCAGAACAACAACCAGCAGCGCGATCAGCGACAGCAGAACCAGCCGCGTCAGGATGAGAATGCCGCCGCGCCGCATGGCGAGGCCCGCGCGCCCCAGGCCGAGGCCCGGCAGCCCCAGTCCGAAGACCGGACGCCTCGCGATGGCGCGCAGCCCGTGACCAGCTTTGGCGATGTGATCGACCCGGCCCCCGAAGCCGATAGCGGATTGGTTGAAACACCGGAAACCGCGCCGAAACCCAAACGCAGCCGCAACCGGCGCCCGCGTAAGGAAGAGGTGCAAAGCCCCGCGCCTGAGGCATCATCCGACGATCCCAAGCCGGATAACCCGCAGGAAGCGGCGGAGTAACAAGGCGCCAGACCAGAATTCTGCAAAAATACGCATTCTTCGGGGGGCATTGCCCGAACCGAGGGGAGGGGAGAAGTGCGCGCGCCCCGTTGGGGCGGATCAGACGCTGCCCGGCGGCCTCAGCCCTTTGCGATTTCCCGGGCCAGGGCGCAAAACCCCTCAACCGGAACCTGCTCGGCCCGGTCGGTGGGGGTCAGGCCCGCCGCCACAAGCCGGTCCTCGATATCAGGCATCAACCCTTTCAACGCGGCGCGCAGCATTTTGCGGCGCTGGTTGAAGGCCTTGGCCACCACCCGTTGCAGGATATCGGGGTCTGCGGCAAAGCGGGGTCGGGGCAGGGCGGCCAGATGCACCACGGCAGAGCTGACCTTGGGCGGCGGGGTAAAGGCGCCGGGTGGCAGGGTCATCACAATCCGCGCCTCGGTCCGCCACTGGGCCAGAACCGCAAGCCGACCATAGGCCTTGCCGCCGGGGCGGGCCACGATCCGCTCGGCCACCTCGCGCTGGAACATCAATGTCAGGCTTTGCCAAAGCGGTGGCCAGACCGGCGGTGTCAGCCATCGGACCAGCAATTCGGTGCCCACATTATAGGGCAGATTGGCGATAATCCTGACCGGCGGTGTCAGATGCGTGGCCCAGTCAAGCGTCAGGGCATCTGCATTCAACACGTCCAGCCTGCCGGGATAGGCCGCTGCGATCTCTGCAAGCGCGGGCAGGCAGCGGGCGTCTTTTTCCACCGCCACCACGCGCCTGGCGCCCTGGGCCAGCAATCCGCGTGTCAGCCCGCCGGGGCCGGGGCCGACCTCCAGCACATCGCAGCCGTCCAGCGCGCCGGCTGACCGTGCGATCTTGGCGGTCAGGTTCAGATCCAGCAGAAAGTTCTGACCCAGAGATTTCCGCGCGCTCAACCCATGGCTGGCAATCACCTCACGCAGGGGCGGCAGGGGATCAATCCCGCTCAAGACGCGCCCCGGGCGCGCACCATCTGCCCGGCCATTTTCAGGGCCGCTATCAGACTGGTGGGATCGGCCTTGCCACTGCCCGCGATGTCAAACGCGGTGCCATGATCGGGCGAGGTGCGGATGAAGGGCAGGCCAAGGGTCACATTCACCCCGCCCGAGAAATCCAGCGTCTTGATCGGGATCAGCGCCTGATCATGATACATGCAGATCGCGGCGTCATAGCGCGCGCGGGCTGCGTCATGGAACATGGTATCGGCGGAATGGGGCCCGGTGAGGGCCATGCCTTCGGCCTTCAGCGCCGCGATCACCGGTGTGATCAGCGCAATCTCTTCGTGACCCATGGCGCCGCCTTCGCCCGCATGGGGGTTCAGCCCGGCCACCGCAAGGCGCGGCGCTGCAACCCCGAAATCCCGGCGCAGGGCGGCCTCGGTGATCCGCAATGTCTCCATCAACAGCGCTTGATCCAGCGCCGCCGGCACCCCGGCCAGGGGGATATGGATGGTGGCGGGCACAACCCGCAATGCATCGCAGGCCAGCATCATCACCACCCGGGGCACGCCCGCCAGATGGGCCAGATATTCCGTATGGCCCGGATGGGCAAACCCGGCCCCGTCTTTCAGAGCCTTCTTATGGATCGGGCCGGTGCACAGCGCTGATGCTTCGCTCCGCCTCACCAGATCGACGCCCCGGGCGATCACGTCGATCACCGCCTGCGCATTGGCGGGCTCCGGCCTGCCGGGTGTGGCGGGGGCGGGGAAGTCATGGGCCAGAACCGGCAGCGCATCGCCCGGGATATCAAGCGCGTCACCGGGGCTTTGGATCGGTTCAACGGGCAGGCCATATCCGGCCATATGCGCCGGGTCCCCGATCACGAAGAAGGGCAGGCGGGGGCCAAGCGCGGCCCGGGCCTTGGCCGCAATCTCGGGCCCTATTCCCGCAGGTTCCCCACAGCTCAGCGCGATGGGGGCCGTGTTCATTCGGTTTCCGTGATGATCGCATCCGCCCGGAGTTCCGCCAGATAGCCGCTGGCATAGCTTTCCAGCCGTTGTGCAAACAGCGCCTGCCGTACTTCTTCACGACCGCCTTCGGGCAATTCCGTGGATCGCCCGCAAAGCATCAGCATCATCAGCACATCGCCGTTCTGGCGGGTCAGGCCGATTGAGATTTCGTTTTCATCCAGCCGTGCCAGCTCTACCGAGATATCCGCCGGGACATCCTCGATCAGCAGCGTATCCCGGGTGAACCCGTCGGGACGGACACCATAAAGATCATCACATGTGTCAAGTTCGTCGCTCAACGCCCTGGCCCGGGCCCGGGCGGTCCCGCTCTGGACGCCGGGGATCACTATGGTGGCATATTCCACTGCCGTGACAACCGGGGTGACAAACCCGGTCTCTTCGAACCCTCTGAGCTGGAAGATCGCAATGGCGGGGCCAAGCGGCACAGGTTCCGTCACATCCCCGGGGTTCAGTGTCAGCAGGATACTGCGCAGTTGCGGCGGCAGCGCAGAAAGCGGGCGCCAGCCAAGCGAGCCGCCGGTGCGGGCGGTCTGTGCCGCTGACAGGCGCCGCGCCGCCGCAGAAAACGCCCCGATATCGCCATCCAGAGAGTCCGAAAGCCCCTGAATGCGCTGGCGCACCTCGTCATTGTTTTCCGGCGTCACTGGAATGATCAGCTCGGCCAGCAGAATCCGGGCACCGCCTTCGCTGGCGCTGAGCGTCAGCGCGCGGTCGATTTCTTCCTCGGTGACCTGCGCGCGTGCGCCAAACCGGGACCGCAGCACATCGCGCCAGATCACACCGGCAGATACAAAATCACGGAAGGTTTCGACATCAACACCTTCATTGGTGATCGCCTGAATGAACTGTTCAGGTTCCAGGTTGGCGCGCGCGGCAAATTCCACCATTCCGGCTTCAATCTCTTCGGGCGACGCGTCAAGGCCCGCCCGTCTGCCGGCCTCCAGCTGCAACCGCTCATCAACCAGAACGTCGCGGGCCAGCTCATCCAGATTGCCGGGTGCGTTCAGCAATTCCATAAACCGGCGGCGCTGTTCGATCTCGTAATAGGTCACAGCCTGATTGTTGACGGTAATCGCGGCGGCGAACGGGGTTTGCTGCGCCGCTGCGGGCAGAAAGCCGACCCCAAGTGTCAACATAACGGCACCGGTTACGGCTTTTGCGATCCGGCGATGGCGGGAAATCTGTTTTGTTCGCATGCTCATCGTGTCTTATCCGTTATCCTTTTGCGCGCGGCCTATCTGCGGCAACTGCGATCATAGCGGCGCCCGTTCCGCGTTGCGCCAAATCCGTTCAATGCGACCGACAGACCAAATTCGGTCGCCGGTTCCAACGTAGCCGAGGAGGTAAAGCGGCGCGAGAGGGAAAACTCCACATCCACACATTCCGTTGCATAGGTCAGCGCCAGATTGGCCCGGGTGGATTCATTGGCCACAAAATCATAACGCCAGTCAGCCTGCGCGGCCCAGGCATTGTCAAAATCATAGCTGACATCCATGGTCAATTCCGCCATGTCCCGGGGGCGTCCTTCGGCCGGGTCGGCCCGCAGCCAGATAAAGCTGGAACTCACGTTATGCGCCTCACCCGCCCAGGCCAGGGCCAGTTCATTCGAGGTAAATTCCAGATCATCGTCGAACAGCGTCCGGTTCATGACGCTGAGATTCTGGCCTAGGCCCAGATAGGTGGCCAGCAACCAGTCTGACTGGCGGCCATCAAGACCTGAACCTTGGGTAAATGGCACAAAACCATCGTAGCGATAGATCCGGCCGACTGTCACCCCCAGTGACCAGCCAAGCGGATCGGTCCGCGTATAGGTCACCCCGATATTCAGGCGCCGACCGTTTTCGCGTGCATCATTGCCCGGGAACCGGTTGAGCGAAAACAGGTTGGCTTCATCAAATTCGACCACGGCGCTGTCTTCATTGGGGATCAGGGCATTGCCATCATCGCTCCAGGCCAGTTGCACGGTGGGTTCAACCAGATGGGTGACCCCGCGTGCGCTTGTCATGGCCCAGGGCCAGCGCAGTTCCACGGCTGCAAAAGGCGCAAAGCGGGTTTCGGTGCCGGGAAAGCTGCTATCCTGTTGGATATTGTAATAATCGGCATAAACTTCGGTTTCGACCGCCAGCAGAACCCCGGCTGGCAACACCCAGTCACGGCGCCAGTCGGCATTGGCTGTGATACGGCTGACATCGCGTCCGGTCATATCGCTGCTGTCGAGCCGGTAATGGGTGTGGGTGGAAAAGCTGAGCGAGGCGATGCCGCCAATACCCCGGGGCGTGTAGCGTCGGGTATATTCCGCATCCAGAGCGCGATTGGGCAGGGTGCGGTTGTCATCAGCGTCCCGTAGGGAGGAGAAATATGTCAGCCCCCCCTCGATATATTCGTCCCGCCGCGCCCGGCTGAAGATCAGGTTGCTTTTCAGCCGGTCCCCCCCGGGAAACCCGTAGGTCAGCAGATAATCCCGGTCCGACACGCTTTGCAAAGCGAAACTAAGCTGGAAGTCGCGGGGCAGATCAAACGAGCCGTTGGCGAAAAGATAGCCGCGTTGCGTGTCATCGGTCAGGTCATCCCAGCTTAGGGCGCCATTGACCTCGATAAACCCGTTGCGGAAAGCCTGCCGATACCGGGCGCCGAGGGTCTGAGTTTCATTCAGAGTCAGAAAGGGGGTCAGGGTCAGGTCAGCGTGATCGCCGAGAACAATGAAATAGGGCATACGGATGCCGGTGCCGATCAGGTTGCTGCTGGTGATCGTGGGGGTCAGAAACCCGGTGGCGCGTTCCACTGTCGGGTCGGGCATGCGCAGGCGCGGAAGATAGGCAATCGGCACACCCAGGGCGCGAAACTGTGCATGCTCGAAATACAGTTGGCGTTCCAACTGGTCATGCACGATACGCCGGGCGCGGATTTCCCATATCGGGGTCGGGTTCTCGGCGCAGATCTCACAGGATGATGCAACCGTCTGGTAGAGTTGCGTATACCGCCCGCCGGACCGGTTGATTTCGGTCGCCGCGATCTGCAATTCCCGGTCAAGCACCAGCCGTGCGGATTGCAGGACCCCGGTTTGCAAATCAGCAGACAGTTCTCCGAACTCAGCGAAAAATACGGTGCGCCCATTGGCCTCTGTCAGGCTGAGCGGACCTTGCACAACCAGTGTGTCACTGACCCCGTCATAGCGCACGGATTGCGCCCGCAACCGATGGCTCTGATAGAAGACTTCGACGCTGCCTGTGGCCTCGACCACCTGGCTGCCGCCCTCGAAATCAATACGATCGGCGATCAGGGTGGCCGGTGCCGGGTCGATCTGTTGCGCGCCTGCAGGCCCCCAGCCCAGGCTGGCCACAAATGCCCATGCGCAGCAGAGAAGGAAGCGAAACAGTGTCATCCATCCTCCGTATGCAGCAAAAGCCCGAGGGCCAGAAAGATGGCCGCCAGGGGCGGGGTCCAGGCGACGACCACAATGGGCAATTGCCCGGTTTCGCCCAGAACCTGCGCAAAACTGCGAATGAAAAACACGCCGAAGCCAAGCAGAATCGCCGACAGCACCATAATGCCGGTTTTCCCGAACCGTATATGGCGCATGGTGAACCCGGCAGCAATCAGCACCATTGCCGCCATCATCAGCGGGTTGCTCAACTCCATCTGCATCCAGACCCGATGCGGCAGCGCTGTGAAACCGGCCCTGTTCAACTGTTGGATAAACTGCGGCAACTCGTAGATCGGCACCGTGGTCGGGCTGCCGAAACTGTCGCGAATCTGTTCCCGGGTCAGGGTTGAGGGCAGGCTGTGGCTGGCCATGGTTTCGGCCTCGGCCTCGGGGTTGGGACTGCCTGCCAATGGCCAGATTTTCACATCCTCCAGCGCCCAGGCCCCCAGTTCCAGCCGGGCTGCGCCTGCATCAATGCGCTGTTGCAGGCTGCCCTGATCGTCAAAGACAAAAAAGCTGGCATGTCTGAGGGCCGTGCCATCGGCGTTCGAGTGATCCGCACGGATCACCGTTTGCTGCGCCTCGGTGCCCTGACGCAGCCACAGGCCTTCGGCGCTGACCGACAGGGTGCGGGCCTCACCCGTCTGGAACCGGGAAATGCTTTGCAGATATTGCCGTTCGGTCGCGGCCACAATCGGGTTGACCACCAGAACCCCCAGTATCCCCAGCAACACCGCCACCAGAACCGGCGACATGGTGCTGCGCAGGGCCGAGCGTCCGGCGGCGCGCACGACAACCAGTTCCGAGGTGCGCGCGAGGCCCAGAAACAGAAACAATGTGGCCAGCATGATGAACAGCGGCAGCATCTCGTAAAGCGTGCCCGGAAGGTTCAGCAGCGCCAGTTCGAACGCCGCACTCAGACCCGCCTCGGGACGGCCGATCTTGCTGAGTTGCTCGGCCAGATCAATCGGCAGGAGGATCGAAATGAAAACCCCGATCACGATGGCAAAGGATCGCAGGAAGCGCCGGGCGATATAGATATGCAGGATCATGCGGCCACCTGCCGACGGGGCCGCCGGGCCCGCATGTCGCAATAGACCAGCCCTGCGGTGATCAGAACCGCCAGTGCCGGCTGTGCATAGATCAGCGGGATCAGCCCGTCACTGCTGAGGGCTGCGGCTTCGGCGGCATTCCATGTCACCTGCAGCGGAATGATCAGGCCGATCGCCAACAGAATTTGCGGCCAGACCCCAAAGCGCGAGAATGTGCCCAGCATCAGTGTTGCGGCCGCGATCACCGGCACCAGCAGCACAAACAGCGCCCGTGCGATCCGGGAATGCCCCTCCACCTGCATGACACGTCGTGTCAGCCCCTGTTCCGCGGCAAAACCGGGCTCTGCGCGCAGCAGAACCGGTGTCGACAGTTCCGCGGCGGCGAAATGCCGGACCTCCGGGGCGGCGGTCAAAGCCGCAATATCATAGGTGAAATCATCGAATTCCACGATCGACAGACGTTGATCGGCAAGGGCCAGGGTCTGGGCCATCCCGTCAAACATCACCAGGCGGGGCCCGTTCTCGCCCCGCACCAGAAGCGCCTGGCGGGCCACATAGGTTGTTTCGGCTTCGGGGGCGGATCGGTCCTGCATGAAGACATCGCGGAATTCGCCCAGTTCGGTGATCTCGCGGATATAGACGACCAGACCTGCGGTGGGGTGAATGAATTCGCCCTCGCGCAGCAACCGACCGGTCAGGTCCTGGCTGACATCAATGCTGCGCTCATTGAACTCGTTGCGCGCGGCGGGGGCCAGAACATGGGCCAGGATACTGATCAGAATCGTCAGAACCAACCCGAAGGCCAGAACCGGCCGCAGCAGGCGGATGGCCCCCATTCCAGAGGTTTGCAGAACCACCAGCTCGCTTTCCGAAATCATCCGGTTGAAGATGTATAATGTGGCCACAAAAGCCGAGATCGGCAGCACGCTCAACATGATTGAAGGCAGGCTGAGCGCGGTAAACTCAAGAAATACAGCCAGATTCTGGCCATCCGCGATCAGTGAGTCGAACAGATCCACCGCGCGGTTGATCCAGTCGACAGAGATCAGAACCAGGCTGAAAAACCCGAACAACACCAGAAGCTGTGACAGGATATACCGGTCATACCGCCCCACTGCCTGTCCCCTTTTTGGTCTTTCTTACATGCTCTTTGATGATGTTTTACTGCAATCACCGCCGCGATAACAGCATCATCTGGTCATCCCCCGCGCCCGCGCCTAAGCTGGGTCAGATCACGATTTTTATGAGGATGCCCATGACCACTCCAATTGCCATTTCCTTTGTTGAAACCGCCCTTGATGCCCCGCGCGATTTCGAAGGCAAGATCGCCGTCTTCGCCACCGGGGACGGCAAGATTGACATCGGCACCCGTCGGGTCAACCGGTTGACCAAAGGCGCGGTGGCGCGGCTGTTGGAGTCAGACAGATGGGGCAAGGTGAAAGAGGGCGAAGGCTTTACCATGGGCTTTCCCGCCGGGCTTCTGGCCAATGCGCTTCTGGTTGTGAAACTGCCGCGTCGCCCCTCGGTCGAGATGGCCCGGAAAGCCGGCGCAAGCCTTGCGAAATTCAAAGGCGATGATCCGCTTCTGGTCACGGCGGGCAACATCACCCGGATCGACCAGATGGCTTTGGGGCTGGCGCTGCGGGCCTACAGCTTTACCGCGCATAAAACTGCAGATCAGCCTGCGCAGGGGGCGGCCACCATCATGTGCAGCAGATCTGACGAGGTCAGCGCTGCGGCCAAACCTGCGATGGCCCTGGCCGATGGCGTGTTCTTCACCCGTGATCTTGTGAATGCACCGGCCAATATCCTGACCACCGAGGATTTCGCCGCCCGTCTGTCCGATATGCGGGATCTGGGGCTTGAGGTCGAGGTTCTGGAAGAAAAGGAACTTGCGAAACTGGGTATGGGCGCGCTTCTGGGGGTGGGGCAGGGCAGCGATGCGCCCTCGAAAGTTGTGGTGATGACCTGGAATGGCGGTGAGAAGGAGGCGCCGCTGGCGCTGGTCGGCAAAGGCGTGGTCTTCGACACCGGCGGGATCAGCCTGAAACCGGCGGCGGGCATGGAAGACATGACCATGGATATGGGCGGGGCCGGTGTTGTGTCGGGCGTGATGCGCACGCTGGCGCTGCGCAAGGCCAAGGCGAATGTGGTGGGGCTTGTGGGGTTGGTGGAAAACATGCCCGGCTCCAACGCACAGCGCCCGGGGGATGTGGTCACCTCGATGAAAGGCGACACGATCGAAGTCATCAACACCGATGCGGAGGGGCGTTTGGTTCTGGCCGATGTGATGTGGTACGCGCAGGATCGGTTCGCCCCCTCCGGCATGGTCGATCTGGCGACCCTGACCGGGGCGATTGTTGTGGGGCTGGGCCATGAAAATGCCGGTGTGTTTTCGAATGAAGACGTGTTCTGCAACGCGTTCCTGAAAGCGGCAAGGGCGGAAGGCGAAGGCGCCTGGCGCATGCCGCTTGGGGCGGGATATGACAAGTTGCTGAAGTCTCCTGTTGCGGATATGCAGAATATCGGCGGCAGGCCTGCGGGGGCGATCACCGCGGCGCAGTTCCTGCAGCGGTTCGTGAAAGACGAAATCCCGTGGATTCATCTGGATATTGCCGGTGTTGCCGCCTCCAAATCAGACCGGGTGCTGGCCCCGAAAGGCGCGACGGGCTGGGGTGTTTTGGCGCTTGATCGCCTGATCCGCGACAATTACGAAAGCTGACCGGTGGGGGCGGCCTATTTCTACCATCTGACCCGGCGGCCTTTGGAGGTCACGCTGACCAGCCTTGCGGGCAAGGCGCGCGGGGCAGGCTGGCGGGTGGCCGTGCGCGCGCAGTCAGAGGCGATGATGGACCGGCTGGACGATCTGCTTTGGCTGCGGCCCGAAGACGGGTTTCTGCCCCATGGCAAGGCGGGTGGCGCGCATGACGCCGATCAGCCGGTTCTGCTGACAACCCGGACGGCCCTGCCCAATGGCGCAACCTGCCTGATAAGCGTCGAAGGCGCCGCGATCAGCGCCGGGGAGGTGGACAGTCTTGACCGGGTCTGCGTGCTTTTTGACGGGCATGACCCCGGCGCGGTGCAACAGGCGCGGGAGCAGTGGAAGACCCTGACCACTGCAGGCTGTGCCGCGCAATACTGGTCGGAAGAAGGGGGATCGTGGCAGATGAAGGCGCAAAGCCCCTCACCCGAATAACACCGTTTCAGCGGGTCAGAACCAATTGCCCGTCGGTGATCTCGATCCGCTCGAACCGGTGCAGATAGGCCATGCCCAACAGGCTTTCAGCCATCTGTCCGGCATTCACCACGGCGGGTATATTGATCTCGGTCACGCCGCCAAGACCAACCCGGTCCAGACGCACGGGCGCGGTTTCCACCAGCCCGTTGGCGGTCATCGCCCGGCCGGAAAAGATCAACCGGTCCATATCCACGCCTGCGCTGACCGCGTCCTGCTGGGTCAGCACCATGTCGGACGCCCCGGTATCGACCACGAACCGCACCGGGGCCTCGTTGATCTGCAGGGTCAGGTAGTAATGCCCGTCAGGCGCGCGCGGCACGGTGATCACGCCGCCATCCATCGCCGTGGATTGCCGGGGCAGAACCGTGCTGCGGATATCCTGCCACAGGGCCACGGCCACAATCGCGCCAAGGAAAATGAACAGCCAGATCGCGGCCTGCTGCACAACCCTGCCCATCCGGCGCCGGTTCGCGACCAGAAAGTAACCTCCGATCACGATGCCGAAAAGCCCCAGATAAAGCAGTCTTGCGATCTGATCGCCGTCCATGAAATGGCCTCCATTCCCGCTTTCATATAGGGGCTTTGCGGATCAGATCACCTGCAAATCCCGCAACCCGTCGATGACGAACTGCACCGACAGGGCCGCCAGAAGCATGCCAAGAATACGGGTGACCACATTGATCCCCACAGGGCCAAGCAGACGTTCCAGCGGGCTGGCCAGCAGGCAGAGGATGAACACACAAAGCAGAACAAGCGCCATGACCCCGTGGATCATCACGATTTGCAGCATATCGCCCCCGGGTTGCCCGGCCAGCAGGATCATCGTGGTGATCGACCCGGGCCCTGCAATCAGCGGGATGGCAAGCGGAAAGACCGACGGGTCTTCCGCATGGGCGGTTTCGGCCTGGCCCTGACGGCGCGGCGCGCGGCGTTCAAACAGCATATCCAGCGCGGTCAGGAACAGCAGAATGCCGCCCGCCATGCGGAAGGCGGGCATCGAGATGCCCAGAAAGGCCAGCACCGTTTCCCCCGCAACGCCGAAAAGCGTCAGCAGCGCCAGCGCCACCAGACAGGCGCGGATGGCAATGCCGCGCCGCATCCGGCTGGTCATGCCCTGGGTCAGGGCAACGAAAAGCGGTGCCAGTCCGATCGGGTCGATGATCACGAAAAGCGCCACAAAGGCGGGGATGGCGGTGGCCAGATCCATGGTCTAAAGTCCCGACCCAAAATTCCGCAACGCATATGCATTGCGCAGAGGGCAGAGCCCGGACCGAGGGGTGGGCGCTGCCCGGCGGGGCTGCCGGGCGGGAGCATGATGCGCAGTGGCGCGGAATTTCAGACCGATACCATAACCCCGCAGTGAAAGCGCATGGGTCACCTTCATGCCACTGCCCCTTCGGCTTTTTCGATCCGTTCCAGCGCGGCCATCCACAAGGCCTCGGCCCGGTCAAGCGCCTCCATCACCTCGGCATATTTTTCCTGCCAGGTGCCCAATTCGCGGGCGCGGGCGTCTTCATAGAGGCTCTGATCCGCCAGTTTCCTGGCCAGTTTATCGCGCATCTGGTTCAGCTTCTCGACCCGCGCCTCGCATTTCCTTACCTCGGCGCGCAGGTCCTGCATTTGTGCATGGCTGGGGCGTTTTTCCTTGGATTTCCGGGGTTTTGCGGGTTTTTCCTCACCTTGCAGAAGCAACCGGCGATAGGCTTCCAGATCGTCGGCATAGGGCGCCACGCCGCCATCTTTCACCAGCCAGAGCCGGTCGGCCACCATGCTGAGCAGATGCATGTCATGGCTGACCAGAATAACCGCCCCGGAATAGGCGGTCAGCGCCTCGACCAGCGCCTCGCGGCTTTCGATATCCAGATGGTTTGTCGGCTCATCCAGGATCAGCATATGCGGCGCATCCAGCGTCGCCAGCAGCAGCGACAGGCGTGCCTTCTGACCGCCCGAGAGGCGCGCCACCTCGGTATCTGCCTGATCGGGGCCCAGACCGAACCCCGCCAGCCGGGCGCGCAGCTTCGATTGCATCTCGCCGGGGCGGTCCCGCTGAATATGCTGCAGGGGCGTTTCGTCGATATGCAGCTCATCCACCTGATGTTGCGCGAAATAGCCGACGCGCAGTTTGGAGGATTGTGTCTTGCGCCCCTCGGCTGGTTTAAGTTTGTCGGCCAACAGCTTGGAAAGGGTCGATTTCCCTTCGCCATTCCGGCCCAGAAGGGCGATCCGGTCATCCTGATCAATCCGCAGATTCAGCCGCTTCAGAACCGGCGGGCCGTCATAGCCGACGGCGGCGGCATCCAGTTGCACGATCGGCGGCGACAGGT
The DNA here is from genome assembly GCF_004751985.1 of Rhodophyticola sp. CCM32. Taxonomy (NCBI): domain Bacteria; kingdom Pseudomonadati; phylum Pseudomonadota; class Alphaproteobacteria; order Rhodobacterales; family Roseobacteraceae; genus Rhodophyticola; species Rhodophyticola sp. CCM32. The sequence continues at coordinate 806,119 of NZ_CP038492.1, forward strand.
CTTCGGGTTTGGGAAAGGTGAAAACCGTCCGCGCCGCATCTTCGGGTATGCGGATCGTGTCCATCTTTTCCAGCATCTTGACCCGGGATTGCGCCTGTTTCGCCTTGCTTGCCTTGGCCTTGAACCGGTCAACAAAGCTTTGCAGATGGGCGCGGCGGGTTTCCTGTTTCTTGGCCTCTGCCGCTTGAACCGCGCGTCTTTCGGCGCGGGTGCGGGCGAATGTGTCATACCCGCCCGCATAAAGGGTCAGCTTGCGGTCGGCCAGATGCAGAATATGCCCCACGGCCCGGTTCAACAGCCCCCGGTCATGGCTGATGATCAGCACCGTATGGGGGTATTTCGTCAGATAGCTTTCCAGCCACAGCGCCCCTTCCAGATCAAGATAGTTGGTCGGCTCATCCAGCAGCAGCAGATCGGGGGCAGAGAACAGCACGCCGGCCAGCGCCACGCGCATCCGCCAGCCGCCGGAAAAGGCCGAACAGGGCATCTGTTGTTCCGCATCTGTAAAGCCAAGCCCTTTCAGGATGGTGGCGGCCCGTGCCTCGGCCGACCAGGCGTCGATATCGGCCAGCCGGGTCTGAATCTCGGCGATACGGCTGGCCTCTTCAGCGGTGTCCGCCTCGGCCATCAGCACGGCGCGTTCGGTATCGGCCTCCAGCACCGTGTCCAGCAGCGATGTCCCGGAGGAGGGAACCTCCTGCGCCACGCCGCCGATGCGGGCCCGCTCTGGCAGGGTGATGGCGCCGCCATCCAGCACCAGCTCCCCCCGGATCAGACGGAAGAGCGTGGTTTTCCCGGTGCCGTTCCGCCCGACAATGCCAACCTTATGGCCGGCCGGGATGGTGGCAGAGGCCGTTTCCAGCAGGGGGCGACCGGCGACGGAATAGGATATGTCAGAGATGCGCAGCATGGGCGTGGTGTGGCGGAGGCCAGAGCCCATGTCAATCGGCGGGTTCCCATGGCGCGCGCCCCATGTTAGAGGCGCGCCAACCTGTAAAGCTGGAGCAAGACACATGGCCCTGGAACGGACCTTTTCAATCATCAAACCCGACGCCACCAAACGCAATCTGACCGGCGCGATCATCGCCAAATTCGAAGCTGCGGGCCTGCGCGTGGTCGCCTCCAAGCGTATCCACCTGACCAAGGCGCAGGCGGGTGTGTTCTATGGTGTCCATGCGGAACGCCCGTTTTATGACGAGCTGTGCGAATTCATGTCCTCCGAGCCGATCGTGGTGCAGGTTCTGGAAGGCGAAGATGCGATTGCTAAGAACCGCGAAGTGATGGGCGCGACCAACCCGGCAGAGGCTGCCGAGGGCACGATCCGCAAGGAATTTGCGCTGTCGATTGGTGAAAACTCGGTCCATGGTTCCGATGCGCCCGAGACCGCGAAAGAGGAAATTGCCTATTTCTTCTCGGGGCTTGAACTGGTCGGCTAAAGCGGTTTGCGTTTTCGTTGAAACAGTATCTGTCGAAATGCGCCTTCGAGATCGGCTATGTGCTGATTGAGGGGTATGCTCGGATGTTTCAGATTTAAGGCAGGGTGCTTTAAACCCGAAACGCTATAAATCACCCTTCCGCCCGGCGGTACCGCCGGGCAGCGCCCGTACCGCCCCCAAGGGGCGCGGGCGCTTCGCTTCCTGCCCCTCGGTTCGGGCGATGCCCTCCGCGTAATGCCTGTGCGGTGCAGATTTCAGACTATGGCCCTGCGGTTTCGCAAAACCTCAGCGCCGCAGCCCGACGCCGATCTGGTTCAGAAACCGTTCCATCTCATCATCGCTATCGGCGGTATGATCGGCTTTCAGGGCATCGAATTTTGTGCGTAACGCGTCTTTCTCGGCTCCTTTGCAATCGTTCCAGGGGCGGCCCTGCAACCCCATATGCAATATGTAATACATGATGAAATGGGGCCGGGTGCCGGTGGCCAGCATGGCGGCATAGGCGGCATCGGCCCCCATGTCGCGCAACGCGGTTGCGGTTGTGATGCCCGCGCGCGCCAGAAGCTTTGCCTGCGCAGGCCCGATATTCCGAATCGCGGTGACCGGATCATCTGCGCTGGCGTCACTCATGTCAGGGCCTCCCATCTGGCCCTGCAGTCTATAGCGTTTCAACAGTAAGTCGAAACGCTATATCAGATGCTGGCCCAGTCGGAAAAGCGCACAGGTACAGGGCGCTCTTTTGGGGGCGGTGTATCTTTCGGTTGGGGTTTGCGTGTCTGCATGAAACAGCTCCGGGATCAGGCTTATGTGCCTATAGACACATAAGATCACCCCGGATTTTGTTCTGACCTGGACATGAATGTGGCAAGACTGTGGTTTTATGGTGCCGAAAATGGTCCATTTCCGGTCAATTCCGTGCAGACGGGTCCCGGGGCGCGGGGCCATGAACAGGCCTTGCCCGGCAGCGATACCCCAACGGCCATGCCAAATAAGAAGGTTTTGTTTTCAGGGAAAAAAGGCTGGCGACCTGATCGAAGAGGAAGAGAGACAAGGAGACAGGTCACCAGCAAGCTACTCTAATCAGGCCGCCGACGCACCGAAGGAAGGGAGGAGAGGCGCGCCGACGGGACCTGACACATTCACCCTGCCAGATGCCGGCGCGGGACCCCAAGCGAAGCGCGGCAATTTCAGCCCGGATTCCTCCGATGGTGTGTTTTTGGGCGCAGCATCTTCGGTCAGCGACAGATTTTAAGCAGTTTGAAGTGGCTGTATGGCGTCATTCGGGTGACGTAGCGTAAGCTATGTGCCACTTATCTCTCATCTGTTGCGCTTGCGATCCGCGCGATATCTGCGGCCCGCGACAGGCTGGACAGTTCCTGCCGCAAATCATCTTCGGGGCAGGCCCGGCACAGCCCGGTTGGCGGGGCCGTTACATGGCGGGTCAGGGCCAGAAGGGCCTGAAGGGCGCGGGTCATCTCAGATCTCCGGTTGAAAGCGGATCGGCCGATGGATTGCCGGGCGACGTATCGGGCAGGCCGATATCGCGTGCCAGATGCGGATTGCTGAGCACCTGACGGAAATCATGCATCTGGCGGCGCTGGCTTAGCGTTTGCAAAAACGCGCGGATCAGCAGGGTGAACAGACCGGGGGCGCGGGTGTCAGCTTTGTGATGACGGGCGCGGGCTAAGGAATCGAGCATTGGATTTTCCTCTTGGCGAATCGTTTCAATATCCTCACGCTACGACCTCAAGTGAACTTGAGGTAAAGCGGAAATGTCAGCTGTTGCGAAAGATCTGAGCGTGGGGGAGATGGCGGCGCGGGCGGGTGTCGCGATCTCGACCCTGCATTACTATGAGGCCGAAGGGCTGATCCGCTCCTGGCGCAACGGGGCCAATCACCGGCGTTATGACCGCAAGGAGCTTCGCCGCGTGGCAATCATCCGCAGCGCCCAATCCGTGGGCGTGCCCCTGGCCGAGATCAAAACGGTGCTGGATGCGTTGCCGCCCAACAAGGTGATCAAGGCCGAAGACTGGGCCCGGGCAGCAGAAAGCTGGGCTGTGCGGCTGGATGCACAGATCGAAAGATTGCAGCGGCTGCGCAAGCAGATGACATCCTGCATCGGATGCGGCTGCCTGTCGCTGACCAGTTGCCCGCTTTACAACGCCGATGACAGTCTGGCGGCGAACGGCGCCGGCCCAAGGCGCTGGATCGGCGGGGCGGGGGAGCGGGCCATGGTTGAGACGTAACAGCCTTTTGCCGGTCCTCTGACCCGGTACGGACCCGGGCCATATCACCCGGGCGCGGGGCAACCCGCTTGCACCCGTCTGCGGCCCGGCTTACCCCTGCCAAATGCATCCGATCTATATCCTCCGCCATGGGGAAACCCTCTGGAATATCGACCGTCGGCTACAGGGCCGTCTGGACGCCCCCCTGACCGACAAGGGCCGGGCCCAGGCCGCCGCCCAGGGTCAGGTTGTGGCAGACCTGCTGCAAACCCACCCGGATCTCAAAATCTATTGCAGCCCGCAGGGCCGCGCCCGCGCCACATGGGAAATTGCGCGGGGGGCTTTGACGGGCCGGTGCAATATGACCCCCGGCTGATGGAGGTGGATATCGGCGACTGGCAGGGCCTGACCCATGATCAGATCGCCCGGCGCTGGCCGGGCACCTATCAGGCCCATGAAACGAGTTTCGAGCTGTCTTTGAACGCGCCGGAGGGGGAGCGGTATCCAAGCCTCGTAAACCGCGTGTCCGCTTTTGTCAGCGCGCTTGCAACCCCTGCGCTTGTGGTGACCCATGGCATCACCTCGTCAGTCCTGCGCGGCCTGCTTCTGGGGCTGGAATTCGACGAAATGGCCTGGCTTGGCCCCGATCAGGGCGTTGTCTTCGCGATCGACAGCGGCATGGAGACGATCCTGCGGCCAGCATCTGTGGGGCCTATGGCGTAGGACGCCCCCCTGTCATCACGCCTTGCCGCCTTTCTGCAAAACACACTCTTGCATCCTCTGCGCCCTATTTGTTAGAGCGTGCCCGGATCGGGTGATTAGCTCAGTTGGTAGAGCGCTTCGTTTACACCGAAGATGTCGGGAGTTCGAGCCTCTCATCACCCACCATTTCCTCTCAGTCGTTTCAGACGGAAACTCTGAAACACCCCGCATCATCCTTGCGTCCGGCGGCACCGCCGAACAGCGGCACCCCTTGGTTCGGGCGATGCCCTCGCGCAATATATATGATGCTGAATTTCAGTCCGGTGCTGTAATGGTAAAACGCTTCAACTCAACGCGCGTTCTGCGGTTTCGGCTTCCTGTCGTTTGATCTTTTGGTGATCATCCTCACGCAGGCCGATCTTCCAGTAACCAGAGATATATACGTCCCCGCGCGGCACTGCCCGTTCCACGCGCACATAGCTGCGAAGCGCTGCAATCGCGCTGCCTTCGCCTGCGATGCAGACCCGGACGCGGCCTTCGGGCCATGTCATTGCGGTCAGGAAATCCAACTGCGCTGTCGAGGCTTTGTGAGGGTCGGGCTGGATCAGCCATTGCACGGTCATGCCTGGTGGTGCGGCAAGTGTCTGGATATCCGCCTCACTTGTGATTTCAAACACCGCAATCCCCCTGGCCTTGCGGGGCAGGGCCTCCAGCGCGGCCGAGGCCATGGGCAGAGCGGTCATATCGGCGGCCAGCAGATACCAGTCCGCATCGAACCGGGTCAGTTTGGGCTGCCCATGGCCGCCCATGCCGCAGAAACTGCCGGGGCCAGCCTCCAGTGCCCAGGTCGAGGCGGGACCTTCGCTGCCATGGGCGACAAAATCAATATCAATTTCCCCCATATCCGGGCGCGCATGGCGGATTGTATAGGTGCGGGCCACCGGGCGCGGCCCATCGGCCAGTTGCTGGCGGAAGCTTTCGCGGCTTTGCCCGGCCTCTGCAAAGAACAGTTTGCAATGGGCCCCGGCGCTTTCGGCAGGGATATCGGCAAGATCGGCGCCCTGAAACGTCACCCGGATCATATTGGGGGTGATCCGGGCCGTATGAGATACGATCAGCAATCTGGCCAGACGTGCCGGCGGCTTGGGAACAGTCATCGGTTTTCCTTGGATATGACAGAGATCAGCCGATGCTGTTCCGGGCCGTGAGGGCCGGAATGCGCGCTGATCCCTTTGCTGCGGGCCAGAAAAGGGTGGATGGCCTGCGGCATTTCAGTTTTCGTTTCCGCATTCGGGGGGCTGCGGGCTGTGGTCCGCGCTGATATCGGCCAGGGCGGCCAGTTTCTCCAACGCGTATATCAGGCGCTCGGTCTCCCCGCCTTCGGTCAGTATCAGCGCATGAATATGGGCGGTGCTGCGATGGCCCAGGCGGACGGCGTAAAGGGCCGAGGTCAGTTGTCGTTCCCCGTCGGACAGAATTCTTGCGCAATCTGCGCAATAGGGGTTTGAGAAGGTGAAGACCGAACTGCGCGAGACGCGCATCGCCTGGACGACATTCAGAACACCAATCGCCAGATTGGCCCCGTCCAGCCCGGGGAACAGGGTTTGCGCCATACCGAACGCCTGCACCCAGGTCTGTCTTTCAGGGCTTGCAAATGTCTGGAAAAAGCAGCGCGCCACAGAAAGGATATCGGCCTCGAACCTGTCCAGATCGGCAACGCGTTCGGTGCGCCGCCCGGCTTTCGGCAGGCCGCAGCACTGGGACAGGTCCTGACGAGGCGTTTTCATGGCTGGTCTCCCGCCGGGATCGGATGGGCAGATTCTGTTGGCAGGCAACAGCGCACCGGTGTCCTGATGACCCGGGCCGTGAGTATCAAGATCAGGTGCAGGACCATTGCGCCGCCCTTCAGTCGTTTTCGGGATCACGGGCAACGCACAGGGGCGAGAGGACATCGCCATCTGCCGTCGCTAAGTGGTCCCGAAACTGGTGATATGTTACTTCGGCTGCCAGGTGAGTGGGTTGCTTCACACGTATTCTTGACGAAATTTGTCAGGTTAATCAAGCCCGGTTTTTACACAGTTTTGTGGGGGCATGAACATTTGATGTGCTGTGGCGCTCAATGACCTTGCGGCGCTGCCTTTTTGCCCCATCAAAGCACATATATGTGTTTGCCACAGCCGCCCGATGAGGAGCATGTGCTTGAGTCCGCCGGGACTTCTATATAAGCCCGTTCCATTGCCTTTTGTTCTGCCCCTTGTCAGGCGAAGCGAATGGAAACAAAGTGCTTTTGAGGTGTGGCGTCATCAGATGCCCGCCCGTTCTGGGAGGAAAATCTTGACTTTGATCAGGCCGGATATGTCGGCGCTGCCGATGGGGTATGTGCAGTTTCAGATGGGCATGGGGTTGCCCGGGTGAGCAATATTCAGCCAGATTTGGATACCTCGCCCCATGTCTCGGATGAGGTGCGCAAGACCACCTGCTATATGTGTGCCTGTCGCTGTGGCATTGATGTGCATCTGCGCAAGGATGCCGAGGGTGTGCCCAGGGTCCGTTATATCGAGGGCAACCGCGATCATCCGGTGAACAAGGGTGTGCTCTGCGCCAAGGGTTCTGCCGGGATCATGCAGCATTATTCGCCCGCGCGCCTGAAAGCACCGCTGAAACGGGTGGGCCCGCGCGGGTCCGGGCAATTTGAGGAAATCAGTTGGGATGACGCGCTGGAACTGGCGGTGTCCTGGCTGAAACCGATCCGCGAGACGGATCCGAAGAAGCTGGCGTTTTTCACCGGGCGCGATCAAAGCCAAAGTTTCACCGGCTGGTGGGCGCAGCAATATGGCACGCCGAATTACGCGGCCCATGGCGGGTTCTGTTCGGTGAATATGGCCGCCGCAGGGATCTATACGATGGGCGGCGCGTTCTGGGAGTTCGGATCGCCCGACTGGGATCGGACCAAGATGTTCATGATTTTCGGCGTGGCCGAAGATCATGACAGCAATCCGATCAAAATGGGTCTGGGCAAGCTGAAGAAGCGCGGCGCCAAGGTGGTGGCGGTGAACCCGGTGCGATCGGGCTATAACGCGATTGCGGATGAATGGGTGGGGATCACGCCGGGCACGGACGGGTTGTTCATTCTGGCGCTGGTGCATGAGCTGTTGCGCGCGGGCAAGGTCGATCTGGACTATCTGCTGCGCTACACCAATGCGCCGCATCTGGTGATACAGAATGAAGGGGGCGCCGATCACGGGCTGATTGCGCGCGATCCCGCAACGGGGGAGCCGCAGGTCTGGGACCGGGCCGAAGCGCGCGCGCGGGACTGGAAAGAGATCTCCACCGGGGCCGCGCTGCATGGGGAGGTGACCCTGCCCGATGGACGCAGGGCCGTGCCGTCCTTTGATCTGCTCGCCCGGCGCTATCTGGATGCGGCATATGCCCCCGAGGCAGTGGCGGAACAGACCGGCATCCCCGCCGATACGATCCGCCGTCTGGCCGCAGAACTGGCCCGCACCGCCTTTGACGAGGCGATCACGATTGACCAACCCTGGACGGATATGCGCGGCGAACGGCACGAAAAGATGATCGGCCGCCCGGTCAGCTTTCATGCCATGCGCGGCATCTCGGCCCATTCGAACGGGTTTCAGACCGCGCGCGCCCTGCATGTGCTGCAAATCCTGCTGGGCTCGGTTGAATGCCCCGGCGGGTTCCGCTTCAAACCGCCCTATCCCAAACCGGTGGCGGCCCATCCCACACCGCACAGCGAATGCCATCCGAATGCCCCGTTATCCGGGCCGCATCTGGGCTATCCCAGGGGGCCCGAGGATATGCTGCTGGATGACAATGGCCGGGCGGAGCGTATCGACAAGGCGTTTTCCTGGGACGCACCGCTATCGGTCCATGGCCTGATGCATATGGTGATCTCGAACGCGGTGGCGGGCGACCCGTATGAGATTGATACGCTGTTTCTTTATATGGCGAATATGTCGTGGAATTCGTCGATGAACACGCGCGGCGTGATGGAGATGCTGGAGGCGACCCATGAGGATGGCTCCTACAAGATCCCGCATATCATCTATTCCGATGCCTATTCTTCCGAGATGGTGGCCTATGCGGATCTGGTCTTCCCGGATACGACCTATCTGGAACGCCATGATTGCATCTCGATGCTGGACCGCCCGATTTGTGAGCCCGAGGCGGCGGCGGATGCGATCCGCTGGCCGGTGGTGGAGCCGGACCGGGATGTGCGTGGCTTCCAGTCGGTTCTGGTGGATCTGGGCGCGCGCCTGTCCCTGCCGGGGCTGGTGAAGGAAGATGGCAGCGCGGCGTATAGGGATTATGCCGATTACATGGTCAACCATCTGCGCAAACCCGGCATCGGGCCGCTGGCCGGGTTTCGCGGCGATGGCACGCAAGGCGGTCGCGGCGCACCGAACCCCGATCAGTTGCAACGCTATATCGACAATGGCGGTTTCTGGAGCAGCCATATCCCCGAGGCGGCGCAATTCTACAAGATGGCCAATGCGGGGTATCAGGATTGGGCCGTGGGCATGGGGTTCTATGACGCGCCACAAGCCTATACCTTTGATATATATGTGGAAACCCTGCGAAAATTCCAGCTGGCCGCCGAAGGTCACGGGGAGCGTCAGCCCCCCGATCATCTGCGCGCGCAGGTGGCTGAGGCGTTTGATCCGTTGCCTGTCTGGTATCCGCCTTTCGAAGGGGAGGCCGTGATCGGGGATTTCCCGCTTCATGCCGTCACACAGCGCCCGGCGGCGATGTACCATTCCTGGGGCTCGCAAAATGCCTGGCTCAGGCAGATCCATGGGCAGAACCCGCTTTATGTGCCCGATGAGGTGATGGACAGCGCCGGTCTGACCGATGGCGGCTGGGCCTGGGTGATTTCCCATCACGGCAGGATCAAAGTGCCTGTGCGCCGCACCGGGGCCGCCAATGGCAAAACGCTCTGGACCTGGAATGCGATCGGCAAACGCAAGGGCGCCTGGGCGCTGTCACCCGGCGCGCCGGAAGCGACCAAAGGCTTCCTGCTGAACCATCTGATTGCCGAATTGCTGCCCCCGAAGGGCGACGGGATGCGCTGGGCGAATTCCGACCCGGTGACCGGGCAGGCGGCCTGGTATGATCTGCGGGTGCGGATCGAACCGGCAGAGGACGGGCCGCTTGATCCGCTGTTCAAGACGCAGGAAAGCCCGGTCGGCACCGGCACAGGCGACATGACCTATGGGGAGGAGTGGACATGACCAGCCTGCCGGCCACCCCGCCCGAGGTGAAACTGGGTCTGGTCATTGATCTGGACACATGCGTCGGCTGCCATGCCTGCGTGATTTCCTGCAAGGAATGGAATACCGGCGGCTATGGCGCGCCCCTGGCCGATACGGATGCCTATGGTGAGGCCCCCCTTGGCGCGTTTCTGAACCGGGTCCACACATTTGAGGCCAGGCCCGAGGAGGGCCCTGCCGCCGTGGTGCATTTCCCGAAATCCTGCCTGCATTGCGATGATGCGCCCTGCGTGACCGTGTGCCCCACCGGGGCCAGCTATAAACGCGCCGAGGACGGGATTGTGCTGGTCAATGAAGAGGCCTGCATCGGTTGTGGCCTGTGTGCCTGGGCCTGCCCCTATGGCGCGCGTGAGATGGACCCGGTGGAGAAGGTTATGAAGAAATGCACCCTCTGCGTTGACCGGATCTACAATGACAATATCGCCGAGGAAGACCGTATCCCGTCCTGCGTGCGGACCTGCCCGGCAGGCGCGCGTCATTTCGGGGATCTGAACGATCCGGGGTCTGATGTGTCGCAACTGGTGGCCGACCGGGGCGGGTTTGACCTGATGCCGGAACAGGGCACCAAACCGGTCAATAAATACCTGCCACCACGCCCGAAAACGCCCGCGCCCCTGCCGGTTTTACCCGACCTGACGGATCTGGCCGGGCTGGCCGCCGAGACCGGGGAAGCGAAAGCCGAAGGGTTCTTTGGCTGGCTTGACAGAACATTGGAGCGGCTCTGATGCATCCGGCCTATTCGATCATCTTCTTCACGGTCAGTTCCGGCGCGGGGTTTGGCATTCTGGCGGCTTTGGGGCTGGCGGCGTTTTTCGGAGTGCCGCCGGTCGGCGGGCTCTACTGGGCCGGGTTTATCCTTGGCTTCGGCTTGTCCTCGGCCGGTCTGATCTCCTCGACCTTCCATCTGGGCCACCCGGAACGGGCCTGGCGGGCGCTCAGCCAATGGCGCAGTTCCTGGCTGTCGCGGGAAGGTGTGCTGGCAATTGCGGCCCTTGCCCTGGGCGGGCTTTTTGCCCTGACCCTGCTGATGGGCGGGCAGGGGCGCATTCTGGGCCTGCTGACGGCGCTGGCCTCGCTGGTGACGGTCTATTCCACCTCGATGATCTATGGGCAACTGAAAACCGTGCAGCGCTGGTATCAGCCGCTGACCCCGGCGGTGTTTCTGGGCTTCGCGCTGGCCAATGGCGCGCTGGTCTATGCCTGTCTCCGCCAGCTTTTCGCAGATGGGGCCGGGGCGCTGCCAAGCCTTGCGGCGCTGCTGGTGGTGCTGGCCTGGGGGGTCAAGCTGGGCTGGTGGCGGCGGGGCGATACGGCGCCCGCATTATCCACCCCTGAAAGCGCCACCGGGCTGGGGGCGATGGGCAGGGTGCGCATGCTGGAAGCGCCCCATACGGGCGGGAATTACCTGCTGAAGGAAATGGGCTACAGGATTGGCCGGAAACATCAGGCGAAACTGCGCCAGATCGCCCTTGGGCTTGGCGGCATGATCCCGGTTGTGGCGACCCTGTTTGCCGCCTGGGGGCTGCTGCCGGGCCTGTTTCTGTGCCTTGCGGTTCTGGCGTTTCTGGCCGGTCTTCTGGCGGAACGCTGGCTGTTCTTCGCCGAGGCGGAACACAGTGTGATGCGCTATTACGACAGGGGATGATGAGACGGGCCGGAATTCTGCAGAATTCCGTGTGGAAAACCGGAGTTTTCCAACCCTGCGAAAGGCGGAACTATTTTACAGGTCAATCTCCACCACCCCGTCAGGTTCCGCCGCGCGGGACTGGCAGAGGATGATCGCACTCTCCCGCTGCGCCCTGGACAGTACGAAATCCCGGTGCTCCACCTCGCCCGAGATCAGCCCGCATTTGCAGACCCCGCACAGCCCGTCTGAACATTTCACATCCACATGCACGCCATTTTCGCCCAGCACATCCGCGGCGGATTTATCTTCCGGAACAAGCAATTCCCGCCCGTCCTTCAGGCGCAGGGTGAAATCATGGTTCACATAATCCGGCACTTCGGGGACCGAGAAATATTCCAGATGCCGCGCCTCTTCGGGGATGCCGTTTTGCGTGGCACTGTCCATCACCGCGCCCATGAACACCTCGGGCCCGCAGGTATAGACATGGGTGCCGCTGGGCGCGGCGGCCATGATGGCATCAAGATCGGCGCGGGTGTCTTCGTCTGAGATATGCAGATGCAGATTGTCGCGCCAGGGCATCGCGGCCAGATCGTCCAGGAACCCGGCCGTGGCCCGGGATTTGGCGCAGTAATGCAGGGCAAAGGGCTTGCCCAAAGCGTGCAGTGCATGGGCCATGGCGATCATCGGGGTGATGCCGATGCCGCCACCCATCAACAGGCTGAAGGGCGCGTCTTTTTCCAGCGGGAAATGGTTGATCGGTTTCGAGATGAAGATCCGCCGCCCCTCGCTGAAAATCCGGTGCATCAGCTTTGATCCGCCCCGGCCCTGATCCTTGCGCAGCACGCCGATCTGATATTTCGACCGGTCGGCGGGATCGCCGGACATGGAATATTGCCGCAGAAATTCCGGCGCCACCACAATGTCCAGATGCGCGCCGGCGGTCCATTCGGGCATAAGACCGCCTTCGGGGTCGCGAAACTCATATTTCGTGACATCCGGGGTCATTGCGTCTGCTTTGGCCACCAGCACCTGCAAGACCGGGCTGTCCCCATCACTGGTATAGCGGTGGACGACACTGTCATCGCCCTGTGCCAGCCGGTCGCGATATGCCTCGGCGGTGACCATTGCCTGATACGCCTCGATCCCCGCTTCGCGGTCTATCGGAAACGGATAGGGATAGGGGTGGGGGGCAAGCGGCGCGGGGTAGACCGCCAGGGTCTGATCCTCATATTTCAGATCAAGGCCGCGTTGCAGATCACGGGCATTGACCGGGTGTTCCGTGGGGCGATAGCCGCCATCGGCGCCAAGTTCCAGATCCCACCACCATTTCTTGACCGGGTTCAGCCCGCCATTGCCCACCATATCATCCAGCCTGGCCAGCGCGGGCGCGGCTACGGGCAGATGCATCGCCGCCCAGCGAAAGGGTTTTTCGGCAAACAGCCCTTCCAGATTCCACGGGCAGGTTTTCATGCAGCGCCCGCACATCGCCCCGCCAAGCGTGGTGATCCGGTAACTGGCGCAGCGTTCACTGTCGGATTTCCAGATCTCATAGCCGTTGAACATCAGTTTCGGCCCGGCGGTGATTGCGCCCGAGGGGCATTCCCGGGCGCATTTATTGCAGCTTTCACAGAATTTCTGCATGCCGAAATCAATCGGTTTGTCATGGGCCAGCGGCATGTCGGTGGTCACCACGCCGGATTTCAGGCGGGGGCCCAGGAACGGGTTCAGGATCACCTCGCCGATGCGCGAAACCTCCCCCAGCCCGCTGAGCAGGAGGAGCGGCGGCTGCAACACCTCGCCATCCATCACCGAATGCGCCTTTGCCTTATAGCCCAGGTTCCTGATTTGCTTGGCAATCACCCCGCCCAGAAGCGAAAACCGCAGATAGGCGCGCATGCTTTGCGCTACGCTGATCCAGTCATCGCCCGAGGCGCCTTCCATCGTCTCATACCCCTGGTCGATGATCATGCTGATCGCCTGATCATGGGGCGGGTCCAGCGGCTCGCCGCGGGCGTCATGGGAATACCAGGTCCAGTCCGGGCAGCGGCTGATCCCCACCGCGTCGACGCCGAGAAAATAGCTTGCGGCCTTGATCGCCGCTGCATTGGCTGCCGCGTCATCGGGGCGCGGGCCGTCCTCTGATGCCCCGTCCTGCAAGAGCACGAATGCCCCAAGCATCCGGCGCTGCGCCATCGACGGAGCCGCCTTGCGCACGTAGTAACCGCCGGTGGCAGCCGTCTGGTTCGATTTGCCCATATCGCCGAACTGCGCCCGGGCGAACATGTCGGCCCGTTTGGGCACGCGCGCGACATTGGGCTCATCAATATAGGTGGTGGGCGTGTCGACCCGTTTCAGCGTCTCGAACGGGTGCGGACCATCGGCGAAATCGCGTCTGGCGAACGGGTCGCCATTCAGTGCGGATTTGGCAAACCCCTTGCCCAGCCACCAGGCCGGGCCCCTGGTCTTGAACCAGGGCTGATCTGACAGCGGAACCAGCGGCTGATCCATGGCAATGTCGAAATCGGTGGTCACCACGGCGACGCCGAACCGGTCCCCCAGATAGGGGTTTTCCAGCCTGCCATTCTCGACTGTCGCCAGACCTGCGGCGACACTCAGCATGTTCAGGTCCACATCGGCGGAGGTTCCGGTATGGGCCTTGGCATCCCAGCCCAGAATTCGGATGTAATTGGCGATGACCACGGCGGTTTCCGTCGCCCGCAGACAGGCGCGATGGGCCTGGGCATCGGCCAGCCAGGCCACGCCTTGTTCATCCGCGCGCGGATCGCGGGGCATCTCATACAGGAAGACAATCGCCCTGTTATGGCCGTCGATGGTGCCGGGCGGCGCCTCCACCGCCTCTTTCAGATCGGCCATGATCATGTCGATGCCCGAAGCCAGCGTCTTGGTCTGCCGGGTTTTCAGATCATGGGCCAGCGCGTCGATCCCCGGGTTGCGATAGGGTGTTTCCAGCCGGGCCAGATCGGGCAGGGGGCCGATGCCAACCATCGAGGCGTCAGAGAAATAGCCAAAGGCTTTCAGATGGTTGGCGCGTTCCGCAGGGTCATCGGGGCAGCCTGATTTCGCCCTGTTCAGCAGCCCGTCGCGGATCGCATCCATCATCGCTTGATAATCGCGCATCGCGTTGATAATCGAGGCAGGCATGTCGGGTCGCGTGAAATCCAGCGGTTGAAATGGCGGAACCCCGGACAGATCCGGCATTGCCCCGCGCGACAGTCGTTCCAACGGATAGGGGCCCAGATGCACCGGGCGCTTCGCGTCGGAAAAGAAACGGATTGTCATGATCGTTACGCCTCCCCTTATCCGGGACTATCGCCTGAACTGCGGCGGGGGGCCAGACCCTGCCGAAAGAAAGCGGTTGACGGTCTTCGGGGCTGTCATCTAGAAATATGGAACGTTCCAATTTCGGGTGATGAGTCGCCCGAAACTGAAAAGACACGCAAGGGAGGAGACACTGCATGAAATGGGGACTGATCGGGGCCAGCACAATCGCGGCTGAGCATATGATTGAGGCGTTTCGTGCGACCCCGGGCGGCAGCGTGGCAAGCGTGCTGTCCTCAAACGCAGAACGGGCGCAGACCTACGCAGCGGATCACGGGATCGCGCGGGGCCTGACTGATCTGGAGGAATTGCTGGCCGATGACAGTCTGGATGCGGTCTATATCTCCACCACCAACGAAAAACACGCGCCCCAGGCCCTTGCGGCGATTGCGGCGGGCAAACATGTGCTGTGCGAAAAGCCCCTGGCGATGACTGTCGCGGATGCGGTGCGCATGGTCCGCGCGGCGGAACAGGCCGGGCTGGTCTTTGCCACAAACCACCATCTGCGCAATGCGGGCAGCCATCTGGCGATGCGGGAGGCGGTTGCTGCCGGGCGGATTGGCGAGGTGTTGAGCGTGCGGGCCTTCCATGCGGTCTATCTGCCGCCCCATTTGCAGGGCTGGCGTCTGGACAATCCGGGCGCGGGCGGCGGGGTCATTCCCGATATCGTGGTGCATGATGCGGATACGGTGCGGTTCCATCTGGGCGAAGACCCGGCGGATGTGGTGGCCATCGCCAGCAGTGCCGGGATGGGCAAGGGGGTTGAGGACAGTGTCATGTCGGTCTGGTCGATGCCCTCGGGCGTGACGGTGCAGACCCATGAAAGCTTTACCCATCGCTATGCGTGCGGCGGGTTTGAGCTTCACGGCACCAAAGGTTCGCTGGTGGCGCGTGATGTGATGTCACAGCGCCCGGTGGGGGAGGTCATGCTGACAACCGATGCGGGGCAGGAGGCGTTGACGTTTGACAGCCACAATCTCTATCACCGGTCGGTCGCGATGTTCTGCGATGCCGTGGCGGGGCAGGGCCGCCCTTCGGCTGATGGGGTGGATGGGGTGAAATCCCTCGCGGTGGCCGCTGCCGTGTCGAAAGCGGCTGAGACGGGGCAGCGCATTCCCGTCGATTACGAGGGCATCTGACCCATGTGCAAACTCGTCTCAGGGGCAGAGGCCGCATCGCGGATCAGGGATCGCGCGGTGGTCAGCGTGTCGTCGTCTTCCGCACTTGGCTGCCCGGATGCGGTGCTGGAGGCGATCGGCGCGCGTTTCGAGGCCGAGGGACACCCCCGCGCCCTGACCACGCTGCACCCGATTGCGGCCGGTGATATGTATGGCGTCAAGGGCGTGGATCATATCGCCCGCGACGGGCTTTTGGAGACGATCATCGGCGGGTCATACCCTTCGGGGCCGTCCAGCCTGCCGATGCCCGCGATCTGGCAGATGATCGTCGAAAACCGGGTGGCGGCCTATAATGTGCCCTCGGGTATCCTGTTCGACATGCACCGCGATGTGGCCGCGCGCAAACCCGGGGTGCTGACCAAGGTCGGGCTGGAGACCTTTGTGGACCCGATCCGCGAAGGCTGCGCGATGAATGAGGTTGCGGCATCACGCCCGATTGTCCAGCGGCAGGAATTTGGCGGCGAAACCTGGCTGCATTTTCCGAATATTCCCCCCGATGTGGCGATCATCCGGGCCACGACCGCCGATGAACAGGGCAACCTGACCTATGAACATGAGGGCGCGACGCTTGGGGCGCTGGATCAGGCGATTGCGGTGCGCAACCATGGCGGGCTGGTGATTGCACAGGTGAAACGGGTGACGGCAGCGGGGTCATTGCGGCCCCATGACGTGCATGTGCCCGGGCATCTGGTGGATCTGATCGTGCTGGCGCCGGATCAGAAACAGACCACCGAAACCCTTTATGACCCGGCAATCTCGGGTGAGATCATGCGACCCTGGGACAGTTTCGCGCTTGCCGATCATACTGTTGAAAAAGTGATCGCGCGCCGCGCCGCCATGGCGTTGCAGGCCGGGCAGACCGCAAATCTGGGCTTTGGCATTTCGGCGCTGGTGCCCCGTGTGCTGTTGGAAGAAGGCCACGCGCAATCGGTGACATGGGCCATCGAACAGGGGGCCGTGGGGGGCATGCCGCTGACCGGGTTTGCCTTTGGCTGCGCTTCCAACGCCCATGCGTTTGTGCCATCCCCGAACCAGTTCACCTATTTTCAGGGGGGCGGGTTTGACGTGTCTTTCCTGTCTTTCCTCGAGGTCGATACCGCGGGCAATGTGAATGTCTCGAAACTTGGCAAAAAACCTTACCTGACAGCAGGTTGCGGCGGGTTTGTCGATATCACCGCCCATGCGGGTCGAATCGTCTTTTCCGGGTATTTCGAGGCCGGGGCGGGCCTGTCGCTGACCCCGGATGCGCTGCGCGTCACGACGCCGGGGAAATTCACCAAGATGGTGGAGGCGGTTGAGCATGTGACCTTTGCCGGGCAGCGGGCGCTGCGTCAGGGGCAGGATGTGCTTTATGTCACGGAACGTTGCGTGATGCGGCTGACGGAAACCGGGCTGGTGGCCACGGAAATCATGCCGGGGATCAAGCCTCAGCAGGATATCGTCGCAGCCTCGGAAGGCCGGGTGCGCATCGCCGAAGGGGCCAGCCTGATGCCGGTCAGCCTGTTGTCCGAGCAGCCCATGGGGCTGGTCTTATGAGCGCGGTGCATCTGCACCGGGGCGCGATTGCCCGGCTGGAACTGGACAACCCGGCCCGGCTGAACGCTTTCACCGCCCGGATGCTGAGCCAGCTTGAAGATCATTGCACCACGCTGGATTCTGATCCTGCGGTTCTGGGCGTGCTACTGACAGCCGCCCCCGGCAAAGCCTTTTGCGCCGGTGCCGATATCACCGCCTGGGGTGATTTGCCCCCGGCGGAATTCGCCCGGTCCTGGGTGCGCGACGGGCATCGGGTGTTCGACCGGCTTGCCCGGCTGTCCAAACCCACAATTGCGGTGATCGGCGGCCACGCCTTTGGTGGCGGGCTGGAACTGGCCGCCGCCTGCGACATCCGTGTGATGGCGCCGGAGGCGATGCTGGCCCTGCCCGAAAGCGGGGTTGGCATTGTTCCCGGCTGGTCGGGCACACAGCGATTGCTGCGCCTGCTGCCGGAACCGGTGGTGAAGGAGATGGCCCTGTTCGGGCGGCGGCTGGATGCGGACCGGGCCCTGACCTGCGGCTTTGTGGCCGAGGTTTCGGATGATCCGCTGGCGAGCGCGGAAACCATTGCCAACCGGCTGACCCGAACCAGCCCCCGCGCAACCGAGGTGGCGAAATACATGATCCACGCAGCGGCAGGCGAAGACCGCGCCGCGATGATCGAAACCCTTGGCGGCGGGATGATCGCGGCCAGTGCCGACAAGGCCGAAGGCGTCGCCGCCTTCACCGAAAAACGCAAACCCGATTTCCCGGGGAAATGACATGACAGAGCTGACCCTGATCCCCGCCAAAGACACCGGCACTGCCATTCCTGCAGAACCGTTCATCGGCCAGCACCTGATTGACGGGGTCTGGACGGACAGCGCCGATGGTGCAGGTTTTGACCGGAACTCCCCCGCCCATGGCGATCTGATCAGCCGGTCTGCCAAGGGGGGTGTGGCGGAAACCGAGGCTGCCATTACCGCCGCGCGCCGGGTGTTCGACCTTGGTGACTGGGCGTTTTCTTCCGGGCAGGCGCGGGCGAAGATATTGCTCAAAATGGCTGACCTCATTGATGAAAATCGGGATCATATTGCCCTGATCGAAACCCTTGAAAGCGGCAAGCCGATCACGCAGGCGAAAGCAGAGATCGAAGGCGCCGCCGATCTCTGGCGCTATGCGGCCGCCCTGGCGCGCACGTTGCATGGGGACAGTCATAACAGTCTTGGCGCCGATATGCTGGGTGTGGTGCTGAAAGCGCCGATCGGTGTGGTGTCGATCATCTGCCCCTGGAATTTCCCGTTTCTGATTGTCAGCCAGAAACTGCCCTTCGCGCTGGCCGCCGGGTGCACGGCAGTTGTCAAACCGTCGGAGCTGACACCCTCCACCACGGTCATTCTTGGGCAATTGCTGCAACAGGCCGGGTTGCCTGCGGGCGTGGTCAATATCGTGCTGGGTCATGGTGATCCGGTGGGCGCGGTGATGAGCACCCATGACGCGGTCGATATGGTGTCGTTCACCGGCTCCACCGCTATTGGCAGGCAGATTGTCAAAGCTGCGGGCGACACGCTGAAAAAGGTCTCGCTGGAACTGGGCGGCAAGAACCCGCAGGTCGTCTTTCCCGATGCGGATATCGAGGCGGCAGCCGATGCCATCACCTTCGGCGTTTATTTCAATGCCGGCGAATGCTGCAATTCGGGCAGCCGGATCATCGTTCATGAAGATATCGCCGAGGCGCTGACGGCGAAGATCGTCGCCCTGTCGCGGCAGGTGCCTTTTGGCGATCCGCTGAACCCGGCAACGCAGGTGGGTGCGATCATTTCATCCGATCATCAGGCCAGGATTGACGGCTATGTCAAAGACGCCCGGGCCGAGGGGGCAAGGGTTGTTCTGGGGGGTGACCGCTTGTCGATAAGCAGCTTGACAGGAGCGTTCTATCAACCCACGGTGATTGCGGATGTTACCGCTAACATGGCCATCGCAAAAGAGGAGGTGTTTGGTCCTGTGTTGTCCGTATTAACATTCCGTGACCCTGGGGAAGCCTTGGCCTTGGCCAATGATGCTGCCTATGGTTTGTCGGCGGGGGTCTGGAGCCGGAATGTGCATACATGTCTCGATTTCGCACGCCGTGTGCAAGCAGGCACGGTTTGGACCAATACCTGGATGGACGGTTTTGCCGAGCTTCCCTTCGGGGGTGTGAAGCAAAGCGGCCAGGGTCGTGAGTTGGGCCGGTATGGTCTGGAAGAATTCCTTGAGGTCAAAACAGTCCAAATGCGGGTTAACCGTGGACGGGACCCTTGGGTAAAGACCCGCTGACCGGCAGACCCGGTTGGTGGCATGACTAAACGCAATCTAGGGAGGATACCGAATATGCGTAGTCTTAGAAACCTGACACTGACAACAGCCATCGCGCTGGCCGGGTCGATGACCATGGCTGCCGCGCAGGAAGTGGAAGTGCTGCACTGGTGGACATCCGGCGGCGAGGCCGCGGCGCTGAGCGTTCTGAAGGATGATCTGGAATCCCAGAGCGTTTCCTGGGCCGATATGCCGGTTGCCGGTGGCGGCGGAACCGATGCCATGACCGTGCTGCGCGCCCGCGTCACGGCGGGCAACCCGCCGACCGCGGTGCAGATGCTGGGCTTTGACATTCAGGACTGGGCCGCCGAAGGCGCCCTTGCCAATCTGAACGCCGTGGCCGAGGCCGAAGGCTGGGACGCTGTGGTGCCCGAAGCCCTGCAGCGCTTTTCGCGCTATGACGGCAATTGGGTGGCGGCTCCGGTGAATGTCCACTCGACCAACTGGGTCTGGGCCAATACCGCGATCATGGAAGAGCTGGGTCTGGAACAGCCTGAAACCTGGGATGAATTTGTCGCCGCAATGGAGGCCGCCGAGGCCGCCGGTTATGTGGCGCTGGCCCATGGCGGTCAGGCCTGGCAGGACGCCACAATATTCGATTCGATGGTGATGGGCGTCGGCGGCCCTGATTTCTATCAGGCCTCGATGATTGATCTGGATGCGGATGCTCTGGGCTCCGAGACCATGGTTGAGGCGTTCGGGCGCATGGATACGCTGCGCGGCTTTGTCGATGACAATTTCTCGGGCCGTGACTGGAACCTGGCCACGGCGATGGTTGCCAATGGCGAGGCACTGTTCCAGATCATGGGGGATTGGGCCAAGGGTGAATTCATCAATGCAGGCCAGACCGCCGGCGTTGAATTCCAGTGTTTCCGCGTGCCGGGCACCGAAGGCACGGTCACTTTCAACTCGGACCAGTTTGCCATGTTCAATGTGGCCGATGAGGGCGCCCAGGCAGCCCAGGCCCTGATGGCCTCTGCTGTCATGTCACCCACATTCCAGTCGGCGTTCAACGTGGTCAAGGGCTCGGTTCCCGCGCGGACCGATGTGCCCAATGATGCGTTTGATGCCTGCGGGCGTCAGGGCATGGCCGATCTGGCAGCCGCGTCCGAAAGCGGTGGCCTGTTCGGGTCGATGGCCCATGGCCATGCGAACCCGGCCTCGGTGAAAAATGCGATGTATGATGTCATCACCGCGCATTTCAACGGCGAGTTCGATGCCGAAACCGCCGCCGAGGAAATGGTGACGGCGGTCGAGATCGCCCAGTAAGCACTCACGTGACGTTTGCGGGGCGGCCAATGCGCTGCCCCGCGACACGCCCCAATTTCGCAGAGGATGTGCTATGGCCGCCGAGACCCAAGCGGATTTCCGAACGCGTCTGCAAAACCTGATGCCGAAGATCGTTCTGGCGCCCTCGGTCGCGCTGATCATGGTCTTTGTCTACGGGTTCATTCTGTACACGATCTACCTGTCTTTCACCGGCAGCCGGATGTTGCCCAGCTATGACTGGGTGGGTTTGCAGAATTACAGCAATCTCTTCCGGCTGAGCCATTGGTCGATCGCGATCACCAATCTGGCGATCTTCGCCTCGCTTTACATCGTGATCTGTACGCTGATCGGGCTGGCGCTTGCCATTTTTCTGGATCAGAAAATCCGTGGCGAGGGCATGCTGAGGCCGATTTTCCTCTATCCCATGGCGTTGAGCTTCATTGTCACCGGCACCGCCTGGAAATGGTTTCTCGACCCGGGGATCGGCCTGGAAAACACCATGCATCTCTGGGGTTGGGAAAGCTTCCAGTTCGACTGGATCAAGAACCGCGATTACGCGATCTATACGGTTGTTCTGGCCGCTGTCTGGCAGACATCCGGGTTTGTGATGGCGATGTTTCTGGCGGGGCTGCGCGGGATCGACAATGAAATCCTGAAAGCCGCGCAGATGGACGGGGCCAGCAACTGGAACCTCTATCGTCGCATCATCATTCCGCAATTGCGGCCTGCCTTCCTGTCGGCCTTTGTCATTCTCAGCCATCTGGCGATCAAATCCTATGACCTGATCATTGCCTTGACCGGGGGCGGACCGGGGCGGGCGACCGAAGTGCCCGCAACCTTCATGTATTCCTATACATTCACCCGCAACCAGATGGGGATCGGCGCGTCTTCGGCGGTGATCATGCTGATGACCATCGCGGCGATCATGATCCCCTATCTCTATGCCGAATTGCGGGAGAAATCATAGTGTCTGTCGCCACTCAGGATACCGCGATCCGCACCGGGAATGTCACCCGCGTGCTGATCTATCTGGTGCTGCTGCTGTTCGCGCTGTTCTATCTGCTGCCATTCGGGATCATGCTGGTCAACTCGGTCAAACCACTGCAGGAAATCACCGATGGCAATATGATTGCGCTGCCAAATGTCTGGACGATTCAGCCCTGGCTGGATGCCTGGTCAACGGCGCAGATCGGGGTCGAGCCCACAGGCCTGCGGCCCTATTTCTGGAACTCGATCCAGATGGTGGTGCCCGCCGTGGCAATCTCCACCGTGCTGGGGGCGCTGAACGGCTATATCCTGACCAAATGGCGGTTCCGGGGCGATACGATCCTGTTCGGCCTGATGCTGTTTGCCTGTTTCATCCCGTTCCAGATTGTGCTGATCCCGATGGCGCGGATTCTGGGCCTCACCGGGCTGGCGGGGTCCACCGCGGGGCTGGTGCTGGTCCATGTGGTTTATGGGCTTGGCTTCACCACGCTTTATTTCCGCAATTACTATGCAGCCTTCCCGACCGAGCTGGTGCGCGCGGCACAGATTGACGGGGCCGGGTTCTTCCGCATCTTCTGGCGCATCCTTCTGCCAAGCTCCGGGCCGATCATCGTTGTCTCGATCATCTGGCAATTCACCAATATCTGGAATGATTTCCTGTTCGGGGCCAGTTTTGCCGATCTCGACAGCCAGCCGATGACCGTGGCGCTGAACAATCTGGTGCAATCCTCCACCGGGGTGAAGGAATACAATGTTCATTTCGCCGGGGCGATCATGGCGGCGGGGCCGACCCTGCTGGTCTATATCGTGGCGGGCCGGTATTTCGTGCGCGGCCTCATGGCCGGGAGCGTCAAAGGATGAGCGGGCCTGTTTTCCGCGCGGAAAACAAACGGAATTCCGGGGAATTCCGGGCGCGCCAAACCAATCATGGAAGGACCTGAGGCATGGGTTTTCTGGACATCAACAACGTCACCAAATCCTACGGCGCGATCGAGGTTTTGCACAAAGTCGACATCTCGGTGGAAGAGGGGGAGTTTCTGGTTCTTGTCGGCCCCTCGGGCTGCGGGAAATCCACGCTTCTGAACATGATCGCCGGGCTTGAGGGGATCAGTTCAGGCGAGATTGCGATCAGGGACAAGGTGGTGAACGGCGTTCACCCCTCGAAACGCAATATCGCGATGGTGTTCCAGTCCTACGCGCTTTATCCGAACATGACCGTGGGGCAGAACATCACTTTCGGGCTGGAAATGCATGGCACCCCCAGGGCCGAGCGTGACAAGGCGATGGCGGATGTGGCGAAGCTGTTGCAGATCGAACAATTGCTGGACCGCAAACCGGGGCAATTATCCGGCGGTCAACGCCAGCGGGTTGCCATGGGCCGGGCGCTGGTGCGCAACCCGGATGTGTTTCTGTTCGATGAACCGCTGTCGAACCTTGATGCGAAACTGCGCGTGGACATGCGCACCGAGATCAAGAAACTGCACCAGAATCTGGGCACAACCATTGTCTATGTCACCCATGACCAGATCGAGGCGATGACGCTATCGACCCGGATTGCGGTTATGAATCAAGGCTATGTGCAGCAGCTTGGCACGCCGGGAGAGATCTATAACAGCCCGGCCAACCTGTTTGTGGCCAGTTTCATGGGCAGCCCGTCGATGAACCTGCTGCCCGCCAAAGTGGTGGAATTGAACGGCGCGCTACATACGGAAGTCACCAATGCGGAAGGCACGCCCATTGGTCTGAAGATCACGGAGGCCTCTGACGCCCTGCGCAGCTATCTGGGGCAGGAGGTTATCCTTGGCATCCGGCCCGAGGCGATCACCGACCCGGAAGGCGCGGATCGCAACGCGCAGAATGTGCAGAGCTTCCCGAATATGGTCGAGGTGACCGAACCGGCGGGGGCCGATACCTTTGTGACCTCGGTGATCTCGGGCAAGGATTGTATCGCGCGGATGCGGGCGGATGCGGATGTGCATCCCGGCGCGGCGTTTGATTTTGCGATCAATATGGACAAGGCCGTGGCCTTCGACCCGAAAACCGAAGACCGGATCGGCTGAAGCAAGAGGGCGGCGGGGGTGTCGCCCTGTCTTTTATGTGGGAATTGGAATGTTCCAAAATCACGACTCAAAAGCACGGTTGACGAGATGAGCATTGATATCCTGATCATCGGCTCCGGCATGGGCGGGGCAACGCTGGCCGCCGCCCTTGCGCCGACCGGGGTACGGATTGTGATCCTGGAACGCGGCGAACACCTGACCGACAGCCCCGCGGCCCGCGATGCGGATGCGATTTTCCGCGAGGGGGTCTTTCGCCCAAGCGAGACCTGGCTGGACGGGCAGGGGCAGCCGTTCAATCCCGGGAATTATTATTGCGTTGGCGGCAATACGAAATTCTACGGCGCGGTTCTGATCCGCTATCGGGAGGCGGATTTCGCGCCGGTCCGGCATATGGGGGGCACCACGCCGGGCTGGCCCTTTCCCTATGCCGAGCTTGAGCCGTGGTATCAGGCGGCGGAAGAGATGTATCAGGTGCGCGGCCATCTGGGCGATGACCCGAGTGAGCCACCCCATTCCGGGGCCTATCCCCACCCGCCCGTGCTTGATGAGCCCGAGATCGCCGATCTGCGCTGCCGTCTGCGCCGCGCCGGTCTGCACCCGTCCTCGCTTCCGCTTGGGGTTGATCTGCCCCGCTGGCTGGACCGTGCCGCCACCCCCTGGGATGCGTTCCCCGACACGACCGGCGCCAAGATGGATGCCGAAAGCATCGGCCTGGCCCGTGCGCTCAGCTTTGACAATGTGGACCTGATCACCGGCACCCATGTGGATCGCCTGCTGCCCGATGCCACAGGGCGGGTCAAGGCGGTTCAGGTCACGGGCCCGCAAGGGGCGCGGGACATCACTGCGGCCCGCATCGTTCTGGCCGCAGGTGCCGTGAACAGCGCCGCGATCCTGCTGCGGTCAGCGGATAGCGCCCATCCTGACGGTCTGGCCAACCGGTCAGGGCAGGTGGGGCGGAATTTCATGAACCATAACTGCTCTGCCGCGCTGGCGATTCATCCGTTCCGGCGCAATCGCTCAATCTATCAAAAAACGCTGCAAATCAATGATTTCTACACCAAAGGTGGCCCGGATGGCGCACCGCTTGGCAATGTCCAATTGCTTGGTCGCATCTCTGCCCCGATCCTCGCGGCGCAGACCCGGCTGCCGGGGCCACTGGCCCGTTGGATCGCCGATCATGCGATTGATTTCTATGTGATGTCCGAAGATCTGCCCGATCCAGACAGTCGCGTAACGCTGAGGGACGGGCAGATCATGCTGGACTGGAAGCGATCAAACTGGGCGGCGCATGAGGCACTGGTGGCGCGGCTGAAGCGGGCGTTGCGCAAGGCGGGCTTTCCGCTGGTGCTGTCGCGCGCCTTTGACCGGCGCACACCGTCCCATCAATGTGGCACGGCACGGATGGGGCTGGACCCGGAAAGCGCGGTGGTGGACCGGTTCGGGCGCAGTTTCGATCACCCCAATCTGTTCATTGCCGATGCCAGCATTCTGCCCACATCGGCGGCGGTCAATCCGGGCCTGACCATTGCCGCCAATGCCCTGCGTATGGCCGATCACATTCACCGGAAGGAGCTTGCCGCATGACCCGTGTCGCCCTGATCACCGGAGGCCAGCAAGGGATCGGGCTGGGGATTGCCCGTGCCCTGCACGCCGCCGGGTTTCGCATTGCCATCTGCGCGGACCACCCTGTGGACAGCCCCGAAGTGCAGGCTGTGTGTAAAGAGCTTGGGGCCGAATATTTTACACATGATCTGAATACGCTCGGGGGCGAAGCTGAAGTCGTTTCTGCTGTGGAAAACACTCTTGGGCCGATCACCTGCTATGTCTCGAATGCCGGTGTTCCCGCTCTGGTACGCGACGATATGCTGGAGATGCGCGCCGAGAGTTTCGACCATGTTCTGTCGGTCAATCTGCGCGGGGCGTTCTTTCTGGCGCAGGCGGTCGCCCGGCGCATGCTGGCGGTGCCGTCCGATCCATACCGCTCGCTGCATTTCATCACCTCGGTCAGCGCCGCCATGGCCTCGGTCGAGCGGGCGGAATACTGCATGTCGAAAGCCGCCGCCGCCATGATGTCGCAGCTTTACGCCGCGCGGCTGGCCGGGGCCGGGATCGGCGTGTTCGACATCCGCCCCGGGATCATCGACACGGCCATGACCGCCGCTGTGAAAGAGGCCTATGACGCGAAAATCGCCGATGGGCTGGTGCCTGCAGGGCGGTGGGGCCAGCCGGCGGATGTGGGGCAGGTGGTCGCGGCCCTTGCCGGAGGCGCGTTTGCCTATGCCACCGGCACGGTCATTCCCGTCGATGGCGGCCTGTCGGTTCAGCAATTGTGAGGCGCGGATGACGGAAACCTATGACATCATCATCGTCGGCGGGGGCAGCGCCGGCTGTGTTCTTGCCGCCCGCCTGTCCGAGGCCGCAGATCTGCGGGTCTGTCTGCTGGAGGCAGGCGGCGCTGATCGGCACCCGTTTTACCGCCTGCCTGCGGGATTTGCGAAAATGACCCGGGGCATCGGTTCCTGGGGCTGGCAGACGGTGCCGCAGCGGCACATGGGCAACCGGGTGTTCAATTACACCCAGGCACGTGTGATCGGTGGCGGCTCGACTGTGAATGCGCAGATCTACACCCGGGGCAATGCGCTGGATTACGACGAGTGGCGGCAGGTGGGCTGTGACGGGTGGAGCTATGAGGATGTGCTGCCCTATTTCCGCAAGGCCGAGGATAATGACACGTTCAGCAATGCCTATCACGGGCAGGGCGGCCCGCTTGGCGTGTCGCAGCCACGCGCGCCGCTGCCGATCTGTCAGGCCTATTTCGAGGCGGCGGGGCAATTGGGTATCCCGCAGAACCCGGATATGGCCGGGGAACGCCAGGACGGGGTTGGGTTTTATCAGCTGACACAGAGACATGCGCGGCGGTCTTCAACCTCTGTCGCCTATCTGGGACCCGCCAGAAAAAGGCCGAATCTGACCCTTAAAACCGGCGCGCAGGTGCGGCATCTGATCATCAAAAACCACCGCGCCACAGGGGTCGCATTGATGGATGGCACCCGCCTTATGGCCGGAACCGAGGTGATCATGGCCTCAGGGGCCATCGGCTCCCCCCGGCTGTTGATGCTGTCGGGGCTTGGCCCGGCGGATCATCTGAAAGAGCTGGGGGTGCCGCCGGTCTTCGACCAGCCGGAGATCGGCGCCAATCTTCAGGATCATCTGGACCTTTTCACCATCTCGGAATGCACCGGTGATCATACCTATGACAAATACGCCCGGCCCTTCTGGTCGGCTGTCGCGGGTCTGCGCTATCTGCTGACCAGAACCGGGCCGGTGGCCTCCAGCCTGTTTGAAACCGGCGGCTTCTGGTATGCCGAAGAGGGCGCGCGCAGCCCCGATATCCAGTTTCATCTGGGGCTTGGCTCAGGGATCGAGGCGGGGGTGGCGAAGATGCAGAATGCAGGCGTGACCCTGAATTCCGCCTATCTGCGCCCCCGGTCGCGGGGCAGTGTGCGGCTGGCCAGTGCCGATCCGGCAGAACCGCCGCTGATCGACCCGAATTACTGGGCCGATCCCAATGACCGGGAAATGTCGATCCGGGGGCTGAAACTGGCGCAGGAAATCTTGCGCCAGCCTGCGCTGGCGGGGTTCGTGAAACGCGAGGTGCTGCCCGGGCCGGATGTGCAAAGCGATGCGGATGTCTTTGCCTTCGCCTGCGCCAATGCCAAGACCGATCACCACCCGGCGGGCACATGCCGCATGGGGGCGGATGCCACTGCGGTGGTCGATCCGCGCCTGCGTTTCAACGGGATCAACGGGTTGCGCGTGGTGGATGCCTCGATCATGCCCCGGCTGGTCTCCTCCAACACCAATGCGCCGGTGATCATGATCGCGGAAAAGGCCGCCGATATGATCCGCGCCGATTACGGGGTCTGAACCGATGCTGCTGCCCACCTCTGCCGGAACACTGGCCCCCTATGACCTGCAAGGGGACCCGTTGACCCCGCGCGCGCCATCGGTGCCGTTCACCCGCACCGGGTTTGCCGCCGCCCATGTGGTCAGCGACCCGCTGGCAGATCGTGACCCATGGCAGGGTCGCCCGGCCGTGGATTGGGAGAACACGCTGAAATTCCGCCATTTCCTGTGGGATCAGGGGCTTGATCTGGCCGAAGCCATGGATACCGCACAGCGGGGCATGGGGGTGGATTGGGAGACTGCGAAAGAGCTGATTGAACGCACGATGGGCGAGGCAAAAGCCCACCCGCTGGCGCCCCGCGTGGCCTGTGGCGCGGGCACGGATCATAAGGCGTTGGAAGAATTGCGCAGCGCCGAGGATATCATTGCCGCCTATGAGACCCAGATGGCGGCGGTTGAGGCGGCGGGCGGGCAGATCATTCTGATGGCCACCCGCGCGCTGCCTGCGATCGGGGCGGATGCGGCCATGTATATCCGGGTCTATGACCATCTGCTGGCCCAGGCGAAAGACCCGGTGATCCTGCATTGGCTGGGTGATATGTTTGACCCGGCCCTGACCGGATATTGGGGCAGTGCAGATATATCGAAGGCTTCGCAAACCGTGCTGGGGATCATCGGCTCGAACATGGCGAAAGTGGACGGGATCAAGATCTCCCTTCTGGATCAGGCCCATGAGGAAGCATTCCGCAAACGTCTCCCGGCGGGTATCCGTCTTTATACCGGGGATGATTTCAACTATGCGCCCCTGATTGAGGGGGATGACACCCATCATTCCCATGCGCTTCTTGGCATCTTCGCCGCCATCGCACCCGCAGCCTCTCAGGCGCTGGAGGCGCTGGCGACAGGGGACCATGCCACCTATCACGCGCTTCTGGCGCCGACCGTGCCGCTTAGCCGCGAAATTTTCCGGCCATCGACGCAATTCTACAAGGCGGGCATCGCTTATCTGGCCTGGCTGAATGGCGCGCAGGATCATTTCATCATGCCTGCGGGTTTCCAGTCTTCCCGCGACATCACCCATTACGCGCAGGTTTTCCGGCTGGCCGATCAGGCCCGGCTGCTGGCGCGCCCCGATCTGGCCCTGTCGCGCATGCGTATGTTATTGGGGCTGCATGGGATTGATGGGGGTTGAGCCCGGGTGAGAAAAAGACCGACCATTCTGGATGTGGCGGACCATGCAGGCGTGTCGAAATCGACCGTGTCGCTGGTGTTGCAGCGCAGCCCGCTGGTCAAGGCGGAAACCGCTGATCTGGTGCGCAATTCCATGGCCGCGCTTGGCTATGTCTATAACCGGGCGGCGGCACAGTTGCGCGCGGGCGGCGTTGGCCTGATCGGCATGGTGATCAACGATCTCAGAAACCCGTTTTTCACCGAATTTGCCACCTCGGTGCAGATGAGCCTGTCGGCCCGCGGTTATGCCACGATCATCTCCAACAGTAATGAGGATGCGGAATTGCAGGCGCAGGTTGCAGGCTCGATGATCGAACACGGGGTGTCGGGGCTGATCATCTCCCCGGCCTATGGGGCGACCGATGCCCTGTTCGACCGGATCGCGCAGGCCGGGCTGCCCTGTCTGCAAATGCTGCGCCGGGTGGATATGCGTACCGATCTGTTCCCCTTTGCCTCGTTTGACTATGCAGCCGGCGGGGCCGAGGCGACCCGGGCTTTGCTGGCCTCCGGTGCGAGGAATATCGCCTTTGTGGGTGGGGTCGCGGATCGGGCGATCACCCGGGAACGGTTGTCAGGCTATCTGCATGAAATGCAGGCCGCCGGGCGTGACCCGGTTGTGTTCCACGGTCGGGCCTCGCGCAGTTTCGGACGTCAGACAGCGCTGCACCTGGCCCGGGATCATCCCGGGATTGATGCGGCGATCTGTTTCAATGATCTGGTGGCTTTGGGCCTGCATTCCGGCTTTGCAGAGATCGGGCGGCGGGTTGGCACAGATTTTCAGCTGATCGGGTTTGACGATATCGAGGAATGTGCACAGGTTTATCCACAGCTTTCCTCGGTAAGTTGTGATATTGAAAGTTTTGGAGCCTATGCGGCGAAACTGATGCTGGATTGGCTGGAAAACAATAAGCGCCCTGAGGCTGAATATCGCGCGGCCGTGCAACTTGTCCCCCGCGCTTCAAGCAAAAAGGCCCCGATATGACCCCTGAAACCCGCCTGCGGGCCCTGTTTGATCGCGCGGTTGAGGTGGCTGACCCGATGCGCAGCCTGCCCGGCCATCTGCCGCCGAAACCACCGGGCCGGGTGGTGGTGATCGGCGCGGGCAAAGCCTCGGCCCGGATGGCGGAGGCGGTGGAGCAGGTCTGGGGCCCCTGCGAGGGTCTGGTGATCACCCGCTACGGATATGGCCGGCCCTGCAAGGGGGTCGAGATTGTCGAGGCCGCCCACCCGGTGCCCGATGCGGCGGGGCAGGCGGCCACCGCGCGGATGCTGGACCTGCTTGGCGGATTGGGGGCGGATGATTTTGTGCTGGCGCTGATTTCCGGCGGGGCCTCGGCACTGCTGGTGCAACCGGCAGGCGCGATCACGCTGGCAGAGAAACAGGCGGTGAATGCGGCACTGCTGGCATCGGGGGCGCCGATTGATCAGATGAACACGGTCCGCAAACATCTGAGCCGGGTGAAGGGCGGGCAACTGGCGGGTGCGGCGTTTCCGGCCCGGATGTACAGCCTGCTGATTTCCGATGTGCCGGGGGATGACCCGGCTTTCATCGGTTCGGGCCCCACCGTCGCCGATGCCAGTACGCCCGGGGAGGCGCTGGCCATCCTGACACGCTGGAATATCCCCATGCCGGATATTGTTCAGGCCGTGCTGGCAGGGAAAACCGGGGTTCTGCCCCCGGGCGCCCCGCATCTGGCGCATGTTGAAAACCATATTTATGCCGCCCCGTCCCAATCCCTTGCGGCCGCAGCGGAACAGGCGCAGGCGGCGGGTTTCACGGTTGAGATATTGGGCGATGCGCTGGAGGGGGAGGCCAGAGAGATTGCCGCCGGGCATGCGGGGCTGGCCCGCGACCGGCAGGACCGGATGCGCGCCGATACGGCCCCGCATCTGATCCTCTCAGGGGGGGAGTTGACCGTGACCCGTCGCGGCAGCGGCAGTGGCGGGCCAAACGCCGAATATGCCCTGGCCCTTGCCCTGGCCCTGAACGGCGCACCGGGCATTCATGCGCTGGCCTGCGACACCGATGGTGTTGATGGCGCGGCCGAGATTGCGGGCGCCGTGATTGGCCCGCAGACCCTGACCAAAGCGCTGTCTGCCGGTGTCGACCCGGCAGCCGCGCTTGCCGATCATGACAGCCACGGGTTTTTCGCCGCGATTGGCGATCAGGTGATCACCGGCCCGACCCTGACCAATGTCAATGATTTCCGCGCCATTTTGATTGACGGAGCATTATAACATGCTGAAACACTGTGTATTTGTCGCTGCTGACACGTCTGATGCCCTGGCCCGGACCGCCGAGGCGATGGCGCTGATTGAGGGGATGCTGCAGAAAATCCCGGGCATGCTGGACCTGAGCCATGGGCCCAATCTTGATTTTGAAGGGAAATCACAGGCCTACCCTTACGGGTTCATTATCACCTTTGCGGATCGCGCCGCCCATCTGGCCTATGATGGCCATCCCGATCACCAGAAGGCCGGGGGGCTGCTGGTCGCCGCCGCAACCGGCGGGGCCAAGGGTATTCTGGTGACCGATCTGGAGGTCTGATGCCTGACAGGGGGCGGGATATGGGGCCCGGCGCAAGGATCCTGCCCGGTGCCGTGTGTCGGTTTGGCAAAATATTGCCCTGTCACAAAGGTTGCGAAAACCGATACATCTTTAACTTGAAATGTTTTAGAAGGGCATGATTGACACCTATATTTTTCAGGTTTTCAGATTATGCAATTTCCAGAACCCTTATTCGCTTCACCGATCCGGTGGATATCATGACCAATGACCAGACTCAGGCGGCGTTGCTATCGGCCACCGCCAACGGGGATAAACAGGCGCTGGCGGCGTTGTATCGCGCGCTGGAAAAGCCCGTTTTCAGATTTATCCGCTCCAGATTGAACGATCCGTTCGAGGCCAGCGACATACTCCATGACGTGTTTATGGAGGTTTGGCGTTCTGCTGGCCGGTTTGAGGGACGATCAAAAGTGCAGACCTGGATATTTGGCATTGCCTATCGCAAGGTGATCGACGCCCATCGCAAACGGGGGCGCACCGATCTGACAGGCGATATTCCCGATGCGGCAGATGACAGCCCCGATGCCGAGGCTTGCCTGAGCGCGGGGCAGGAGGCGGATCATGTCCGCCACTGTCTGCAGACGCTGAAGGATGATCACAAGGCGGCGATCTCGATGGCCTTCTATGAGGACATGACCTATGGCGAAATTGCCGAGGTGGCCGGCGTTCCCGAGGGCACGATCAAAACCCGTGTGTTCCATGCCAAAAAGCTGTTGATGCATTGTCTCTCTGGCCTTGTGGAACGGGGGGTGCCCGCATGACCCGGCATATCGAAGAGCTTCTGGTGTTCTATGCCAATGGCACCCTTGAGGAGGCGGAACGTGCCGAGGTTGAAGCGGCTTTGGCCGATGATGCGAATCTGAGGGCGGAACTGGAGGCGCTGCTTGCCTTGCGTGAAACCATGCAGGCCGAAGTTCTGCAAACCCCCGGAGAATTGGGCCTTGCCCGTCTGATGCGCGATGTTGAGGCCGACCGCGCGGGTTCTGCCACGCCACAGCCTGCCGACAATGTTGTGCCGATCCGCCAGATGCGAATCTGGCAAATTGCGGCGGCAGTGGTTTTGACCGTGGCTTTGGCGCAAACTGTGATAGTATACTCCGGATCGGATCAGTCCGGTTATGAGCTGGCAAGTGGGGAAGGCGCCGCTGAGGCGGATTTTGTGGTTGGTTTTGCAGCCGATGCGACAGAGGCCCGGATAAGGGCCTTGTTGCTGGATGCAGGGGTTGAGATTGTCGCCGGTCCGTCTGCACTTGGCCTGTATGAGTTGAGCGTTCTGGATGATGTGGCAAATGCCACCGCCCAGGAGGTTCTGGAAACAGCGGGGCAGGATGGCGTAATTGAGACGCTGGAGATCGCGGCCCCCTGAGATGAGGCCGACGAACATGCGTATTTTTACATTATGTCTATTTCTGTGTTTTGGATTTCTGCAAACTGATCTTGCACTTGCACAGGCGACGGGGCAGCCCGGGCCACGCCAGCAGGGTTCGGTTTCTGATAACACCGGTGACCGCAGTGACCGCGGTGACGGGGCGCTGGACGAAGCCCGAAGATCGCGACGGAGCGATGCAGTCTACATTGCCGGAAACCGGCTGGAATATATTGTGATCGGGCCGCCCGGGCAGTCGAATACCGTCATTCAGGCCCTGACCGGTGCCGGGGCTGTGCTGCGCCGGAGCCGGGAATATCCCAGTCTGAACCGTCGGGGGTTGATTTTCGATTTCCGTAACGCACTTACACTGCCCCAGGCCGAACGCCTGTTGGCGCAAGTGGCGCCGCTGAGTTATGTGGATACCCATGCCTATTATCGTTTTGCCCAGGCGGGCCCACGGCTTTATGCGCCCGAGATGGTGGGTGTTGCGGTGCCCGGGGCCTGCCGGTTGTCCGGCTCGGTCGCCGTCGGGCTGATTGACGGGCCGGTGGATTCGTCACATCCGGCCCTCAGATCCGTGCAGGTCACCAATGAAAGTGTGCTGACCCGGGGGGAACGCCCGCCGAATACCGCGCATGGTACGGCTGTTGCCGTGATCATGGCCGGTCAGGATGGCGGCGGGCCCTTGATGGGGCTGGCCGGTGGTGCCCGGCTTCATGCCGTTTCCGCCTTCACCCGGGACCGGGGGCGGGAGGCTGGCGATATCGAACGCATTGCCGCGGCGCTGGACCGTCTGATCAGCCAGAATGTGCGGCTGATCAACATGTCTTTCGCCGGGCCGGAAAACCGCGCCATGGACCGGGTCCTGGATGCGGCGGCCCAACGGGGCGCGGTGATGATCGCGGCGGCGGGCAATAATGGCCGGGCGCTGGCGGCCTATCCGGCGGCCCACCCGGATGTGATTGCGGTCACCGCCATTGATGCGGGCTATCGGCGCTACCGGCGGGCGAATTTCGGAGATCATATCGAGTTCGCGGCCCCCGGCGTGGATATCTTCGTCGCAACCCGGCGCGGCGGGGCCAGCTATGCCTCGGGCACGTCTTATGCGGCACCGATCATCACCGCACTGGCGGCGCGGCTGGCGCCCGGGGCGCCCGTGGACACAGTACGTGAGCGGTTGCGCGCTGCCTCGGTCGATCTGGGAAATCCGGGCCGGGATGCGGAGTTTGGCTGGGGTCTGGTGCGGGCAGGGGGCTGCTGAACCGGCGGCATTGCGCGTTCTCTGAGTGACATGAATTCATCGGCCCGCCTTCGCAATATCGAAGGCAGGCCGATTGCATGTCGGATGCCATATTCTTTGAACCCTGATGGGCCCTGGCGCGACCTAAAGGCATAACAATGCCCGCTGCCACGGGCCCATGCTCATCAAGGAGAAACCCGATGCTTCGTCCCGCTGCTTTGCTCGACAATGCCACCACATCCTTGACCCTGACGCCTCTGTCTTCCTCGGCCTGACCGGGGCAGATGCCGGGCTCTGATCATCCCCAAAAATCAGGGCCCGCCGCACCGGCCTGCCGTTCCCCCCCACCGGCAGGCCGGTCATTTATGCGACGGCAAGTCCTTCGTTCGAGAGCCCGTCAAGCTTGGGCATGAGTGATAGCAAATCACGGGTATATTCATGTTCAGGTGCTGCAAACAGCTTTTCCGTTTCTGCGACCTCGACCAGTTGGCCGCCTTTCAGAACGCCCACGCGATCGCACATCTGACGCACCACCGGCAGGTCATGAGAGATGAACAGCATCGTCAGGTTCAGATGCTCCTGCAAATCCTTGAGGATGTTGAGGATCTGCGCCTGAATGGAGACATCCAGCGCGCTTGTCGGCTCATCACAGATCAGGAAGCGGGGTTGGGTTGCAAGGGCCCGGGCGATTGAAATGCGCTGCCGCTGTCCGCCCGAAAACTCATGCGGATATTTCAGCCCTGCCTCGGCCCCAAGCCCCACCCGGTCCAGCAATTCATCGACCCGCGATTGCAGCGCCTCACCCTCCAGCAGCCTGTGATGGCGGGCGGGTTCGGCCACGATCTGGTCAACGCGCATACGGGGGTTCAGGCTGGAATACGGGTCCTGAAAAATCATCTGAATCTGCTTGCGGTAGAATTCAGGCACCCCCCGGCGGCCTGCGGTCACGTTTTTCCCTTCAAACCTGACCGAGCCGCCATCCACCGGATACAGCCCCGCGATCATCCGCGCGATGGTCGACTTGCCCGAGCCGCTTTCGCCGACCAGGCCAAAGACCTCCCCCTGTCTGATCTCGAAACTGGTATTGTCCACGGCTGTGAAAAACTGCCGGCGGGAGCGAAACAAAGCGGGTTTTTGCAGGAAGCGTTTGCTCAGTCCCGAAACCTCAAGCAGGCGCATGCCGCGTTTTGCATCGGTCGAGGGCCAGTTGCGCGCCAGATCCTCGATATGAAACTCGGTGACCCGCCCGCCATAACTGATCAGGGGGAACCGGTTCAGCTTGACCGTGGGCCGGGGCACCGCCGCGATCAGGGATTTTGTATACGGATGTTCGGGCTTGCCCAGAACCTGTGCGGTTTCGCCGTTTTCAACCACCTCGCCCTGATACATCACCGTGACCTTGTCGGTGGTATCGGCAATCACGCCCATATCATGGGTGATCAGGATCACGCCAACCTGTCGTTCCCGCGCCAGTTCCTTGATCAGGTCCAGAATCTGCGCCTGGATCGACACGTCAAGCGCGGTTGTCGGTTCATCGGCAATGATCACATCGGGTTCCGAGCAAAGCGCCAGGGCGATCACCACCCGCTGCCGCATGCCGCCGGAAAACTGGTGCGGATACTGGTTGACCCGGGTTTCGGGATCAGGAATGCCCACGCGGTTGATCAGCTCAATCGCGCGGGTCTCTGCGGCGGCATCGTCAAAGCCCAGATGTTGCTGAATGGTTTCGACCAGTTGCTGCTTTACGGTGAATAACGGGTTGAGAGAGGTCAGCGGGTCCTGAAAGATCATCGAGATTTTCTTGCCGCGCAGGGCCTGCATCGCAGCCGCATCAAGGCCCGACATCTCCTCGCCTCGGAACCGGATCGTGCCGCTGGTGATATGCCCGGGCGGGTCCAGAAGCCCCATGACGGCGGCCCCGATGGTGGATTTACCGGCGCCGCTTTCGCCGACCAGCCCGTGAATCTGGCCCGGCTCAACAGTCAGGTCAGCTTTGCTGACCGCCACAAAGGTCTGCCGCCTTGTGGGGAATTCCACGGTGAGGTTTTCGATTTCCAGCAATGCCATCAGCGCAGCCTCGGGTTCAGCGCATCGCGCAGCCAGTCCCCCAGCAGATTGACTGCCAGTGCCAGACCCAGAAGGGTGCAGGCCGGGAAGAACAGAATCCACCATTCACCCGAAAACAGGAAACCCTGACCGATACGGATCAGCGTGCCAAGCGAGGGTTGCGTGGGCGGCGCGCCCACCCCCAGAAAGCTGAGCGTTGCCTCGGCGATGATCGCCAGCGCCAGGCTGATCGTGGCGATGACCAGAACCGGTGACAGCACATTGGGCAGGATATGGCGGACCATGATCGCGATGGGCGACCGCCCGATCAGACGCGCCGCCTGCACATATTCCTTGGACTTTTCCACCAGTGTGGCGCCGCGCACCACCCGCGCGAACTGCACCCAATCCGACAGGCCAATGGCGATGATCAACACCCAGATCGCCACCTGATCGCGGTATTCAATCGGCGTGATCCCCTTGGCGACGCCAAAGATCAGCATCGCCACCAGAATGGCCGGAAAGGTCAGTTGAACATCGGCGATCCGCATGATGATCGTTTCGGCCCAGCCGCCCACATAGCCTGCCAGCAGACCAAGCGAGATGCCCAGGATCATGGCAAACAGCACCGCCGCGAAACCCACAAACAGTGAAATCCGCAACCCGTAGAGGATGGTCGAAAACACATCCCTTCCCTGATCATCGGTGCCCAGAAAGAATGTGTCGCCGGTAAAGGCATTGGCCTCCCCCGGCGGGGTGAACCCGTTCATCAGGTTCAGCGTTGCGGGGTTGAACGGGTCATGGGGGGCGATCAGTGGCGCGAAAACCGCGCTCAGCACCAGCAAAAGCGTCACCGCCAGAGAGATGATCGCAACCGGGGAATGGCGGAAGGAATAGCCCACATCACTGTCCCAGGCGATGGACAGGCGCGATTGCGCGCGGGGCTTTTCTGTCGGCGAGGTCAGCGGGGCATCGGTCATTGGCTTTTCCCCTCGGTTCGCAGACGCGGGTCAATCGCGACATAAAGCAGGTCAACCGCCAGATTGATGCCCACGAACATCACCGAGATCAGCATCAGATAGGCGGCCATGACCGGGATATCGACAAACTGGATGGCGTTGATGAACAAAAGGCCCACTCCGGGCCATTGAAACACCGTCTCGGTGATGATTGCGAAAGCGATGATCGAGCCCAGTTGCAGCCCGGTCACGGTGATCACCGGAACAAGCGTGTTTTTCAGCGCATGGCGAAAGTTGATGGCGCGTTGTTTCAACCCGCGCGCCCGGGCAAAGCGGATGTAATCCTGCCGCAGCACTTCCAGCATTTCCGAGCGGACCAGCCGCATGATCAGTGTCATCTGATAAAGTCCAAGCGTGATTGAGGGGAGGATAAGGGCCAGCAGCCCTGATCGGGTCAGAAAGCCGGTGGACCAGCCGCCCAACCTGACCACCTCGCCGCGCCCGAAACTGGGCAGCCAGCCAAGTTCCACCGAGAAGAGATAGATCAGCAATATCCCGATCAGAAAGGTTGGCAGCGAAACCCCGATCAGGCTGAGTGTCATGATCGCGTTCGAGGCAAAGCCGTCGCGCCGGATCGCCGTGAACACCCCCAGAGCGATGCCAAGTGTCAGCGCAAAGAAGCCGGATACGAAGGCCAGTTCCAAAGTGGCGGGCACACGTTCGGCAATGATCTCCGAAACCTGTCGGCCCTGCCGGTATGAAATGCCGAAATTGCCCTGCACCGCGCCTTCAAGGAACCGGTAATATTGTACAACAAAGGGCTGATCGAGGCCCAACTGCGTGCGCAGCCGTTCCACATCTTCCATCGTGCGTTCCTGGCCCAGCATATTGTCAATCGGGTCGCCCACAAATCGGAACATGGCAAAGGCAACCAGCCCCACGATCAAAAGGACCAGAACGGATTGGAGGATACGGCGGATGATATAGGTGAACATCAGAAAGTCTTGGGCTGTGGAGCGGGTCGGGTCAAGGTTTCTGCAGCCCTGATGCGGATGAATTGATCCATCCTTTGGCGGATATGCCGGTTTGTGCCGCTCTGTTAGGCTTTGGGTTGACGGATAGACGCGGCAACTTCGCCCCGGCGGGACAGGCCAAGACGTTTGAGGATGGCATGAACATGATCTTTGACTGTGGCGGGGCTGATCCCAAGGGTCCGGGCAATGTCTTTGTTGGACAAACCTTGCGCCAATCCCTGTGCGACGTCGCGTTGGCGGGGTGTCAGTGCATCAAAGACCGGGCTTTGGGGATGGGCGATGATCACGGGCGCGCCGATCAGTTTTGTGGCGGTCAGGTCGATCTCCACATGGTGCCCGGCATCGGCCAGCCGTCCCAAAGCCGGGATCGCGTCCCAGGCCATGGCCGAACTGTCCGGCGCGCTCAGCGCTTTCAGCGCCTCGCGCAGATCCTGAGCAGATGATTGATCAAACATGGAGCGGATTATGACTCAGATTCCCATCGAAGTGAGCAATTTCTTTTTGGCGATGCAGGCCGGCCAGCCCGGGGCCAAGGCGTTGGAGGGGCATTTCACTGACGACGCGGTCTATGTGGAGCCGTTCACCGGCGAAACCCGCCGCCATGAAGGCCGGGCGGCGATCATGAAGGCCATGGCGCTGGGATGGGAAATGCCGATGGTCGAGACCCGGATCGAAGTGCTTGGCGCCAAGCTTGAAGGCGATGTGGTGCAGGTGCAATGGGCCTGCCATTCCCCTTCGATCCCCGGCGGTCGCGGCAGTGGCACCAATCGGTTCACCCTGCGGGGCGGCAAGATTGCAGAGCTTGTGACCACATTGGATGGCGGCCCTGCATAACCCGTAACCCGGCAAACCGCCTTATCGCCTATGGGGCAGGGTCCAGTCGATCATCGGCCCGGCGGGCACAATGCCCAGGGGTTTGCGCAGCTCGGACGGAGAGAAATAGCCCTGTTTGTATATCTCGGGCTTCACCGTCCGGGCCAAATCCCGATGATCCATCGGCGGTGATCCAGCTTCGGATGGTGGCCTTCTGCCGCTCATAGGCCCCGTTCAGGGCCGTGTCCGGCCCCGGATCCTCGGCATGATAGACTCCGTTTATCATCACGCCCATGGTGCGGCCCCCTCAACCAGACAGGGCGCATCATGTGACGCGCCCTGCTTTCTTCTTGTTCCAAATACGCCCATCCAAGATACCCGGATGTGCCGCCGTTCAGTTCACAGTGACCCAGCGCAGAATGAAGAAATTGTCCGGGCGCTGCGTCAGGTCGATATCGTCGCCCGTGCCCCAGATCAGGGGCTGCACATACATCGGCACATAGACCATATCATCCTGAATGATCGCGGCGGCTTCATCCAGCATCGCCTGGCGGGCGCCGTCGTCGATTTCCGACTGGATCAGGGGCAGCATCTCGTCGATACGCGGGTTGGAATAGCCGCCAAAATTCCAGGTGCCCAGACGCTCCCCATTGGTATGAACCAGAAAGCGGATCGGATGTTCCGCATCAAACGTGCCCGGTGACCAGCCCAGCAGATACATGTCGAAATGATCGGCCCGCAATTCCGGCCAGTAATTCGACACCGGCATGGAGTCCAGCTGCGCCTCCAGCCCGATCTGGGCCAGCATCGCAACCACCGCCTGGCACACGGCCTCGTCATTCAGATAGCGGTCATTGGGGCAGGACAGGCCGAAGGAAAACCCGTCGGGATATCCGGCCTCGGCCAGAAGCGCGCGGGCGGCATCCAGATCAACCGCAGGCCGGGCCGCATTGGCCTGGGAATAGCCGCGCATCGCCGGGCTGACCAGCTGGCTGGCCGGTTCCGCATTGCCGCGCATGATGGTTTGCAGGATCGCATCCACATTGACCGCATGACCCACCGCCTGACGCACACGCGGATCCGAGAACGGGTTCGGATCGCCCGCATTGAGACCGCCGTAAAGCACGTCATGATCATGGGCGAAGCCCAGCATGATCACCCGCGCCTCGATGCCCTGAACCACTTTCACACCGTCCGTGTCCGACAGGCGCAGGGCATCCTGAATAGGCACCGGGTCGATCATATCCACATCCCCCGACAAAAGCGCCGCCACGGCAGTGGCGGAATTCTGGATCGGGGTCAGTTCGGCACGGGTGATGTTATGTTCCACCTCGCCCCACCAGCCGTCAAAAGGCACCAGAACCGTGGTCAGCCCCGGCTGGCGGTCCTCCAGCATGAAGGCGGCGGTGCCGTTCGCGTTGAGCGTGGCATGGTTTTCCTCATCCCGGGCGGGCAGTTCCGCGCCATTGGCTTCGGCCCAGCCACTGTCCATCATCATCCAGTTGGCGATGCTGTCGGGAAAGATCGGCTGGGGCGTGGTGGTCATGATATCCACGGTGAAATCATCGACCACGACCACCTCTGAAACCGGCGCGAACCAGCTGGCCACATCCGAGGCTTCCGACGCGGCCCTCTGATACGAGAACAGCACGTCTTCGGCATCAAATGCGCTGCCATCATGGAAACTCACGCCCTCGCGCAGATGAAATCGCCAGCCTGCGCCATCACCGATCGGTTCCCACGAGGTGGCCAGGGCCGGCTCGATCGCCATATCGCGGCCGCGCCGCACCAGACCTTCATAGACATTGTTCAGAAAGCCTAGAACCGGCGCGGAACTGACTGCATGGGGGTCCATCGTCTGCGGGTCCGTGGTGGTGGCCCAACGGAACGTTTCGGCGGTGGCCGTGCTGCCGAGGCAAAGCGCCAAGGCGGTCAAAGTAAGTGCGCGTTTCATAAAATCCGTCCCCTTGTAAGTGCCCCCCGCGTCCGGGGTTGCGAAAGCCTGACGCAGATAGGGGGGGAGTGCAAAGCCACCCTGATCACAAGCCTGTGAGGTGAGAGGTATGGCGAAGGGTGAAAAGCCCGCCGCCCAAACCAATATCTCTTCATGCAAAAGGCGCCACCTTGTCGGCGGCGCCTTTCAGGGGCTGCACCTTTGCAGGGTGCAGCCTGTTTCTGTCGGGATCAGTTGGTTGCGAAATACTTGAATCTCACGGTGTCATTGGGGTCCACGACGGTGATCCAGTGATCACTGACACCCCAGTTGAGAACCTGATTGTGCAGCGGCAGATAGATAAGCTCCGCCTGCGCCATTTCCCACAGGTCGGCGATCATCGCATTGCGCGCCTCAAGATCAACCTCGGAGGACAGGCTTTCGATCATCGTATCCATCGCGGCATCCGAGAAATTGGTGGCATTCCAGCTGCCGCGTTCCCCGTCACGGGTGTGGAACAGGAAGTTGAAGATATATTCGCTGTCATAGGTCGGCACACCCCAGCCCAGCATGTAGAAATCGGTCTCGCCATTGGCCAGCAGCGGGAAGTGCTGGGCGCGGGGCAGGGCCGAAAGGTTAATGGTGATGCCGATCTGGGCAAACATGCCGACCACAGCCTGACAGATCGCTTCGTCATTGACATAGCGGTCATTCGGGCAGTCAAGCTGGATGGTGAACCCATCGCCGTAACCGGCCTCCTCCATCAGCGCCTGCGCGGCTTCCACATCCACGGCCGGGTAGGCATCCAGTTCAGGTGTCCAGCCATTGACCGGCGGCGGAGTGGCGACACCGGTCGGTGCTGACTGGCCCCGCATCACGACCTGCATGATCGCATCGCGGTTCAGCGTCAGGGTCATCGCCTCACGGACCCGGTGATCGGCCAGCGGATTGGCCCCTTCCACATTGTCATGGGTCAGATCATCGGCTCCGACATTCAGACCGAAGAAGATCACCCGGTTCTGGGCGGTGGTCGCCAGGCCCAGCCCATCGGCATTTGCCACACGGTCAAGATCCTGCACCGGCACGTCCTGAATGAAATCCACCTCGCCGGACAGCAGGGCGGCCACACGGGTTGCGGGGTTCTGGATCGGGGTGAAGATCACCTCGGACGCGGCCAGCGGGAATGCCCCGATGCCCCAATAAGCGTCAAACGCTGTCAGCACGGTCTGGGCATCCGCCTCGCGGCTGGTCAGCACATAAGGCCCGGTGCCATTGGTGTTGCGGGCGCTGTAGGTGTCTTCGCCAGCGGCGTAATCCTGCACCTCGACAGCGCCGTTTTCGGTGGCCCAGCCTTCATCCATGACCAGAATGCCGGTCAGGTTGTTGGGCAGCAACGGGTTTGGCCCGTTGGTGACGATTTCAAGGGTGTAGGGCCCGGCGGCGCGGACTTCGGCCACACTTGAAAGAAGCTCTTTGAAATTCGAGGTTTCCGACATCGCACGGTTGAACGAGAAAACCACATCTTCGGCATTGAAGGTTTCGCCGCCATGGAAGGTCACGCCCTCGCGCAGATTGAAGACCCAGACATTCGGGTCATCGGCGGACGGCGCCCAGTCCAAGGCCAGCCCGGGTTCCATGACGCCTTCCATGTTCCGCACGATCAGCGGCTCGTAGATCTGTTGCATCAAGACGCTGGTCGGCCCTTCATTCTGGGCGTGGGGGTCCAGTGTCAGTGCTTCGGCTGCGCGGGCCCATCGCAGCGTTTCGGCCTCAGCCGAAGAGATTGTGATGGCGGCAGTTGCCAGCAAAGCGGCAGTTATCGCGGGAATGCGACGTGTCATTTTTTAGCTCCCTGAAGTTTATAAGCGCAATTATGAGTGGGAAATCGCGCTTGGCAAGGTGCTGTGGCCGCCAGATCGTGGATTTTGCAACGATCTGTTTCAAGTTTGAACGATCATTGGGCGCTATGGGCCGATGTTGCATAATACTCCCGCAAGCCGGTTGCCGGATGGGTTTTGCCTGTGGGTTGCTGGATGTCAGAGCCATTCAGCCGGAGAGCCGGATGCGACCTGTCGAAACAGATGACCTGACTAACCTTTGAGGCCAGGGCCTGTATCCATGACCGCACGCTATATGCTGCCTGCCGGGGGTGTTCAAACCGGGCACCAAAACCGGCTGGATACTGGCGGATCAGGCCGACAGAT
Organism: Rhodophyticola sp. CCM32; assembly: GCF_004751985.1. Taxonomy (NCBI): domain Bacteria; kingdom Pseudomonadati; phylum Pseudomonadota; class Alphaproteobacteria; order Rhodobacterales; family Roseobacteraceae; genus Rhodophyticola; species Rhodophyticola sp. CCM32. The sequence goes on from NZ_CP038492.1 coordinate 849,403, forward strand.
GGACAGTGCGAAGGAACGTTTCCTCTGCCGCTGCGGCGCCTCCGCCAACATGCCCTATTGCGATGACAGTCACAAAGCGGCGGGGTTGCCTTCGGCTCAAACGCGAAAGCCGTTACACTGTCTCAATATAAAGTCGAAACACTATAGGCCCGTCGCTGACATGACGATCAAAACCGTCTGGCATCTCCCACCGGCCCGCAGGTGGCAGTTGGGGGCTTGCCCAGCCCCGGCTGTCGCGCCATATGGTGGCCCGACATGGCCAGACAGCTCGATTATCATACGCTTCACGAGATTTTCACCCGGTTCCGCGCTGCCGAGGCGGAGCCGAAAGGCGAGCTTCACCATGTAAACGCCTATACGCTGGTTGTGGCGGTCGCGTTGAGCGCGCAGGCCACGGATGCAGGTGTGAACAAGGCCACTGCCGAATTGTTCAAACTTGCTGATACGCCGCAGAAGATGCTTGATCTGGGGGAGGATGCGGTGATCGGGCATATCAGGACCATCGGGCTTTACCGCAACAAGGCCAAGAACGTCATCAGGCTGAGCCGTATTCTGGTCGAGGAGTATGGCGGTGAGGTGCCGTCAAGCCGTGCGGCGCTGCAATCCTTGCCGGGGGTGGGGCGCAAGACCGCCAATGTTGTGCTGAACATGTGGTGGGGGTACCCGTCGCAGGCGGTCGACACCCATATCTTCCGGCTTGGCAACCGCTCGGGCATTGCGCCGGGCAAGGATGTGGATGCGGTTGAACGCGCCATTGAAGACAATATTCCGGTGGAATTCCAGCACCATGCCCATCACTGGATGATCCTGCACGGGCGCTATATCTGTGTCGCGCGCAAACCCAAATGCGGGGTATGTATCATCCGCGATCTATGCCAATTCGAGGATAAGACCCTATGAGCAAGACCTATGATGTCGTCGGCATCGGCAATGCGGTTGTCGATGTGATTTCCCACGGGGATGACAGTTTTCTGGACAATATGGGGATCACCAAAGGCATCATGCAACTGGTGGAACGGGAACGCGCCGAGGTGTTGTATGCCGCCATGTCCGACCGGGTGCAGACGCCGGGCGGTTCGGTGGCCAACACGCTGGCCGGTCTGGGCACGCTGGGGCTGCGCACGGCCTTTGTGGGGCGGGTCAAGGAGGATGCTCTGGGTCTGTTCTATGCGGACCGGATGATGGGTGAGGGCACGGATTTCCCGAACCCGCCGGTCAGCGGCGACCATCTGCCCACCTCGCGGTCGATGATCTTTGTATCGCCTGACGGGGAACGGTCGATGAACACCTATCTGGGGGTATCCTCGGAGCTGAGCGAAGAGGATGTGGACCCGTCCGTCATGGGGGCCGCGCGGCTGCTGTTTCTCGAAGGCTATCTGTTCGACAAGGACAAGGGCAAATCCGCCTTTCTGGCGGCGGCGGCGGCCTGCCGCGCGGCAGGTGGGCAGGCGGGGATCACATTGTCTGACCCGTTCTGCGTGGATCGCCACCGGGACAGTTTCCGCAAGCTGATCGAGGATGAGATGGATTTTGTCATCGGCAACGAGGCCGAATGGCTGTCACTTTACGAGACCGATGATCTGGAGGTGGCACTGGGTGAGGCGGCGATGGTGTGTCCGGTGCTGGTCTGCACCCGCTCGGGCAATCCGGTGCTGCTGCGCCGCGATGATCAGCAGGTGTCGGTCCCGGTCGAGGAAATCACCCCGGTTGATGCCACCGGCGCAGGCGATCAGTTTGCCGCCGGGTTCCTCTATGGTCTGGCCACAGGGCAGGAGCTTGAGATGGCGGGGCGGATGGGGGTCTCTGCCGCGGCTGAGGTGATCCGCCATATCGGCCCGCGCCCGCAACGGCCGTTGAAAGTGCTGTTTGCGGAGCAGGGGCTGATTTAAGCCGAACCGCCATAGTGCGCTGATCTGACATGTCACAACCTGGCTGGGCAGAGTTAAGGGCGGCGCCCGAACCGAGGGGTGGGAAGCGAAGCGCCCGCCCCGTGGGGGCGGTTCGGGCGCTGCCCGGCGGTGCCGCCGGGCGGGAGGCGGATGATCAGAAAAGTTATAGCGAAATCGTTTATTCTGCACCATCGCGCATCAAAATTCACGTTCTATATCAGAAACTTGCTGATCTACAGCATGCTGCCTTAAACCTGAGACATCGCGCATCACAAATGTCCCGGGAACGCGAAGCGTGGCAGGGCATTTGTGATTCAAGTTTCAGGCAGGGTGCTTTAGAGACAGCGGATTTTGATTCAGATGAAACGATTTCTGCTTTATGGAATCTGAACGGACTCAAGATGATTTCAGGTCACCCGCCCAGCTTCGCATGCACCTCGTCCAGGTCGATCTCACTGATCGGCATCTTGTTGGACGGATCCTCGAAATCATATTTGAACAGCTGGAAATCGCGTTTGTAGATTTCATAGACCAGATGTTTTGACAGATCGTCAAAGTAATCCTCGACCGGATGGGCCCGTTTCGGGCCATGTCCTTCGGATTCGTTGAAGCGCGGCACATCACCCAGCTTGATCTCATGGGCCATGGGCACCGCATCCAGCACGCTCTGCATCCCGTCATTGAACGTTTCCGTCCAGAAAATGTTGTCATACCGCCCGCCATTGGCGATGAAGGTGGAGACATGGCCCGACATTGCCGACCAGTGAATATCGGGGTCCATCGGGCGGCGCCAGCGGATGGTGTCGCGGGCAAACAGCAGGAACCGGCGAAAGCTGGCGATCTGGTCGAATTCCTCCTTGCCGTCATCATCACCCACCTCGATCCCGTATTTCTGGATCAGCAGTGGCACCAGATTGCCGCGATAACGGTTGCCGTTGCGCTGGATGCCGCAGATCTTGTCAAAGAAGCTTGACAGGATGCGGGTATAGGGGTTGCGGACACAGGTGAAGGCATAGGATTTATGCGCCGTCACATTGCTTTCGATCAGGGGCTGCGACGGTTCCAGCGCCCATTTGTGAAGCCCGCCCGTGGCATCATGGATGTCACCGTCAAAGAATTCACCCTGATCGGAATAATACATGATCTGACCGATGGTCGAGCAGGCACATTTCGGTACAACGCGATAGACCATGCTTTCGCTTTCGGTCATCCAGGTTCCGGGAAAGCCCATCTTGGCGACACCTCCTACGTGACGTCTGACGCGTTATAACGTGCAGATTGATCCTGAAAAAGCAAAGAACTAGGGTTTCTTCAACCGCAATCCGCTAATAGTGGCATCAGTGACGCGGCAAAGATTGGGGCATCTGTTTCGAAAATGGCAAAAATCGCCTTTATTCTGCTGTGTCACAAGGATGCGCCCGCCGTCATCCAGCAGGCGGAGCGTCTGACCGCCACCGGCGATTATGTGTCGATCCATTTCGACGCGCGCGCCAGACCTGCGGATTATCAGGCCATCACCACCGCGCTTGCGGACAATCCCGGCGTGGTCTTTGCCCGCAAACGCATCAAATGCGGTTGGGGGGAATGGTCGCTGGTTCAGGCCAGCCTGCACGCGCTGGAGGCGGCCGAGGCCGCCTTTCCCAGGGCCACGCATTTCTACATGCTGTCAGGGGATTGCATGTCGGTGAAATCCGGCGCCTATGCGCGCGATGTGCTGGACAGTGCCGACAAGGATTACATCGAAAGCTTCGATTTCTTCCAGTCCGACTGGATCAAGATCGGATTCAAGGGGGAACGGCTGGTCTATCGCCATCTGGTCAATGAGCGAAAACACAAATGGCTGTTTTACGCCCTGCTGAATGCCCAGAAACGCCTGCGGCTGGACCGTAAAATTCCCGATGATCTGCAGGTCATGATTGGCAGCCAATGGTGGTGTCTGCGCCGCCGGACCATCGAGGCGGTGCTGGAGTTCTGCCGGCAACGGCCCGATATCCTGCGGTTTTTCCGAACCACCTGGATCCCCGATGAGACGTTTTTTCAGACATTGGTGCGCCATCTGGTCGCCGATGTGGAGATTGAAAGCCGGTCGCTTACCTTCAAGATGTTCTCGGATTACGGGATGCCGGTGACATTCTACAACGATCATTTCGACCTGCTGCTGAGTCAGGATTACCTGTTTGCACGCAAGATCAGCCCCGAGGCGGTGTTCCTGAAAGAACGGTTGGGCGCGCTCTGGGCCTCGGACAGGACCGATTTCGCGCTCGCGGGCGATGGGCAGAAACTGCACAATTTCCTCACCGGGCGCGGGCGGATCGGGCGGCGGTTTGCGCCGCGCTTCTGGGAACGGGAATCAACCCTGGGCCAGGACCGGGAATTGTTGATGATTATCTGCAAGAAATGGCATGTGGCCAAACGCCTGCTGCATGCCGCCGAAAAGGCCACCGGTCTGCAAGGTATCGAGTATCTGTTTGATGAGGCTTCCTGCATCATTCCGCATCTGGGCGGGCTGGAACGCACATTGGGAAAACGCAACCGCCACTGCCGGGCGCTGATGCGCATGTTGTTCGATTATCATAACACCGACCGGATGATAATCTGCCTTGACCCCAACAATATAGACCTGGTGAAGGATTTCGTCTCGGATCGCACGAATACGAAATTGTTGGAAATTCAATGCGCCTTCGATGACCAGTATCTGGTTGGCCATGCGGAACGGGTGGGGCTGGCGACCCGGGATACGCCGCCCGAGATCATGGAGCGGCTGCTGCCGACGCTGCGCTATGAGTTCGAGTATCAATCCGTCAGCATCCGCGAGGCGGAGTTTCCCAATCATTTCCGCCTGCGCGAGGGGCATGGCCGCGATGAACAGGCCGATGTGTTGCAGGGCTTTTTCAGCACCAGCCCCGAAATTGCCCGGCAGTTGGCCGAAACCCCGCATCTGTTCGACGGCTGATATTTCCGCAGGTTCCGGGTCGCCCCGCGATCTGTGGCATGCCCATTCTGGTTTCAGACACTATCTGAGCCGGAGAAAGCCGATGACCATTCAATTCCATGCCCTGCCGACCGATCTGGTGACGGCCCTGCGCAACGGCGCGCCCGATGCCAATGGCCAGGTGGCGGAACGCAAAATCTCGACCGGGGCGGGCATGCCATGCCGTCATTGCCTGTGCGAGGTGCCGGAAGGGGCCGACGCCCTGGTGTTGAACCTGCGCCCATTCAGGGCATTGCACCCCTATGCGGAAAGCGGCCCGGTCTTTTTGTGTGCCGGGGCATGCAAGCGCGGTGGCGGGGATGACAGATTGCCGGAGATATTCACCGCGTCCCCCGATTATCTGGTGAAAGCCTATGATGCGGATGAGCGGATCATCTATGGCACTGGCGCAATCACACCCAGGGCGGAGATTGCCCGTCGGTCTGCGCATCTGCTGGCCGATGCGGGGGTGGATTTCGTCGATATCCGGTCTGCCCGGAACAATTGCTTTCTGGCCCGGGTCCGGCGGGCAGATGGGGGCGGTTAGGGCGTTTTACAGCTTCGGACTGAAATTCTGAACCACCCCACATCATCCTTCCGCCCGGCGGCACCGCCGGGCAGCGCCCGTACCGCCCCACTGGGGCGGGCGCTTCTCGCCCACCCCTCGGCTCAGACGATGCCCTCCACAAAACGTATGCGCGTTGCAGATTACATGGACGATGCTCTACACAAAACGCCTCAGGCCGCCGGGACGGGTCTGGAGGAGGTCAGTTCGACAAACACATCCTCCAGATCCGGTTCTTCGGTGGCCACATCGCGTATGGTGATGCCCGCCGCGCGCACCGCTTGCAGGATCGCATCCGCCGAGATGTCCGAGCGGCGATAGCGGAAGACCAATGCGCCATCGCCGCGTGTCCGGCAGGTGACGCCCGGGGGCGGATTGACCGGTTTTGCGGGGCCATCGGGTATGATCACCAGTGTTTTGGCATCGATCCGCGCCAGCAGGTTGACCGTGCGGTCGCGGATGATCACCTGCCCATGGTTGAGGATCGCGATCTCGTCGCACATGTCCTGGGCTTCTTCCAGATAATGGGTGGTCAGGATGATGGTCATGCCCTGCCGGTTCAGCCTGCGGATATTGGCCCACAGCATCTGCCGCAATTCGATATCCACACCTGCGGTGGGTTCATCCAGCACCAGGATCTGCGGATGATGGACCAGCGCCTTGCCCAGAAGCAGCCGCCGCCGCATGCCGCCGGACAGCGACCGCGCATAGGCGTCGGCCTTGTCCTCCAGCCCGATCAGGTTGAGGATTTCATCCGTATTGCGTTGTGCCTTCGGGACGCCGTAAAGCCCGGCCTGTACCTCCAGCGCGCCGCGCGGGGTAAAGAACGGGTCAAGGTTCAGTTCCTGCGGCATGACCCCGATGGCGGCGCGGGACTGGCGCGGGTTCACATCCTGATCGAAGCCCCAGATCATCACCTTGCCCGCGGTTTTGGTCACCAGCCCGGCCAGAATATTGATCATTGTCGATTTGCCGGCGCCGTTTGGCCCGAGCAGCCCGAAAATCGCGCCCTGGGGGATCGCCAGATCAATGCCGTTCAACGCCAGTTTCGGCCCGGTGCGGCCCGAGGCGGCATAGGTTTTGCGCAGACCCGTCACCTCTATCGCGTTGCCTGACATGGTTTACATCCTCCCCCGGGCTTGCCCGATCCGGGGCAACCTGCAATATGGGTGTGACTTAGGCTGTGGCGCCAGGCCCGGCAAGCGCAAGGATCGTGGATATGATGCAAGACGCCCCGGAAACCGAAGTGGTCAAAACCTGGCGCGTGGCCTGTGATGGCGGCGAAGGCGCGTTGGGTCACCCCCGGGTCTGGCTGCAGATCTCGCCAGAGCGGGGCTGGGTCGAATGCGGCTATTGCGACAAGAAATACATCCACGAAGAGTTCGCGGATCGCGCCGATCAAACCTGATGTGGCGGGGGCTGCGGCAGGGTCTTGTGGCGCTTTGCGGTGTTCTGGGTGCCTATCTTGTTGCGGCGGCTGTTGGCGGTTTGGTGCCGGGACAGGTGGTTGACATCCCGGCCACGGGCCGTGCGCAGGTCGAGATCGGCTTGATTTCCGGCCCGATCCACTATGATTTCATTTTACCCGCAACAGCCGAGACACGCAGGTCCCTAGCCTCTGCCGAGGCAGTGGGCGTCCCGGTTCAGAACCCGCTTGTGGAGAGTTTTCTGGTCGGGTGGGGCGCTCGGAAATTTTATACCACCGCAGGCACATATGCCGATATCACCGGCGGTGCCGTTATGCGGGCTGTGACCGGTGACAGGTCTGTGCTGCGGGTGGAGGTTCTGGGAGCCCTGCCTTCGGGGCTGGAATATGACCGGCTGCAGCTGAGCCAGGCCCAATACAGTGCTTTGCTGTCTGCGATCACGGACAGCACCACCGGCATACCGATCCTTGATGCCGGTTTCACCGAGACAGACGGTTTTCTGGAGGCTGAGGGCCGGTTCCACATCTTTCGTACCTGCAACACCTGGATCACCGATATGTTACGTGCTGCAGGTATGCCCGCCGGTATCTGGACACCCACGCCCTATTCCGTCCGTCTGTCGCTTTGGTGGTACGGCTAAAGCATTCCGCACAAAGCTGCCGGACAAAAACAGGGATGCACCCCGGCCCATCCTTGCGTAGAACAGATGCGACCGGTTTGGGAGATGGAAATGGCAGACGCGACATTCGGCAAAGGGCATCACCTGCATCTGGTGGATGGCTCGGCCTTCATCTTCCGCGCCTATCATGCCCTGCCGCCGCTGACGCGCAAATCCGACGGGCTGCCGATCGGCGCGGTCGCGGGGTTCTGCAACATGATCCACAAGATGATCGAGGGGAATACCGGCCCCGATGCGCCGACCCATGCGGCGGTGGTGTTCGACAAGGGCTCCCACACGTTCCGCAACGAGATTTACGACCAGTACAAGGCCAACCGGGAGGCAATGCCCGAAGACCTGCGCCCGCAAATCCCCCTGACCCGGGAGGCGACCCGGGCCTTCAATCTGGCCTGTCTTGAGATGCAGGGGTTCGAGGCCGATGACATCATCGCCACCCTGGCCCGGCAGGCGCGCGAGGCCGGCGGGCGCTGCACGATCATCTCGTCGGACAAGGACATGATGCAACTGGTCGGCGGCGGCGTCGAAATGCTGGATGCGATGAAGAATACCCGGATCGACGTGGAAGGCGTCGAGGCCAAATTCGGCGTCGGTCCGAACCGGGTGATCGACGTGCAGGCCCTGGCTGGCGACAGCGTCGACAATGTGCCGGGCGCGCCGGGGATCGGGATCAAGACCGCGGCGCTGCTGATCAATGAATATGGCGATCTGGACGCGCTGCTGGAGCGCGCGGATGAGATCAAACAGCCCAAGCGCCGCGAGACGTTGATCAATTTCGCGGATCAGATTCGCCTGTCGAAACGGCTGGTGACACTGGATGATCAGACCCCGATCGAGGTGGCGCTGACGGATCTGGAAGTGAAAGACCCGGAACCTGACACCCTGATGGCGTTTCTGGCGGAGATGGAGTTTCGCACCCTGACCCGCCGGGTGGCCGAACAATTGGGGGTGGAGGCGCCCGAGATCGCGGATACGGCCCCGCCTGCGGAGGGCGCGCCGGAGGCGGTTGGCTTCGACATTTCCGCCTATGAGACCGTGCGCGATATGGATGCCCTTGCGCAGTGGATTGCCAAGGCCCATGCCTTCGGCGCCGTGGCGGTGGATACGGAAACCACGGGTCTGAACGAGATGACCGCCGATCTGGTCGGTATCTGCCTGTCCACTGCGGCGGGCGAGGGGTGTTATATCCCCGTGGGCCATATGGAAGGCGGCGATGACCTGTTCGGCGGGGCCAAGCTTTCCGAGGGCCAGCTGGCTCTGGAAGATGTCCTGGCCGCGCTGAAACCGATGCTGGAGGATGCAAGCGTTCTGAAGATCGGTCAGAACATGAAATATGACGCGAAGATACTGGCCCGCTACGGCATCATGATCGCGCCGATCGACGACACGATGCTGATGTCCTATGCGATGCATGCGGGCCTGCATAATCACGGTATGGATACCCTGTCTGACCGCTATCTCGGCCACCAGCCGATCCCGATCAAATCCTTGCTGGGAAGCGGAAAATCCCAGATCACATTCGCCCAGACCAGCATTGCCGATGCGGCACCTTACGCGGCGGAGGATGCGGATATCACCTTTCGCCTCTGGCAGCGGTTCAAGCCGGGGCTGCACCGGGCGCAGGTGACCACGGTCTATGAAACCCTCGAACGCCCGCTGGTGCCGGTTCTGGCCCGGATGGAGATGGCGGGCATTAAGGTGGACCGCGATACGCTGAGCCGGATGTCCAATGCCTTTGCCCAGAAAATGGCCGGGCTTGAGGCGGATATTCACGCGCTGGCGGACACACCGTTCAATGTGGGCAGCCCCAAGCAGTTGGGCGAAATCCTGTTTGACCGGATGGGGCTGGAAGGCGGCAAGAAAGGCAAGACCGGGGCCTATGCCACCGGCGCCGATGTGCTGGAAGACCTGGCCGCGCAGGGCCATGACCTGCCCGCCCGCGTGCTGGACTGGCGTCAGCTCAGCAAGCTGAAATCGACCTATACGGACGCGCTTCAGGACCATATCAACCCTGATACGGGCCGGGTGCATACAAGCTATTCCATTGCCGGGGCGAATACCGGGCGACTGGCCTCGACCGACCCGAATTTGCAGAACATTCCGGTGCGCACCGAAGAGGGGCGGCGGATTCGCGAGGCGTTTATTGCGGAACCGGGCAAGGTTCTGGTCTCGCTGGATTATTCCCAGATCGAGCTGCGGATACTGGCCCATATCGCGGGTATTGATGCGCTGAAACAGGCGTTCAAAGAGGGGCAGGATATCCATGCGATCACTGCGTCCGAGATGTTCAATGTGCCGCTGGACCAGATGACACCGGATGTGCGCCGTCAGGCCAAGGCGATCAATTTCGGGGTGATCTACGGGATTTCCGGCTTTGGTCTGGCGCGCAATCTGCGCATCCCCCGGGCCGAGGCGCAGGGCTTCATCGACCGGTATTTCGAACGTTTCCCGGGCATTCGCGCCTATATGGATGCGACAAAAGAATTCGCGAAATCAAACGGTTATGTGCAGACACTGTTCGGGCGGAAAATCCATACGCCCGAGATCAATGCCAAGGGCCCCAAAGCCAGTTTCGCCTATCGCGCGGCGATCAACGCGCCGATCCAGGGCACGGCGGCGGATGTGATCCGCCGGGCGATGATCCGCATGGAGGCGGCGATTGACGGGCTGCCTGCGAAGATGCTGCTTCAGGTCCATGATGAATTGCTGTTCGAGGTTGAAGAGGATGCGGTGGACAGTCTGATCACCCGGGCCCGCGAGGTGATGGAAGGGGCCGCACATCCGGCGGTGGACCTGTCGGTGCCGCTGACGGTGGATGCAGGCCAGGGCGCACATTGGGCCGAGGCGCATTGAGGTAAGGCTGCAACAGGGCAACACGCCGGAATTCTGCAGAATTCCGGGTGGAAAACTGGAGTTTTCCACCCTCTTGGCGGCTTCGAATGACCGGGGTTTCAGACCGTCCCTTGCGCCCCCAGAATCAGCGTGGCCTGGCTGGACAACACGCCGCCATTGCCGTGACACAGGGCAAGTTCGGGGTTGTTGACCTGTCTGGCCCCGGCCTCGCCCCGCAACTGGTGGGTGGCCTCGACCATCGTGAACAGGCCATACATCCCGGGATGGACGCAAGACAGCCCGCCGCCATTGGTGTTGACCGGCAGGCTGCCACCGGGGGCGATGGCCCCCGAAGACACGAAAGCGCCGCCTTCGCCCTTGGCACAGAACCCCAGATCCTCAAGGAACAGGATCGTGTTGATGGTGAAGGCGTCGTAAAGTTCCACAATGTCGATATCGCCCTGTGTGACACCGGCCTGGGCATAGGCCCGTGCGCCTGACCGGACCGCACCGGTGGTGGTCAGGTCGGGCATCGCGGCAATTTCCTTATGGGTGACCTCTGCCGCCCCGCCAAGCAGCGCGACCGGCGCATGGGCCAGATCCTTTGCCCGGTCCATCCGGGTCATCACCACGGCGGCTGCTCCATCGGTCACAAGGCAGCAATCCCTGACACCAAGCGGGGTGGCGATCATCCGCGCGTCAAAATACGCCTCGGCGCTCAGCGGTGTGCGGCGGAACGCCTCGGGGTTCTTCTGCGCCCATGCGCTGGCGGCAAGGGCGACGGCGGCCAGATCGTCACGGGTGGTGCCATAATCATGCATGTGGCGCATGGCGGCCATGGCATAGCCCGCGACAGGCAGCATCGGGTTGTGCGGCGCCTCCACCGCGGAGCTTTTGAGGGCCGAGATCAGCCCGCCCGCGGCGGTGCGCTGATTGGAGCCATAGGTGATCAGCGCCACGTCACACAGCCCCGCATCCAGTGCCATCGCCGCGCTGATCGCATGGGCCATGAAACTGGACCCGCCAATGCGGTTATTGTCGGTGATCCGGGGCGCAATGCCGTAATATTCCGCCAGCGCCAGCCCCGACAGAAAATCATCGGGCAGGCAGGTATGAAGCGCATCGACCGCGTCGAGCGGCAGGCCCGCATCCTCCAGCGCCAGCAGCCCGGCCTGCGCGGCCATTTCCAGCGATGTGAAACCATGGCATTCGCCGATGCCGAAAGTGGCCGCCCCGACAATGGCGCTGCGACCGCGCGGAAACCCGTCTGTCCGGCTCATGGCGCTGGCTCCAGATCGAAAACCAGATGCGGGTCACCGTCTTCAGGCGTCACAATCCGGGCCTGCACAGGCGCACCGATCCGCACAGCGTCCGGCGATGTGTCGGGCATATGCGATACCAGGCGCCCGCCCTCGTCCAGATCGACCAGAATCAAAGCGCGCGGCGGGGCAGGCGCGCGGGGGTGTTCGATGGTGAAGGCATATATCCTTCCCCGGCCCGAGATCGGCGCCCAGTCTTCCAGACCCTGCCCATGGCACGGCCCCCGCAACCGGGGCGGGAAGACGGCCCGCCCGGTCTGCGGATCGCGCTGCAACATCATCTGGCCCTTGCGCAGAAACTCAAGAAAGCGCCGCTCCGGTCCTTCCGCATCCATATCCTGCCCCTGTCTGCGATCTGGTGTCAGATGATCCCGGCAGCGCGCAGCCGGGCCATGTCACCGGGGGTCAGCCCAAGCCGGTCGCGCAACAGATCTTCTGTATGCTCCCCCGCAAGCGGCGGGCTGCGTTCAAGGATGACCGGGGTTTCCGAGAATTTCAACGGGCTGCCGACAACGCGCACATCGCCCATTTCAGGATGGGTCAGGGTGGCAAACATATTCCGATGGGCCAGTTGTGGGTCGGCTTCGATATCGGCCATGTCATTGATCGGCCCGCAGGACACTTTCGCGGCATTCAGCCTGGCCATCCAATGGGCCTTGCCCCTGCTGCGCAGGATGGCCGTCATCTGTTCCCCCAGGGCCTTGCGGTTGGTCAGCCGGTTGCGGGACCGGGCGAAAAGCGGGTCGCAGGCCCAGTCCTCATGATCCAGAACCCTGGCCAGCCGCGCAAATTCCCGGTCATTGAAGGTGGCGATCAGGATCGCCCCGTCCCGGGCTTCGAACACGCCATTGGGAACGGCGGTCGGGTGGTCATTGCCGGTGCGGGGCAGGGGCGCGCGGGCATTCAGCCAGGCGCTCAGAGAGTTCAGAAGCAGGGCGACCTGAGAATCAAACAGCGCGATATCAAGATGTTGCCCGCGTCCGGTCTTGCCGCGATGATGCAGGGCCGCAAGGATCGCGATCACCGCATTATTGCCCGCCGCGATATCCGCAATCGGCACGCCCACCCGCATCGGGCCCGCGCCGGTCATCCCTTCGGGCAGGCCGGTGACGGCCATCTGCCCGCCCATGGCCTGAACCAGATAATCATAGCCCGAGCGGTTGGCATAGGGCCCGATCTGCCCGAATCCGGTGATCGAACAATAGATCAGCCGCGGGTTGATCCTGATCAGATCATCATAGCCCAGACCATACCGGGCCAGTGTGCCGGTGCGGAAATTTTCGATGAAGACATCGCTTTCAGACACAAACCGGCGCAGGATACCGGCCCCTTCCGGGGTTGAAAAATCAAGTGTCAGGGATTTCTTTCCCCGGTTAACGGTCTGAAAATAAGTGGATTGTTCGGGTTTCCCATCGGTGTTGCCAACCCATGGGGGCCCAAGGCTGCGCAGCGTGGAAGAGGCGATGCCGTTTCTGGAACAGGCACGCACGCCCTCGATCCTGGTGATCGGGTCGATGGCCTCGGCGGAAAGTTTTGTCGGCCCGATGGCCTATAACGGGATCAAGGCGGCGCTGACCACCTGGTCACAGCAATTGGCGCAACAGCTGGCGCCCAGGGGCATCCGGGTCAATTGCCTGTCGCCCGGACCCACCATGTATGAGGGCAGCAACTGGGAAATGGTGCGCATCGCGCGCAGCCGCATCTATGAGACGGCCAGACGCGGACATCCCGCAAAACGCATGGCCACGCCTGCCGAGATTGCAAAGGCGGCTGTGTTTCTGGTCAGCCCGGCGGCAAGCTGGTGCCAGGGGGCCAATCTGCTGGTCGACGGGGGGTTTTCAAAACGTGTTCCGTTCTGAATGACATGCAAAACGGCCGCGATCCGCGCGGCAAAAGGGAGCTGGGTATGACTATCCATCGTAAATCTGACGCTGAACACCCATGCGGATGATCTGATGCTGTTCCGGCAAAGGCCGCATCCGACAAACCCGGATAAGATGTTCTTTGACATGTATCTGTTCAAGCTTCTGAAAGAGGGGGAGGACCGCCCCGAGCCGCCCGGACATGCGTCTTACAAACACGGTGAAATCTCGCTTGGGCTGGTGGTCGATCAGGATGCCTATAATCTGCCGGGCGTGCAGGCCGGGATGCATTCCGACGGGTTGCCGGGCCTCTGGATCGGCGATCAGGAGCTTCGGATACGGCATTTCCACAAAGTGCTGGGCGATTATGTCGGCGACTGACAGCGCGGTGCAGAACGCCCGCCCGCCGCGCCATTGGGAGGATCTGGAGATCGGGGAGGCCACCCGGTCCCGCGTTTTGTGCGTGAAGCTGGAGGAGATGCTGGCCTATTCCCGGCACTATGATCCGCAATGGTTTCACGCCAATGAACAGGCCGCGCGCGACTCGTTGTTTGGTGCGGTCATTGCCAGCGGGTTGTATACGGCTTCCCTGTGGCGCCTGCTGGATCATGAGGAAAACGGCGATATCGCCTGGGTTTGCGGCGTCGCGTGGGAGAATGTCCGCTGGCGCAAGGCGGTATATGCGGGTGATCAGCTATGTGCCCATTCCGAAATCCTCTCGAAACGCGCCTCGGCCAGCCGCCCGGGGCTGGGGATTGCGATCCTCGCCCATAAGCTGACCAATCAGAAAGGCGAGATCGTGTTCGATTTCACCTCGACCGATCTGGTCTATCGCAGAGGGGGACAGGCAGAACCTGTCGCTCAATGATCTGTTCCTGCGGGCCACAGCCCTGGCGCTGGTCCGGGTCCCGCAGGTGAATGCCCATGTGTCCGACACCGGCATCACCCGGTTTGACCAGGTGGATATCGCCATGGCGGTCGCGGTGGAGGACGGCCTGCTGGCCCCGCTTCTGCGCAATGTCGCGCAGAAGCGGGTTACGGTGATTGCGGCCGAGGCCAGGGAGTTGCCCGAGGCGGCGCGGGCGCGAGATCTGACGGCCGGTATGCTGGACGGGGCGACATTCACCCTGTCAAATCTGGGCATGTACGGGGTGCGATCCTTCGATGCGATTGTCACCGCCCCGCAGGCAGCAACGCTGGCGCTTGGCGGCACGCAGCGGGTCGCGGTGGAGACGGCAGAGGGCGGGGTGGCGTTTGCCACAGATATCCGTGCCACCCTGTCGGCCGATCATCGTGCGATTGACGGGGCCCTGGCCGCGCAGTTTCTTGCGGCGTTGCGCGACCTGCTGGAAACGCCTTTATCGCTGATGCACTGATGCGCTTGCGTCACCCTGCATGAGAATGCGACCCGGCAAATTCGGCGGCTTTCCCGGAATTCGTGGCGATATATTCCGCCAGAACATCGCCCTGCAAATTCGTGTGTTTGCGCGACAGCTCCGCCGCCAGATCCGGGTCACGGTCAAGGATGGCCTGAAGAATAGCCGCATGATCCTTGAGATTGCTGTCTGAGCGCCCGGGATAGGACAGCTGGAACCGGCGATAGGGGACCAGCTTGATCCCAAGCCTATTGGTGATGTCGATCAGATCCCGGTTATGGGTGCCATCAATGATCATCAGGTGAAAGTTGCGGCTTAGTTTATAATAGTCATCATCCCGACCGGCGGACAGCGCCGCATCTGACCGGGCATGAGTATCCGATAACTGGCTGCGTTCAGCCTCGGTCATGCGCCGGGCGGCATATTTTGCGCACACACCTTCCAGTTCCGACATCACCTCGAACAGGCGGATCATATCGCCCACATCGGTGCGCGCCACGATGGCCCCCTGCCGCGGCTTTTTTTCCACCAGACCGGATTGGATCAGCTGAAGCATCGCCTCGCGGACCGGGGTGCGGGACACATTGAACCGCTGCGCCAGCGCCTCTTCGTCCAAAGACGCCCCGGGAGGCAAGATGCCTGAGAATATGTCGTTTTCCAGCGTGACGAGAACATGGGCGGAATGTGTGACACCTCTGGTTTTTGGCATTGCGGGGTCCTGCCTGTTTTTTGCTGTAGGTTTTTCTGCGATCCTGTTTGGATATACGCCCATATGGCGTTGGGATGGGTTAGTCTACACTCTCTTTTGGTTTCTGGCATATTTTTGTGTGACATGCCGTGTATTTTCGACTGGCAATGGCTTTTCGGCAGAAAAGCGACCTTTTGAATGGGAAACAGGGAAAAAATGGCCGTTTGCAAATGAGGATGATCGAAGCTGTTCCGGGTTTTGAGATGTCCAGCGCAGGTTCCCGGGCCGGAATCTGTTACTTTATTGCTCTTGTGTATACAAAAAAGGTATGATGCCCAGTCAAAAGCCGATATGCGTCTGAACGCAGGACCCCCGTTGCCATCAGCGGCGCGGTGACAGCTTTTCCCTTGCTGTGAAATTACCGGGCAGGCGGAATTTCTGACCCTTTGTCGCGCTCATCGGCCAACCCGTCACAAAGCGGATATAGCGCGGCAGTTTATAGGCCGCGATCCGGCCCGCGCATCAGATCAGCAGATCTTGCACAGTCATATCCTGCCCCGGCACCGGTTCGATAAAGGCGGCGGCCATTTATGCACCGCGCGGCGGGCAGGGTCCTGACCCTAGAACTGCACCCGTTTGGTAAACCCGCCATCCACGATCAGGTTCACGCCGGTCACCCAACTGGCGGCATCGCTGGCCAGAAATGCGATGCAGCGCGCCACCTCATCCGGGTCGCCCATGCGCCCGTCGGGCTGTTGCGCGACAATGGAATTATAGAATGCCTCATCCTGATCGCGGATCTGGTCCCAGGCGCCGCCGGGCACCATGATCGGCCCGGGCGAGACGACATTGAAGCGGATGCCGCGCTTCATATGGACCTGCGACATCTGCTTGGCATAGGTGATCAGGGACGCCTTGAGCGCGTTATAGGCCATGGGCGCCATGAAGGTTTCCACCGCCGCAGTGGTCGAGATGAAGATGACCGAGGCATTGCCCGCCTCCTTCATCACCGGAAACAGGGTGTCAAAGCCGCGCACACAGCCCAGAACATCAATCTCGAAATTGCGATACCAGCTTTTTTCGCCTTCCATGCCGCCGCCGGCACTGACCCCGGGCACGAAGATATCGCAGCCCCCCAGTTGCCCGGCGGCCTCATTCAGCCAGGCCTCATATTCATCGGCTTTCTTGATGTTGCAGGCACTGCCCCAGACCCTGGTGCCATGGATTGCAAGCGCCTCGACGGTCGCCGCCACATCATCTGCGTTGCGCGCACATATGGCGATGTCGCAGCCTTCCTCGGCCAGCAGTGCGGCGGTGGCCCGGCAAATGCCCTTGGTGGCCCCGGTCACGATGGCTTTCTTCCCTTTCAGGCCCAGATCCATGCTGGTCTCCTCCCTATTGCGCCCGGGCCGTTGCAGGGCAGATGGCGCCCGCGCCAGGTCATCTTGTGCAGGGATACTACTGACTGTATACGTATTGGCAATTGAAAATACACCATATGCGCCATTCCGGGGGGATTTCTGTTTGAAACGGGCCTGCCCGGGCCGCGTATCGCCCCTTTGCCTGTGGAAAGGATGGGCCATGACCACACCGCTTGTGATCCTGCGTCAGGAAGATGGTGTCGCGGAGATCCGGTTTAACCGGCCCGATACGCTGAATGCGCTCAGTCTTGATCTGGCAAAGGCGTTTGCCGATGCGGTGGATCGCGCGATTGCCACAGCCAGCACAAGGGCCATTCTGCTGGGGGCCGAGGGGCGCGGCTTTGTGGCCGGGGGGGGACCTGACCGATATGGGCGCTGACCCGGATCGCGGCAGTGCCGTGGTCGCAGATCTGTTGAGCGTTCTGAACCCGGCGATCACGGCCTTGGCGGAACAGCCGGCGCCGGTGGTCGCCGCTGTGCGCGGGGTTGCGGCAGGGGCCGGGTTTTCCCTGATGCTTGGGGCCGATCTGGTGGTGGCGGATCAGGAGGCGCGGTTCATGATGGCCTATGACCGGATCGGTGGCGTGCCCGATTGCGGGGCCACGTGGTATCTGTCGCGCAAGCTGGGCCGGGGTCCGGCGATGAAACTTGCCCTGCTGGGGGAACCGATCAGCGCGGCTGAGGCGCAGGCGCTTGGCTTGGTGACCGAGATCTGCCCCGAGCCGGAGTTGGAGGACCGGGCGCAGGCGCTGGCCCGCCGTCTGGCGAAGGGCCCCACACAGGCGTTCGGGGCGGTGCGACACCTGTTGAATCAGGCGCAAGGTACAAACCTGCCGGATCAGCTGGCCGCTGAAAAAGAGGCTTTTGTCGCCGCCGCGCGGAGTGAGGATTTCAAGGCCGGGGTTGCGGCGTTTCTGTCCAGAACCCGTCCGGTCTTTCGCGGGCGATGACGGCGGAATTGATCTGGCATCGCTTCGTGTATACAAGATTTACATGTAATAATACGAAACCTATGAAGCCGTGATCCGGGGCGTATGTTGCGCTGCCAGTCACATATACGGTCACATATACGGAAAGCCACGTGCCATGACAGATGTCTCTGCCCCGTTCCCGCAGGCCCATGGGGTTGCTGACGGGCCAATTCGCCGCGCTGCGGTGATCGGTGCAGGCGCGATGGGGGGCGGTATCGCGGCACAGTTTGCCAATGCGGGGATCCCGGTCGATCTGCTCGACATCGCCGGGACGCAGCTGGATCGCGACGGGCCTGCCAGGGCGGGTCTGGCCCGGCAGATGAAAACCGGCGGGTTCATTGTGGATGCGGCCGCCACGCTGGTGCGGGTCGGCAATACCGATGACCATATGCACCGCCTGGCACAGGCTGACTGGATCGTGGAGGCGGTGATTGAAGACCTGGCTGTCAAGCGCGCGCTTTACGCAGGGATCGAGGCGCATCGCCCGCCCGATGCGGTGGTCTCGTCAAACACATCGACCCTCAGACGGGCCGCGCTGATTGCAAACCAGTCGCCCGGATTTGCCGCGCATTTCGTCATCACCCATTTTTTCAACCCGCCCCGGAACATGCCCCTGCTTGAGATTGTGGCGGGCGAAGATGTGAGCGCCGATACCCTTGATCGCATTCGTGGTGCAGGGCAGAGCGTTCTGGGCAAGACCCTGGTGGATTGCCGCGATACACCGGGGTTCATCGCCAATCGGATCGGGTGCTACTACATCGCCATGGCCGTGCTGGAGGCCGAGGCGCAGGGATTGAGCGTGGAAGAGGCCGATGCGGTCATTGCCGGTTTCGGGGTGCCGAAAACCGGGGTGTTCGGGCTGCTTGATCTGATCGGGATCGACCTGATCCCTCTGGTCTGGGGGGAGTTGAGCCGAACCCTGCCTGACAGTGATGCCTGTCACCGGCATGATCTGGCGCAAAGCGCGCTGAGCCAGCGGATGATCGGGGATGGGCGGCTTGGCTGCAAGTCAGGGGCCGGGTTCTATCGCAAGGCTGACGATGGCAGCCGGGATGCATTGGACCTGAGCAGTTTCACATATCGCGCACAGGCCCCGGCCCCTGATCTGCCCGGGGGCGGGCGCGACCCGGCGGCGTTGATTGCGGCGGGTGGGCGTTATGGTGATTATGCCTGGACGGTGCTGTCGAACCTGCTGCTCTATACCATTGAGGTGGGCGCGGGCATCGCGCGGGACAGCGCGTCAATCGACACCGCCATTGCCCTTGGCTATGGCTGGCGCGAAGGGCCGTTCCGGCAGGCCGACCGGGTTGGTCCGGGTCTGATCGCGGCCCGCCTTGCGGATCAGGGGCGCCCGGTTCCGCCGCTTCTGGCGGCGGCCGTGACCGCGGGCGGCTTCTTTCACGGGGATGTTCCGGCGGTTGCCCTTGACGGCACAATCCTGACCCGCCCAAAGGGCGATCAGGCCCGCCGGTCCGGCAGGGCAGCCATTATATCCTCTGATGTGGCACGGGTTGACGAGGGTGAGGATGGCATCGCCTGCCTGCGGCTGACCGGGAAGATGGGGGTTTTCTCCCCTGCTGTGTTCGATGCGCTGGACGAGACCCTGTCGCAGGCGGGCGAGTGGCTCAAAGCTCTGGTGATCTGTGGCGGGACGCCCCGGGTTTTCTCGGCCGGGGCCGATCTTGCCCTGTTTGCGGGTCTGATCGACAACCCGGATGCGTTGGAGGCCTATCTGCAGCGCGGACATAGCAGTTTCACGGCGCTGCGCTATGCCCCCATCCCGGTTGTGTCTGCGGTTTGCGGACTGGCCCTTGGTGGCGGCTGCGAGCTGGCGCTGCATTCTGATGCCGTGATCTGCCATGCAGAGGCCCGGCTTGGCCTGCCGGAAACCAGACTTGGCATTCTGCCCGGATGGGGCGGCACCACCCGGCTTTATCAGCGCGCGCTTGATCGCTGTGGCGGTGATCCGCAGGCGGCGGCAGGTCAGGTGCTTGACCTGCTGTTGCCCGGCCCGGTGGCGGCCAATGCCCGCGCGGCGCAGCAACAGGGGCTGTTGCGGGTAGGCGACCCGGTCGTGATGCCGGTGGGGGAGGTGGATAGGGTCGCACGCGATGTGGCGCGGGGTCTGATCGACGGCTATGCCCCGCCCGCCCGGGCTCGCCTGCCGGTCTGCGGGGCCGAGGGGCTTGCAGCCGTGCTGGAGGCACCAAGGGCGGATCACAGGGCAGGCAGGGTGACGGATCATCAGCTTGAGATTGCCGAGGACCTGGCCGCAGTTCTGACAGGCGGGGCAACCGCGGACCCGTCCACACCGATGCCCGAGGTGGAACTGCTGGCGCTGGAACGTGCGGCGGTGCTGCGCATGGCGGCGCGGCAGGAGACCCGCGAGCGGATGCAGGTGGCGCTACAGGGTCAAACCGGGGGATTTAAGGCGGAATTCTGCAGAATTCCGTGTGGAAAACTGCAGTTTTCCACCCCCCCGTCTTTCAACGAAGCTCAGCGCAAAACGCCTGTATCCGGGTGCAGGCGGCTTTCAGGTTCTCGTCCGAGGTTGCGTATGAGACCCGGAAATTCGGCGACAGGCCAAAGGCGCCGCCGAACACAACCGCCACGCCCTTTTCCTCCAGCAGCGCCGTGGCAAAGCTTTCATCGCTGTCGATCTTCACGCCCGCAGGCGTGGTTTTGCCGATGCAGCCCGCAATCGACGGGTAGACATAGAATGCCCCCTCGGGCGTGGCGCAGGTGATCCCCTCTGCCGCGTTCAGCATCCCGACCACCAGATCCCGGCGGCGCCGGAAGGTCTCGTTATTGACGGGGATGTAATCCTGCGGGCCGTTCAGCGCCTCGACCGCCGCCCATTGGCTGATCGAACAGGGGTTCGAGGTCGATTGCGACTGGATCTTGCGCATCGCCTTGATCAGATCCTCCGGCCCGGCGGCATAGCCGATCCGCCAGCCGGTCATCGCATAGGCCTTGGACACGCCATTGCAGGTCAGCGTGCGGGCATAGAGACCCGGTTCCACCTCTGCGGGCGTGGCGAATTCGAAATCGCCATAGACCAGATGTTCATACATATCATCGGTCATCACCCAGACATGGGGGTGGCGCATCAGCACATCGGTCAGGCCTTTCAACTCTTCCGCCGTATACCCCGCGCCGGTGGGGTTGGACGGGGAATTGAAGATGAACCATTTGGTTTTCGGGGTGATCGCCGCCTCAAGCTGTTCCGGCGTCAGCTTGTAATCGGTCTGGGCCTGCGCCTCGGCAATCACCGGCTCGCCGCCTGCCAGCAGCACCATATCGGGATAGCTGACCCAATAGGGCGCGGGGATCACCACCTCATCGCCCGGGTTCAGGGTGGCCATCAGCGCGTTATAGAGAATCTGCTTGCCGCCGGTCCCGACACTGACCTGCGCCGGCGTATATTCCAGCCCGTTGTCGCGTTTGAACTTGGCGCAAATCGCCTGTTTCAGTTCCGGGATGCCATCGGGGGCGGTGTATTTCGTCTTGCCCGCATCCATCGCGGCCCTGGCGGCGTCCTTGATGTTCTGAGGCGTGTCGAAATCGGGTTCCCCCGCGCCCAGGCCGATCACATCCTTGCCGGCTGCCTTCAGTTCCGCCGCCAGGTTCGACACGGCGATGGTGGGCGAGGGTTTGACGCGTTTGAGCGTGTCGGACAGGAAAGGCATGTCAGGTCTCCGGGGGCTGTGCCGGGCCGCGTCAGGCGATCCGGTTTACATCAGGCAGGCCCATGCTTAGGGTCGCGCCGCGTCGCAATCAAGCGCTGATCCGGCGCCCGGACCGGATCAATGCCGCCAGAGATGTGCAAAGATCGGCCCCGCGAGCGATATCTGCAACCGCCAGACCCGGCAGGAGACCCCATGACGCAAGAGCCCATATTCGGAGCAGGCTGGTTTGACGATGACACCGCCACATTCGGCGACCGTCTGGCAGGCGCGCGCGAGGCCGCAGGGTTAAGCCAGAATGAACTGGCCCGGCGGCTTGGGATCAAGCCGAAAACCGTCAAAGGCTGGGAAAACGACCAGAACGAACCCCGCGCCAACAAGCTGCAAATGGTGGCCGGTCTGCTGAACGTGTCGATCATGTGGTTGCTGACCGGCCAGGGGGAAGGGCTGGATGGCCCCGAACCGGTTGTGCCGATGCCCGGCGGGGTGGAAGAGATACTGGGCGAATTGCGGCGCCTGAAAGCCGAGCAGGGGCAGATGGCCGAGAAACTGGGCCGTCTGGAAAAGCAGTTAAGGGGCGCATTGTCCGGGACGGGCCTGTGACAGTGGAGCCGCGCGATATCCGCCTTAAACGTCTGAAAATACGGGCAGAACATCGCGGCATCAAAGAGATGGATCTGATCCTGGGGGGCTGGGCCGCGGCCCATCTGGCCCATGCCTCGGAGGCGGAACTGGATCTGTTCGAGGCGATCCTGGCCGAGGCTGATCTGGATCTCTATCAATGGGTATCCGGCCAGCAACCGGCCCCCGAAGCCTATGCCGCTTTCATCGAAGATCTGGCGGCGACGGTGCGTATCGGCGGGGCCTGAGACGCGGCCGCCACGGGGGCGGTGATCTGCGCGGAGCGGACCATCCCGATTTACATCTTGTGACATCCGACCGCTTGCTGTGTTTCGCCGGGAGGGTCCCGATGCATGACCTCCACAGAGTCTGAACAATTTTAAACGTTTATTAACAGTCTCTTGCGCATGCCTGATGACAGGTTGGGCATTTTGCGGGGGAAAATGTTTTTTGAAAACGGGTTCTCAGGTCCGGTTCCTGTCAGGTCGGCGCGACATGCGGATGCCAGAATATTCCGGTGTTATTTTCGCTGTGCGCGCGGTCTGGCGTTCATCGGTCTCACCGCGCTGGTCTGGTGCCTTTCCGCCGGTGCGGGACAGGCCGACACGATTGCCTGCCCGGCCAGTTCGGCCAGCGCGGCGGGGGTCATTCTGTCGCAACGGGTTGATCTTGCAGCCAGCAGTTGCAGCAATACCCGCTCGGTGCCCACAACCGGGGTGTTGATCAGCCTGGACACCGCCGCAGCGGAAGACGCGACCTATCGTATCACGCTGCGGATCAAACCGAAATCGGCCTCGGCAATGTCCTTCACCTGTGCTTCGGTCACGCCGGTTCTGAGCAGCAGCTATACCGGTTCATTTGTCTTCGCGGATTATGATCTGCCGATTGACGGGGCACCCCATCATTGCTCGATCAGCTATATGTCCGGGGGGGAGACCATCACAGTACCGGTTGAGACCCATGTGGAGGGCACGGGCAGCGCCAAAAACGCGGCCTTGCGGGCCACCAGTTTTGACCCTTCGGGCGCAACGGGAGATACCATTGCCCCAAGGATCACCGCGCTGACCCGGCACAGCCCGGGTGAGGCGCTTGTCTCAACCGGGCCGCTGACCTGGCAGATCGTGTTTGACGAGGATGTGCAGAATGTCAGCGCGGATGATTTCACCCTCAGCGGCAGCACCGCCGCCCTGTCGGTCACCCCGGTTTCGGCCAGCCTCTACCGGATCACCGCCAGCGGCGGCGACCTGAACAGCCGGAACGGGGTAGTCAGCCTGGGCATCGCTGCGGGCCAGGATATCGCTGATCTGGCCGAAAACGCGCTGGCGGATACCGGGGTGACGGGTACGGATGACCCCGCCTATACCATCGACAGCACGGCCCCCGCCGCCACGATCATGAGCAATGCTGCACCCAGGACCAATCTGGCGGTGATCCCGCTGGAGATTGTGTTCACCGAACCGGTCACCGGGTTTGAAGCGGGGGATCTGCTGGTCAGCGGCGGGGCGATCACCGGGTTCAGCGGCAGCGATGCCCGCTATGAGGCCGATCTGACCCCCGATGGCGATGGCATGATCCATGTCGATCTGCCGGAGGATGTGGCCGAGGATCTGGTGGGGCTTGGCAATACAGCTGCCGCACAGATCACCCTGACCTCGGACAGAACAGCGCCTGTTGTCACCCTGGCCATATCTGTCGCGGATCTAAGCAACAGCGCGCAAATTCCGGTGACAATCGGGTTGAGCGAGGCCGGGGTCACGCCGCTGGCAGCCTCGGATATCGTGGTGAGCGGCGGCTCGGTGGCGGATTTCACCGGGTCCGGCACACGCTATGGGTTTGATCTGGTGCCGGGGGGTGACGGGCTGATCCGGGCCGAGATCGCCGCCGATACGGTGGTGGATGCCGCCGGCAATGGCAATCAGGCGGTCGCGGTTGAGGTGACCTCGGACCGGAGCGCGCCGCGCCTGAGCGCCATTACCCGTGATAACCCGGCGCTCGCTGTGACCAATGCGGATAGCCTGACCTGGCAGGTCCGGTTTTCGGAACCGGTGACCGGGGTCGATGCCACGGATTTCGCGGTGACCGGCAGCACTGCCACGGCAGAGGTCACCGCGCTGGCGGCGGATCTCTATGAGCTTCATATCTCCGGTGGTGATCTTGCGGTGGCGGAGGGGGAGGTCCGTGTTGATCTGGCAGTGGGTCAGGATATCACCGATCTGCCGGGCAATGCCCTTGGTAATCTGACCGCGACCGGCGTGGTAGAGACCTATCTGCTCGACAATACCGCGCCCGGTGGCGGTCTCTCGGGCCTGCCTCTGGAAGTGTCCGGCCCGGTGGTGATCACGATTGGCTTTGACGAACCGGTGACCGGGTTCGGAATCGCCGATATCACCATAGGCAACGGCACGCTATCGGGGTTCAGCGGCAGCGGTGACAGCTATCAGGTCACGGCCAGCCCCGGGGCCGGGGATGATCTGGCGCTGTCTGTTGCGGCTGGCGTGGCGATGGATGCGGCGGGCAACCCCAATCTGGCGCTGGCAGAGATCAGCGCGCCGCTGGATCGCAGCCCGCCCGGCGTGACCCTTACCGGCATGCCGGACTATCTGACCGGCCCGGTGACCCTGACAGTCACGTTTTCGGAACCGGTCACCGGGTTCGGGCAGGACGGGTTTCAGGTCTCCCCCTCAACGCTGGTGCTGAGCGGGTTTTCCGCGGTCTCTGCCCAAAGCTATCGGGTGACGGCAACGCCTGATCCCGGCGCGTCCGGTCTGGTCAGCGTGTCGGTTGCAGCCGACAGCGCGCAGGACCTGGCGGGCAATGGCAATACCGCCTCGGACCCGGTCAGCGGCAGGATCGACCTGATCGCCCCGCGCCTGACCGGGGTCACCCGGGTCGGCCCGGCATTGAGCAATGCGGACAGCCTGACCTGGGCGCTGGTGTTTTCCGAGGATGTGACCGGGCTGGACAGCGCGGTCATCCGCCTGACCGGCACCACTGCGGCGCTGACCAGTGTGCAGAACATATCGCCCCAAACCTATCATCTGACCTTCGCGGGCGGCGACCTGCCTGATCTGCCGGATGCGGTGGTGGCGCTTGATCTGGTGGACCTGACCGGGGTTTCCGATGCGGCAGGCAACGGGCTGACCGGGGCCGCGCCTGCGGGCAGTTACGAGGTGCAGATCGACAACCGCCCGCCGGAACAGATCGAGGCCCGGTATCATGACCCGACCGAAAGCCCCACCAGGGCCGACAGCCTGACATGGGAGGTTGTTTTTGACGAAGCGGTCACCGGTCTCAGCCCGGCTGATTTCGCGGTGACCGGCAGCAGTGCCACCATCCGTTCGGTCGATCCGGTGCAGGCGGATCGCGCACGGGTTCAGGTGTCAGGGGGCGATCTGGCCGGGCTGACCGGTACTGTGACATTGGGGTTTGCCCCCGGGGCCGATATTCGCGACGGGGCGGGCAATGTACTGGTCCTGCGCGGTTTGCGCCATCAGGGGACAGGGGCGGGCGGAGCGGATTGGCAGCTGGACAATGCCGCCCCCCGGATCAGCGCCTCCTCCGCCACCTCTGATCCGTTTGCCGCCGGTGAGATGCTGGTGACACTGGAGTTCAGCAAGCCCGTGGTGGTGCCGCCTGCGACGCCGCCCGGGGTGCAGATCAGCAATGGCAGTCTCGCCGGGATCACCTATCCCGACAGCCGGACCGCCCGGATTCGGATCACGCCAAACGGGGCCGGGCAGGTGCAGATCACCGTTCCGGCCGCCGCGTTTCAGGATTCTCTGGGGCAGGGCAGCGAGGGGCCGGTCAGCCTGGCGCGCCGCTATGACCCGGAGGCCCCGCGCCTGGCGGCCATCACCCGCACCACCCCGGCCAGCAGTCCCGCCCGGGCCGATCAGCTGATCTGGGATCTGGTGTTCAGCGAGGCGGTCAGCGCTGTCGATGCGGCGGATTTTGTGTTGAGCGGCAGTTCCGCCAGCCTGTCGGTCGCGGTGCAAAGCAGCACACAGGCGCGGGTGACTGCCGCAGGCGGCGATCTGGCGGATGTCACCGGGCGCGTGGTGCTGGATTTCGCCGCCGGGCGCAGCATCACCGATGCGGCGGGCAACCCGCTTCTGTCCGGCGGTATGGACGATCACTTGGGCGCGCCGGAAAACTGGGTCGATCTGGACCATACCGCGCCCTCGGTCGTGATCAGCAGCCCCGCCCCCGACCCGGGCAATGGGGCAGGTCTGCCGGTGACCATCCGCTTTTCCGAGCCGGTCACCGGGTTCGATGCCGGCGATCTTACTGTCGGCAACGGCCGTGTCTCGGGTTTTTCCGGCAGCGGTGACAGCTATGATCTGACCCTTGAGCCCATGGCGGACGGGCAGGTCAGCCTGAATATTGCGGCGGGGGTGGCAGAGGACGGGGCGGGCAACCTGTCTCTGGCGGCGCCGCCCTTCACCCGGCAATCGGACCGGACGGCCCCAACACCCGTGTTGAGCGGGTTGCCCGCGATATTGAGCGGCCCCGTGCCTGTGACAATCGGGTTTTCGGAACCGGTGACCGGGTTTGAGATCGACGATATCACCCTTGCGGGCGGCACGCTTTCCGCCTTCAGCGGCAGTGGTGACAGTTACCGGGTCACTGTGACCCCGGGGGCGGACGGCGCGACGCTGCGCATGCAGGTGCAGGGCGCCGCTGCCACAGATGCGGCGGGCAATGCCTCCACCGCCTCGGCAGAGATCAGCGCCGGGGCCGATCTGCTTGGCCCGACGGTCGAGATTATCGGCTTGCCCGCGCTTTTCAACGGGGCGGTTGTGGTTACCCTGCGGTTCAGCGAAGCGGTGACCGGCCTGACCGGGGCGGATCTGGTGGCCGGCAATGCGGATCTGTCCGGCCTGACCGGGGGCGGGGCCGTGTATCAGGTAACAGTGACGCCGCGCAGCGACGGCCCGGTGACGCTGGCCCTGCCCGCCGATGCGGTCGCGGATGCGGGCGGCCATGGCAATACCGCCTCGACCGGGGTGGAGGGCCGGGCCGATCTGACCCGGCCGGAGCCTGTGTTCAGCGGCATGGGCCCGGTGATCACCGGGCCGGTTCTGGTGCATATCCGGTTTTCGGAACCCGTCACCGGGTTCGGGATCGGGGATCTGACCAGCAGCAATGCAACCCTGTCTGATTTCAGCGGCAGTGCGGCGGAGTATTCCGTGCAGGTGACACCATTGGCGGATGGCGCTGTGACGTTGAGGCTTGCGGGCGGTCTTGCCCATGATCCGGCAGGCAATGGCAACCGGTCCGGCAGTCTTGAAAGCCGCGCCGATCTGACCGCGCCGGTGATCTCGGTCAGTGGTCTGCCTGCTTTGATCGGCGGGCCGGTGCGCGTGGCAATCGGGGTGTCGGAACCTGTGACCGGCTTCGGGGTCGAGGATCTGAACACGGAAAATGCCAGCCTGTCCGGGTTCAGCGGCACGGGCGCATCCTATGAGGTGACGCTGACGCCCCTGGGCGACGGGGCGGTTGTGCTGCATGTTGCGGCGGACAGGGCGCATGATGCCTCAGGGCTGGGCAATCAGGAGGCACGGGTTGCAGTGACCGCCGATCTCAGCCCGCCATCGGTGACCCTTTCCGGCACGCCGCCATCGCCTGCAACATTGCCCTACACCCTGACAGTGCGGTTTTCCGAACCGGTGAGCGGGCTTGATCCGGGGGATTTTCTGACCGTCGATGCGGATCTGTCCGGGCTGGCGGGGGCGATACGGTCTATACCGTTCAGGTGACCCCGCGCGCCGCGCGCCATACGGTCAGCCTTCCCGCAGGGGCCGCGATTGATGCGGCGGGCCATGCCAGTCTGGCCGCCTCGGTCTTTGCGGTGCAGCCCGATGGCACCCCGCCGCAATTGCAGATTTCGGGCCTGCCGGACAGTCTGGCGGTGGGGGAGATGGCCGGCCTGACCTTCACCTTCTCGGAACCCGTGACCGGGTTTGCCGCCGATGATATCGTGTTGGGCAACGCGTCGCTCAGCCAGTTTTCCGGCGGGCCGCAGACCTATCAGGCGGGGGTAACAGCCGATGCAGATGGCCCGCTGACCGTCAGTGTGGCGCAGGGGGCCGCGCAGGATGCCTCGGGCGAGGGATCGGCGGCGGCAAGCGTTTCGACGCAGGCTGTAACCGTACCTGACACAGGTGAAGAGGTCGCGGATTTCCTGACCACCAGATCGCGTGATCTGGTGGCGAACCAGCCCCGGCTCAGCGGGTTTCTGAGCGGCCAGCAAAGCGGCCGCCTGTCGGCTTCTGTCAGTCGTGGGCAAGGCAGGTTCGAGATGCAGACAGATGGGCGCGGCCCTGTCTGGATGTCGCTTCAGGCCGCCCGAAGCGAGGATGACACCGGACAGAGCGGCAGCTATGCAAGGGCGGTTCTTGGCGGCCATACCGTGTTGAGCGAAACGATGTTGCTGGGCGCGATGATCCAGCTTGACCATAGCGAGATGACCAATGCGCAGGGCACAGAGGTGGAGGGGCATGGCTGGCTGGCCGGGCCTTATGTCGTGGCGCAGTTCCCGGGGCATCCGCTTTATATCGAGGGGCGGTTGCTTTATGGTCAGACCAGCAACACCGTGACAGCGCCGGGCAGCCCTGCCGCGCAGTTTGACGGAGACCGCTGGCTGGCGATGCTGACCCTGAGCGGCGCGGTTCACAGCGCGGGGCTCAGCACCTATCCCAGCCTGAGTTTCAGCCATGTCAGCGACGGGCAGGATGCCTATCGCAATGCCGCCGGTGTGCTGGTGCCGGCGCAAACCGTGGGGTTGAGCGAGCTGGCCATCGGGCTGGATTTCGAGAAACCGTTTGTGCTTGCGGCGGGGGATCTGATGATCAACTGGGGGGTGTCGGGCATCTGGTCCCGTATGGATGGCGGCGGTTCGGCCTTTATCGACCGCGAAAGCTCTGCCCGGGGCCGGTTCGACCTGGGATACCGGTTTGACAATCATCGGGGCCTGACCGCCAGCGCCAATATGTTTCTTGACGGGATCGGCAGCGCCGACGGGCATATCAGCTATGGGATCGAGGCGGGGCTGCGGCTGGAATTCTGAAGCGGCGTGTCTGTCAGGGCCGGGGGTTTGCCCGGGTTTGCGCAGGCCGCAGGAGAGTGTGTGCGGCAGGGCCGTGCCCTGATTTGTCGATATTATTTTCAATTTGCACGGTCTTCCTGCAAATATGATCTGCTCTTAACTGATTGTTGTTTTTTTTCACGCAAGTCTGAGGGGGAGCAGACACGCGGAGTTACAAATGAGTATGCACGCCCCCCTTGCGGAGACGTCCAAGCACGGTTTCATCGCCGGGTATCTGGAATCATTGTCTTTGGTGGAGCGTTTGCATCGCCTGCTGCTGGATGTCATCAAGGATGAGTTTGAACGTCTGGGCCTGCTGGATATCAATGCGGTTCAGGCGCTGTTGCTGTTCAATATCGGCGATAATGAGGTGACCGCGGGGGAGTTGAAAACCCGTGGGTATTATCAGGGGTCGAATGTCTCCTACAATCTCAAGAAACTGGTCGAGATGGGGTATATGCACCATCAGCGCTGCGAAATTGACCGCAGGTCGGTGCGTGTGCGTTTGACCGAAAAGGGCCGGGAGGTGCGCGATATGGTGGCCGATCTTTTCGCGCGCCACGCGGACGGGTTGCAGGCCCATGGTGTTCTGGGCCCGGATGGGATTGATCAGGTGAACCACTCGCTGAAACGGATGGAACGGTACTGGGCTGACCAGATCCGCTATATCTACTGAGGTTGAGAGATCGTGCGGGCGGAGCCCTGACCATGCGGTCTGTCAGCCGTTGCTGTCAGAGACCGGGGCTGGCAGGGTCAGGTTGTGACCGGCAGTCTCCAGCGCCGGGATGATCTGGGTCTCAAGCGCGCGCCGGGTCACCGGGCCGCGAAAGTGATACACCACCACACCCGCGTCATTGATAAAGAATGTCTCGGGCATGGCGACCACACCCCAGTTCCGGCCATTGCGGGCCGCATCATCGCGCCCGATCCGGTCATAGGGATTGCCAAGCTCCTCCAGAAAGCCAAGCGCGTGATCTTCCTGATCGCGATAATTGATTCCATAAAGCGGGGTTCCGGTCCGGGCCAGGGCTGTCAGTGTCGGGTGTTCCGCACGGCAGGGCGGGCACCAGCTGGCCCAGAAATTCACCATGATCAACCCGTTGCCGCGCAGATCGTCATCAATCAGCAACGGGGTCGGGGTTCCGGCCAGCGGCTCCAGCGCCAGACCGGGTGCTGCATGGCCTTGCTGCGCCGACCGCAGAGCCGTGGTATCGACCCCGTGCTGAAGCGCATCCTGATTGGTCATCAGCTGCACCCCGGCGATCCCGAAAAACCCAAGGGTCAGAAGCACGGGCAGAACCATCAGCCAGTTCACCTTCATGACGGTTTCCCGCGCCGGGTTTCCATCGCCTCCAGCCGCCGCCGGACCCGGCGCGATTGCCAGACAGAGGCGGCAACCATGACCACCAGCAAAGCCAGCGACCCGCCATAGGCCAGCAGCACCTCCGTTGCATAACGTCCCAGATCAGGCATCAGGCCATCCTTTCCCGGGCGATCAGCGCTTTCAGGCGGCGGCTGCGAATCTCGGTCCGGGTGCGGTAAAGCACCAGGGTGAGAAACAGAAAGATGAAGCCCGCGATACAAAGGACCAGCGGATACCAGAACACAGTTGAGATATTCTCCTCTGCATCCAGCGACAGGGTGGCCCCCTGATGCAGGCCCTGGTTCCAGAAGATCAGCGCATAGCGCGAGATGATGGCGAAAACCGCGCCGACAAGGCATAGAATGCTGGTCAGGTCCGCGGCTGAATCCGGGTTCTCGATGGCCTCCCACAGGGCGATATAGCCCAGATAGAACAGGAACAGGATCAGGAAGGAGGTCAGCCGCGGGTCCCATTCCCACCATGTGCCCCACATCGGCTGCCCCCAGACTGCGCCAGTGAAAAGCGCGATCAGCGTGAACACCATCCCCACGGGGGCGGCGGCCTTTGCGGCCAGCGCACTGACATGGTGGCGGCGGATCACCCAGATCAGCGAGGCAACCAGCATCATCAGCCAGGTGTTGATGGCCATCAGCGCGGCGGGCACATGCAGGTAAATGATCTTGACCGTGGCCCCCTGACGGAAATCATCGGGGGTGAAAAAGAACCCCCAGATCAGCCCGGTTGCCAGACACAGGGCGGCGATGGCGGCGACCCATGGCAGAACGGTGGCCGAAATGGCCATGAATTTGCGTGGATTTGCATATTCCCAAAATGACATGGCCGGAAACTTAGGCGCGGCTGTCAGCGCTCACAATACGTGAAGCGCGTTCTATCCTAGCGCAGATTGACGCGGAGGGCGGCAGCGGCGGCGAAGGGAAGGGTGGCAATTGTGGCCAGGGTGATGCCCGCCAGCAGCGCCAGAGGCGTGGTTGCCTCAAGCCCGCGCGCGCCCCGGGACACCACCAGTGCGCCGAAAATCAACGTGGGCACGTAAAGCGGCAGCACCAGCAGGGAAAGCAGCAACCCGCCCCGTTTCAGCCCCACGGTCAGGGCCGCGCCAAAGGTGCCGATGGCCGAAAGCGCGGGCGTGCCAAGGGCAAGCGAGGCCATCAGCCAGGCAAATCCCGGGGCAGGCAGGTTCAGAAGCAGGCCAAGCACCGGGGCTGCCACCACCAGCGGCAGGCCGGTTGTGACCCAATGGGCCAGCGCCTTGACCGCCGCGACCCCTTCCAGCGGCAGGGGCGCGGTGGCCAGCAGGTCCAGCGATCCATCCTCCCAGTCCAGTTGAAACACCCGGTCGAGGGACAAAAGACAGGCCAGCAGGGCGCCCAGCCAAAGGATGCCCGGCGCGATGGTTGAAAGGGTGCCGGTATCGGGGCCCACGCCAAACGGAACCAGAACCGTGACAATCAGAAAGAAGGCAAGGCCCAGACCAAAGCCGCCCCCGGCGCGGATCGCCAGTGCCAGATCGCGCCGGAACAGGCCGATCATGGGAAGGCCTCATCGCTGAACGGGTCGCTTTCCGGCAGGGATTTGGCGACAAAGGGGGCGATATCAAGGGTCTCTGCCCCGGGCAGGCCAAGGTCGATATGGCTGGCGATGATGGCACTGCCGCCAGAGGCCAGATGGCCCTTCACCGCGGTTGCAAAACGGGTGACATTGCCGGTGTCGAGGGAAACCGTGGGCTCATCCAGACACCAGACCGGCCGCCCTGTGACCAGAAGCCGCGCCAGGCTGAGCCGACGCTTCTGCCCGGCAGATAATTCGCCCGCCCGCCGCTCCAGCAGATCGGTCAGATCAAAGCCGGCAATGGCGGCGTCGATACCCTGCCCGCCAAAGACACCGGCCCAGAAAGACAGGTTTTCGCGCACCGAAAGCTGGGCTTTCAACCCGTCCGCATGGCCGGCATAGGCGATGCTGTCGGGGGCGGGTATGATCTGACCGGACAGGGGGGCGTTAACCCCGCAAGGGTCCGCAATAGCGTGGTTTTTCCCGATCCGTTTGGCCCGCGCAGGATCAGCGCCTGGCCCGCAGCCACGGAAAAGGACAGGCCCGCAAGCACTTGCAGCGACCCGCGTGCGCAGGCCAGATCGGTGACCGTCATTTGCATTATATCGAGGGGTATCCGAAAGATCGGGGTGAGGGAAGACCCCGCCCGGTCCGGCATCCACCCGGCGACATATGTGGGTCAGGGCCAGGTGTTGCAATTTGGTATACAATTGCATACCGAAATCTGTTACACCCCAGCTATCGGGCATTGTGCAGTCTTGATCAGCCCTGATCTTGATGGCATAGGCCGATGCAGCACCAACCCATTTCCATTGGATACCAGGGAGGCCCCACTTATGCCCATCACCGTTGGCCATGATACATCCGGCACGCGCAAGACGCTGAAAGTCGGCGATATGTCTTATGCTTATTACTCCATTCCTGCGGCTCAGGCGGCAGGTCTTGGCGATTTCTCGAAACTTCCCGCCGCGCTGAAAGTGGTGCTTGAGAACATGCTGAGATTTGAGGATGGCAAGACGGTTCGCGTCGAGGACATCAAGGCGTTTTCGGACTGGGCGGATAAGGGCGGCAAAAACCCGCGCGAGATTGCCTATCGCCCGGCCCGGGTGCTGATGCAGGATTTCACCGGCGTGCCTGCGGTGGTCGATCTGGCGGCGATGCGCGACGGTCTGGTGGCGCTTGGCGGTGACCCAGAAAAGATCAACCCGCTGAACCCGGTCGATCTGGTCATTGACCATTCGGTGATGATTGACGCCTTTGGCAACCCGCGCGCCTTCCAGATGAATGTGGACCGGGAATATGAGCGCAATATGGAGCGTTATACCTTCCTGAAATGGGGCCAGTCGGCATTCAACAATTTCCGTGTGGTGCCGCCCGGCACCGGCATCTGCCATCAGGTGAACCTGGAATATCTGTCCAAGACGATCTGGTCCGACACTGACCAGCATGGGGAGATGGTGGCCTATCCTGACACGCTGGTGGGCACGGACAGCCATACCACCATGGTCAATGGCGCCGCGGTTCTGGGCTGGGGCGTCGGCGGGATCGAGGCCGAGGCGGCGATGCTGGGTCAGCCGATCTCGATGCTGATCCCCGAGGTTGTGGGCTTCGAGCTGACCGGGGCGATGGTCGAGGGCACCACCGGCACCGATCTGGTGCTCAAAGTGGTCGAAATGCTGCGTGAACGCGGGGTTGTCGGCAAATTTGTCGAATTCTATGGCGCGGGTCTGGACAATCTGCCGCTGGCGGATCGTGCGACCATTGCCAATATGGCGCCGGAATATGGCGCGACCTGCGGGTTCTTCCCGATTGACGCGGAAACGCTGCGCTATCTGCGCAGCACGGGGCGCAGCGATGATACCGTGGCCCTGGTCGAGGCCTATGCCAAGGAAAACGGGTTCTGGCGCGGCGCGGATTATGCGCCGGTCTATACCGATACGCTGCATCTGGATATGGGCATGATCGTGCCGGCGATTTCCGGGCCCAAACGGCCGCAGGATTACGTTGCCCTGACCGATGCCAAAACCGCATTCACCACAGAGATGAAGGACACGTTCAAACGCCCGATGGGCAAGGAAGTGGCCGTCGAGGGGCAGGATTACACGATGGAATCGGGCAAGGTTGTGATCGCCTCGATCACCTCCTGCACCAATACCTCGAACCCGTATGTGATGATCGGCGCCGGTCTGGTGGCCCGCAAGGCCGCGGCCCTGGGTCTGGACCGGAAGCCCTGGGTGAAAACCTCGCTGGCGCCCGGCAGCCAGGTGGTCAGCGCCTATCTGGAAGCGGCCGGGTTGCAGGAGGATCTGGACGCGATCGGTTTCAATCTGGTCGGCTATGGCTGCACCACCTGCATCGGCAATTCCGGTCCGTTGCAGGAAGAGATTTCCAGGGCGATTGCCGAGGGTGATCTGGTGGCAACCTCGGTTCTGTCGGGCAACCGCAATTTCGAGGGCCGGATCAGCCCCGATGTGCGGGCCAATTATCTGGCCTCGCCACCGCTGGTTGTGGCCTATGCGCTGGCCGGTACGATGGATGTCAACCTGGCCTCTGACCCGATTGCGCAGACACCCGATGGCAAGGATGTGTATCTGAAGGATATCTGGCCCACATCCCAGGAAGTGGCCGAACTGGTCGAGGCGACCGTGACCCGCGAGGCCTTCATCGAGAAATATGCCGATGTCTTCAAAGGGGACGAAAAATGGCAGGATGTGGAAACCACAGACAGCCAGACCTATGACTGGCCGCCGGCATCGACCTATGTGCAGAACCCGCCCTATTTCCAGGGCATGGGGATGGAGCCCGGCGTGATCTCGGATATCGAGGGCGCCAAGGTGCTGGCGATCCTGGGCGATATGGTCACCACCGACCATATCTCACCTGCGGGATCGTTCAAGGATAGCACGCCTGCGGGCCAGTATCTGGTGGACCGGCAGGTGCCGGTGCGGGAGTTCAATTCCTATGGGTCGCGTCGTGGCAATCACGAGGTGATGATGCGCGGCACTTTCGCCAATATCCGCATCAAGAACGAGATGCTGGACGGGGTGGAAGGCGGCTATACGCTTGGACCCGACGGGCAGCAAAGCTCGATCTTCGATGCGGCGATGTCCTATGAGGAGGCAGGCACGCCGCTGGTGATCTTCGGGGGGGAGCAATACGGGGCCGGGTCCAGCCGGGACTGGGCCGCGAAAGGCACCAATCTGTTGGGTGTGAAAGCCGTGATCGCGGAAAGTTTCGAGCGTATCCACCGCTCGAACCTGGTGGGTATGGGGGTGATCCCGTTTGAGTTCACCGGTGGCGATACGCGGAAATCCCTGGGTCTGAAAGGGGATGAGACCGTCTCGATCTCCGGGCTGGCGGGCGATCTGAAACCGCAGGATATCGTGCCCTGCACGATCACCTTTGGCGATGGCTCCAGCAGGGAGATCAAGCTGAAATGCCGGATCGATACGGCGATCGAGAAGGAATATGTCGAACATGGCGGTGTGCTGCATTACGTGCTGCGTGATCTGGCACGCGCGGCATAAAGCTCTGAACATGATCTGAAAGGACAGCCCCGGCCAGAAGCCGGGGCTGTCTGGTTTCAAGCCGTATTATATAGCCCCGGCCTGATATCCTGAACCACCCCGCCCCAACCTTCCGCCCGGCGGCGCTGCCCTTTGTGTTATGCCTATATGTTGCAGAATTTCGGGCCTGTGCTTTTGGGTTGCCTCTCATCGCGGTACTTGCAAACTATCCGCCATGACCAATCATTCAATCACCTTCACCCATGCGCTTTGCCGCGCGCCGTCCCGGTCCGTCACCGATGGGCTGCGTGCCGAGGATCACGGCGCGCCGGACCCGGATGTGTTTGCGCGGGAGCATGCCGGTTATGTGGCGGCCCTGCGTCAGACAGGGGCGGAGGTGACCGTGCTGGAAGCGGCAGAGGCTTTTCCCGACAGCGTGTTTATCGAAGACCCGGCGCTCTGCCTGAAAGGTGTTGCGATTGTCCTGCGGCCCGGTGCGCCGACACGGCGGGGAGAGGCCGCCGCCCTGCGCCCGGATTTGCAGCGCCTGTTCCCGGAAATCCGTGATCTGGGACCGGGCGGGTTTGTCGATGGGGGGGATATTCTGTGTTCCGACACCGAGGTGATGGTGGGCCTGTCGGCGCGCACCGATGCGCAAGGCGTGGCGCAGTTGCGCCCGATTGTCGAGGATCTGGGCTATCAGCTGCGTCTGGTGGAAACACCCCCGGAAATCCTGCATTTCAAGACCGAAAGCAGCTTGCTGGACCCGGAAACCATCCTTGCCTCGCCCCGTCTGGCGGCCACGGGATGTTTCGATGGCTACCGGGTGATTGAAACCGCCCCGGGGGAAGAGGGGGCGGCGAATGCCATCCGGTTCAATGCGCCGGTCTTTCTGTCACAGGGGTTTTCGCAGAGTGCTGACCGGTTGAGTGATGCGGGCTATGAGGTCCGGGAATTGCCGACCTCGGCGGCGGCGCTGCTGGATGGCGGGCTGTCCTGCATGTCGCTGCGCTATTCCCTGCCAGACCGGTGATCCTCCTGCCCGGCGCCGCCCGGGTCTGAACCTGTATGCCCGGGTGGTCCCGGCGGTGTCGGTTCAAAACGCAATGTCATCATCTTCGCCCGCCCGGTCAGATATTGCAAAAGCTGACGCGGCGCCTGATTGATTTCGGTGACGCCACGGCACAGACTGCGCAGCCGTTTTCGCCATCCTGTCGGCTGAACCGCCCGGCCCAGGTCCACATTGTCGGACTCATGGCCATAGGCCCATTGTGTCGCCATGGCAGGCCGGATGATCACCGGGCGCAAAACCCGGCGAAGCGGTGAAACGGTATCGTTGAACAGAAAATGATCCACCGGCACCCGGATGCGCCCCCGCCAGGCCAGCGCGGCCTTTGCCCCCTTGCGGGACAGGATATAGGCCCCGCCCCCCACATGGCGTGATCGCATCGGGTGCAATGCCCGGCCCGCAGGGGTGTGACCGATCTGGGCTGCCAGCAGTAAACGTGAGCTGCCGGCGTCGAATTTCTCCAGCTTCACCAGATCGGTTTCCGGCGGAATCCAGTCAGTGTCTGCCAACAGCTCGGCCAGATCTTCGGCCAGATAAACATCATCTTCCAGAAACAGGGCATGGCTGGCATCGCCATCCAGAAAGTGCTGCCAGGCCCAGATATGGCTGACGGTACAGGCCCTGTCGCCCTGACCCAGACGGCCAAGCGGGCCGCTTTGCCGGATCACGCTGGCAATCACCGGCTCTGTGGCTGTGCGGGCGTCGCAGGCCTCTTGCCGGGTAAAGCTGACGCCGCGCTCCGCCAGATGTGCGGATACACGGGCCAGCCTGTCGGGACGGCGGGTGAGGTTTATCACAAAGATGGGGATCGTCTGGGGCATGAATCTCCGGTCTGCGCATGCGGGCGCGTTTTGTCATGAAAGGTGCCGCCAGGGCAAGGGCAGGGGTAAAGGAGCCGGGTTCGAGCTGTCGGCAGGCATATCGGGTAAATCCGGGTTCACATGATCGCTGAAAGACGCAAGACTATGGGCATGGAGTATCAGGCATCATGAAGGGGTTTCCCGATCTGCCGCCGGTCTGGCTGGCCGGGTTTCTTGCGCTTGCCTGGTTTCTGGCCCGTCAATTGCCTCTGGTCACGGTGTTCGGGCCGGTCTTGCGGGGCGCGGGTGTCGGGCTTGGTCTGGCGGGGCTGGTGTTGATCTTCTGGTCGGCCTTGTGGTTCTTCCGCAAGAAAACCACCATCGAACCCCATGAGGCGCCGCAGGTCCTGATCACCGAGGGGCCGTTTCGATTGTCCCGCAACCCGATCTATCTGGGCATGATGCTGATTCTGACCGGCTATGTCCTGTGGCTTGGCGTATTGAGCCCGGTTTTGCTGCCGATCCTGTATCTGGGGGTGCTGAGCAGGCGTTTTGTCATTCCCGAAGAGGAAAGGTTAATCTCTGCGTTTGGGCCTGCCGCGCACCAATATTTAAAGGCGACCCGTCGCTGGTTGTAACGAAGTCTCTCAAATCCTTGATTGGTCACCGGGGGATCCCGCGGTTACCAGTAGGTAACCTTCTTGCTGGAAAGGCGTTTCATGCGGTTGTTTCTGATGCTCATCCTGGCCATTGTAGGGCTGATGCCTGTATCCGGTGCCAGGGCGGGTGAGCTTGTCGTTATTGAGTTATTCACCTCTCAGGGCTGTTCATCCTGCCCGCCCGCGGATGAATTGCTGGGCGA
This sequence comes from Rhodophyticola sp. CCM32, assembly GCF_004751985.1. Taxonomy (NCBI): domain Bacteria; kingdom Pseudomonadati; phylum Pseudomonadota; class Alphaproteobacteria; order Rhodobacterales; family Roseobacteraceae; genus Rhodophyticola; species Rhodophyticola sp. CCM32. The sequence continues at coordinate 887,963 of NZ_CP038492.1, forward strand.
ACTGGCCGCGCGGGAGGATGTCATCGCGCTGAGCCTGCATGTGAATTACTGGGATTATATCGGCTGGGCCGATACATTCGCGACCGAGGAATTTACACAGCGCCAGCATGATTATGGCCGCGCGGCGGGGTCGACCGTGATCTATACGCCGCAGATGATCATTGGCGGGGTTGATCACGTCATCGGCTATCGACCGATGAATGTGGCCGAACTGATCATGGACCACTCCCGGCAACCTTACCCGGTTGAGATAAGCGTGACGCTTGAGGGAGATGAATATATTGTGCAGGCGCAGACCGACATGGTGTCGCCGCGCCCGAATATGATGGTGCAACTGATCAGCTATTCCCCCCTTGAAGAGGTCGATATCCACCGTGGCGAAAATGCCGGCCATGTCATCATCTACCATAATGTTGTGACCTCATGGCAGGTGATTGGTGAATGGAATGGCGCAGGCGTTTTCCAGACCCGCGTGCGCCCGGAAGGTGATGGGAACGTGGCGATGATCATTCAGACCAGCGGTTTTGGTGCGATCCTGGGTGCGGTTCGGCTGGATTGACGGGGTCTGACAGTACACCCGGTTGGGATGTCAGCTTTCGGATTGTTCGAAATGCCTGGCCTGCCGCTCGGGTTTCCAGCGGCGGTGCAGCCAGAACCATTGCGCCGGGTTGTCCCGCACCTTTGCCGAAAGACTGTCATTGAGGGCCTGTGTCATGGTGATCGCATCGCTATGCGCAACCGGAGCCTCTAACGCAACCTCGAAATCCAGGCCGTTTTTCAGCCGGGTCGCATAGAACGGGATCAGGGCTGCATCATATTTCAGGGCGATTTCCGCAGCCGAGGTCGAGGTGGGCGCGGGTTTCCCCAGATAGTCCAACAGGGCCCCGGTCGCGAAATACTGATCAATCAGCAACACGCCCTGTCTCCCCTGTTTCAGATGCCGGACAAACCCCCGGAGCCCTTTCGGCCCTCTGGGGAAGACCGGCCCGCCGAAGCTTTCCATCGTCCTGACATAATGGCGGTTGAAATACCCGTTATTCATCGGGCGGTACAATCCGCCGATGGAATAGCCCCGGACGGTCAGGGCAGCGCGGGCCGCTTCGTAATTTCCGAAATGCCCGGTGATCAACAGGACCGGGCGGCCTGTGGCCTGCGCCTCGGCCAGGGCGGTGAGGCCCGGGCCTTTCGGCTCCCAGGCTTCGGCGCGCGCCAGAAGGGCCGAGGTCGAATAATTCTCGATCAGGATGCGTCCGGTATTGTCCAGCACTGCGGTGGCGATCTGCCGGGTTTCGAATGCGGGCATGTCAGGCCAGATATGTGCCAGATTGTTGATCACGCGGGCACGCGCACCGATGACAGGCCCCACAACCCGGCGCATCAGCCAGCCCATCATGGGCACCCGTGCGCGATAAGGCAATATGAGCGCCAGACAGATCAGTATCCGCGCCAGGCAGTCAATGAGCCGGTCGCGCCAGGTAAAGCTTTGTGTGTCAGACACGCCTATGACTCTTGGGTCCTTTTGGCTTGGGCTCAGCGTCTCAGGCCCGGACCTTCTGGCCGCGGCGGGCCCGGGTTTTGCATCGTCAGACATACGTGCCGCGATGCACGATCACAAGTGCGTTACAAAGCGGCGGTCTTGACGCGCCTGACCGGTTCTCAGCCTGTCCGGGCCGCAAGGGCCTCGATCTGCGGGCGCAGCCCGTCCAGCATATAGCCTGCGGCGCGGGTTGCGGCGAGAATCTCGTCTGTGGGCAAGGTGCCGGCCTGGGTCATGGCCCAGACAATGCTGGAGCGGTTGCCGCTGGCGCAATAGGCCACAACCGGCCCGTCTGCGCCTGCCATCGCGTCGGCCTGTTCTTCCACATTGTCCATGGTCATGGCCCCCCCGGTGATCGGGTTGAACACAAAACCCAGCCCTGCGGCTTCGGCGGCGGCCTGCATTTCGGCGGCGAAAAGCGGCGGCGGATTTTCCGCATCGGGGCGGTTGCAGATCACCGTGGTGACGCCCTCAGCCGCAAGTGTGGCCATGTCTGCGGGCTCCAGCTGCGGGGCCACGGCATAGGTTTCGGTCAGCGGGCGAATGTCCATCTTATGGTTTCCTGTCGATCAGGCCAGTATGGCAAAGCGGTGGCGCAAAAACGGTGTCATCACCATGCCTGCTGCCATGGCAAGAAGAAAGAGCGCGCCGCCCCATCCGCCCCAGGCCAGCGATGCCAGGGCCGGGCCCGGGCAAAGCCCCGCCAATCCCCAGCCTGCGCCGAACAGGGTTGATCCGATGATCAGATTGCGGCCCAGCCTCGGGTCTGGCGGGGGCGGGAAGGCGGTGCCCAGAACCGGGGTCGCGACACGGTGGGTCAGCCGCCAGGCCAGCGCCATCGGCAGGATCGCCCCGCCAAGCACGAAGGCCAGCGTCGGGTCCCACGCGCCGAAAATATCCAGCCAGCCCTGGACCCGGTCGGTATCGGTCATGCCCGACAGCATCAGGCCAAGACCGAACAGCGCGCCCACAAGGGCGGCGACAAACATCCGCATCTCAGATCAGCCCCAGACTATGGCGGAACAGCACCATGCTGACCCCGCCTGCCAGCAGATAGAACATGGTGGCAACAAGCCCGCGCAGGGACAGCCGCGAGATGCCGCAGACCCCATGCCCCGAGGTGCAGCCATTGGCGATGCGTGTGCCGATGCCAACCAGCAGACCGGCGGCGATGATCACCGCGATATTGCCCGTCAGATGGGTCGGCGGGGCGCCAAAGACCAGCGCCACAAGGGCAGGGGCGCCAATCAGACCGGCGATGAAGGCCAGTTTCTCGCGCCGGTCATTGCCCCGGGCAGAGCCATCAAGAACCGAGCCCAAAAGCCCGCTGGCCCCCATGATCCGGCCATTGACCAGCAGAAAAAGCGCCGCCGCCGTACCAATGATCAGCCCGCCACGCAGGCCAAGAAGATATTGCGCGTCCATGTCCTGCGCCTTTCAAAGTGTGTTGATCGGTACTTTCAGATAGGCTGTGCCATTATCTTCCGGCTCGGGCATCCGGCCCGCCCGCATATTGACCTGGAGCGAGGGCAGGATCAGGCGCGGCATGCCAAGGGTGGCATCGCGGGCCTCGCGCATCTCGACAAATTCCGTGATCGGGCGGCCCTGACCGATATGGATGTTCAGGGCTTTCTGTTCTCCCACGGTGGTTTCCCAGGCATATTGGTCGCGGCCCGGCGCCTTGTAATCATGACCGACGAAAATCCGCGTCTCATCGGGCAGGTTCAGAATTCGTTGGATCGAATTGTAGAGATCACTGGCCGAGCCACCGGGGAAATCGCAGCGCGCAGTGCCGAAATCGGGCATGAAAAGCGTATCGCCGACAAAGGCGGCATCGCCGATCACATAGGTCATGCAGGCCGGTGTGTGGCCCGGCGTATGCATCACATCGCCCCGCATCTGGCCGATATGAAAACTGTCGCCCTCGGACAGCAGCGCGTCGAACTGGCTGCCATCGCGCTGAAATTCGGTGCCTTCGTTGAAGATTTTGCCGAATGTATCCTGCACCAGGGTGATGTTTTTGCCGATCCCGATCTTGCCGCCCAACTGTTCCTGCAGATAGGGGGCCGCGCTCAAGTGGTCCGCATGGACATGGGTTTCCAGCACCCATTGCACATCCAGCCCTTCGGCTTTCACAAAAGCGATGATCCGATCGGCGCTGTCGGTTTTCGTTCGCCCGGAGGCAGGGTCATAATCCAGCACGGAATCGATGATCGCGCTGGCTTTGCCTGCCGGGTCGCAGACGACGTAAGACACGGTGTTCGTCGCGTCGTCGAAGAACGGGGTGATCTCTGGATGCATCGGAGCCTCTGCGGAGTAAGTTGTCATTGTCAATTATGTCGCGTTTTCGGGGCAGAGGTCAAGCCTGCCAATATTGCACGGGCATAAGCAAGGCTGCCTTCTGGAAAGCCGCGTCCGATCCCGGGGTCCGGGGGCGCGGGCCAGCGGGATGGCCTGACAGCATATAGGCGAAAATCTGCCGGGTCAGGAAGGCTTTGATCCAGGTCATAATCTGTGAATAGGGGTTCTGCGTAAAATGTGGTGGAATAAATCGCAGAGGATCACCTGCATCCTCTGTTCTTCACTCCGTTTGACCGAATTTGCGCGGCCAAGACGCGAAACCGGTGACCCGCTCAAGCCGCAGGCCAGATCGGAACGGGTGATCGCACGAAAGGAAGATTGTGACGGGATTGCAAAAAAGCCCGGGTGCGGGCGTGCAGACGCAATCAATACCAAAGGGAGACACCGCAATGACCAACATATCCAAGGACCTCCAGCCAAACGAGGTTCATACCGGCCTGCGCAGGCATGAAAAGCCGATCGGGAAAAAAGCGATGACAGGTGTTCTTGCCAAACGGTCCAGGCTGGCCGACACCCTGGCGCAGCAATCTGAGGAAGACGACCTGCTGGAAGATCTGTTCAACGACATGCCGGTCTGATCCAGCTGTTCCGAGTGTCTGAACCGGCCCGGTACATTCTGGCCGGTTCAATAGATGTGCGGGATTTCAATGAATCCGAACGGTGCTTTACCCGCCGATCACCAGCCCGACCCCAACAATCATCAACCCCAGAACAGAGGTCAGAACCGCGCCCAGATTGATCGGGACAACCCGCTGCAATCGTGCGCGCACCTGTTCGTCGGGCAGATTGGCGCGTTTGGCCGACAGGATCAGGAGGATGCAATATCCGATCATCACAAGGCCCAGACCGGCAAGCCCGGTTCCGATCCAGATCAACAGGGGCATGGGTGGGGTCCTTTCCGGTTTGAATGCCGGAGTCTGCGCAATTTCTCCACCCGGGTCCAGCATCCCTTGCAGCCCCGCATCCGGAAGGGTAGAGCTTTCGCCCGATCCTCCAAATTCAAAGGCCCCGAGACATGATGGATGACAGCGCCCCCCAATCCGACAGCTATCGCGTGACCGCAGATGAGCTGCGCCAGTTCATCGAACGTTATGAACGGCTGGAGGCCGAGAAAAAAGACATTGCCGATCAGCAGAAAGAAGTGATGGCAGAGGCGAAAGGGCGTGGGTATGACACCCGCATTCTGCGCAAGGTCGTGGCCCTGCGGAAGCGCGAGCCCGATGATATTGCCGAGGAAGAGGCGGTGCTGGAAATGTATAAGGAAGCGCTTGGCATGCGTTAGATCCTGAGCCTTTGAGACATTTCTGGGGTGGAAAACTCCAGTTTTCCACGTGGAATTCTTGAGAATTCCACCTTGAACCTGCATCGCCTATACCCTGCCACGCCTTCGGCACTCTCGGGATATTGGCTATATGTCATGTCTCAGGTGAAAGGCGGGCTGTTTCAGGTTAAACCCGAAACGTTATAAATCATCCTTGCGCCCGGTGGCACCGCCGGGCAGCGTCTGAGCCGCCCCCACGGGGCGGGCGATGCCCTCCGATCAATGCATATGCGGTGCAGAATTTTGGTCTGGCGCGCTATAGCTTTTCGGGTTTAACCTGACACAGACGGTATCGAAAAACGCGTTCGAGCCAAAGGCGAGAGGCAGCTTTTTCGATGCAAGGCTGACCCGAAACGCTCTAAACGCTTCCAAACTCAGGGCGCGATATAGGTCACATTCGGAAGGCCGGTGATCTGATCCATATCCGCCTCGTAGAGTTCGGTCATCTCTGTGACGAGTTGTTCGGTCCAGCCGGGAACATCCAGTTCCTCTTCGATCTCGTCTTCCAGGGCGAATTTGTCCAGAAAAGCGGCCGCGATGCGCCGCCGCTGGCTTTCGGTCCGGGGCGGGTGTTTCGCCAGATAGGCCTGCATACGTGTGAACCCGGCCGGATCAATGATCTGTTCCAGCAGGTCATCCACACCTTTCAGCCCCATCTGCGATGGCACATCCGCCAGTTTCTGCAACAGCTCCCCCCAGATCAGCGGTGTGTCCTCGTTGTTCCAGACCGTGATATGGCAATCCGGGTGTGCCCGGCTAAGCCTGAACAGCATTTCCGACCAGGTGACCGCGCCGGGCTGCATGCCCTCTGAAAACTCCTCAAAATCACTGAACCGGGAGCCTTTGAACAATGCCGGGATCAATGTGGCGGGGTCGCGCATGGCGATGAAGAATTCCACCTGCGCCTGAGGAAACAGGTTGCGCAATTTGGTGGTTTCGCGTTCGATCATCGGCCAGATCTGCGCACCCCGCACAACCAGCCGGTTGATGCAGATAAAGCGCTGGTTGGACAGAACCAGCCGCTGGCAGTCTTCCTCATCCATGATCGCATCCAGCAGCGCATCCTGAATATCTTCTGAGGCAGGCATCCCTTTCAGGGCACGCGCGGCATCGCGTACAACCGTGCGATAGCGCCCCGGGGGCGGCACCACCACACCCTGCTTTGTAAGCCGGGCGCGGTTTTTCAGCAGTGATTTGATCAGCTGATCCTTGTCAGTGCAGGGCGCACCAAGATGATAGACAACCTGCATGTCGGGATGGATCCAAATCGCTCGTTTTATGTTGCGCATGAACCTATACATGCGCCGGGCCGGACGCAATTCTTCTGCGCGCCCGGGGCTATTGTCTTTTGCAAAAGTGGCTGAGGCGACCTTATGAAAGATGCAGGCCCGTCAAACCCGGACCGGGGCTCATGGCGGGGGTGTTTCCAAAATCTTTTAGAAGATTAAGGATTATTGAAGTGCAGGGATATCCGTATTTTATAGTAGTCTAAAATATGGACATCTCTATCCCCAAGGCCTGTTCCCATCCTTCCGTCTTCCTGAATTCTGTCTGTCAGGTGCCTTCACCGGTGCCGCAGGGGAGGAAACGGGAGGAATGGCCGATGACAGGTCTGTGTATCAATAACGCCATGGTTTGGGACGGGCAGGCGGCAGAAAGCTATCTGGCCACGGTTGTCATATCCGGCAATCAAATCGAAAAAATCATTCCGGCGGGCGATCCACAGGGTGATCTGCCGTCAGACAGTATTGACGCCACCGGGATGAGCCTGATGCCCGGCCTGGTTGAGGGCCACTGCCATCCAAGTTTCACCGGGATCAACACGCCGGAAGAACTGGGCGTGGTTTGCCCTGAACGGCATATGCTGGAAACCGCCAGGAACCTGCGTCTTCTGCTGTCGCACGGTTTCACCTCGATTTTCGAGGCGGCATCGGCCAAGCCGATGATCGGTGTCACTGCGCGCGATGCGATCAATGAAGGCCTGCTGGATGGCCCGCGGATGCTGGCCGGCAGCCCTGAGATGACCACAACCGCCGGTCTGGGCGATGAACGCAAACGTCACCTTTATCAGGAAAGCTTCGGGTTGATCGCGGATGGGCCCGATGAATTTCGCCGGGTGTCCCGCGAATGTATCCGCGATGGTGTTGATGTTCTCAAGATCAACATCTCGGGGGATGAGTTTGTCAGCCATGCGCGCGCTGAAATCACCCCGACCGAAGAGGCTGAACTGGAGGCCGTGGTGAAGGTCGCGCATGCTTTCGGAAAGAAAGTGGCCGCCCATGCCCGGTCAAGCCAATCGGTCAAAATGGCGGTGAAAGCCGGTGTCGATTGCATCTATCACTGCGATTTCGCTGATGAAGAAGCGCTCGACATGCTGGAAGAGGCGAAAGACCGTATCTGGGTCGGCCCGGCTTTTGGTCTGGTCCATAACAGCACCAAAGAGGGCGAACCGGCGGGCATCACCAAAGAGATGGCCGAAGCGATGAACCTGTTCCGCAAATTCGAGGCGACCTGCGCCACCTATCACGAGATCCGCAAGCGCGGCATTCGCGTGGTGGTCGGCGGCGATTACGGGTTCGCGGTGACCCCGATGGGGCAGAACGCCCGCGATATCGAACATTTCGTCCGCTATTTCGGCTATTCGCCGGTTGAGGCGCTGCAATGCGCAACCGTGATCGGGCAAAGCCTGATGGGGCAGGGCGATGTGCTGGGGCAGGTCAGCGAAGGCTATCTGGCCGATCTGCTGCTGGTCCGGGGCGATGTCACCCAGGATGTCAGCCTTTTGCAGCATCAGGATAACCTGGCGATGATCATGAAGGATGGTGTTCTGTTCAAGGATCCGCGCGACGGCATCCATGCCGCAGGACTGATCCGCGCCGCGGAATAAGGCGCGCGCCCTCACCCAGCTACGATAATTCTCAATACGCAAGGGAGGAAACAATGCGTATCTTCAAAACGGCGGCTCTGGCCGTGACGGCAGGGCTTTGCACCGGTGCAGGCTTTGCCCAGGACACAACCGGATATGACGGGGTTCCGCGCACATTCCTGTGGAACCCGGGATCGGTCGAGATTTATGACGCATCGGAACATGCGCAGGACGGCCCCTATACAATCGGGTTTTCCAACGCCTCGATCTCGAACCCCTGGCGGGTTGCCATGCTGCACGGGATCGAAGCCGCCGCCGAACGCCATGCGGAGCAGCTGGAGCGGTTCATCATCACCGATGCGGGCGATGACCCGTCAACCCAGGCTGCGGATATTCAGGATCTGATTGCACAGGGTGTCGATATTCTTCTGGTCAGTCCGGTCACCGCCGAGGCGCTGGAACCGGCGATCCGCCGGGCCAGCCGGTCAGGCGTGCCGGTGGTTCTGGTGGACCGCGCGGTATCCTCCGACGAGAACTATATCACCTTTGTCACCGCATCCGATCAGGCGCTTGGCCGGATTTCCGCCCAATGGCTGGCCGAGACGCTGAATTTCGAAGGCGATGTGGTGATGCTGGGCGGTCTGGCCGGGGCCTCGCCCGCCGAAAACCGGATCGCGGCGGCGATGGAGGTGTTCAACCAGTATCCCGGCATCAATGTGCTTGATACGCAATACACATCCTGGTCGCCCGCCAATGGCCGGACCATCATGCAGGCGCTGATCCAGCGCCATGGCGATGCGATTGACGGGGTCTGGGCAGATTCCGGCCTGCAGGGCTCCGGCTCGATCGAGGCCTTTATCGGTGCGGGCTACGAAGATGGCCAGATCCCGCCCCATACGGGCGGCGATTTCAACGCCATGTATCAGTTGTCGGTACAGCATGACGTGCCGATGGTCGGGGTGGATTATCCGCCCGCCATGGGCGCGCGCGCCTTCGAGGTTCTGTTCGAGGTTCTGGAAGGGGCGGGCATTCCGCGCCGGATCGAGGTGAACCAGCAGGTTGTCGTGTCACGCGATCATGAAACGGCGTCGGTTCAGGCGGATGTCTATGTGGATGAATACGCGCTGATGGATGCACCGGGATCGGTGATCATGTCGAGCGGTGTTGGCCCGGATTACAACCCCGAGACCTTCTCGGCGGTCTATCCGCGCTAGGCCTGACAGTATCACGGGCAGGCTGCATCCTTTGTGGCCTGCCCGTATCTTCGAGGCGAGATCGGGGAGGCGATCATGACTCAACCCTTATTGGCCGCGCGCGGCCTGTCCAAGTCGTTCGGACCCAATGAGGTGCTGAAAAACCTGGATTTCGATGTAAATTCCGGGGCCTGCGTCGCCCTTTGCGGTGAAAATGGCGCCGGGAAATCCACCCTGATCAAGCTGCTGACCGGGCTCTATCAGCCAACGGCGGGCCATGTGGAATATCTGGGCGCGCCGGTTGCCTGGGCGGGGCCACGGGCCAGCCTGGAGGCGGGTATCGCGGTTGTCCATCAGGAGTTTTCGACCCTTGGCGCGTTAAGCGTGGCCGAGAATATCTTTCTGGGGTCCGAACCCCGCACCCGGTTTGGCCTGATCGACCGTCGCCGCCTGAATGCGCAGACACAAGGCCTGTTCGATGCGCTTGGCATTGCCCTGTCTCCGCGCATTCTGGTTGACACATTAAGCGTGGCTGACAAGCAGATGGTCGAAATTGCCAAAGCGCTCAGGTCGGATGCGCGGATTTTGATCCTTGATGAGCCGACAGCGGTGCTGTCGCAGAACGAGACCCGGCATCTGTTCAAGCTGATTGCAGAACTGCGCGCCAAGGGGATGGGCATTGTCTATGTGTCCCACCGGCTGGATGAGATTTTCGAGATCTGCACCGATATCACGGTGATCAAGGACGGGGTGGTGACCTCGAAAGGCCCGATATCCGATTTCAACCATGACAGTGTGGTGTCCGCCATGGTCGGGCGCGATCTGGGGGATATGTTTCCGGCCAAACCTGACCTGCAAAGCAATGCGGACCGGGTTCTGACGGTTGAGGATTTTGTCGTTCAGCCGGGCGGGCCATCGGTGTCCTTTCATGTCGATGCCGGAGAGATCGTTGGCCTTGGCGGGCTTGTCGGATCGGGCCGGACCGAACTGGCGCTGGCGCTTTACGGGGCCGAACCTGCCACCGGCCATGTGGAGGTGATGGGCGAACCGCTTCCCTACCGGAGCCCGGCCAGCGCGATCGAGGCGGGCATTCTGATGCTGACCGAAAGCCGCAAGGATGATGGTCTGTTTGCCGCAAGTTCCGTGGCGCGCAATTTCACCGCCACAACCCCGGGGCTGGGCGCCCATCACGCGCGGATCCCGCGCGGCCATGAAGAGGCGCGCGCCGGGGCCATGAAATCGCGGTTTGGCGTTGTGGTCGATCATGTGGGCCTGCCGATTTCGGCGCTCTCGGGCGGCAATCAGCAAAAGGTGCTGGTGGCCCGGCTGCTGGAAAACCGGCCCAAGGTTCTGATCCTGGATGAACCGACACGGGGTGTCGATGTGGGCGCCAAGGCCGAGATTTACCGCATTCTGCGCCGATTGGCCGAGGAAGGCGTGGCGATCCTCGTGATCTCGTCGGAACTGATCGAGATCGTTGGCCTGTGCGACCGGGTCTATGTGATGCGCGATGGCGAACTGGCCAGTGAACTGACCGGGGCAGAGATCACCGAGGAGGCGATCATCTCGATTGCCGCGATTGAAACAGCAACCCATCATGGAGTGCGCGCCGATGCATGACGTTCTTCGTATGACCCGCGCGCAGCCGGTGCATCTTGTGGTTCTGGCCCTGATTGCCATCGTGTTTGTCGTGGGGGTGGTCATCTCCGACCGGTTTGCCACGCCGCTGAATATCGCCAATATTCAGGATCAGATGGTGGTGCTGGCGATTGTCGCCCTGGCCCAGACCATCGTGATCCTGTCGGGCGGCATTGATCTCAGCTTTGCAGGGGCGCTTGGCCTTCTGGCCGTGGTGTTTGCGATGATCGCGGGGGACAATGCGGGCACATTCTGGCTGGCCGTGATCTGTGTTCTGGCGCTTGGGGCGGCGATTGGCCTGATCAACGGGGCGATCACAACCTATATCGGCATCCACCCGCTGATCGTGACCCTTGGCACCTCGACCATCATGGCCGGTGTGGCGCTTCTGGTGACCCGGCAGCCTGCCGGGTCGGTTCCGCTGTTTTTTGAAGATATCGTTTATGGCCGCGCCGGGCCTGTGCCCTATGGCATGATTTTCGTGCTGGTCCTGTATGTCCTGATCGGGGCCGCCCTGTGGAAAACCCGGACCGGCACACGGATCTATGCGGTGGGCGACAATGATCACGCTGCGGCCATTTCCGGCACACCGATCCATCAGACCCGGCTTTTTGTCTATGGTCTGTCCGGTGTGCTGGCCGCGATTGCCGCCATTTATATGACCGGCCGGTTCGGGGTCGGCGATCCGCGCGCCGGTGTCGGGTTCGATCTGCGGTCGATCACGCCGGTGATCGTGGGCGGCACCATGCTGGCAGGCGGGCGCGGCGGTGTTCTGGGAACCCTGCTGGCGGTGATCCTGCTGGCGGTTCTGGGCAATGTTCTGAACTTCATGAATGTGTCCAGCTACTACCAGTGGATTGTCGAGGGCCTGATCATTGTCGCGGCGGTTTCATTCTTTGCGGGGGCATCAAAATCATGACGACGGCCACCACCACACCCCCGGGCAAACCGGCGCGCAATCGCGGCACCGTGCGGGCGCGCCAGACCCGGGAACTCTGGATGCTTGCGGGGTTTCTGGTCCTGATCTGGGCGATAACCGCGCTGTTGTCGCCGCGGTTTCTGGCGCCCGCCAATCTGCGTGATATTCTGGTCACCGCCGCGCCCCTGGGCTTTGTCGCCATCGGTCAGATGATGGTGATCATCGTGCGCGGGCTGGATCTGTCGGTTGCCTCGATCATGGCGACGGTTGCCGTCATTGCCATTGGTCTGGGCGATAATGTGACAGTGATCCTGGCGGTCGGGCTGGTTCTGGGCACTCTGATCGGTGCGATCAACGGCTATCTGGTCGCGTTCCGCCGGGTGACGCCGTTTCTGGCGACGCTGGCGACGATGATCGTTCTGCAGGGGGTGCGCTTTGCCTATACCGGCGGCGCGCCCAGTGGCACTTTGCCCGAGACATTGCGCTGGCTGTCGACCGGCACGCTGGCGGGGTTTCCGGTTGCGGTGCTTTTGCTGCTGCTGGTGGGGTTCGGGGTGCACTGGTTGCTGGAATACACGGTTTTCGGGCGCCGGTTGAAGCTTTACGGCACCAACCCGGAGACCGCGCGGATGACCGGTGCGCCGGTGCGGTTTCTGGTTGTGGCGGCATTTGCCGCCTCGGGCATGCTGGCGGCGGTCGCGGGTCTTGTGCTGGTCGGCTATGTGGGGATTGTTGATAACTGGACAGGGCGCGGATATGAGCTGGACAGTATCGCCGCCGCCGTGATCGGGGGTGCGGCGCTGTCAGGGGGCAAGGGCAGCGTGCCCGGCGCGCTGCTGGCCACGCTTGTGCTGGTCTCGTTATTCAATATCGTTGTCATCCTCGGCCTCTCGGTTGAGTTGCAACTTGTTATAAAAGGATCGCTGATCATCCTGGCCGCCGCGGTGTATATGACCCGGAGGGCGCAATGACGGAACGGATCAATGAGCGGGCACAAAGGCTCAAACATCACCCGGATCGCAACGCTGCTGGAGGCGTTCGACGGCGCGAACACGCCGCTGCCGACGGGCGTACTGCTCAGCCGGGCGGGTCTGACACGGGCGACGGGTTTCGCATTGATCCGTGCGCTGGTTGCAAAGGGATGGCTTCTTCGTGCCGATCACGGGCTGCTGCAACTGGGCCCGGCGACCGCGCGCCTGATGTATAGCCCGCTGGAGCCTGCCCTGGCCCATGGCACCGCCGCGCCGCGCCTGATGGCGCAGCCCCAGGCACAGACCGGCCCGGTGCCCGAGGACATGCCCGGCGAGATGCCCGGGGATGACTGGCAGAGCGCGCTGACCGAAACGGTTGACACATCCGGGTTCATGCGGCCCGGGCCGGTGCGCATCGGGTTCTCAAACGCGTCCCTGTCGAACCCCTGGCGCGCGGCGCTGCTGGCCTCGATGCGCTATTCGCAGCGGCTGTATGCGGACCGGCTGGAAGAGGTGCTTATGCGCAGCGCCGATGATGACCCGGCCCTGCAATTGCAGCAGATCGACGAATTGGTATCCGCCGGGATCGACCTGCTGATCATCAGTTGCACCCATTCGGCGGCGCCTGCCATCAATGCACGCCTGCGGGCGCTGGCAGAGGCGGGCCTGCCCATCGTGGCGGTGGACCGCCGCCCCAGTGATGCGGCATGTCTGGTGTCTTTCGCCACCGCATCGGACCGTCGGATCGGTCGTATCTGCGCGCAATGGATGATTGAACGGCTGGGATTTTCCGGGCGTATCTGGATGTTGTCCGGTGTCGAAGGGGCCAGCCCTGCGATCCGCCGGCAGGCCGCCGCGCTGGCCAGTTTTGCGGCGCATCCGGGCATCACCGTGGAAACCGTGTCCTATACCGGCTGGACCGATGCGGGGGGGTATCGGGCGGTGGACCGTCTGCTGGCCCAGGGCAGCCCGCCGCCCGATGGTGTCTGGTGTGACAGCGGCCTTCAGGGGGTCGGGTCCCTGCAACGCTTTGTCGAGACGGGCGGGCCGCTGCCGATCCATACGGGCGGTGATCTGAACCGCATGTACAAACTGGCCCTGCATCACAAATTGCCGTTTGTGGCGGTGGATTATCCTGCCGCCATGGGCGGGCGGGCGATCGAGGTGGCGCTGGACATTCTGGCCGGGCGCCCGGTGCAGCGCCGGATCGAGGTTCCGGCCCCGGTCGTGCTGCCGCGCGGTCAGGAGACCCGCAATATCCGTGCCGATATCTGGGCCGAAACCCATGTGGGATGGGGCCTGCCGGATGATGCCATTCTGTCCCAGGGGCCCAGTGTGCGCGATCTGGCCTTCACAGCCGATGGGGGAGGGTCAGGTGACTGAGAGTTCTCCCTCCCATGCGCGGGCCGTGGCCCTGTTCGCGGCACTGACCGATGCGCCGGTTGATCAGCTTTGCGCGCAGCCATCGGCCGTGGCGCGGGCCAGCGGGCGCCCGGTCAGCACCGGGCGGCGCGCGGCTGCCGAGGCCGAAGCGGTGGGCCTGTTGCAGCGCGATATCGACATGACCTACCGGCGCGGCCCCCTGGCCTTGCGCATCGGCCTGTCGGCCATGGGGTTCGGCGATCTGGCCCGCATGGTCGACCCGATCCTGATAGAGCTGCGCCGCAGCCTGCAGGTGACCGCCTGTCTGGCGGTTGCAGAGGGGCGCGGTCTGCATATCGGTCCGTTCTCTCTGGGGCGTGGCCCGGCCTATATCCACCCGTCGCCGGACTATCTGATGGCGAGCCCGATTGATGGGGATGGCCCCGAAACCCTGCGTCTGTTCGAAGGGTCGGATCAGGGGCGCTCCAGCGCTATCCGGGCCCTTGTGATCGGGCATCATCCGGCCCGGCATTGCCTGCTGGCGGTGTTTCCGGGCGCCGACCCGGCGCTGCAATCTGCGGAAATCGACACAGCACTCCGCCGGGCCAGGGCGCGTCTGTCACAATCTGAAACGCCTGACATATGACAGACCCGGTTGCGCAGCCCGGGCCTGATCTGGACCGGCACTATAAATTCTCTGAAATTCTGCCGGATTTTGCCGCCTGGCTGGACCGGATGGCTTTTGACAGCAAAGGCATAGCTGACACGATCCCCTTGCAGCGACACCCCTATGGCCCAGACCCGCGCCAATGGGGTGAAACTGGCCCCGGATCGGGCCGGGGCGATCTGCTGCCGGTCTTTGTGCATGGCGGATATTGGCGGGCGCTGCGGGCCGAGGATCATCGTTTTGTCCTGCCCGCGCTTGGCGGTCTGGGCGGGCAGGTCGCCAATCTGGAATACCGGTTGATGCCCGCCACCCGGATGGAGGGGCTGGTGGCGGATATCTCTGCGGGTTTGCGCCTGATCATCCAGATGGAGCCTGCGGCGCGGATCGTGCCAGTCGGCCATTCCGCCGGGGCGCATCTGATCCTGCGCGCGCTTGCCCATCCCGATATCGCGGCACGGGTGGCGGGGGCGGTGTGCATCAGCGGTGTCTTTGACCTGCACCCGATCGCACGCTCGTTTCTGCAGGCGGATCTGGGGTTGAGCGCGGAGGAGATTGCCGCGCACAGCATCCCCTCTGCCCCGCCGGTTCCGGTGCTGTTTCTGGCAGGTGCTGAGGAAACCGCGGCATTCCGCGAAGGGGCGCAGCAGATGGCGGGCTCTGCGCCTCTGGCCCGTTCCGCCCTGGTATCAGAAGCGCATCACATGAATATTCTGCACCGGACCCTGACAGGCCCGGCCCCGCTGATCCCCGACATATGCCACTGGCTGACCACCGGACAGATGCCCGATATCGTGAAAGGACCCCCGCCATGACCCGAGAGTTCGACCTGCCGGAAGAGGGCAGTTTTGTCATGCGCATCTGGTCGCCAGACGCGACAGGGCCGATTGTGGCGCGGGTCGTGGGCGATAGGCTGGAAGATATCACCTCAATCCGCATCCCCACCATGCAGGCCCTCTTGGAGGCCGATGACCCCGCCGATCTGGCCTTCACAGCCCCCGGTGTGGCGGTCATGGATCTGGGCGATCTGGCCCGCAATGCGGTGGAACGGCCCGATCCCGCCAGACCCGTCCCGCTGGCGCCCTGTGACATCCAGGCGATCAAGGCCTGCGGGGTGACATTCGCGGCCTCCATGCTGGAACGGGTGATCGAGGAAAAGGCCATGGGCGATCCGTCCAGGGCCGATGACATGCGCCGCCAATGCACTGCGGTCATCGGCGACAGCCTGCAGGATATCCGGCCCGGATCAGACGCGGCCATGCAGTTGAAAGAAACGCTGATCGAACTTGGGGTCTGGTCGCAATATCTGGAAGTGGGCATCGGCCCGGATGCCGAGGTGTTTACCAAGGCACAACCGATGTCGGCGGTGGGCACCGGCGCGGCGGTTGGCCTGCACCCGGTCTCGACCTGGAACAACCCCGAACCCGAAATCGTGCTGGCGGTGGACAGCCGGGGCCGGATCAAGGGGGCCACGCTTGGCAATGACGTGAACCTGCGCGATGTGGAGGGCCGCTCGGCCCTGCTTCTGGGCAAAGCCAAGGATAACAACGCGGCCTGCGCCATCGGCCCGGCCCTGCGTTTGTTCGACACCGGATTTGGACTTGACGATATCCGCCGTATGGATATTGACCTGACAGTGACCGGACCCGAGGGGTTCACCCTGAACGGACACTCCTCTATGGCTGAAATCAGTCGTGACCCCGAAGATCTGGTGGCGCAGGTTCGCGGGCCGCATCATCAGTATCCCGATGGGGTGTTTCTGTTTCTGGGTACGCTGTTCGCGCCGACCGAAGACCGGGATATTCCGGGCAAGGGCTTTACCCATAAACTGGGCGATGTGGTGCGGATCCATACCGCGCTTCTGGGAAGCCTGCAAAACACCGTGCGCCTGTCGACCGAGGCGCCGGAATGGACATTTGGCACCGCCGCGCTGATGCGCAATCTGGCACAACGAAACCTTCTTTGAGGATCACAACGCATGCTGACAGGACAACATCTTATCGCCGGAGACTGGGTGGATGGACCGGGGCGGTTTCAAAACGCCCCGGTCAATGGCGCGGTGCAGGAATTTCATACCGGATCACGGGATCTGGTGGATCGCGCCTGTCAGGCAGCGGAGGCGGTGTTTGACAGCTATGCCGCAACCTCGCGCGCAGCCCGGGCCGATTTTCTGGATGCCATCGCTGATGAGATTGAACGGCGCGGCGCCGATCTGACGGCGATCGGGGCTGCGGAAACCGGGTTGCCCGAGGCCCGGCTTGAGGGGGAGCGTGGCCGCACAACCGGGCAATTGCGGCTGTTTGCCAGCCATATCCGGCAAGAAGCCTATCTTGATCTGCGCCACGATCCGGCCTTGCCCGACCGGGCCCCCTTGCCGCGCCCCGATCTGCGGATGATACAACTGCCGGTTGGTCCGGTGGCGGTTTTCGGCGCTTCGAACTTCCCGCTGGCGTTTTCGGTGGCGGGGGGCGATACGGCCTCGGCCCTGGCCGCAGGCTGCCCGGTGGTTGTCAAAGGCCATGAGGCCCATCCCGGCACCAGTGAGATCGTGGCCCAGGCGATACTGGCGGCGATCACCGCGCAGGGCATGCCGGCCGGCGTGTTCTCTCTGGTCCATGGCGGCAGTTTCGAGGTGGGGCAGGCGCTGGTACAGCATCCGCTGATCACCGCGGCGGGGTTTACCGGTTCGCTCAGGGGCGGGCGCGCCCTGTTCGATCTGTGCGCGGCACGGCCCGATCCCATTCCCTTCTTTGGAGAGCTTGGATCGGTCAACCCGATGTTTCTTCTGCCCGGGGCCGCAGGCGCGCGCGGGGCTGAGATCGGGGCCGGATGGGCGGGGTCGCTGAGCATGGGGGCCGGGCAGTTCTGTACCAATCCGGGCATTGCCATCGTGCAGCAAGACCAGGCCGGACCGTTTGTTGAGGCCGCCGCCGAAGGCCTGCGCGCAACCGCGCCGCAGACCATGCTGACCGGTGGCATCGCCGAGGCCTACAGGGCCGGCAAAACCCGGATGGCCGAAACCAGGGATGTGCAGGAACTGGTCAGCGCAGGCTGCGACCAAAGATCGGCGGAGCCCGCTTTGTACCTTACGGATGCGGAAAACTGGCTGGCCAATGCGGATCTGGCCGAGGAGATTTTCGGCCCGGTCGGTCTGGTCGTGACGGTGCGCGATATGGATCAGATGGCGGCCATCGCCCGATCCCTGTCGGGGCAACTGACCTGCACCCTGCATCTGGATGATGACGATCACGAGGCCGCCGCCGGATTGATGCCGGTGCTGACCCGCAAGGCGGGGCGTATCCTGACCAACGGGTTCCCCACAGGGGTGGAGGTCTGCGATGCGATGGTGCATGGCGGGCCCTATCCGGCCTCCACCAATTTCGGGGCCACCTCGGTCGGGACGATGGCGATCCGCCGGTTCCTGCGTCCGGTCTGCTTTCAGTCGATCCCAGGGGATTTGCTGCCCGCAGATTTGCGGGATTAGGCTGCGTCTGCATTTATCTGATCCATGTCATTACACATGACCCGGCGCCGGTTACGCCTGGTCGTCGCGGATTTGGCAGAGATTGATCACACCATCCGGGTGCAATTGGAAACCTGCACAGATCGGAAGCGTGCGCTGTACCTGATGCAGAGCATCAAGGGCATCGGTGCAGTCGCCGCCACGACGATCCTGATCGTCATTCTCGGGACATTTCGTGCCGAAATGCCCTGCCGATCAATGAGTGCCAGAGATCGGGCGTTTACGCAAAAAGGCTGTCGCCAGCCTGGCGGGCGTCGCCCTGATCACACGGCAGTCGGGCCGGTGGCGAGGCCAGTCCTTCATCCAGGGCGGAAGAAAACCTC
Organism: Rhodophyticola sp. CCM32; assembly: GCF_004751985.1. Classification (NCBI taxonomy): domain Bacteria; kingdom Pseudomonadati; phylum Pseudomonadota; class Alphaproteobacteria; order Rhodobacterales; family Roseobacteraceae; genus Rhodophyticola; species Rhodophyticola sp. CCM32. The sequence goes on from NZ_CP038492.1 coordinate 906,641, forward strand.
TGCGTGACGCACTCTACATGCCTGCAATCGTCGCGACCCAATACGAACGCATGAAAGCTGCCGGAAAACCGCCGAAAGTGGTGCTGACAGCTATCATGCGCAAGCTCCTCATCCTCGCAAATACTCTCGTCAAAGAAGGCCGAGAATGGGTTGAAATCAGAGCTTGACCAAAAGGGATACTATAAGGCGTCAGCCCAAAACTCTGACCACATATGCATTGCGTGGAGGGCATCGCCCGCGCCGTGGGGGCGGTCCGGGCGGGAGCATGGTGCGGGGTGATTCAGGATTTCAGGCTGAAACTATAAGCCGCTCATGAAAAAGGGCGCCCGCTTGGGGCGCCCTGATCCGGGTCTCATACGAAGCTGGTTCAGCAGCTGTAATAGTTCAGATATTCCACCGGGTGCGGGGTGTGTTCGAACGCGTACACCTCTTCCCATTTCAGTTCCATATAGCCTTCGATCTGGTCCTTGGTGAACACGTCACCGGCCAGCAGGAAATCATGATCGGCTTCCAGACTGTCCAGCGCCTCGCGCAGCGAGGCACAGACCGTGGGGATGCCTGCCAGCTCTTCGGGGGGCAGATCATAAAGGTCTTTGTCAGACGGTTCACCGGGGTGGATTTTATTGGCAATCCCGTCAAGCCCGGCCATCAGAAGGGCGGCAAAGCACAGATAGGGGTTGGCGGACGGGTCGGGGAACCGCGCCTCGACCCGTTTGGCCTTGGGCGATTCCGTCCACGGAATGCGCACACAGCCCGAGCGGTTGCGCGCGGAATAGGCCCGCAGAACCGGCGCCTCAAACCCCGGGATCAGGCGCTTGTAGCTGTTGGTGGAGGGGTTGGTGAACGCGTTCAGGGTTTTGGCATGTTTCAGAACCCCGCCGATGAAATACAGCGCCTCATCGCTGAGATCGGCGTATTTATCGCCTGCAAACAACGGCTTGCCACCCTTCCAGATCGACATGTTCACATGCATGCCGGTGCCGTTATCACCGGCGATGGGTTTCGGCATGAAAGTGGCCGATTTGCCATAGGCATGGGCCACGTTGTGGATGATGTATTTGTATTTCTGAAGCTCATCGGCCTGTTTGGTCAGTGAGCTGAAAATCAGGCCAAGCTCATGCTGGCAGGAGGCAACCTCGTGGTGATGCTTGTCCACATCCATCCCGACGCGCTTCATCGTTGACAGCATTTCCGAACGCAGATCATGGCTGGCATCGGTGGGGTTCACCGGGAAATAGCCGCCCTTGACGCCGGGCCGATGGCCCATATTGCCCATCTCATATTCCGTATCGGTGTTCCAGGACGCATCCTGGGCATCCACCTCATAGGAGACCTTGTTCATCCCGACCGAGTAGCGCACATCGTCGAACAGGAAAAACTCCGCCTCGGGCCCGAAATAGGCCACATCACCAATGCCCGAGGATTTCAGATACGCCTCGGCCTTTTCCGCGGTTCCGCGCGGATCGCGTTCATAGCTTTCGCCGGTATCGGGTTCCAGAATGGAACAATGCACGCAAAGCGTTTTTTCCGCATAGAACGGATCAATATAGGCGCTTTCGGTGTCGGGCATCAGTTTCATGTCCGAGGCTTCGATGCCTTTCCAGCCGGCAATGGAGGAGCCGTCGAACATGAAGCCCTCTTCCAGAAAATCCTCATCAACCTGATCGGACATCACAGTCACATGCTGAAGCTTGCCGCGGGGATCCGTAAACCGGATATCGACATATTCGACATCCTCATCCTTGATCATTTTCAGAACGTTCTCGTTGCTCATCGTGACCTTCCTTAACGTTATGGGTCTGTTGCCGGGGCAGCAGCGCCCCGAAATTTACGAAATTCGTCCGGCGTCAGAGCGCGTCTTCGCCGGATTCTCCGGTGCGGATGCGGATCGCCTGTTCGAGGGGGGAAACAAAGATCTTGCCGTCGCCGATCTTGTCGGTCTTGGCGGCAGTGATGATCGCCTCGATCGCGGCATCCACCTGATCATCGGGCAGCGCGACCTCGATCTTCACCTTGGGCAGAAAATCCACCACATATTCAGCGCCGCGATACAGTTCCGTGTGACCTTTCTGGCGGCCGAACCCCTTGACCTCGGTCACGCTCAGCCCCTGAATCCCGATCTCCTGCAGGGCTTCTTTCACCTCGTCCAGTTTGAACGGTTTGATGATCGCCTCGATCTTTTTCATAACGCCCTTGCCTCCTCGATCTTGCATGCCCGCCCGTGACACCACTTTCGCTCAAAGGGGGCAATCGGGTAGCGTGACGCAGGGCTGTGCAGATTGGGGATTCCGGGCGTCGCGGTGAAGGATTGTGCGATGCGCCCCCTTTTTGTGCGATATTGAATCGGGAGAGGTGCCAGGTGGCAGAATTGCTGACAGCGGCCCGGATGCGGGCCATCGAACAGGACGCGATCAAGCGGGGCGATGTCACGGGGCTGGCCCTGATGGAACGTGCCGGGCAGGGCGTGGTTGAGGCAATTCTGGAGCAATGGCCCGCCTTCGCGCAGGGGCCGCAGCGGGCTGCGCTGCTGTGCGGGCCGGGCAATAATGGCGGTGACGGGTTTGTGGTGGCCCGGATGTTGAAGGCGCGGGGCTGGCGGGTGGCGTTGTTCCTCTATGGCGATCCGACAAAACTGCCGCCGGATGCAGGGCGCAATTATAAGCGCTGGATCAAACAGGGCGGGCAGGTTCATCCGGGTCTCCCGGCCCACCAGGCCCCGGATTTCCGCCTGCATTATGACCTTGTGATCGAGGCCTTGTTCGGCATCGGGTTGACCCGTCCCCTGCGCCATCCGTTTCCTGATATTATCTCGAATACCCGGCTGACGGATACTGCACCCGGCCCCGCCATTGTTTCGGTCGATATCCCGGCAGGTCTGGATGCGGATACCGGGCAGCCCCTGGGCGGTGAACATGCCTTTTCCGCCGATCTCACGGTCACGTTTCACGGGCTTAAGAAAGGCCATGTGATGGGCAGAGGCCCCTCATATTGCGGCAAGGTTGTTGTCAAAGACATCGGGCTGTGACCTTCTTCTTGTTCCAAATACGCCCGCCGGAGGCATGAATGTTTCGACACCCTCGTCAAATTACCGGTGGCCCGGCCATGGCAGAGGCTCTGCGCAAATCGCCGGAGGCTCATAAATACAGCCATGGCCATGCCATGATCCTGTCGGGCCCGATGGGTCGCAGCGGGGCCGCCCGGCTGGCCGCGCGCGGTGCCTTGCGGATCGGGGCAGGGCTGGTGACCGTGGCCGCGCCCGGATCGGCGATGATGGAATGCGCCACGCAACTGACCGCGATCATGCTCAGGAAAAGCGACGGGGCAGAAGGGCTTGCGGCGCTGCTGGACGACACGCGGATCAACGCAATATGCTTGGGCCCCGGGATCGGCGTGGGAGAGAGGACGCAGGCGCTGGTCAGGGCCGCCCTGGGGCAGGGGGTCTCACCCTCTTACCCGGCCCGGTCCGTGGTGCTGGACGCCGATGCCCTGACCTCCTTTGAAAACGATCCGCAGACCTTGTTCGCATTGCTGCATGCGAGGGTCGTGCTGACACCCCATGCGGGGGAATTTGCCCGCCTGTTCCCGGATATTGCGGCAAAAACAGCCGCCGCGCCGGAAACCGGTCCGGGTTCCTCAAGGGATGAGGCCTGCCGTGAGGCGGCGGCGCGGGCGGGATGTGTGGTGCTGCTCAAAGGCGCGGACACCGTCATCGCGGCCCCAGACGGGCGGTGCGCGGTCAATTCAGGCACCGCGCCCTGGCTGGCGACGGCCGGATCGGGCGATGTTCTGGCCGGAATGATCTGCGGGCTTCTGGCGCGGGGCTTTGCCCCTATGGAAGCCGCCGAGACCGGCGCATGGCTGCATATGCGCTGCGCCAGCATGTTCGGCCCGGGCCTGATTGCCGAGGACCTGCCCGAGATGCTGCCGAAGGTGCTGCGCCTGCTTGAAACCGGTAACCTCCCCCAGACCGGATGAAGCTGTATTGGGGCAGGTGAAAACCGGGGTGCTGCGCTTTAGGCGTTGGTCAGTTCCGGTGCGGCAGAGATGATGTGATCGGCCAGAATGGACGGGTCAGTGTCGATCTGGTCCCAGTCGCGGGTATAGGCGAAATGGACCGGTTCATCCTCCATCCACAGGGCATGGGTCAGCCCGTGGATCAGCGGCGGCAGGCCATAGCGCAGCCCTGACAGCGACCCGCCGGAATGGGCGTTTGTCACCGTCGCGCCGTAGTTGAAGCAATAGATGTTGTTGAGAACCGGCGTCTTGCCCGGGTCCCGCTCTTTAAAGCGCAGATCGCGGGTCAGATAGGGATAGCTCATCAACCAGGTATCTGTGGCCTCGGCAGGCGACTCATGTACGTCGCGCCACAACAGGATGTTATCGGCAAAGGGCCGCAATTCAGGCCGGTTGCGGGCGTCGACGGAAAAGCCGCAGCCGATGAACAGGTGATCAAAGACCGCCCTGGTCCCGTCGCTTGCCGTCACTTCGACGCGTTCATCATCGGTGATGCGCGTGTCGGTCCAGGTCGCGCCCTGATGCAGGGCGAAGTTGGGGAATTGCGCACAACGGTCAACACCGTCCTGGGTGGGCGGTTGGCCAAAGGTGAAGATTTTCTGAATCCAGCGCCATTTCTCGGCATCGGTCATCGAGGCGAAATGCCTGAGATAGCCGGATTTTTCCAGATACCGGAACGCGTTGGATTGCAACACACCGGCACGACGCATGTAGATGGTCACCCCTGCCGCGCCAAGTTCCAGCAGGTCGGCGGCGCGGTCCCAGCCGGTGGCACCGGCGCCCAGAACTGCGACGGTTTGTCCCTTCCAGTCCAGGCTGTCCACATCGTCGGTGCACAAGGTATAGGCGCTTTGCGGAACGTTTTCGCGGATGAAGGACGGCACGCGCCAGTTTCCCATGCCCTCAATCCCCGTGGCCAGCACGACCTTGCGGCTCAGAACGCTTTCGCCCGAGGTCAGGGTGACACGTACAAACTCGCCTTCCTGCGCGAAGCCCGCAACCTCGGCATCATTGCGCACGGGCAGGTTCAGCGCCGCGCGGAACCAGTCAAGATAGCTCTGCCACAGCTGGCGGGGCCATTTGTCGAGCGCGTCCCAGCCTTCGGGCCCATAGACCGCCTCGAACCAGCTGCGCCCGGCAAGCGAAGGCATGCCCAGTTCGGGCCCGCCGACATGTTTGGGGGACCGCAGGGTCCACATGCGCGAATAGGTCATCCAGGGCCCTTCACGCCCTGCGGGAGCACGATCAAGTATCAGGAAATTATCGACCTTTTCCTGCAACAGCCCATGGCCCACCGACAGGCCGCATTGCCCGCCACCCACGATGACAACATCATACACATGTTCGCCCGTGGAAGAGGTGCGGGGAAAGACCCATTTGTCTTTTGGATACAGCAATATGTCGAGGTCATGATGCACCCGGTCGGTCAGGCAGGAAAGCCGGGCCTCGGCATCGGGCAGAACAGTCTGGCAGAAAGGCGGTTTCAGGCCGGTGCGCAGATCATCATGCTCAATGGCCGTCAGATTGGTCAGATGATCGCGCATCCCTTCGAAACTCAGGGGCCGCACCTTCCAGCCACTTTCCAAAACCCGCTCATTTTCCGTCATTTCAGCCTCATCTGCCTGTTTGTCATGCACTGTTCCTCCGCCGGGGACTAAAAGATGTTCTCATAAGTATGTCAATGTTGATGATCTCTGATATATCAGTAGTAATCTCATTATCGGTTGCCGTGACATGATTCGCTTCGAACATATGCGGACGGTGGGCCGTGACGCGAACCAACAGGGGATAAAAAATGTCGAATACTTCGAAATTCAGTCGCCGCACGATTCTGAAATCCGGCGTTGGCAGTGCTGCTGCCACCATGCTGCTGACACAACGTATCTGGGCGCAGGAGGGGGATATCAAAATCGCCCTGGCCGCGCCGATGACCGGGGATTCAGCCTCGTTCGGTCTGAACGCGCAACGCGGTGCCGATGCCGCGATCAAGGTGATCGAGGCCACGGGCGGCATTGGCGGGCGCGCCATTACCTATGACGTCTTCGACGATATGGGCCAGCCGCGCGAGGCGGCCTCGGTCGCGCGCCGGATTGTGGATTCGGGCGAATACGTGGCTGTTGTCGGTCATGTGAATTCTTCCTGCACCCTGGCGGCCATGCCGATCTATGCCGAGGCCGGAATTCCCGTATTATGCGGCTCATCCTCGAACTCGCAGGTCACGGAAAACGGGTGGGAGAATATCATCCGCATGACGATCCGTGGCGATTACGGGGCGCAACAATATTCGGCCTATGCGGTCAACAATCTGGGCAAGCGGAACCTGGCCATTCTGTTCGCCAACGATGATTACGGCCGCGGTTTGCGCGACGAGATGGTCATCGCTGCCGAGGCGCTGGATGCCAATATCGTGGCCGAGGGTGGGTTTACCCCGAATGTAGACCGGGATTTTTCCTCCATTATCAGCACGTTCAAGGCGGCGGGCGCGGATGTGTTCATGCTCAACTGCAACTATACCGAGGGCGGTCTGTTCATGGGGCAGGCCCAGGCGCAGGGCGTGACGGATATCCCCGTCGTGGGCCCGGATTCGCTGCTCTATAACGAGTTCATCGAGTTGAGCCAAGGTGCAGCCGAAGGGGCCAGCATTCTGGCGGCCTATGATCCCTATGCGGAGAACGAGACCACGCAGGCCTTCATGTCCCAGTTTGCCGAGGATTATGATGCGCTGCCCAGCCAGGTTGCCGTGTTCACCAGCGATCTGCTTTTGCTGATGCAGGCGCTGATGGGCGAGGACAGCACAGCCGAAACCCTGATCGCGGACGCCAAGGCCAGCACGTTCGAGGGGGCGGGCGGCACCTATAACTGGGATGCCAAGGGCGATGTGATGAACCGCACCTTCGCGGTGATCACCGTGGAGGATGGCAGTTTCAGATCAACCGGTGAAAGCGTGGATGAAACCGGGCTGGATGTGCTGCGCTGATCCGCGCGACACGCTAAGACAGTTGCAGGGGGCGGCACATGCGCCCCCTGCCTTTACCGCCCGGAGACCGCCCCTTGGATTATTATCTTGAACAATTGTCGAACGGCATCGCGGTGGGCGCCATCTATGCCCTGATCGCGCTGGGCTACAGCATGGTCTATTCGATCCTGAATCTGATCAATTTCGCCCATGGCTATGTGATCATGGTCGGCTCTTTCGTGGCGCTGAGCCTGATCGAGGCCGGGTTGCCGCCGCTGCTGGCAATCTTTCTGGCCTGTTGTTCCGGTGCTGTGATCGCCATGGCGGTTGAACGCATCGCCTATCGTCCGGTCCGGCATGCCAACCGCATCGTTCCGATGATCAGCGCCCTTGGCGCGGGCCTTGTTCTGGCGGCGGCGGCGCAATTGATCTGGGGCCCCGAAGTGCGCTCCTTCCCGCAGCTTATCCCCCGCTTTCCGGTCGAGATCGGGGGTATCACCCTGTCATCGCAATCCCTGATCATTCTTGCGATCTCGCTGGTGCTGGTCATCGGGGCGTCATTCTTTCTGCATAAGACCAAGTTCGGGATTGCCGCCCAATGTGTCTGCCAGGATCTGCCCACGGCGCAGTTGATGGGCATTCCGGTCAATGGTGTGATCGTGGCGATCTATGCGCTTGGCGGGTTTCTGGGTGTCGCGGGTTCGGTCCTCTTTGCGATGTATTTCAATGCGGTCTTCCTGCAGATGGGGCTGATGGCGACCACCAAGGCCTGGGCTGCGGCCATGCTGGGCGGTATCGGCAGTTTTCAGGGCGCGTTCTGGGGGGCATCCTGCTGGGCCTGGCTGAAACCCTTGCGGTGATGACCGCAGGCTCGGCCTATCGGGACGGTGTCAGCCTTGCCATCATCGTGGCGGTCCTGCTGTTCCGGCCCAACGGGCTGTTCGGCGTGGCCTCGGCGGAAAGATCCTGAGATGATGGCGATCCTGACCCCCGCGCAGGGCCCGGCCTGGCGCCGGTTTGCACCGCTGCTCTTCATTGCTGCGATGGCAATTCTGCCCTTCGTGCTGCCGGGCCGGTTCTGGCTGCATATTTTCAGCCTGACAATGATCTATGCAATCTTCGTTCTGGGCCAGAACGTGATCACCGGCTGGGCCGGGATGCTGACCCTGGGGCAGGCGGCATTTGCGGGTACGGGCGCCTATGTCTCGGTGATCCTGACGATGCAGTTCGGCGTGCCCTGGCTGCTGGCATTCCTGATTGCGGGTGGTGCCTCTGCCGGGGCGGGGGCATTGCTGGCGCTGCCCTGTCTCAGGGTCAAGTCGGATTTCCTGTCGCTGGTGACCATCGCCTTCAATCAGATATTCTTTGTGGTTGCCAATAACTGGATGGATGTCACGCGCGGCCCGATGGGCATCCCCGCCGTGCCCGCGATGAATGTTCTGGGCTGGCGCGCCGACCGCCCGGCAGAGCAGTTCTGGCTGATCCTCGGGGTGTGTGTGATCCTTTATGCAATGATCTCCCGGCTGATGCGCGGGCAGTTGGGCCGCACCCTCAAGATGGTCCGCGATGATGAGGTTGCCGCAGGCGCCCTGGGGGTCAATGTGACCGGGGCCAAGGTGCTGGCCTTCGCCATCGGCTGCGGTCTCTGCGGTCTGGGTGGCAGCATCTATGGCCATTACATGCGTTTCATCTCACCCGACATGTTCAAGCTGGAGGAGTCGCTGATCATCATGCAGATGGCGATCCTGGGCGGTCTGGCCAGCGCGCCGGGCGCGGCACTGGGCGCGTTCCTGATGATCATGATCCCCGAGGCCTTGCGGTCATCTGAACCCTGGCTGATCACCATCCGGCCCGGCGTGGCCGGTGCGACGCTGGTTCTGCTGATGATTCTGCGGCCCCATGGCCTGCTGGGGATGGGGGAAATGCCGCGCAGCATCCAACGGCTGATCGACAGGGCCATGGGCCGGGAGCGGGACATGCGATGACCCTGCTCAGCTGTCAGGATATCTCAAAGGCTTATGTCGGGGTTCAGGCCCTGTCAGAGGTGTCTTTCGACGTGGCCGCAGGTGACACATTGGGCATCATCGGACCCAACGGATCGGGCAAGACGACGCTGTTCAACGTGATTTCGGGGCTGGAACGCCCGGATGCGGGGCAGGTGATGCTGGAGGCGCGCGCGATCACCGGAGAGAGACCGCACCGGATCGTCAATCACGGGCTGGTGCGGACCTTCCAGAACCTGCGCCTGTTCACCGGCATGACCGCGCTTGAGAATGTGATCTGCGGCGGCCACCGCAATGCCGAACGGGGGCTTATGGGGCAGATTTTGCAGACCGGGGCGGTGCGGCGGAGCGAGGCAGAGGCCCGCGACCGGGCCCGTGCCTGTCTGGCCGAAGTGGGGCTGGAAGGGTATGAGGGCGCGCGGGCGGCGGCGCTGTCCTATGGCCAGACCAAGCGGCTGGAACTGGCCCGTGCGCTCAACGCCGAACCGTGTATCCTGCTGCTGGACGAACCCACGGCCGGTATGAACGATGTGCAGGCCGATGAAATTCTGACGCTGGTGCAATCCATGCGCGACCGCCATGACCTGACCCTGATCGTGATCGAACATAATGTGCCGATCCTGTCGCGTTTCGTAGACCGGATGGTTGTGCTGGAGGCCGGTCGCAAGCTGGTCGAGGGCACGCCGTCAGAGGTTGTCAGCGATACGCGGGTGATCGAGGCCTATCTGGGAACGGGGGCCGCATGACACTTGAGATGTGCAATGTGACGGCGGGCTATGGCAGCCGGATGATCCTCAACGATCTCAGCCTGACCGTCACACCGGGCGAACGCATCGCCCTGATCGGTCATAACGGCGCTGGCAAAAGCACGATCCTGAAAGCGATCACCGGAGAGATCCGGCCCAGAAAGGGCGAGGTGCGGATCAATGGTGAACGGCTTGACCGGATCGCGCCGGAACACCGGGTACGGCGCGGTGTGGCGCAGGTGCCCGCTGGCCGCCATGTCTTTCCGCAATTGAGCGTGGAGAAGAATTTGCGTGTCGGGGCCTATACGCGCTCGGACCGCGAAGGTATCGACGCGGATATGGCGCTTTATTTCGACAAGTTCCCGGTTCTCAGACAAAAGGCGCGACGGCAGGCCGGCACATTGTCGGGGGGGAGCAGCAACAACTTGCCATCGCCCGCGCCCTGATGGCCCGGCCGCGTCTTTTGCTGGTGGATGAGCCGTCTCTGGGCCTGTCGCCCCTGATGGTGGAGGAGGTGTTTACCTATCTGGGGGGCCTGTCAGACAGCAAGGTGTCAATCATTCTGGCCGAGCAGAATGTGCGCATGGCCCTGAAGATCACCGATCGCGCCATTGTCCTGTCACAGGGCGCGGTCCAAACTGAAATGGGGGCGGCGGATCTGATGAATGATACCTCGTTCCGGCAGAAATATCTGGGAGGCTGAACCATTCGCGACCTCATAAAACCTGATGCGATGGATGCGGGCCATGGCACGCGGCAGGTTGTTGTGCTCAACCCCAACAGTTCCACCGATGTCACCGCGTCGATGGATGCCTGTCTGGCGCATCAAAGGACGCTGACGGCCCATCATATCACCTGCCACACCCTGGCCGGGGCCCCGATCGGGATCGAAACCGATGCCGATGTGAATCAGGTCGGCCCGATGGTTGAAGGGTTCGTGCGTGCCACACCGGCGGATGCGTATGTGATCGCCTGTTTCTCTGACCCGGGGGTGGCGGGCCTGCGCCGGGCGGGCATGCCGCTGGTTTTCGGCATTGCCGAGGCGGCCTATGTGGGCGCGCTTCTGCATGGGGACCGGTTCGGGGTGATCTCGCTGGGGGCGTCATCGGTGGCGCGGCACCGGCGGATGATCGAGGGTTTCGGCCTGCTCTCGCGGCTGGCGGGGGACCGGGCCGTTGATATGTCGGTGGCCGAGGCGAATGATTTTGATGCCGCACATGCGGCCATCGCCCGCACCGGTGCTGCATTGATCGAGGATGGGGCGCAGGTTTTGATCCTGGGATGCGCGGGCATGGGCAATCAGCGCGCGGCGTTGCAGGCCGATCTGGGCTGCGTCGTGCTGGACCCGGTGCAGGCTGCGGTCTCTGCCGCGGTCACAGCGCTGGATATGGGATACGGGGCGGAAACATTGCATGTATGACAGGATCATCAAGGGCCGGATCGTCACGGATGCGGATATTCTGAACGATGGCTGGGTTGCGGTAACTGACGGGCGCATCGCCGAAATCGGCCAGGGCACCGCAGCGCAGGCGCGCGAGACGGTCGATCACGGCACGGATTATATCCTGCCCGGTGTGGTCGATGGCCAGACCCATGCCACCAGTTGCCAGGGCCTCAAGGGGATCGAGGAAACGACACAAGGGGCGCTGGCGGGCGGTGTGACCACATTGGTCGACATGCCCTATGACAACCCCCTGCCGCTGGACCGGCCCGAAAGGTTCGACGCGAAGGCCGAGGCGATTGCCACCCATGCCCATGCGGATATGGCGCTTTACGGGACGCTCACCACCGAAACCGGGACAGGCCAGTTGCAGGCTCTGCGCGCGCGCGGCGTGGTGGCCTTCAAAATCTCGTCTTTCGAGAGCAGCCCGACACGGTTCCCCCGCATCCCTGCGGATCTGATGCTGGATTTGATGGAGGCGCTGGCCCCGACCGATCTGCCGATTGGTCTGCATAACGAGGATCAGGAAATTGTGCTGGCCCGGATGGTGGCGGCCCGTGCGGCCGGGGAGGACGGGATCGAAGCCCATGCCAGAGCCCGCCCGCTGGCTGCCGAACTGGCCGCGACCGGGCATTTCATGGCCCTGGGTGAGGCGGCGGGCGCGCATGTGCACCCGGTGCATCTGACGGCACAGGCGGGGTTCGATCTGGTCGCCTCCTTCACCGCCCGTGGCGCCCGCGCGACCGGTGAGCTGTGCGTGCATTACCTGGCCCTTGACGCGGCGGAGGATGGCGCGCGGCTGGGCGCGCGGATGAAGGTGAACCCGCCGATCCGGGCCGGGGCCATTGACGGGCTGTGGCGGGCGGTGACGGGGGGCAAGGTTGCGCTGATCTCATCGGATCATTCAAGCTGGCCCATCGACAACAAGCTGACCGCCTCGATCTTTGATGCAGGCGCAGGCGTGCCCGGGGTCGAGACGCTGCTGCCGCTGTTCTGGACCCTGGCCGAACGCCGGGGTCTTGATGCGCCGCGGCTCTGTGCCACGATGCTGTCGGACCGGCCCGCGCAGTTCTTCGGGATCGACCATGCCAAGGGCCGGATCGCCGTCGGGCGTGAGGCTGATCTGGCGGTGCTGGAAACCGGCAGCTTTCCCTTTGAGGCATCCCGCGCCCATGATGGCCTGCGCTGGAGCCCGTTTGACGGCGATATCTTCGATGCGCGCGTTGTCGCCACCTATCTGCGTGGTGCGATGGCCTGGGATGGCAGCAAGATTGTGAATGCGCCCGGTGACGGGCGGCTGGTGAAACGTATGACAGGGGGCTGGTTCGCCCCGACGGGAGGTACTTGATATGGCCCTTATCCACAGCAAGACGCGGGGCGTCTTTGTCATCTCGGTCACGCCCTTTACCCCGGAAGGGGCCATCGACTGGGACAGTTTGGACCGGGTGACGGATTTCTATCTGGAGGCGGGCGCCGATGGCCTGACCATTCTGGGGATGATGGGGGAGGCCCCGAAAATGACCCAGGAGGAGGCATTGGCGATCTCTGAACGGGTGATCGCGCGGGCGGGGGATGCACCGGTTGTCGTCGGCGTCTCGGCCCCGGGGCTTGCCGCGATCGGGTCTCTCGGCCGTGCGGTGATGGATCTGGGGGCGGCGGGCGTGATGGTGGCCCCGCCCGGCAGCTTGGCCACCGACCCGCAGATCCACGCCTATTACGGTCATGTGGTGCGCGAAGTGGGCGCGGATATACCTGTGGTCCTGCAGGATTTCCCGCTGGCCACCAAGGTTGCAATCAGTGACGAGGTGCTGGGCCGGATCATCAGGGATTACCCCTCAATCGTCATGCTCAAGCACGAGGATTGGCCCGGCCTGTCGAAGATCAGCCGCATCCGCGCGGCCGAGGCGGAGGGCCAGAGGCGCATCTCGATCCTTTGCGGCAATGGCGGCAATTTCCTGCCCGAGGAAATGGCCCGTGGGGCTGATGGCGCGATGACCGGCTTTGGCTATCCTGAGATGTTGGTGCAGATCGTGGCCCTGTCAGCGGCGGGGGAGGCGGTGCGGGCGATGGATCTGTTCGATGCCTATCTGCCGCTGATCCGCTACGAGGCGCAACCGGGTCTGGGCCTTGCCGTGCGCAAACATGTGCTGGCCCGGCGGAGCGCCATCGCCTCGCCCGCCCTGCGCGCGCCCGGAGGCGGGCTGGATGCGGTGTCGGCGGCAGAGGTCGATCTGCTGATGGATCGTCTTTCTGACCGGCTATAGCGTTTCGGGTTTACCCTAAAGCTTCGGCCTGAAATCCTTCACCACCCCGCACCATGCTCCCGCCCGGCGGCACCGCCGGGCCGCGCCCACGGGGCGCGGGCGCTTCGCTTCCTGCCCCTCGGTTCGGGCGATGCCCTCCACGAAATGCATGTGCGGTGCATATTACATGGACGATGCTCTAGAATAGACCGCATCGAAAACCGCGTTCGAGCCAAAGGCGAGAGGTAGCTTCTTCGATCCAAGGCTTGCCCGAAACGCTTTGGCAAACCTGTAGCCGTTCGGGCCTGCACCGGATCGACCTGCCGGGTCAGACCAGCGGTGGCGCGATTTGTGGAGCCGCCGGGTCGCTGGCCACGCCCAGACGCAGGGGGGTGCGGGCAAAAGCCGTCAGGAAGGCGGCCAGACGGTCAACCGTGATCTCTGCAATCTCGGCTCCGGTCTTGGCCGTGGCGGCGCCGGGATCGCCGAAATACCCGCAATCATCTGCCTGAAAGATCGCGGCCCAGCCTGCGCCAAACGCGGTGATCGGATCCTCCTCATGGCCCGGTGCGATCCAGGGCTGCGTGTCACGGGGCGGCAGGCCCTGCACGCGATCCGCGATATCTGCGGCCTCGGCCCCGGGGCAGACATGAAGCATCAAGGCTGTCTCCTGCTCGCAGGCATGGCCGGGGCGGGGCAGGGTGCCATGCAGATATCCGGGCAAGTCACGTTCGGATGGGGCAAAATAATCAACCATTCCCACCGGCAGCCCGTCGGTGATCAACTGCCCCGCCAGCGCCCGCAGCGGCGCGGAATTGCCGCCATGGCCGTTGACGAACATGACCCGCCCGAAACCTGCGCCGATGATCGACCGGGCCATATCCCCCAGCAGCGCCAGATAGGTCTCCAGCCGCAGGCTGATCGTGCCGGGCAGGCTCAGATGATGCGGGGCGAAGCCGAAGGGCACGGACGGGGCGACAACAACCGGCATGTCCGTCATCCGGGCGGCGGCGCGGGTGGCCATCTCGGTCGCCAGCCGAACATCGGTATCCACCGGCAGATGATCGCCATGTTGTTCAATCGACCCGGTGGGCACGAGAACAAGAGCCTTGCGGTCGCGGGCTTCGGCCAGCTCTGTGCGGGTCATGGAGGCCCAGATCAGCGGGGTATCGCTCACATGTCACCTGCTTCTTTGGAGGGGGTGGCACAGACCGCGATCACCAGCCCTGCCTCACCGATGATATGGCGATAGCGATAGTCTTTTGGCAGATACATCGCGTCGCCGGGCCTGAATCTGTGCGTCTCGCCCGTGGCCTCGACGATCTGCTCGGACCAGCCATGCAGGCAGTAGAGGATCACCTCATGTTTCCCGTCACCTTCGACGATAGTGTCGAAATGCGGCATATAGGTTGTGATATGAAATGACATCGGTGCGCCATGCAGCTTGTTGGTGATCAGCCGGTGGCTGAATTCCTGCCCCTCATGCACCCAGGTCAGGGCCACATCCTCTTGCCGGGACCATTGGATTTTCTGTTCGCTCATGTGTTCGCCTTCCGGTTGGGGTGCGCGTCGATATGGTCGCGCAATTCGCTCCAGGGGAGCCAGAGATAAGGGCCCAGCCCCGACAGCCGTGAAAAGGGCACGACGCGCGGCGGGGTGACGGGCAGGGGGAAATCGGCCTCTGCGGTTCGGCCTGACATCAGCCCGGCAATGGCCCGGCCAAGCGCGGTCGCCAGTGCCACGCCACGCCCGTTGCAGCCGATGGCCCCGTAGAGACCCGGTTCCAGCCGGATCATCCGGGGCAAAGCGTCAAGCGTAGCGGCGATTGTCCCTGACCACAGATATTCCGCTTCAAGCGGCGGCAGGTCCGGGGCGAAGCCGGCGATGCGCGCGATGAACCGGCGGCGCGCGCGGTGCGCGCGACCGGGCAGGGGCAGGGCCATGCCGCCGGTCAGCAGGCGGTGATCTTCGGACCAGCGCAGCGCGAATGTATGGCGGCGGGTGTCGGCCACGGGTGCCCCGTCCGGCAGCAGACGGGCGCGGATCTCTGCGGGCAGGGGTTGCGTGGCGACCTGATAGACCTTCACCGGTATGATTGACTGCCGCATCCGGGGGCAAAGCACCCCGACCATGGCATTTGTCGTCAACAGGACCTGACGCGCGTCGATCTGCCCTTTGGCGCTTGTGACCCGCCAGCCCTTGCCCTGCGGGGTCATGGCGGTGACGGCGGTTTCTCCATGAACCCGCGCACCTGCGGCGATCACCGCCCGGGCCAGGCCGCGCGCATAGGCCAGCGGGTTAAGCTGCCCGCCGGAGGCAACGCGCAGACCGCCATGAAGACCGGGCAGACCAGTGCGCGCCCGCATTTCGTCCCGGTCGAGGAAGGCCGCATCGACGCCGCTGTCGCGCAGGTCGGGCAGGCGCAACAGAAGCCTTTTTTCGGCCTCGGCGCTGTGGCCCGGTTGCAACCAGCCGCTGCGGGTTGCCGCAGCCTTGATGCCGTGCTGCGCGATCAGATCAAAGACCGCATCGCCGGAGCCGGCCACAAGCCGCAACAGGCGGTCGGCATGGGTGTCGCCCAGAAGCGCGCGTGTCTCGGCCGGCCCCAGCCCCGATTTCAGGCTGGGCACGACGAAACCGGTGTTGCGCCCCGATGCACCGAAGCCGGGCTGTGCCGCCTCCAGCAGGCGGACATCCAGCCCCGCCTGCGCGGCGTGAAGCGCGGTTGACAGTCCCAGAAACCCGGCGCCGATAATCACCAGATCGGCCTGCGTTTCGCCCTCCAGCGGCGGGCAGGCCGGTGCGGGCGGGGCAAGCTCGGCCCAAAGGGAGGGGGGCAGGCTCATAGCGCCGCCCCCGTCTTGAACCCGTCAAGAAGTGCGGCTTCGGCATCGCGGGGGGCGTAGGCATCGCCGATCACCATGACGGGTATGCCCATGGGTGCAAGCGCATCGGCCAGCGCCGTATCCGGCAGGCCGGGGATCGCCGCAACAAGGCTGTCGAAGGCGATGGAGAGGGCCGTATCGCGGGTGAAGATATTCTCGAACGTCACCTGCCCGCCCTCGATCCGAACGGGTTTGACCATCGGCAGCAGGTTCACCCGGGCAGAGAGAGCCTCGCGGTAGAAATGCGTGAGGTTCTGGATTTCCAGATGTTGCCCCACATGCGGTGTCGTCGCGCAGAGAGTGACGGTATGACCGGCCTGCGCAAAGCCGATGGCCGCAGCGATGGCGGGGGCACGGTGCAACTGATCCACGACCAGAATACGCCCGGTCGGCCCCGCCCCCCGGGCCCATCCCGCAACAGCAGCATCCAGGGAAAGAACCGGTATGCTGTCATCGCCGGGCAGGGCAAAGGGACGGGGCCGCGCCCCGGTGGCGAGGGTCACGGCATCGGGGGCGAGGCCCGCGATACGGGTCGCGTCTGCGGCCTTGCCATAGATGATGCGCACGCCCAGCCGGGTCAGTTCTGCCGCCTTATGGGTGACCAGACGCCGCCATTCGGCACGCCCGGGTGGCAGGGCAGCGAGATTCAGGCGACCGCCCAACTGGTCGCCGCGTTCCAGCAGCGTGACCCGGTGACCGCGCAGCGCCGCAAGGCGTGCGGCCTCCATCCCCGCCGGGCCGCCGCCAACCACAACCACATGCCTTGCGGTATCGGCCTGGTGAAATGGTCTTTCCCGCCCTGTCGCCGGGTTGCCGACGCAACTGATATGCCTGCCGCGAAACAGCCGCCCGAAACAGGCCTGTTCACAGCCGATGCAGGGCACAATCTCTGCCATCCGGCCGGTCCGCGCCTTTCGTGCCAGATGCGGATCAGCAATCAGACCGCGCGCCATCCCGGCCATATCCGCGTCACCCGCCGCCAGCATCTCTTCGGCGAAACCGGCGGTGGGAATACGGGTGCCGTGGATGACGGGCACATCGACAGCCTCCCGGATGCGGCGTGCCAGCGGGCGGAACGGGCCGGGCGGCAGGCCCATGGGCGGTTCATGCAGCATGTTGGACACCAGATTGCCATCGCTGCCCGCGCTGACATCCACATAATCCAGCCGCCCGGCTGCCACCAGATGCGGCACGATCCGCGCCATATCGGCGCCGGTCAACCCGCCGGGCACAAGTTCGTCCCCGGAACAGCGGATGCCCAATGGCACCTTCGCCCCGATCCGGTCGCGGACAGCCGCCAGTATCTCGGTTGCGAAGCGCAGGCGGTTTTCCACGCTGCCGCCATAACCATCGCTGCGTTTGTTGGTCAGGGGCGACAGGAATTGCTGGACCAGAAGGCCGTGGCCGCAATGAATCTCGATCCCGTCCAGCCCGGCCTCGATGCAGCGGGCGGCGGCATCCGCATGGGCCTCGACCAGTTCGATGATTTCGGCCCCGGTCATGGC
This sequence comes from Rhodophyticola sp. CCM32, assembly GCF_004751985.1. Taxonomy (NCBI): domain Bacteria; kingdom Pseudomonadati; phylum Pseudomonadota; class Alphaproteobacteria; order Rhodobacterales; family Roseobacteraceae; genus Rhodophyticola; species Rhodophyticola sp. CCM32. Next base: position 924,434 of record NZ_CP038492.1, read on the forward strand.
ATGGGCGGCCTCTCCGTATTTCTCCTCATATCCGGGGGAGGCGGACCAGAGCGGCCCGGGGCGGGCGGAACTGGCAAACCCCATATGCGACAGATAGCCGAAAATGCGTGTGCCATGGGCCTGTACCCGGCGTGCCAGCCGCGCAAGGCCCGGAATGATACGGGCATCATAGTTGCACAACAGCCCGGTGATCCCGGGTGAGGAAGGATGCACCTGTTGCGAGCCCAGCATGATCAGCCCCACCTCGCCACGCGCCCGTTCCTCGTAATAGGCGATCATCCGGTCATTCGGGGTGCCGTCGGTGGGCATGCCGGTGCCATGGCCGGTCATGCACAGGCGGTTGCGGAGTGTCAGGCGACCCAGAGTGATCGGTGAAAGAAGGGTGGAAAACGCCGTTGCCGCCCGGTCGCCATCAGGCGGGGCCGTTGTGGAAACGGGTGTTTGGGGCATGGTGGCTCCGGGTGCAATCTTACAGGACGTCTCAGAAATATTGGCTGTGATATTTCAGTAAGTCAAACCTGTTTCTGCCCTTTTGCGCGCGGTCTCAGATTCCGATCGACCCGAAGCGGCGCGATGTGGCCAGCGCCTGAAACAGGCCCTGCCGGGTAACATCGTTATGCCGGATCATCAGCGCCCGCGCCGTGGCCCCGTCGCGGGCGGCCAATGCGTTGACGATGTCGATATGGTCGGTATTCGTTTCGGTATTCACATCCCGCAATTGTGCACCAAGATAAAAGAACCGCTCCAGCTCATAAATCTGCCTGGCCAGAATATCGTGCAGCCGCGCATTGCGGGAGGCCCGCGCGATGGCCAGATGAAAATCGCGGTTGGCGGCGATGAAGGTCTCGATCGTGGGGGTTTCGCCCTGAAGATACACAACATTGGCCAGACCGCGCAGCTCATCCAGTTCCGCATCGGTGATATGTTCGCAGGCCAGTTCCGCCGCGCCCGCCTCGATGATTGTGCGCAGGTCGAACAGTTCATTCATATCGCCGAAAGTGATCGGCGTGATCTGATAGCCCCGGCGCGGAAAAGTCCGCACCAGCCCTTCCTGCCGCAGGCTGGCAAGCGCTTCCCGGACCGGGGTTTTGGAGACGTCAAAGCGGTCGGCCAACTCGGATTCCGAGATCTCCATTCCCGGTTCCAGCTTGCAGCTGAGGATTTCACTGCGCAGACGGGTATAGACCTTTTCGGTCAGCGACGGGGCCTTGCCGGCCCGTTTCCGGCGGCCCGGTTTGCCAGTGACCCGTGGCGATATCTGTGTGTCGTCCATCGGTCCTCCCTCAATATGATCTGTGTATAGTCAAACCCGCCTGCGCGGTTCGCAGGACTCTGAGATTTTCAATACCATCTTTCGTAAGATATTAGTGATACGAAGGGAAGGACAAGCTGTGCACAACCCGCATGGTGGAGATGTGGTCCGACATTTGCGTCAAGGGCGGGAATGGGCGCGGTTCATTGTGCCCTTTGACCTGCCGGAGCCGCGAAAGGCCGGTCGCGGCTTTTTTCTGTGTTGCATCAGATCAATGTTGATTGCTATATCCCCAAAACCTGCTCGGAAAAGAGACGAAGAGACGGTTTGCCCCTATAGCTCAGCTGGTAGAGCATCTGATTTGTAATCAGAGGGTCCGCGGTTCGAGTCCGTGTGGGGGCACCATTTTACATTTCAATGTGAAATCCGCTAAAAACTCATAGATTACAGATGTTTGCGGAGTTCGATAGCCGCTTTGGCGGTCATGTGCCAATGGGGCTTTGAAGGCCGCTTTAATGATGGTTTTCTTCACGAGAAGTGATCCGTTTTCATAGATATTCCAAGGGTTTGAGAGGAAGCCGCGCAAGAGTTCGATAATTTCACGGAGGCTGCGTGTGGGTTTCGTGGTGTGGGACAGCTTATCCGTGAGCAAAAGCTTCTCCTCTTCGAGTTTCGCGATCTTGCTTTCAAGCGCCGCCATGACCTTTGGATTCGTCGTTTCAACCATGCGTTCAACAAGCGTGTCTTGTTGCTTGTCCAACTCTTTGTGTTGACGCTTGATTGAGGCTTTCGCTTGTTTTGCCTGGCTCAGAGATCGGTGTCGCTCATCAAGCCACCTCCAGAAGCGGTGCGCGTGCCGCCATCGCGAAGAAATGTGACAAATCATCAAAACGGAATGCGTCAAGCGAGAGACCATTGTTCTCTGACAGGCGCAACTTGGATTGCGTCATGTCGAAGGTCGGCAGCAAATAGTAGTCCAGTGGCAGCTCGTTCATCTGTCCCATCCGGACGACGATCGTCATATCGGGCAAGTGCCCTGCATCGAGGCGAATGTTCCATCGAAACGCACCAGCGCCGGTCTGCATGCAGCGCGCAATGACAATAGACACTGTGAACTCGTCATTGATCGTTAAGATGTCGGTTTGTGGGGCGCGATTGGCCAGTCCGCCGACCGCCTCAACACCAGAAATGGTATCACTTACGATATCAGCATGGACGCCACGCAGGCGTTTGTTGATTTCAATGTAGCGATAGTCTCGATCCGGTTTGAAACCAACAAGACTGTAGGCTCGCAGCAGGCTGCCAAACCGGCTTTGATACGCGCCGCTTGACGGTAGACCTGCGGCTTCGTTGATCACAAAACCAGAGAGAAATCCGTGTTGTTCCAGCGTTTCTTTCAGACTTTCAAGCATTTCTTCGTCAGACATCCGCTGAGAACGTGCGCCGATAATGGCCCCCGCAGCCTCGAAAAGGTCTGTACTGACGATGGCTTCAAAGGCACCAACTGCGCGCACCCAATTGCTGGGATCATTGCGGACATGGCGTTTCTTCAGTTTGAATGAGTTGCGGTTCCAGATGTTGTTGCCGATATACTTTTCGTTGGTAAGGATTTGGCGCACAACGGTTGGTGTCCAGCTTCTGTCCAGATCGGTTTTGATCCCGCGCGCATTGAGGTCGGCGGCGATTTCCGCCTCGGCTTGACCGTCGCGGACAAAACTCTCGAAGATCTGGTTTACAACTGCAATCTCATCATCAGGCCCCGGCACCAAGGTGACGCGATCTGTTTGAATGCTTTTGTGCTCGCCGCGCGTTAGAATGCCTTTTGCATTGCCCGCTTCATCAATCAGCATGCGCCTTAGGCCAAATCCGGGCGCACCGCCCTGCCTGTAGCCCAATTCGATGAGGCGGGATTGGCCAGCAAAAACCTTTTGCGACAGCTCTCTGCTGTACTCACCAGCCATCGCACGCTTCAAGCCTTTGACGACAGTTGACATCGTACTGCCATCGTTTTCGAATTGCTCGGCGCAGTATTCGACAGAAATGCCCGCTCGCTTGCAGGCATACTCATAGTAGGCACTTTCATCAGCGTCCTGAAAGCTACCCCAGCGGCTGACGTCGTAGACCAAAACGGTCTTGAAGTCGGCGCGGCCGCTTTCAATATCGTCGATCAACTGCGTAAGGCCAGCGCGGCCTTGAATACGCAGACCGCTCTTTCCCGCATCCGAATAGGTCTTGATGATCTGATACCCGCGCTCATCGGCGTATCGGCGGATTTCATCCGCTTGGTTTGCTGTCGAGTAGCGCTGATGCTCCGTCGACATGCGGACATATTGCGCAGCTTTGCGGCGATTTCCTTCTTCTTGATCAACATCTGGCCAGCTCAATGCTGCGGCCCTCCATCATCCAAATTCTTAAACCTGCGCGGGATCTTTGCGATTCCTTGTTCCATTTTTAGCATGGGAAGGGCGGCAAGATGTTTCCGAAGACAGGCAACACTTTTCAAAATGGAGGCGCAAAAGAGAACGCGCAGATAGAATACCGTGACGCAGTTTGGAGGGCATTGACGAGTGAGTTGGGCGGCACACATCAGGCGACCAAGACGGCGATGCGGTGGACAGGCGTAAGTGAGCGGACCGCGAGAAACTGGATTTCAGGCACTCATGCGCCGGCAGGAGAACATCTGGTCGAGTTGATGAGAAACTCTGATGCCGTATTTTTAGCGGTGCTCTCTCTTGCGGGACGCAGCGAGGCGCATGTGTTTGCCAGCCTGGATGTGGTCAGAACGGAACTTGAAACCATGCTGCAGGCAATTGGTACGCTTCAAGAGCAGGGACACCCGATCAGAACAGGTAATTGACCAGAATTTCGGATTTTGCCCTTGAATGGCAGTTTTATGGGGTCATGAATGGTAAAACCACATATAATGCCGAAATCTGGGTTGAATGAATTCAAAGGCTTACAAAAGTGAAATGGCAATACTATGGGGCAATCTACAAACCTGTCGTTATTTCATCATAATTCTGCCTTACGCCGCATTTAGCATAACGGTGTCTTATACGGAGCCGTTCATACATGTCACTGGTCGCGCGTTTTGTGGGTATAACCATTGTTGTTTTAATGACTCTCAGCCCCGCCTTTGCGCAGCAGCGCCAGACGCTTGGCGTCGGCACCGTCATCACCAATGATTTTCCCGACAATGACCGCTGGCGTACAGGGTCTTACGCCTTATCCTTCATTCGCGGCCCGGAATGGCAGGGGCAACTGACCCCGCATCTGGGCGATGTGGTTGAATACCGGTTCCGAGGGGAGGCCATCTCGCCTGATAATCTGCAAAACCCCAGCCCCTCAGACAGGCTCTATGCAGGTATTCTCAGCTTCGGGGCCCATCTGCATTTTGACTTCCACGGATATGACGTGACCGCTGGGGCCGATCTGATTGCGGTGGGCGAACAGACCAGGATTGATGAGTTTCAGTCAGCGCTCCATGATGTGGTTGGTCTGCAACAGATCAACATAGACAATTTCCAGATCCACAATGCATTTTACCTGCATGGCACGCTTGAAGTTGCCCGAGATCTGCAATTTTCCCGTGGGTCGGTACGCCCGTTTGTTGAGCTTCAGGTTGGTGCCGAAGATATGATACGCGCCGGTGTCGATGTGACAATCGGCGGCTTTGGCGACGGTGGCCTGCGGGTGCGCGACGTGGTCTCCGGTCAGCGAGTAAATGCAATTAATGGTTTGGAAGGAAAGGATTTTTCCTTTCTTCTTGGGGGTGATGTCGCCTATGTCGACAGTTCGAAATATCTGCCGGAAGAGCGTGGATACCAGGTGGAAGACACCCGCTATCGTTTGCGGTTTGGTATAAATTACCGGCTGCGTAATGACGCGAATATTTTCTACGGGGCGACCTATCTGTCCGAGGAATTTGTCGGTCAACCCGAAGGGCAGTTTGTTGGCTCGCTCTCTATCGGCTGGATATTTTAGATATAATCAGACTTCCCCAAATCTGTGTGTTCTGTTAATTTTTCCGCAGAACAGGCTGAAAAGGCCGAATAAAAACACGTATGAGGCGGGACAGATGGGCACGGGCTTTCGGGGTGCGTTCATGATTTCATGGGCGCAAACCTTTATCGAGGGATTTCCGGCAGAGCAGAATGATGACCTGGCCGAGGGGATGACCTGGCGCTGGCAGGGGCGTGCCTTGCCGTTGGAGGGCGAACATGCGGTCATGCTGTTGGGCGCCAGCCGCGACCATGATGAACTGCGCGCCCGCGCCGCCGGGGTCGTGCGCAAGATGCTGCAACAGGCCACACCAACGCCCGAGGAACAGGCCGCCGATGATGCCGATCCGCTGTTTCGCGGGGCTTTCATTTTGTCGGATGAGACGCGGTTTTATACGGCGGTGCCGGTTGTGCCCGCCGATGGCCGCCTGCCGATCCTGCTTTTTCCCGAAGATATCCCGCCTGTCGGGCGCAATCTGACGATCATTCAGGCCAGCCAGAAGATTGTGCCGCCTGTGGGCGATGATCAGCCTTCGGTCATCTGTTTTACACCCGGCACGCGGCTGCGCACTGAAAACGGTGAGGTTGCGATCGAGGATCTGGGGCCCGGTGACCGGGTCCTGACCCGCGATGACGGCCCGCAAGAGGTGTTATGGTCCGGTCACCGCCGGATGTCGGGCGCCCGCCTGTTCGCGATGCCCGATCAGCGACCGATCCGCATGCGCGCAGGCGCGCTTGGTATCGACCGGCCTGATGAAGACCTGATTGTGTCGCCGGAACATCGCGTTCTGGTCAAGGGCCGCGCGGCGATGGATCTCTGGGCAGAACCCGAGGTTCTGGTGCGTGCCATTGATCTGGTGGGGGACCGGTTCATCACGGTCGACCATTCCTTGCGCGAAACCTTCTATGTGCATCTGATGCTGGACCGGCATCAGGTGGTCTGGGCCAACGGGCTGGAGGTGGAAACCTTTCACCCCGGGTTCATGGGGTTGGGCCATCTTGAAACAGATCAGCGTGATCTGTTGCTGGAAACCCGGCCAGGCCTGCTGGACGACCCGCACAGCTATGGCCCCGCGGCGCGGCGTATGGTCAGCCGGGCCGAGGCCGCAATTCTGATGCATAAGGCAAGTGCCGCCGCCCATTGACACCCCCGTCGGGTCGTCTAAAAGGCGCGTTCTGTTCCGCCGGATATCTGGCGGGATATCCATTGGTGTTGGTGGCCCCCGCAAGGGATCGCCTGTCGGCCGGAACGGGGGTATCCCGCAAGGCAAAGGACAACGCCCTTCATTGGTATCTGTGCCCCGAAACCTGTGAACCGGTTTTAGGATCATGTGCAGAGCCGCTCAAAACGAAGGAGACCAGCCGTGACCAAACGCACGTCTGCCAAATACAAGCTTGACCGCCGGATGGGTGAAAACATCTGGGGTCGCCCGAAATCCCCGGTCAACCGCCGTGAATACGGCCCCGGCCAGCATGGCCAGCGCCGCAAGGGCAAGCTCAGCGATTTCGGTATCCAGCTGCGCGCCAAGCAGAAGCTGAAAGGCTATTACGGCGATCTGACCGAGAAACAGTTTCGCCGCATCTATGCCGAGGCTGAGCGGGTCAAAGGCGATACCGGTGAAAACCTGATCGGCCTTCTGGAACGCCGTCTGGACGCCGTGGTCTACCGCGCGAAATTCGTGCCGACCGTGTTTGCCGCACGTCAGTTCGTGAATCACGGTCATGTGCTGGTGAACGGCAAACGCGTCAACATCCCGTCTTACCGTGTGCAGGAAGGCGACGTGATCGAGGTGCGCGAGAAATCCAGACAGATGGCCGCAATTCTGGAAGCCGTGCAACTGCCCGAACGTGACGTGCCCGATTATATCGAGGCCGACCATTCCAAAATGACCGCCAGCTTCACCCGGACCCCGGGCCTGGGCGATGTGCCCTATCCGGTACATATGGAGCCGAACCTGGTCGTGGAATATTACGCCAAGAACTAAGCGCTTGGTGGGCGCTGCCCACCCCGTGTTCTGCTATAAGGGCCGTGCCGATACTGGCGCGGCCCTTTTGCTGTGATGCGTTGCATTTGTTCCGGTGCAGTATTTTGAACCGGCGGCATCCGCCCTTCGACCCATAAGGGACACATCCCAATCGAAGGAGCCCATGTTATGTATGCGATAGCCAGGAAGTTTGCCGCGATCAACGTCACCACCGATGATCGCAAAACCGATGACGGCCCCATCTACAGCCATGTGATCTTTCAACCCGCCCGTGATCTGACGATCGGAGATGGCAGCCATGACGGTTATCCCGGCGGCATCCCTTCTTCGACAGAGGTGCATGGCACAGGCGGCGATGATGAAATCGACCATTTCGTAGTCGGGATCGGTCAAAACCTCTATGGGTTTGCCGGTGATGACGAGATCACTGCCGGTTACGCGGATGACAGGATCTTCGGGGGTCTCGGCGATGACACGATCTATGCCAATGCGGGTGATGACGTTGTCGTGGGGGATGATGGCAATGATTTCCTCTACGGAGAGGCCGGGAATGACTCGATCCACGCGGGAGACGGTGCTGACCATATCTCTGGCGGCATAGATGACGATTTCATCTTTCTGATCGACGATGGGGATGTGGATATAGTTTATTTTCTGGCAGGTGATGGCCATGACGTGATCGACAATTTCGAGCTTGGTACTGATCAGGTGGCTTTGGGCAATTTCGGCTTTACATCTTTTGATCAGATTGATGCGCTGATCACCTATTCCGCAGATCAGGCGCTGCTGGATCTGGGCAATGGTGACACGATTATCTTCACCGGTCTGGACGGGTCTTTGGGCGCAGAAGATTTCGTCTTCTGAGGGTAATTTCTGCCATAGACCGCTCGGGCCGGATGGCTTGATGCGGTTTATGACAGACGGTTTTTCTGTGCAATCTGCCACCGCCGATCTGCATCAAAGCGGTTTTCGATTCAGATCAAACGCAAACCGCTATAAGCAACATGGGATCACCCTCGCCAATCTCTTCGTTCTGCGATAGGAGCCGGGCTATGGCTCTTGGCGACAGTTTCCGCATCATCACGATGGAACAGGCAAAAACGCTGCCCCGCTGGCGGCGGCCTCAGACGCTGTTGTTTGTGATGGCCTGTGCGATGCCCATTGCCTTCGCCACCTGGTCGGCGCTGTTGAATAATTTCGTGATCGAGATGGCGCAGTTTGATGGCTCTGACATCGGCTGGCTGCATACGGTGCGCGAGATCCCCGGGTTTCTGGCCATCGGGGTCATTGCCCTGATCCTGGTGATCCGCGAGCAGGTGCTGGGTCTGGTTGCCTTAATCCTGCTTGGCTTTGCCACGGCCCTGACCGCGCATTTCCCATCTCTTGGCGGGTTGCTGTTCGTCACCCTGCTCAGCTCGGTCGGGTTTCATTATTACGAGACGATCAACCAGTCCCTGCAATTGCAATGGATTGACAAGAAAGCCGCACCGCAGATGCTTGGCTGGTTGCTCAGCATGGGTTCGGCGGCGACGCTTCTGGCCTATGTGCTGATCGTGCTGACCTGGCGGGCCTATGATCTCAGCTATGACACGGTTTACTGGCTGGCCGGTGGCGTCACAGCGGCCATCGCGCTGATTTCGCTGATTGTCTATCCGCAATTCGAAAGTCCCAATCCGCAGGCCAAAAAGATGATCCTGCGGCGGCGCTACTGGCTGTATTACGTGTTGCAGTTCATGTCGGGCGCACGGCGGCAGATTTTCGTGGTGTTCGCTGCCTTCATGATGGTCGAACATTACAGCTATGAGGTGCATCAGATCACCGGGCTGTTCATGACGACCCTGCTGATCAACATGGGTGTCGCCCCGGTTCTGGGGCGGGCGGTTGCGTTCTTCGGGGAACGCGCGGCGCTGATCTTTGAATATGCCGGGCTGACGCTGGTTTTTGTGCTTTATGCGGGCCTGTATTATTTTGACTGGGGGCCATGGATGGCCGCCGCTCTTTATGTGATCAACCATCTATTCTTCAGCCTCGCGCTGGCAATCAAAACCTATTTCCAGAAAATCGCCGATCCGGGGGATATCGCGCCCACGGCGGCGGTTGCGTTCACCATCAATCATATCGCGGCGGTGTTTTTGCCGGTGGGCCTTGGCTTTCTCTGGCTCAGCTCGCCGATGTCGGTTTTTGTGCTGGCGGCGCTGATGGCGGCCGTTTCGCTGATGTTTTCGCTTCTGATCCCGCGCCACCCCCAACCGGGGCAGGAAACCGTCTTTATGCGGCCCCTGCCGGCCGCTGCCGAATAGGACATTGCGATGCCGACCTTCACAGCCCTGACCACCTTGCCCGGCAAAGCCGCCGCATATGCGTTGAGTGAGGCGCTTGAGGCGCTGGAGCCCACCGGTGTGGGCGTGTTCGAGATTGAGGATGGTTCGGGCCTCTGGGAAGTGGGCGGGTATTTCGAGGCCGCCCCGGATGAGGTGGCGCTGGCGCTTCTGGCTGCGGCCCATGGCGCCCGCGATTTCGCGGTCTCGGAATTGCCGGAAACCGATTGGGTGGCGCAGGTGCGCCGCGAACTGCACCCGGTTTCCGCCGGGCGGTTCTTTGTCTATGGCAGCCATGATGCGGATCTGTTGCCCGAGGATGCGGTGGGCTTGCTGATCGAGGCGGCGATGGCCTTCGGCACCGGTCATCACGGCACCACCCAGGGCTGTCTTGAGGCGCTGGATGCGCTGATATCCGAGGGGTTCGTGGCCGAAAACACCGTAGATATCGGATGTGGCACCGCCGTTCTGGCGCTGGCCGCGGCGAAAACCTGGCCCGCGCCGGTTCTGGCCAGCGATATTGATCAGGTGGCGGTTGACGTGGCCCGCGCCAATGCCCGGGCCAATGATCTGGGTGACTGCGTGATCTGTATCGAGGCGGCGGGGTTCGATCATCCCCGGCTTGTCGAAGCCGCGCCGTTTGACCTGATATTCGCCAATATTCTGAAAGGCCCGCTGATCGCCCTTGCCCCGGATATGGCGCGGCATTCCGCAGCCGGCGGGCGGGTCATTCTGTCGGGGCTTTTGCTGGCACAGGCCGATGATGTGATTGCCGCCTATGTCACGGCAGGGTTCACACTGATCCGCCGGGCGGAACTGGGCGATTGGGCCACGTTGACCTTAGGTCACTGAAAGGCTGGAAAGCTTCCTTAACTTCTGTTAACCAATGCGCAAGTGGGGGTAATACGTAATACGAGTTGTCCAAAATGAGTCGCCAAATTCACCATTTCAATCAAAGAATTAGCCGGATCGAGCGGGCGTATTCCGGTCGAATCCCCGGTATGTTCTCTATATCCGAAGACGGGCTGGTCGTGCCGTGTGTGCGCAGCCGCCTGCGGTTCCGGTTTCCGTTTCGCGGCCTGATATCAGGGCTCGTCATGATTATCCTGATCAAAGGTGCCCTGATCTACCATCTGGGTCAGGACAGCTATAGCGCCCGGATAGAGGCGATGCTGGCAGGCGTGGCCTATGAACAGGCCGCGGCCTATGTGCTGATGCCTGACTGGGCATCACTGCGGCTGTCGGAAGTCTGTACTCAACTGGTGAATTTCATGCGCCAGTCGTAAATGCGCCGGCCGGGGCGGAACGAAAAAGGCCGCATCTGAACAGGTCAGACGCGGCCTTTGGCACCCCCTTAGAGGGGAGGATGTTTCAGCGGCGGTACTTGCCTGCTGCGATATCGTCGATATCACCCCGGACCAGACCCAGATCGTCCAGTTCCCGATTGCTCAGGCGCGACAGGCTTGCGCGGGTCACGCGCGCGTCATTCCAACTGCCAAGTTTGGCCACAAGACCAGCGAAAAGAGTCGTAGCAGTGAAGCCAGTGCCCAACGGGCGGTTTGTGATGGTTGCCATCTGAGTCGTCCTTTCCGATCTCATGTGATGTCCAGTTGAGCATTTGCTCATAAACTGCAATTAAGGCGGAAAAACCGCCCAATCAAGCATCATTTTTTGCATGGGACGCATGCAATTTGTGCATGTCTTGAAAACATCCTAAGCCATATTAATACATGGTAAATTCCATCTGAAACCTGTCGTTTCCAGCGTTTTCCAAGACGGTTTCAGACCGTTTTTCTGACACTGCCTCAAAAAGCGACATCCCGGTGCCGTTTTTCGTCTTTGGCTGGCCAATGTTCGCGTTTCGTGCTAGTGGTGCGCAAAAGTCGCAAAACAGGCGCGAAACAGGTGGTGACGGGCAGTGATACGGATAATTGGAATTGATCCGGGGCTTCGATGCCTTGGATGGGGGGTGATCGAGGTTGACGGATCGCGCCTGCGGCATGTGGCAAATGGCCAATGTGTCAGCGCGGGCAACGATCTGGCCCCGCGGCTGTTGTCGCTGCACGGGCAGTTGACCGATATTCTGGCCAGCCATCAGCCGACCCATGCGGCGGTGGAGCAGACATTCGTCAATCGTGACGGGGCGGGGACGTTGAAACTGGGTCAGGCCCGGGGCATTGCCATGCTGGTTCCGGCACAATTTGGCCTTGTCGTCGCTGAATATGCGCCGAATGCGGTGAAAAAGACGGTTGTGGGGGTCGGCCATGCGGATAAGCGCCAGATCGATCATATGGTGCGGATGCAACTGCCCGGTGCGGTGCCCGCAGGCGCCGATGCGGCCGATGCGCTGGCGATTGCGATCTGCCATGCGTTTCACACCCAGACCGCCGGGCGGCTGGCCCGGGCCGTGCAGGCCGCCTCATGATCGGCAAGCTGACAGGCCGGGTGGATCACCGGGCGGCGGATCATGTGCTGCTGGATGTGAATGGCGTCGGCTATATCATCCATTGTTCTGACCGGACGCTTGCCGCCCTGCCGCAGGTGGGCGAGATGGCCGCGCTTTATACGGAATTGCTGGTGCGCGAGGATCTGTTGCAGCTTTTCGGGTTCCTGACCCTTTATGAACGCGAATGGCACCGCCTGCTGATCTCGGTTCAGGGGATCGGGGCCAAGGCCTCGATGGCCATTCTCGGCACGCTTGGGGCCGAAGGGATTGCGCGTGCGATCGCCATCGGGGATTGGGCCACAGTCAAGGCCGCCCCCGGTGTCGGGCCCAAAATCGCCCAGCGCGTGGTCAATGAGCTGAAAGACAAGGCCCCGGCCACCATGGCCCTTGGGGGCAGCGTGCATGAGGCGCTTGGCGAGGCCCCGGTCGAGGTGATCGACAGGGCCGAGCCTGCCTCTCAACCCGTTGCCGCGCCCGGATCGACCGGGCAGGGAGCCACCCGGGCCCCCGTCCAGGCTGAGGCGCTTTCGGCCCTCCAGAACCTGGGCTATGCCCCGTCAGAGGCGGCAAATGCGGTCGCTACGGCGGCAAGTGACCTGCCCGAAGCGAATACCCCGGCCCTGATCCGTGCCGCATTGCGCCTGCTGGCCCCGAAGGAGTGATTGACGGGCCGGGCAAACCTGCCTCTGGCAGAACCGCCCGACCTGCGCCATAACCCGATGCAGATGACCGAACCTGATCCCACTCTGCGCCCCGACCGGCAACCGGGCGAGGACAGCCCCGACCGGGCGCTGCGCCCGCAGGTTCTGTCGGAATTTATCGGGCAGGAAGAGGCGCGGGCCAATCTGGCCGTCTTCATCGAAAGCGCGCGTATGCGGGGCGAGGCGATGGATCATGTGCTGTTCCATGGGCCCCCCGGTCTGGGCAAGACCACGCTGGCGCAGATCATGGCGCGCGAGCTGGGGGTGAATTTCAGAATGACATCCGGCCCGGTTCTGGCCCGGGCCGGGGATCTGGCCGCGATCCTGACCAATCTGGAACCCCGGGATGTTCTGTTCATTGATGAGATTCACCGGCTGAACCCGGCGGTGGAAGAGGTGCTCTACCCGGCGCTGGAGGATTTCGAGCTTGATCTGGTCATCGGCGAAGGGCCCGCCGCGCGCACCGTGCGGATCGAGTTGCAGCCCTTCACCCTGGTGGGGGCCACAACCCGGCTTGGGCTTCTGACCACGCCGCTGCGGGATCGTTTCGGCATCCCCACGCGGCTGCACTTCTACACGGTGCCGGAACTGCATGAGATTGTGACCCGGGGCGCGCGGCTTCTGAAGATTTCGGCCGAGCCGGATGGCGCGTTGGAGATTGCCCGCCGCGCCCGTGGCACGCCGCGCATTGCCGGGCGGCTGTTGCGCCGGGTTGTCGATTTCGCGCTGGTCAAGGGCGATGGCACATTGACCCGCGAGATTGCCGACAGCGCCCTGACCCGGCTTGGGGTCGATCATCTGGGCCTTGACGGGGCCGACCGGCGCTATCTGCGGCTGATGGCGGAGAATTACGGCGGCGGCCCGGTCGGGGTGGAAACACTGTCGGCGGCCCTGTCGGAAAGCCGCGATGCGATTGAAGAGGTGATCGAGCCGTTTTTGTTGCAGCAGGGTCTGATCGCGCGCACGCCGCGCGGGCGGATGCTGGCGCAGAAGGGCTGGCAGCATCTGGGGCTGGAGATGCCGGGACCAGGGGATCAGACGGATTTGTTCGAAGGCTGATGTCGGATGCCTCCGGCGGAAGTATTTTTGAGATAGAGAAGCAGGTGGTGCAGGAACGCGGAAATCCAGGCCCTGAAGAGGTGACGGCGCTGTTTTCCCGTTCTGACGGGGGGTATCTTTTTGCCCGCTGGGGCAGGCCGATTGCGCCTGTGGTGTTCGGGGTTGAGGATGCGACAGTTGCGATTTTCAAAGGCGCGGTGGAGGCGGTGGTGACCCTGGCCGGACATCAGATGGCCGAGACCGACCCGGAACTGGGCGCGAACCTGATGGTGTTCTTTCTGCGCGACTGGGCGGAACTGACCCAGACCCCCAATCTGGACCGGCTGATCCCGGATCTGGGGTCATTGGTCCCCCGTCTGCAACAGGCCGATGCCAACCAGTATCGCAGTTTCCGCTTTGATGAGGCGGGTGCGATCAAGGCGGCTTTCGTCTTTATCCGCATGGACCGCGCCATGGCCGGGACCCCGGCCGAAACCATCGCACTGAGCCAGATGGTCCAGACCATTCTGCTCTGGTCCGACACGGCATTTCTGGGCACTTCGCCGCTGGCGATCCTGAACGAGGGCGGCCCTGCGATGCTGAAACCCGGGATCGCGGCCCTGATCCGGGCGGGTTATGATCCGGTGATGCCGGCCATGGCCCGCGATCCCTCCCATGCCCTGCGTCTGGCCGCCCGGATCGGAGCCCTGCAATGATCCATCGCTGGCCGATCCGCGTGTATTACGAAGACACCGATCTGGCGGGTCTGGTCTATTATGCCAATTACCTGAAATTCATCGAACGGGCGCGTTCGGAAATGGTGCGGGAGGTGGGCATCGACCAGATGGAGATGAAACGCGACCGGGGGTGGTGTTTGCCGTCCGCCGGGTTGAGGCCGAGTATCTGGCGGCGGGCCGCTATGATGATGAGCTTGTGGTTGAAACCAGGGTTGATACGCTCAAAGGCGCCCGGTTCGACATGCCGCAAAAGGTGTTTCGCGACAAAGAGCTGATTTTTCAGGCCCGTGTCAGCATTGTCTGCATTGGCGCTGAAGGCCGCGCAGGGCGTCTTCCGGCGGATATTCGCCAAAAGCTTGAAACAATTTCGGTGATCACGGGCCGGTGACGCACAATCATTGGTGTTCCCCTTACAAGATGGTATTATGTGGCCTTAATGAGGCGCGATGACGAGAACCGCGCCCGAATTGGGCTGGGGCAGAGCAGGAAGATCAGGCAATGGAATCTGAGACGCTGAGTATTGCGCAGGAGGCGGATTTTACCCTTCTGGCACTTTTCTTTCGCGCCTCCATCACGGTGCAACTGGTGATGGTGGCGCTGTTGGTGGCCTCTGTATGGGTCTGGGCGATCACTTTCTCGAAATATGCGCTCTATCGCAGGGCGCGGGGGAATGCGGCGGCGTTTGACGCGGCCTTCTGGTCGGGCGAACCGCTGGATGAGTTGTATGATCAGGTGGCCGACACCCCGCGCAGCGCGTCGGAACGGGTGTTCGTGGCGGGGATGACGGAATGGCGGCGGTCGCTGCGCGATGACGGGGCGCTGATCCCCGGGGTGCAGCAGCGGGTGGACCGGTCCATGGATGTGGCCATCGCACGGGAGAATGAGCGCCTGACCTCGGGGCTCAATTTTCTGGCCACGACCGGGGCCACAGCGCCGTTTGTGGGGCTGTTCGGCACGGTCTGGGGCATCATGCGGTCGTTTCAGGAGATCGCGATTTCCGGCAACACGTCGCTGGCGGTGGTGGCGCCCGGTATCGCCGAGGCGCTTCTGGCCACGGGGCTGGGGCTTCTGGCGGCGATCCCGGCGGTGATTTTCTACAACAAGCTGTCCTCGGACGCGGATCGGCTGATCGGCGGCTATGAGGGGTTTGCCGATGAGTTTTCCACCCTTCTGTCGCGGCAGCTTGACTGATGGGGGCCTCTGTTGCTGCAAAAGGGTCCGGTGGTCGGAGACGGGGCCGCAGGGGCGGTGGCCGGGCGCGCCCGATGTCGGAAATCAACGTCACACCCTTTGTGGATGTGATGCTGTGCCTGTTGATCATTTTCATGGTGGCCGCACCGCTGATGACGGTGGGGGTGCCGGTGGAACTGCCGGAAACCGCGGCGGAAGCTTTGCCAACCGCCGACGAGGAGCCGCTGTCGATCACGCTGGCCGCCGATGGGCGGGTGATGATCCAGACAACCGAGGTGACGCTGGCCGATCTGATCCCGCGCCTGCAGGCAATCGCGGCCGAGCGGGACAGCAATCAGGTTTTCCTGCGCGCCGATGGTGGCATTCCCTATGAACAGGTGATGCAGGTCATGGGGGCGCTGAACGCGGGCGGTTTCCGCGAGATCGGGCTGGTCACGGATGCCGGCGGCCCCGCGCTTGACGGGTCCGGGGGGTGAGGTGGCAATGCGCCGGTCCCTTTACGCCTCGGCGGGTCTTCATCTGGGCATCCTGTTATGGATGGCCATTGGCGGGCTTGTGCGCACCAGCGACCCGGTGGAATTTCAGGTGACCGGCGTGTCGATCCTCAGCACGTCGGATTTCGAGGCATTGACCCAACAGCCGCAGGTGCCCGAGGTGGCCGAGGCGCCGCAGGCCCTGCAACCGACGCCCGAGGTTGAAACCGCCATCGCGCCCGAGGCTGAGGCGGCGCCGCCCGAGGTGGCGCAACCGGCGGAACCCACACCGCCCGAGGCGGAGGCCACGCCGGATGTCAGCGAGTTGGAAACACCCCAGGCCGAGGTCACCGATCAGGTCGCGGTCCTGCCCAGCCCGCCCCAGGGGGATCCGGCGGCGGCCCCGTCCGACACACCCACGCCGCAGGATATCCCGCGTGTCGCGCCACAGCCTGCGCCGATCCCGGAACCCGAGGTGGAGACCGCACCCGATGTGGTGGAGCAGCCCACCACAGATGCGCCGACCGAGGCCCCAGCCGATGAGGTCACGCCCACCGCACCCGAAGCGGCCACAACCGAGATTGTGACGGAAGCAGAGGATCCATCCGCCGGAAATGCGGGGCCTGCGACCTCGGTGCGCCCCACATCCCGCCCGGATCGTCCGGCCCCGGTGGTGGAGACAGCCACCCCCGCACCCGAGGCGGTGACAGAGCCACCCGCCGAAGACCCGCTGGCCGCGGCGATCGAGGCGGCCGTGGAAGAGGCCAATGAGCCCGCCACCCCGACAGAGGCCCCCGCCGCGCCCGCGCAACCCTCGGGCCCGCCGCTGACACGGGGGCAGGAGGACGGGTTTCGCCTGGCGGTGGGCAGTTGCTGGAATGTGGGCTCTCTGTCCAGCGAGGGGTTGCAGACCACCATCATCGTGGCCTTTGGCATGAACCGCGACGGCACACCGGCCAATGATACGATCCGCCTGCAAAGCATCGTGTCAGGCACCGAGGCTGGCGCCCAAAGCGCATTTGAGGCCGCCCGCCGCGCGATTATCCGTTGCGCCCGGAACGGCTATGACCTGCCGGAAGAAAGCTATGAATACTGGCGTGAGGTCGAAGCAGTGTTCAACCCTGATGGTATGAGGCTGCGATGACCTGTCCGATGACATATTTACCCCCAGACGGAATGAGGTTGAGATGACCCGTTTGCTGATCCCCCTGACTCTATTGGCCTTGTTGATTGCGGGGTTTTTCGCCCCCGCCATGGCACAGACCAGCCCCGGCCCTCTCAGGATTGAAATCACCGAAGGGGTCATTGAACCGCTTCCTTTCGCGGTGCCGGTTTTCATCGCTGAAAACGCGGCGGCCTCGGATGTGGCGCAGGATATCACCCGCGTGATCTCGGCCGATCTTCGTGGCACCGGCCTGTTCCGCGAAATCCCGGCCAGCGCCCATATCTCCACGATCACCAGCTTTGACAGCCCGGTGCAATATGCCGACTGGAAGGCGATCAACGCGCAGGCCCTGATCACCGGTTCGGTGGAGCAAACCGCCAATGGGGAACTAGTCGTCCGGTTCCGTCTGTTCGACGTGTTTTCCGATCAGCCCCTGGGGGAGGGGCTGCAATTTGTCGGCACCCCGGAAAGCTGGCGGCGCATGGCCCATAATGTGGCCGATCAGGTCTATGAACGGATCACGGGCGAGGGCGGGTATTTCGATACGCGTGTGGCCTTCATCTCGGAAGACGGGCCCAAGAATGCCCGTCTGAAACGCCTGGCCATCATGGATTACGACGGTGCGAATGTGCAGTACCTGACCGATAGCCGGAACATCGTGCTGGCGCCGCGCTTTTCGCCCAATGGCGACCGGGTGATCTATACCAGTTATGAAAGCGGGTTTCCCCGGGTCTATCTGATGGATGTCGCGACTGTGCAGAACCGCCCGCTGGATGCGTTGCCTGATACGATGTCGTTTGCGCCGCGTTTCTCCCCCGATGGCAATCGCGTGGTCTATTCCGAGGAAGCCGGCGGCAATACCGATATCTATCTGCTTGATCTGAACTCGGGCCAGCGCACCCGCCTGACCGAAGCACCCTCGATCGAAACCGGCCCCAGCTTTTCGCCGGATGGTTCCCAGATCGTGTTCGAGTCCGACCGGTCGGGCCGCCAGCAGATCTATGTCATGCCTTCCAGCGGGGGGGAGGCGCGTCGGATCAGCCAGGGTGAGGTGGGCCGTTATGGCACGCCGGTCTGGTCGCCGCGCGGCGATCTGATTGCGTTCACCTTCCAGAATGCGGGCCGCTTCCATATCGGTGTGATGCGCACGGACGGGTCAGAGGAACGGTTGCTGACCGCCTCGTTCCTGGATGAGGGGCCGACCTGGGCGCCCAATGGTCGGGTGATCATGTTTACAAGGGAAACCGCCGGGGCGGATGGGGCGCCTGCGCTTTATTCGGTCGATATCTCGGGGCGGAACCTGCAACGGGTGGCGACACCGGGCATGGCGTCTGATCCGTCCTGGTCGCCATTGCTGCCTTAGGGCGGATGTGATTTGCACGAACGCCCGCCCATGTTACCCTGCGCGACAAAAGCGCAATTTATTTGAGGAATGAGGAAAGAGCATAATGAAAATTCTGACAAAAACGATCCTGCTGGTGGCGGCTCTCGGCCTGTCGGCCTGTGCCCAGGGCGGGTTGCGCGGCGGTAACGGCGCAGGTCTGAACGGCAATACGGGCGGGCAGGACCCGACCTCGCCTGCCTATTTCAACCAGACCATCGGAGACCGGGTACTGTTCGCGGTCGACGAATCAACGCTTTCCCCGGCATCCCAGTCAGTGCTGGACGGTCAGGCGCAATGGTTGCAAAGCAACAGCGAATATACCGCGCTGATCGAAGGCCATGCGGATGAGCAGGGCACCCGTGAATATAACCTTGCCCTGGGGGCCCGCCGGGCCAATGCGGTTGAGGAATACCTGATCAGCCGGGGCGTTGCCGCCAACCGCCTGCGGACCATCAGCTATGGCAAGGAACGCCCGCTGGAGATCTGCTCGGACGAAAGCTGCTACATGCAGAACCGCCGTGCGGTGACGGTGATTGCTGCCGGTGCGGGGGTCTGACCGAAGATGCTGCGCGCGCTGGCCCTGTCTGTTGCCCTGATCCTGCCCGTGACCGCCACGGCGCAGGATCAGACCCAAACCCTGGCTGACATCCGTCAGGAACTGTCGGTTCTCTTTGTCGAATTGCAACGCCTGCGGGGGGAGTTGAACACAACCTCCGGCGCGACCGGCACCGGGGCAGAGGGCGGGCCGCTGCAACGGCTGGATGCGATCGAGGCCGAATTGCGCCGGATGACCAGCCTGACCGAAGAATTGCAGTTGAGGATTGATCGGGTTGTCCGGGATGGCACCAACCGTGTTGGCGATCTGGAATTCCGCCTTTGTGAGCTGGAAGCGGAATGCGACATTGCCGATCTGGGCGATACACCCAGCCTTGGCGGTGAAGAACCCGCAGGGTCAGGCCCGGTGACCCCTGTTGTGCCCTCTACCGGCGGCGCGGCTTTGGCCGTGGGGGAGCAGACGGATTTCGACCGGGCGCAAGCCGCCTTTGATGCAGGGGATTACCCCGAGGCCGCGCAGCTTTTCGCCGCCTTCACACAAACCTATCCCGGCGGCCCGTTGAGTGCCGAGGCGCATTTTCTGCGCGGCGAGGCCGAGGCCGCACAAAGCAACTGGAGTGCTGCGGCACGGGCCTATCTGGACAGTTTTTCCGGCGCGCCGGACGCACCGCGCGCACCGGAAAGCCTGACCAAACTGGGCACCAGTCTGGGCCAGTTGGGCCAGAGCGAAGAAGCCTGCCTGACCCTGGCCGAGGTTGAACTGCGCTACCCGTCCTCGCAGGCGGTCACGGATGCCCGCGCGGCGATGGCCAGCCTTGGCTGCTCTTGACCCCCGAAAGCCGTTTCGCCGCAACGCTTGACCGGCTTCTGCCGGAGACCCCTGTGGGCTGCATCGGGGTTGCGGTGTCCGGCGGCGGCGATTCTTTGGCGCTGCTGATGCTGACCATGGGCTGGGCCCGGGCCCGGGGGCCTGATGTTGTTCCGCAGATTCAGGCAATCACCGTCGACCATGGCCTGCGCAAGGATAGCGGGGCCGAAGCCGCATGGGTTGCTGCCCGGGCCGCTGAGCTTGGCGCGGATCACGTAACACTGCGCTGGCAGGGCTGGGACGGGCAGGGCAACCTTCAGGCAGAGGCCCGCGCGGCCCGGTATCGACTGATGGGGGACTGGGCCCGGGCCGAGCGGCCGGATATGCCGGTCATCCTTCTGGGTCATACACGCGACGATCTGGCCGAAACCTTTCTGATGCGGCTTGCCCGAGGCTCGGGCGTTGATGGGCTGGCCGCGATGGCAGAAACCAGTGACAGCGATGGGGTCAGGTTTCTAAGGCCGCTTCTGTCGGAACGGCGCAAAGCCCTTCGGGACGTCCTTAACGACAAGGGGCTCACCTGGCTTGACGATCCCTCCAACGACGATCCGAAATTTGACCGGATCAGGGTTCGGCAGGCCCTTGATCTGCTTGGACCTCTTGGCGTGACAGCCGACCGGCTGGCAGACACCGCCTGCCATATGTCCCGCGCCCGCGCAGGGCTGGAAGCCCATGCCGCAGACACCGCCACCCGCATCGTGACCGAGCCACTGCCCGGTGTGATCCTGTTCGACCGCCCGGCTTTCGCGGCCACGGATCGTGAAACCCAGCTTCGCCTGCTGGCCCATGGGCTGCAACGCCTGGCCTCTGCCGCCTACCGCCCGCGGTTGAAATCGCTGGAAACGGCCCTTGATGATGCGCTGACCGGCAAGGGCAGCACTTTGCATGGCGGGCACATCCTGGCCACCGGCACCGATATCCTTGTGACCCGGGAACATGCCGCTGTGGCGGATCTGGAGGTTCCCGCCGATGGCCATGCCAAATGGGACAGCCGCTGGCAGGTGCGCGGCACCCGTCTGCAGGGCTGCACCATTCGCGCGCTTGGGGCTGCCGGGGCCAGCAAAATCGACCGCCCGCCCGGCCTGCCCCATGCGGCGCTCATATCATATCCGGGGGTCTGGAGCGCAGAGACCCTTGTCGCGGCGCCAAACCTCTGGCATGGGGCGCTGTGTCAGGCGATCTATGCGCCGCAAGCGGGGTTCCACCGAACCATATTACCGCATTGAAGTTGATGAATGCGTGGCTATCTTACTGAGATGTGCCTGCGTGGGCCTTCCCCGGCGCTGATTTGAGGAGAATTCTTTTGGGCAACGCGCGAAATATCGCTTTCTGGGTCATCCTGTTCCTGCTGATCCTTGCTTTGTTCAACCTGTTCAGTGGTGGACAGTCGAATGTGAACCAGCGTGGTGTCGCCTATTCCGACTTCATCCAGCAGGTTGAAAACGGCTCTGTCGCCTCGGCCACGATTGACGGCGAAACCGTCCAGTTCACCACCGGTGAGGGCACATTTTCCACGATCCGCCCCGATGGCAGTGATCTGACCGAAGTGCTTCTGGACAATGATGTGCGGGTTGAGGCCCGCCCCCAGGAACAATCCGGTTTCCTCAGTGTTCTGTCCCTCTGGCTGCCGGTTCTGGTTCTGATCGGAATCTGGATTTTCTTCATGAACCGGATGCAGGGCGGCGGACGTGGCGGTGCAATGGGTTTTGGAAAATCCAAGGCCAAGCTTTTGACCGAAAAAGCGGGCCGCGTGACCTTTGATGATGTGGCGGGCATTGATGAGGCCAAGGAAGAACTGGAAGAGATTGTCGAGTTTCTGCGCAATCCACAGAAATTTTCCCGTCTGGGTGGCAAGATCCCCAAAGGCGCATTGCTGGTCGGCCCGCCGGGCACCGGTAAGACCCTTCTGGCCCGTGCAATCGCGGGTGAGGCGGGGGTGCCATTCTTCACCATTTCCGGATCCGATTTTGTCGAAATGTTTGTCGGTGTGGGTGCCTCCCGCGTGCGCGACATGTTTGAACAGGCCAAGAAAAACGCGCCTTGCATTGTCTTTATTGACGAGATTGACGCCGTGGGCCGGTCGCGCGGTGTTGGCTATGGCGGCGGCAATGACGAACGTGAACAGACACTGAACCAGTTGCTGGTCGAGATGGACGGGTTCGAGGCCAATGAGGGCATCATCATCGTTGCGGCCACCAACCGCCCGGATGTGCTTGACCCCGCGCTTTTGCGCCCCGGCCGGTTTGACCGCCAGGTGCAGGTGCCCAACCCCGATATCAAGGGCCGTGAGAAAATCCTTGCTGTCCATTCCCGCAAAGTGCCCCTGGGGCCGGATGTGGATCTGCGGATCATCGCGCGCGGGACGCCCGGGTTCTCTGGCGCGGATCTGGCCAATCTGGTCAATGAATCCGCCCTGATGGCGGCCCGTTTCGGTCGTCGTTTCGTGACGATGGAAGATTTCGAGAATGCCAAGGACAAGGTCATGATGGGGGCGGAACGTCGGTCCATGGTGATGACCGAGGAAGAGAAGACGCTGACCGCCTATCATGAGGCGGGGCACGCCATTGTCGGTCTGAATGTTCCGCAGCATGACCCGATCCACAAGGCGACCATCATTCCCCGGGGGCGCGCCCTGGGTCTGGTTCTCAGCCTGCCGGAGCGCGACCGGATTTCGGCCAGCTATACCTGGTTCACCTCGCGCATTGCGATGGCGATGGGCGGGCGCGCGGCCGAGGAGATCAAATTCGGCAAGGAGAATATCACCTCCGGCGCCTCACAGGACATCAAACAGGCCACCCAGATGGCGCGGGCCATGGTCACCCAATACGGCTATGCCGAGGAACTGGGCTATGTGGATTACGCCAATGAGCAGCAAAGCTATCTTGGCGCCTATGGTGGCGGGGTCACCCATTCCAGCACCACACAGCGCCTGATCGACGACAAGGTGAAAGAGCTGATCGACGAAGGGTATGAAACCGCCAGACGTGTTCTGACCGAGAAGAACGACGAATGGGAACGGCTGGCCCAGGGTCTGCTGGAATATGAGACCCTGACCGGCAATGAGATTTCCAAGGTGATTTCCGGCGAACCCCTGAACCGGGGTGAAGACGATGATGACCCCGATACCGGTGGCACCACCTCGATCACGGCCATTCCGAAGACGAAGCCCAAGTCGAAACCCGAAGATGGCGGGATGGAGCCGGAACCCACGAGCTAAAGCAGAATAAACGATTTTTCTGTCAGATATTTTGCGGTGTCAGTTTCACTGAAGCCGCAAAAGACATCACACCATCAGCGCCACGATCAGGCCCAAAGCCATCCCGGTTAAAAACCCGCCATACATCAGAACCATTGGTGCAGACATTTCCATTCTCCTTCAGCCGTTTCTGTAAGAACGTCTGAGCGGGGAAAGGGTTCAAATAATCTGCGGTTCGCTTTGCTGAAGCCTGCCCTCACGCAGGCAAAACCGATGCGGGTCTGCCCGGAAAAGGGCAGGGTCCACGGCCCTGCCGGCTATCTGCGCGTTGCATCTGCCAGATGGCGCACGAAGCCCTGGGTTTTTCGTGCCGCCTCGATCCGCCATGTCAGGATTTCCTTTTCAAGGCGCAATCTGACATCCTGATATTCCGGGTCATGCCAAAGCGACACACGCTCGCCCGGGTCATCCTCCAGATTGAACAACTGGCCATCCTCGTGATCGACGAAATGCACCAGTTTCCAGGGCCCCTCACGCACCATCGTCATGAAATTGGTGCCATTCAGCAGCCCGTCATCGGCGGCTTCGGTAAAGACGCGGGGGCGGTCAACATCGCGCTCCCGAAATACCACATCATAGAGTGATTGCGCTTCCATCCAGTCTGGTACGTCACAGCCTGCAATCTCCAGAATGGTGGGGCCGAAATCCATCAGCGACACAAGTTCAGGCACCTTCACCCCGCCGGAGATCCTGCCGGGCCAGCACATGACCGCCGGCACATGAACGCTTTGTTCATACATGTTCCATTTCTGCGAATGGCCGTGATCATTCAGGCAATCGCCATGGTCTGTTGTGAAGATGATGACCGTATTGTCCAGCACATCCATGGCCTTCAGCTTTGCCACGATCTGGCCGACCTGTGTGTCGATCATCGTCATATTGGCATAGTAATACTGCCGTTGCCGGTACATTTGCTCATCTGTGGGATTTTCCAGATGAACCACGGCGTCATGAGCATGCAGCGTGTGGTTTTTGCGCAATTGACGCAGCGGCGCAGGCTGCGTGTCCAGATCATAATCGCGGATCGGTTTGGGCAGGTCGCGGCCCTCATATAGGTCGACATAACCTTGCGTCGGATCATAGGGCGGGTGCGGCCCCGGAAACCCGATCTGCAGAAAGAACGGTTTGTCGCCGCGGAAGCGATCCAGCCACCAGCAGGCGGTTTCGCCCACAAACACATCCGGGTGCAGATCCTCATCCTGTTCCCAGATGAAGGCGCCAAGCCGTTCCTCATAATCCGGCAGATCCGGGTAATGGACATATCGCGAGGGTTTATAGGCCTTGCGCGCCTGAAGCGCCTTGTCCCAATTGTCGAGGAAGAAGGGCAGCCCGGGATGATCACGATCCTTGTTTTCGACAACATGACGTTCGTGGAACCCAAAGGATGCCTCCATCGGGCAGGTATGCATCTTGCCGACATTCACGCAGTGATAGCCTGTATCGGCCAGCGCGCCGACCCAGGAATAATTCCAGGGTTCATCATTGCGGAACACGCCGTTTGTGTGCGGATAAGTGCCGGAGAACAGCGAGGCGCGGGACGGGGAACAGACCGGCGCCGTAACATACATGTTTTCAAAGACCGCGCCCTGATGCACCAGCGCATCCAGATGCGGGGTGGTCATGTGGTCAAAGCCATTGGCCGCGATCGTATCCAGCCTTTGCTGATCGGTGATGATGAAAACAATGTTTGGTTTGTCGGTCATGCAAAAGCTTCCAGTCGCCGCAACGATCACGTCATTTCCAGACCGGATGCGAGGTTCTAATGTTCCAGATGCCGCATCTTTCACAGGCGGTCACATCTGTGCAAGGGGGTGGTGGCGGATTGGGCGTTCGGCTTTGCAGCCCCCCGCCTGTAACCTGAACCATGACGTATCGCCAATGTGCCCCAGAGCGCCGAAGGCGGGGCAGGGTATTGGGGAGGCAGGGTCAAGGCGGGGTGCTGTAGGCCTCAGTTTTGCCTTGCACTTTTCGGGGCAGACTTGCAGCTTCGCCACAATGAATTGCCCCCATACGCGACCGATCTGACAGGTCGGGTTGGACACAGATAATCAGGAAGAGTTTATATGACAGTTTTGGAGACGAACCGCTGGTCTGCTGATCGGGTAAATGCCTGGTATGATGCCCAGGACTGGCCCTGCGGGTTCAATTACATGCCAAGTACAGCGGTGAATTTCGCCGATATGTGGCATGCTGAAACATTTGATGCGGATCGCATCGCGACAGAGATGGGCTGGGCCGAGGCCATTGGCTATAATTCGGCGCGGGTGAATATCCAGTTCATTCAGTGGAAGACAGACCCGAAAGGGGTACTTGCGCGGGTAGATCGCTTTATGGACATCGCCGCGAAACATGGCGTTTCAACGGTTCTGTGCCTGTTCGACGATTGCGGGTTTTCCGGGGTGGAACCAACTGCCGGGGTGCAGCCGGACCCGGTACCAGATAAACATAACAGTCGCGCGCTTGCCAGCCCCGGGCGCGATGCGGTGCTGGATGAGACCCAATGGCCGGATTATCTGGATTATGTGAAAGACGTGGTCACGACCTTTGCCGATGACCCGCGTATTCTGTTCTGGGATCTGTATAACGAGCCCGGCAATGACAGTATTTTTCTGACTGATGTGACCGAAGACCGGTATAGCGATGCGCTTTGGGCCAAATCCTTTGCCCTATGCAAGAAGGTCTTTGCCGAGGCACGTGCGATCAACCCCAGCCAGCCGGTCACATCGGCGGCCTGGATGCTGGAGCATGCCTGGGAAAACGAAGAAGGCATCGGCACGGCCTATCAGAACGAGATTGACCAGTTCCTTCTGGATGCGTCTGATATCATCAGCTTCCATGCCTATTGCCCGCTTCCCTGGTTCACCAAAATCATCGGAACCCTGCAGGAATTCGGTCGGCCCATCATGTGTACCGAATGGCTGGCACGCCCCGCTGGCAGCATCATGTCGGAACAATTGCCGCTGATGCATGACCACCGGATCGGTGCCTATCAATGGGGTTTTGTGAACGGGCGCAGCCAGACAAATATCCCCTGGCCGAACCTGAAAGCGAAAATCCGGAATTTCGACGCGACGACAAGCCCCTGGTTCCATGATGTCCTGCGTGAAGACGGGTCACCCTATGATGCGCATGAAATGGAATTGGTAAGCAGGCTGACATCAAAAAGCTGAGATTTGACCTGAAAGATCATACACGGGCTTATGTTTACATGTCATGCTGTCGCAGAGCGCTATTTCTTACAACGACCTGCCTTGAACTTGAGCCATGACGTATCGCCAATGTGCCCCGGAACGCGAGGGCGTGGCAGGGTATTGGGGATGCAGGTTCAAGGCGGGGTGCTGTAGCTATTTGAATTGTCTGCCGTCAGCGCCTATGGGTCCAAATAGGGTTATTCCTCTTGTTTCGTCAGTAGCGCCCAGATGACCCGGGCGGATTTGTTGGCCATGGCGACTGTCGCCAGCCGGAACGGCTTTTCGTCTAGAAGCTTCGCCGTCCAGGTGTCGGCTTTCTCCGGGCTGTTCTTGGCCATGAGTGCGCGCGACGTCATTCCGATGATCAGCAGTTTTCGGATGTAACGGTCAGGCGACACTCTGACAAATCAGCGGCCACCTCAGGGAGCGTTCGAAGAAAAACTAGAACTCGCTCTGCAATTCCTCTCAAACCCTTGGAAACTTTGGGAAAGAGATCACGTCGCAACGAAGCGATTGGTGCTCAAACGCGCCTTCCAGAGCCCCATTGCACACGACCGAATTGGGAGTGATTTGAAGAATGGTGCCGCAGGGGAGGATTGAACTCCCGACCTCGTCATTACCAATGACGCGCTCTACCACTGAGCTACTGCGGCGCTGCCTCGTGTGGGCGGTGGATTAGACGCTATTGCCCAATGACGCAAGCGCAATCTGGACCCTGTCGCGCGGCTGCGGTAGAGGAAAGGTTATGGAGCGGAAGACCTCAAAACCCGGGCGGTCCGACAGGGCCAAATCCACAGGCAAGACCCGCGAAGACAGGTTGAAATCGGCGTTGAAAGCAAACCTTCAGCGCCGCAAGGCACAGTCGCGTGCGCGTATCACCGCGGCGGAGCAGGACACCAAAGATTAGAGGCAGGACATTATGGATTCGATTGTTGTACAGGGCAACGGGCCGCTTTCAGGGCAGATCCCAATCTCGGGCGCCAAGAACACCTGTCTGAAACTGATGACGGCGGCGCTTCTCAGCGAGGAACCGCTGACATTGACCAATGTGCCCCGCCTGTCCGATATCCGCACGCTCAGCACGCTGCTGGCCTCCCATGGGTGCGAGGTGGCGCTGCTGCAGGACGGTCGGGTGATGGCACTTTCCGCCCGGCAGATCACCAACCGGCGCGCGGATTATGAGATTGTGCGGAAGCTCCGCGCGTCCTTCAATGTGCTTGGGCCCCTTCTGGCCCGCGAGGGGGAGGCGATTGTGTCTTTGCCCGGCGGCTGTGCCATCGGGGCACGCAAGGTTGATCTGCATATGATGGCGCTGGAAAAACTGGGCGCCAGCATTGTGCTGGAAGAGGGGTATGTCCATGCCACGGCGCCAAACGGGTTGACCGGGGCGGTGATCGACTTCCCGTTTGTCTCTGTCGGGGCCACGGAAAACGCGCTGACAGCCGCCACATTGGCCAAGGGCACCACGGTGATCAAGAACGCCGCGCGGGAACCCGATACGGTCGATCTGGCGAAATGCCTGAGCGCGATGGGGGCGAAGATCAGTGGGGCGGGCACCTCCGAAATCACCATTGAAGGGGTGGAGCGGCTGCATGCAGCCACCCATCAGGTGATCCCCGACCGGATTGAGCTGGGCACCTTCATGATTGCCCCGGCGATCTGCGGTGGCGAGGTGGAACTGATCGGCGGCAGGCGCGATCTGCTATCGGCATTCTGTGACAAGCTGGAAGCCGCCGGGATCGAGATTGCCGAGACTGACCTGGGCCTGAAAGTCGCCCGCAAAAACGGGCCGGTGAAAGCGGTTGATGTGACAACGGCGCCATTCCCGGGGTTCGCGACGGATTTGCAGGCGCAGTTCATGGCGCTGATGTGTACCGCTGAAGGGGTTTGCGTGTTGGAAGAGACGATCTTTGAAAACCGGTTCATGCATGCGCCCGAATTGATCCGCATGGGGGCCGATATTGATGTTCATGGCGGCACCGCGACGGTGACCGGTGTCGCGGGCCTGACCGGCGCGCCGGTGATGGCGACTGATTTGCGGGCCAGTGTCAGCCTGATCCTTGCGGGTCTGGCGGCAGAGGGGGACACCACGGTGGCGCGGGTCTATCACCTTGATCGCGGGTATGAACGGATTGAAGAGAAACTGTCAGCCGTGGGTGCCAGAATTGAGCGGGTGCGGTCTGATGGGTGAAGATGCGCGGTTTGAAGATGGCGGGGACATGCCGCTGGCGTTGAAAGCGCTGGATGCGGAGGATCTCAAGGTGATCTCGGCGCTGGTGCAGGATGCGGTATTCCCGATCACCGAGATGACCTGGGACCGCAGCAAACGCCGCTTCGCGGTTCTGCTCAACCGGTTCCGCTGGGAAGACAGGGGCCGCGCCCGGGCACCGGAACGGGTGCAGGCAGTGTTGGTTTTCGAGGATGTGATGGCGGTCAGCAGCCAGGATCTGGACCAGAGCGATCATGATCTGATCCTGTCGTTTTTGTCACTGGACTGGACCCCGGGCGAAGATGGCATGGGCCGTATAACACTGGTGCTGGCCGGTGACGGGATTGTCGCGGTCGAGGTTGAAGCGCTGGAGGTCACGCTGAAAGACGTGACCCGGCCTTATGGCGCACCCTCGAAAAAGATGCCGACCCACCCGGAATGAAAATCCGGCGGCTGACAGCGGCGGATGCGGCGGCGTTCCGCGACATCCGGTTGCTGATGCTTCAGACCGACCCCGCGGCCTTTGGCTCCACCTATGCGGATTGGGCCGCCAAGCCCATGGCCGAGATCAAGGCCTGGATCGAGATGATGCATCTTT
Source organism: Rhodophyticola sp. CCM32 (assembly GCF_004751985.1). Taxonomy (NCBI): domain Bacteria; kingdom Pseudomonadati; phylum Pseudomonadota; class Alphaproteobacteria; order Rhodobacterales; family Roseobacteraceae; genus Rhodophyticola; species Rhodophyticola sp. CCM32. The sequence goes on from NZ_CP038492.1 coordinate 953,802, forward strand.
TCGCGGCGATGGAGGGGGATCAATGTCTGGCCACGGCTGCATGGCATCGTTTCAAGGGCGATACTGTCAGCCACCGGGGCCATGTGATTGCGGTCTATACACGGCCGGAAGCACGCGGTCAGGGCCTGTTCCGGCAGATCATGGCCGCCCTTGAGGCGGATGCCCGGGCCGAGGGCGTCTTGCAACTGGACCTGGATGTCTCGGTCAGCCAACCCGCCGCTTTTGCAGGGTATCTGGCCCTTGGCTATACCGAACTGGGCCGCTGCCCCCGGGCGCTCTGCCATGACGGGGTCTATTCCGACAAGATCATGATGCAGAAGCTGTTTGAGCCCGGTGCCGAGACGCTTCTGCCCCGCGCGTGAGCGATGAGAGGGGCAAGACATCCGACCATCGGCAGGCCAATGGTTAAGCGGTTGAGGCTGCTGCTGCGGCGCGGTATGGCTCCCGCGGGCGGTCAGGAGGCGTTGAGATGCCGGTTTTTCTGAACAGTGGCGATGCCGGGTTTGAGGCGCGCTTTGCAGCACTTCTTGAGATGAAGCGCGAAGATGCGCCCGAGGTGGATGATGTGGTGGCCGGCATCATTGCGGATGTCCGGGCGCGGGGCGATGCAGCAGTGATTGCGCTGACCGAGCAGTTTGACCGGCTGAAACTGACCGCCGGGACGCTGGCCTATACCCGTGCCGAGATCGACGAGGCGATTGCGCATGTGCCCGCCGATGAACGGGCGGCGCTGGAACTGGCGGCGGACCGGATCCGCGCCTATCACACGCGTCAGATGCCCGGTGATGCCAGTTGGACAGACGCGCAGGGCGCCACCCTTGGCTGGCGCTGGACGCCGGTGGACGCGGCCGGTCTTTATGTGCCGGGGGGGCTTGCCTCTTACCCGTCTTCGGTTCTGATGAACGCGATCCCGGCGCAGGTGGCGGGGGTGGAAAATCTGGTGATTTCTGCGCCGACACCTGATGGGGCGGTGAACCCGCTGGTGCTGCTGGCCGCCCGTCTTTCAGGGGTCGACACCGTGTATCGCATCGGCGGTGCGCAGGCCATTGCCGCCATGGCCTATGGCACGGAAACGATCGCGCCTGTGGACAAGATCACCGGGCCGGGCAATGCCTATGTGGCCGCCGCCAAGCGCCGGGTTTTCGGCAAGGTCGGGATCGACATGATTGCCGGGCCGTCCGAGATTCTGGTGATTGCGGATAAAGCCAATGACCCGGACTGGATTGCCGTCGATCTGTTGAGCCAGGCAGAACATGACGAAAGCGCACAGGCGATCCTGATCACCGATGATGCGGAATTTGGCCGGACGGTTGCGGCAGCCGTTGAAACCCGGCTGCAAACCCTGACGCGGCGGGCTATCGCCGGTCCAAGCTGGCGCGAGTATGGGGCGGTCATCACTGTGGGCGATCTGGCCGAGGCCGCCGCCCTGTCTGATCGCATCGCCCCTGAACATCTGGAACTCTGCGTGGCCGACCCCCATGCGCTGCTGGCGCAGATCAGACATGCGGGCGCGATTTTTCTGGGGCAATGGACGCCGGAGGCCATTGGCGATTATATCGGCGGGCCGAACCATGTGCTGCCCACCGCGCGCTCGGCCCGGTTCTCGTCAGGTCTGAGCGTGATGGATTTCCTGAAACGCACCACTCTGGCAGAAATGACACCTGCGGCTTTGCGCGTCATAGGCCCGGCGGCCGAGCTTCTGGCACGATCAGAAAGCCTGGAGGCGCATGGATTGTCCGTGCGGGCGCGGCTGGACCGTTTGAATGAAGGCCCCCAGGACAGAGGCCGAGAGTGATGACAATGCATTTGACACATATCGAGATTGATACCACCGGCTTGCCCGCTCCCACGCCCGAGATCGAGCAGGAGCGCAAAGTCGCGATTTTCGACCTGCTGGAGGAAAACTCCTTCAATCTGCCCACCCGTGAGGACCGTGCGGTTCCTGCCGGGCCTTACCGTCTGGTATTGGCGATCCGCGAGCGGCGGCTGGTCTTCGGTGTGACAACCGATGACGGTCAGGCTGCCAGCGAATTTCACCTGTCGCTCAGCCCGTTCCGGCAGGTGGTCAAGGATTACTGGCAGATCTGCGAAAGCTATTTCGATGCAGTGAAAAAACTGCCTCCCAGCCAGATCGAGGCCATTGATATGGCGCGGCGCGGTATCCACAACGAAGGTGCGCGTGTGCTGCAGGAACGGCTGGAAGGCAAGGCGGATGTGGATATGGACACGGCAAGACGCCTGTTCACGCTGATCTGTGTTCTGCATTTCGGGGTCTAGGACGCGGTGTTTGCGGGCTTCCCAAATTCGGTTCTGTTCTGCTGCGACCACAACGCCACCCGGTCCCCCATGGCCGAAGGCCTGATGAAGAAATTCTATGGCCACCGGGCCTATGTGCAATCTGCCGGGGTGAAACATGAATTGGAGATTGACGGTTTCGCCGTGGCTGTCAGTCAGGAACTGGGGATCGAACTGGCCCGCCATCAGGTGCGCAGCTTTGACGAGATGCAGCAATGGGGCGATGACCTGTCCGGCTTTGATCTGGTGGTTGCGCTGTCGCCTGCCAGTCAACGCAAAGCCCTTGAGTTTACGCGCCATTACCATCTGCATGTCGAATACTGGCCGATCATGGACCCGACCGGGCTGGGGGAGAGTCGCGAGGCGAAACTGGATGCCTACCGTCAGACCCGCGACCAGATCGTCACCTGCATGCAGGACCGGTTCGGCCCGCCAACCGAGGTGGAAGAGACCTCAGAGTGATCTTTGACCGCACTGCGGGCTCTCTGACGATAGCGGTTTGCGTTTTTATATGAGGCAGTCCCATCTTTAAAACTGCCTTTGAACCGAAGGTGATGGCTTCGGACTGAAATTCCGTGCCAACCCGCAGCATCTTCCCGCCCGGCGGCACCGCCGGGCAGCGCCCGTACCGCCCCCACGGGGCGGGCGCTGCCCTCTGCGCAATGCATATATGTATACGTTTCAAAACTTGGGGCGGGCGCTTGAGCGGCAGCGGTTTGCGATGCAGTTCAAAGGCAAACCGCTTCAAGGAAGGCCCCCGGGTCCTGCCATGGGACGCGCGACAAGCTGCGCGCTATGGCTGTGATCCCCCTGTTCATCCCGTTGCCACCTTCATACATGCTTGGGCAGAGCGTGCGACCTACAGGGTGATCAGCAGGCCAAACCCGACGCGGGTGCAGATTTGCCTTGAAAACCGGACGCTCAGGGCGCATTTAGCCGCTACCCGCAAAATTGGCGGGTCGATATGTATGGAGAGACTATGGCCAAGGAAGAAATGCTCGAATTTCCCGGCGTCGTGAAGGAGCTCCTGCCGAATGCGACATTCCGGGTCGAGCTTGAAAACGGCCATGAGATCATCGCACATACGGCAGGAAAGATGCGCAAGAACCGGATCAGGGTTCTGGCAGGCGACAAGGTTCAGGTGGAAATGACGCCCTATGACCTGAGCAAGGGCCGCATCAACTATCGCTTTAAATAAACATGACCGTGGCCCGTAAACTGGGGTTTGGTTCTGGAATATGTCGTGGGATCGGACCATGAAACTGATCCTCGGATCGGGCAGCCCTCGCCGGAAAGAGCTTCTGGCGGTTCTGGGTGTGACGCCCGATGCCATCGCCCCGCCGGATATCGACGAAGACCCCGACCCGGGTGAGCTGCCACGCCCCTATTGTCGCCGCGTGGCGCGTGAAAAGGCACTGGCAGTGGCCGCGGGGCCGGAGGATATGGTGCTGTGCGCCGATACCACCGTTGCCATGGGGCGCCGGATCATCGGCAAACCTTCCGATGCGGGGGACGCGGCGGCGTTTCTGCTGGCGCTCTCCGGGCGGCGGCATCGGGTGATCACCGCTGTGGCATTGCGCAAGGGCGACAGGCTTTGGGAACGGGATGTGGAAAGCCGGGTGCAGATGAAGCGCCTCAGCGATGTGGAACTGAACGGGTATCTGGCCACGAATGACTGGCAGGGCAAGGCGGGCGCTTATTCGATCCAGGGACCTGCGGGTGCCTTCATTCCCTGGATCAGCGGCAGCCATTCGGCGATCATGGGCCTGCCCCTGGCTGAAACCGCCGCTTTGCTACAGGCGGCGGGCTGGCCGGTCTGGCGGCAGGCATGAAAGGCCGGATTGTTCTGCTGGATGAGGTGGCGGGCCGTAAGGCCGCCGCGCTGATGGTCGATGGGCGGCTGGAGGAATTTGCGCTGGACCCAACGGAAGGGGCGCCGCCAGCCCCCGGAACCATCCTGCGCGCGATCTGTGACCGTCCCTTGAAAGGACAGGGCGGGATGATCCTCAAACTGCCCAATGGCGCGGGGTTTCTGCGTCAGGGCAAGGGGTTCAGGCCCGGTCAGCCGGTTCTGGTGCAGGTGACCGGTTTGGGGGAGGATGGCAAAGCCACGCCGGTCACCACCCGCCTGCTGTTCAAAAGCCGCTATGCGATTGTGACGCCCGGGGCGCCGGGGTTGAACATCGCCCGTTCGATCCGCGATGAGGCAGAGCGGGACCGGCTGCTGGAGATTGCCCATGCCTCGATGGAAGCCGGTGAAGACCTCGGGCTGATCCTGCGCAGCGCGGCGGAGGGCGTGGCCGAGGAGGCTCTCGCCGATGACATCACCGCCATGGCGGGTCTGGCCAAGGCGGTTCTGGATGACAGGGACGGCCCGCCGGAATGCCTGCTGGATGCGCCAGACGCCCATCTGACCGCCTGGCGGGACTGGTCTGTTCCTGACCCGGACGACGTGCTGGAGCAGCCCGGCTGTTTCGCCGATGCCGGTGTTCTGGAAGCAGTCGAGGCTTTGCTGGTCCCGCAGATGCCCTTGCCCGGCGGCGCCTCGGCAATGGTTGAACCAACCTCGGCACTTGTCGCTGTCGATGTGAATACCGGCCCCGATACCTCGCTGGCGGCCGGTCTGAAGGCCAATTTTGCCCTGGCCCGCGACCTGCCGCGGCAATTGCGCCTGCGCGGGCTGGCCGGGCAGATCACCCTGGATGTAGCCCCGATGCCGAAGAAGGACCGCCGCCAGTTCGAGGATGCCCTGCGCCGGGCCTTTCGCGGCGATGCCACCGACACGGTCCTTGCCGGCTGGACGCCGCTGGGCCATTTTGAACTGCAACGCAAACGCGACCGATGGCCGCTGACGGAGCTTTGGCCCGGATGACCTGCCCGATCTGTACAAAAAAGACCGACCCGAAATACCGCCCCTTCTGCTCACGCCGATGCGCAGATATTGACCTGGGCCGTTGGCTGACTGGTGGCTATGCGATCCCCTCGACCGACCCGGAAGATGCGGATGACCTGCCCGAGGCCATGGAAAACGCAGCAAAATCCTCTCCCGACCGCCCTCATTGACGACCTGGCCCAAGAGGCGAAAAAAACGCCCCCCAACCTATGGACAGCCCCCGCCCAAACCCCTAGAACGCCTGCACCCTTGGCGGGCTGATCCGCCAAACCCGTGCCCGGGTAGCTCAGGGGTAGAGCAGTGGATTGAAAATCCTCGTGTCGGTGGTTCGATTCCGCCCCCGGGCACCACTTAACAAGCTGATATGTATGTGTTTTCTGCTCATGACTGATCCTCGTTTCGGTCAGGTTTGACGCTTTTCTGCGAAGGTTTGACACTTTCCGCCCGTCTTCGGTTCTCTTCTTCCAATGTCGCCATCGTCTCGCGGTTCTTGTCGGCAAGGTTTGCTGACCGCGAATAGTGCCGCGCCATGGACGGTGTTTTCTGCCCCAGAAGGTCCGCGATGCGCCGTTCATCCAGCCCCGCCTCGCGCAAAGTCGTGGCGACCGTGTGCCGCAAGCCCTTGAGGGTCAAGCCTTTTTCGATGAGGCTTTCTTTCTCAAGGACGGATTTGAAGCGGTGCCAAACGGTTGAAAAGCCGTTGTACGTCCACGCCTCGCCGCGAGAATTGGAAAGCACGGTTGCGGCGTCGTGGTTAGGCATGCGGTCAAGAGCCGCTTGAAGCGTCGGGCTGACCGGAATCGCGACTTCCTCGCCCGTCTTGCCGCGCACCCCCCAGATCGTACCCCCATCGACCTGATCCTTCCGTAATCGCAGGGCGTCGGATGGATCGAGGCCGGTGTTCATCATCAAGGCTAGGGCGACGCGCACATGAGGCTTTGCCTTCCCCAAGACGGTGTCTCGTTCCTCAATCGTCCACGGGCGGTTGGCATAAGCGCGGCCGCGCGGGCGGCGCTTTGGAATGACATCTTTGGCAAAGTTGGCAGAGATCAGACCCTTAGGGATGTTGTAGCGAAAAACCTCGCTCAGAAGCGTGCGGACCATGTTTGCCCGTCGCCAACCAATCTTCTTTGCGGCTTTGTCGTGGATACCTGCGATTAAGGGTGTATCGATCACGTGGATCGGCGTGTCGCGGATTGGCTCTAGGAAGTCGGCGCACTTGCGGTAGTCGCGCCGGGTGGCTTCGGCCAAATCCTGGTAGTGTTCTGTCTCGAAGTAGGACTGGATCAACCCGCCAAGAGTTCCGGCTTTGGGCGCTTTCGCTCTCTGTGCCTCGGCAATAGCTCGGATTGTATCACATTCGGCGAAGAACTCGGCTGAGCCGACAGGCGCGTGGGTCAGGTCCACCTTGTGGCCAGTTTTGCGATGGTAGCATCTTTGCTTCCCATGTCGGTCCTTGAAAATCTTGAACCCTTTGACCCGCACCTGTGTCATCAAAGGCGACCCAGAATAGTGTCGCGCGTCTCGGTCACAGCCCCGGATTTAACATCATCGATCCAGAGATCGAGATCGCGGCGATCCCAGAGTTGCATACCTTGCTTCAACTCCACCGGTCGAACCGGGCAGGTGGCTTTGAAATGCCTTACTGGTAAGCCGGCATAGCTCGCAGCCTCAGACTGCTTCAACATACGCTTGTCGATCACACTGATATTGAGATTCGTCGTCGGCATTAGTTGACCTCCCTACTCCACGTATCTGCATCAACCTGTTCCAGCTGCGCTTGAGTTGTAGCGAATGGCATCCTCACCGCTCAGCGTTCTGCTGCCCGGGTACGACCATGTTTCTTTGCACGAAGTCAGAAACGGCATCTTCAGGTAGGAAAAACGTGGATCCGATCTTTAGGTGTTTGATCTGCTTAGAGGCAATCAACGAACGGATGCGACGTTCGGGCCAACCACTTTTCTCGGCAAGTTCTTTTGGGGAAAGTAGTGCACAATTGGACATTTCACTTCCTCTTCTCGGCACAAGGCGGTAACATTTGTTCAGAATGCAGCAAGGCGCGAACGTTACCAATAGTAGGGCACGTATGTTACCATGACAAGCCAAAACGTCCCCATAGGGCAGCGGATGCGCGAAACACGTGAAGGAACGGGACATTCGCAAAGCAAATTTGCAGCCATGCTGGGGCTGTCTGATCGCGCATACAAAAACTATGAGCTAGGTAAACGAGAGGTCCCGTTGTCGACTTTGATCAAATTCGCTCAAGAGTTCGAAGTTGAGTTCGATTGGCTAGTTTTTGGAGATCAGATGCAACCAAAAGACGCAAAGCTAATGAATCTGGCGGTACAAACCAGTGAGGCAACGTATGCGCTGGCAACGGACCTCAAAGAGAAGCCCATGAGCATAGAACGCTACGTCAAATTCTTTGAGTACGTTCTTGATCAAAGCCGAGTAAAGGTTTCGATCCCGTCGCATGAAGCAAGAGCAGTCTTTGAGTTGATTAGGAGTGAAAATGCTAAGTGAGCCAAACGAAATGCGACGCGAGAGTGATCGCCAACTAGCACGAAACACCACACGGCTTGAATTGGGGGCGGTTGTTGCTGGCGGGATTGCATTGCCTGCTTCTCTAGCACTACATCAATCGGAGCACTCGGACGCCGGATTTGCGGCCGGATTTCTTTTGATCGTTTTTGTGCTGTGTCTCGGCCTGGCAACAGTTATTCGGTGCGTCCGAAGACTTCATCTCCGTTTTACTTCGATCACTCCTGAAGATGAGCGTCAGTTTTGATTGCGGCTCAAGGAAATTTCTTTTGAACGAACGGCCTCAGAATTCTTCGTCGCCAGCGCGGCCGGTATTTTTTGGGTATCTACTGTGCGCGGTGGTGACTTCAATCCTACTGCTTGGCCTTTTGGCTCTAGTGTTCTTGCACTACGTGGACATCAGTTTCTTGTCGGAGGCTTCCTGCCGCCACATTGATGCGACCGGAAATAGGTCTGCGTACACCTACTGCTTCTATGGAGAGGATTGGGACGAGTCCACGTATCTGTCGGCCGTCAGCGGGTTTTATTCGACTGTTATCGGGTTTTTGGTAGCGGTCCAAGCTCTAGTCTCGACGCTAGCCTTTGTCTTCGTTCGGAGCACAAATCGAAGAGCCATTGAAGACGAAGTTGAGATCCAGCTTCCAGCATATTTCGGAACGACTAAGGCAGCTTCGGAGATCGAGGTTGTTGTCGGCCAAGTGAGCGGGACTGCAATCGAGCAAGCAGTCGTCCAGCGGACAACTGAGCTTCAAGATAAGCTCTCAACTCTCGAGGAGAATTTTTATGGGTTGCAGGGTGAGTACGAGGCTCTGAGAGCGGTTGTTGCGGAACTTAACGATGAGGCACCCGAAGAAACGATTGAGGACGATGAACCGGCAGCGGAGGGAAAAATTGAATGATGAGAAAAGCTCCCAGAAGACCGATTTCTCAAGCGGCAGCATCCACGCCACCGCTGGACATTGACGCACTCGATACCACAAAGCGAGTCATTGATTTTTGCGTTCAGAATGGACTGATCGATGGCGTCAGCACAAACATAGAAGGTCTTATTGAACGGGACCCTAACCTTGAACTGGTAAAGGTACCACTTCCAGATGGCGTTGATGCTTTCATTAAGGAAACCACCCCCGGCAAATTTCAGATAGGCGTGAACTCAAAGCACAGCGCCACGAGGCAAAAGTTCTCGATGGCTCACGAGTATGCTCATTATAGGTTGCATCAAGGTAACCTGGCTGCCTTGGCTGAAGGTGAACGTATCCTCCATCGCTCGGACGAGTGGAATATCTTGGAACAGCAGGCCAATAGTTTTGCAGCTGAGATTTTGATGCCTGAGGATCATTTTCGTGAAGAGGTCCGGCGCACGGGCGGCGATGTTGATGAACTCGCGAAGCGCTTTGGTGTCTCAACACTTGCACTAAGATATCGGGCTAAGAACCTCGGGATGAGAGGGCACGGTGTCTGAAAATTACTTTCTGTTGTTCAAGACTGCCGACGCAGAAAAGCGGGCATGGCGAAACCTAGCTCAAGAGCGGAAGAAGGCGCTGTTCCCCATCATCGAGCTCACACGCGGCAAACAGAACCGGGGTGCTGGCAAAGACGCTGATGGTAAGCCCCTAACTGCTGAAGAGCTTCGCAACACTGCGAATATCTATGGTTTCGAGAAGAATTACCGTTCCACACTCGATTTGATGAAACCTTGTGAGGAGGTCTTCGTCGACCTTACTCGCGAACCCAGCCTGAGTTGTTTCGAAACGGATAAACTTAGTCTATCAGCAGATGGATATGCCGTTTGGGTGAAGTTTTTGACAAACTTGCAGAACGATTGGCCGAACGTTGTTCCTACGCTGATTGTGAATCCTTCTGAGGACGAAGATGAAGCCCAGTATGGGGAAAACCTCGCTGGCCAGTTCGACGCACTCGCTGCTGCATTTGGGAAGATCCTCTACCGCGTGTCAGTTCTTGAAGACAGTGAATTCATCTATGATATTAGGCTGCTGAGCGATAAGATCAGCTCATTTGTAGAGGACGGCGGTACGTTTTTTGTTGCCCTCGATCACGAATATATACGGCCGAGAAATGGCCAGGTCCACGCGAAACGGACCTCGCAGATTATCACTTCAGTCTTGGAGGCCGCCCCAAGCGTCGAGATAATTTGCCTTGCAACTTCTTTTCCAAAATCGGTGACGGACATAGGAGATGAGGACTACGATATCTTTCCGGTTGAGGAGAGCTACCTTTACAATATGATCGCCAGTGAACACGAAAACGTGCAATATGGTGACTACGGCTCGATCAACCCAATTAGAAACGATGAAGTTATCATCACTCAAGGTTGGCGCCCCCGAATTGACTACGTATCGGCGCACGAGGGTCTACAGACCTACTATTTTCGAGAGAAGCGCGACGTCTTGGGTAAGGACCCGCGAACCCGAAAAAACATTCTTGCTCCGTACTCGCGGCACTACCGTTCAGTGGCGGGAAAAGTCCGTCAGCACAGCCCTTACTACGAGGATCTACCAATGTCTTGGGGATGTGATGAGATAAAAGCCGCCGCCTTGGGCGATGTGCCGAGCAATTCGCCGTCACACTGGATATCAGTGCGAATGGAAATTCACATTGTGAGATTGTTGAGGCACTTGCAGCTGGACCCGATTTGACTAGGCTGCGATTTTTGCAACCCGCCTGAGTAGAAGCAGGTCTTCTCTATTCAATTTACCGTCTGTTTCCGCCAAAAAAGCTTCGGATGAGCGTTTGTAGCGTTCCCGTAGTCCATTCAGAAACACCGTTCTCAGTTCAGTGGCGCTAAGGACTTTGATTGCGGCAATCTGTAGGTCACGAAGGGAAGAAGATGATCTTGCATTTGGGACATGTTGTAAGAGCCCGCCTTTGTCGCAGCCCATCGCCAAGTGCACTTTTGATAACCTAGCAAATCTCTTCGGTTGTCGGACTTGGGTAAGCTCTCCCTTGCTGAGGACATTAAGCCCAACTTTTGGCGGAACAATACTGCGCACGCTGCCAAGGTGACGGTTGGTGGTAACGACAGATACGAAATCAAAAGTGCAAACGTAGTCTGATATTTGGTCAGGGAGGCGGCTCAAGCTATCGAAATCCGACTTGATTTCAAAAGCATGGCTGGATTCTTCAACAACAAGAAAGTCAGCTCTTCGGTCTATCGGCCCGTATCGCACTTCACTAGCAAAAACAGTCCCATAGCCATAGAACCGCTGCTTCATTTTCAGCGCGAGTGCTACACGTAGGCAGCTCTCGTGGACTGACACATCTTGTAAAGTCTGTCTTGAACGTCTCAATTTGTTCTCTATTTGTTCTTAACTTTCCACACCCTATCTTGCAGGGAGCCACTTGGTCAATAGAAGCTTTCTATGCTCAGAATGTCAGATGTCCCGATATCCCAATAGTGTTTCAGTGCCATCGGGCGCAACCCTGACCCACTCTCCATCTTCGCGTCTCTGGACCAGATGAGCGCCTTCAGACTGCAGTTTACGAAGATGCTCTTCCTGAGTTTCAGCGAACCAAGGTACCCCATCCAACTTTGCGCTTTCAGACTGTTTGGGCATCCGTATCCTATTCTATAGTCAGTTTGCTAGAACCGTTGACACCATCCGGGTTTTTCATCTTGCCCTAACATCCTCGGGGGAGCGCCCGCAGGGCGCGGGGGCAGACAGCCCCTAACTGCTGGAACTGCTGGCTCAGCATGACCGAGAGAGTGCCTATAACAAAAGGCTACCCTCCGCTAACCGTAACGTAAATCCATTGGACATCTGCTTCGAACCCTTACCTCCCGAATGCTGCGCCATCGACGAACGTCCGCTCAGCGTTTGCATCGGGTCGAGCATGCCCGCAATACACTTGTCCTCCGGTCAGGCATTAGGGAGAAAGATCGCCGCTAGGCCATTTGCCAAAGCACGGGATTGTCTGCACCCAGCCAGCCCCACGGAACACACAAAGTATATGTATTGCCGATCATCGCCCGAAACGATCGTTGCAACCGCTTCGTTGCTCAGCCCGGGGGCGTGAACCTGCTGCAAAAGAAGAAGCCCGTCCAGCTTCCCTGCGCGGACGTCCTCTGGATCGTTCGAGGTCACAGGCAGCGCGATGTGAGTGTGAAGGTCAGCAAAGCCTCGCGGCCAGCCTTCAGGCAGGTAGCCCCGCAGATCGTCACCAATGCCAATCTGAAGCTTTCGACCGGTCAAGGCAGGTGCAATCACTTCGGTTGATCGCGAAATGATCCGAAACGCTTTGCTCAGCTCTGGCAGATATGCGTCCAACTATCTCGCCTTTTTGCAACAGTCACGGCGTCTTGGATTCGAAATTGATCTTGTACCGTCTGATGCGTCAGGCCAGATCGACGTTGCGGCTTTGGACAAAATGATCGGTCCAAAGACAAAACTCATCGCGATCACCCATGTGCCGACGCAAGGCGGTCTGGTGAACCCTGCTGTCGAAGTCGGGAAGGTCGCAAAGAAGCATGGCGTCCTCTACATGCTGGATGCGTGTCAATCTGTCGGGCAGATCAAGGTCGATGTCGCAGAGATCGGCTGCGACATTCTCTCCGGCCCCGGACGCAAGTTTCTGCGCGGCCCCAGAGGGACGGGGTTTCTCTACGTCCGACAGGACATCCTCGATCAGATCGACCCGCCATTTGTTGATCTGCATTCCGCGACCTGGACCGAGACAAACGGATACGAACTGGCGAAAGATGCGAGGCGGTTCCAGAACTGGGAAAGCTACGTCGCGGGTCGCGTTGGTCTGATGGAAGCCGTGCGATACGCCCGCGCCGTAGGCGTGGCTCATATTGAGGCTCACGTTGCCGAACTTGCGCAAGATCTCCGCGATGAACTCTCAACGATCAAAGGTATTGCGGTGCATGACCTGGGCCAAAATAAATCAGGCATCGTCACATTCACGAAAGATGGCACCGACTCCAAAGCGATTGCCGCAAACCTCAGAGAACAGACGATAAACGTATCTGTCGCACCAGTCACCGCAGCTCGTCTTGATTTCGAAGCCCGGAACCTCCCGGCAATGATCCGGGCCTCGGTGCATTACTTCAACACACACGATGAGATCGCTCGGTTTGTCGATGCTGTGAAAACTACTGACTGAAAGCGGGCGTTGATCTTTCGGGATTGAACGGCAGCAAAGTCCCGCATTGCAGCAGTTCGTTGAGACCGACCCAATGTCGGGTTTACGAGTTCCTGGAAGCTTGCTGACAGCCACAAATCAACATGCTAACTGAAGCCATGATCTGACTGTTCTCCTTCTAGCCGCACTCAACACGGAGGTCTCCGTGACGCTTGGGTTGCGCAAATGAAAGGCAAACATATGAAACTTCCAAACCACCCCCGATCCAAGGCAAACGCTTCGATTTCGAAACGCTTCAGTACAATGCGATAAGCCTGATGAAACAGGCAAATGATGGTCCGACTTTCCTGCGCCACGCAGGGCGCGTGACCCATGTGGTTATGACCGAGGAACTGTTTGACGAGCTTTGGCCAGACCCGCGGCGAGCCTGGAGCGTCTATGAAATGCCACTCCGCATGGAGCAGCTCCTCTTCGAGGCCATGGACAAGTCGCTCGCTGAAACTAAAGAAGACGACAGCTAGGAATTTGACGTCAATCCGGGCGCTGCGGTTCCGTTACAGCGTCCGGATCATCGCAACCCATGAATGTTTGGCACAGCCTTAACGAAATGCGCACGTCGCTGAACGGATGGTATGTTCACCGCCCCGGGGTTGAGTCAGTCCGGCTCGGCGGGATCGTCGAAATCGTTAAGCAGATCGAGGATCCCCTGCTTCTTCATCCGGCGGATCGAGGATACATGCTGTAGCGCCTGATCAATCTCATGAGCGTCACCGCTTGCGTATGCGTCCGTGATCGTTTCCAGTTGCGCCTCAAGGTCATTCGCAAAGGCCGGGTCATCGGCTTTCTTGTCGAGTACGGGCGCATCGTATGTGGCCTGCAAGTGTTCCCAGAATTCAGGGGTCGTGCGGAAGCGGCCACCAAGGGCACGACATAGGTCGGCAGTTAAGGCCCGCTGGCCATCCAGAACATCCCAGAAGTCAGCAATAGATATGCCCAAATCTTGGGCGAGAGTCGTCACGTCGAGCGCCAGTGGAATGACGAACTCGTCCTTGATGATTTCGCCAGGGTGCACTCGGTTTCTGAGCTTTGTCATCGCCTTTTCCTACCAGTGATGTTCGGCCAAGAAGCCGCATGTAAATGGCCCGCCATCCAAGCAAACAACCACTTTGTTGGGGGCTATCCGCCCCCGCGCCCTGCGGGCGCTCCCCCGAGGATATTTCGGGCAAGATGAAAATGCCCGGACGACATCAACGGTTCTGGCTCAGCCGTCGGACCCTCTCTAATTGTTGGAGGTAGACTTGTCCCATGTTGGTGTTGCTTTCTGGCTGGCGAGGCGGCTGTTGAACCTCGCGAGGCGCAGATCGTGTCGTCCGGCTTAAGTTGCTGAATGGCGTCACGCGCTGGTAGGCCCCACGCATGATTGCACCGGTCGCAACCGCCGCGAAACCAGAATTGATGTCGCCGGAAATCGTCCGGACGATCACCGGGATACCTGCGATCAGTGCGAGTGAGAGCATGATCATGGCCAGAAATGGCAAGGCGGCACCGATGTTCTGCATGTCGCTGGGATCACCAACCGCGGCAAGCATTTGGTTCAACAGCCCGAACGTGATGGAAAAGACTCCCGCGATCACGACAGGATATAAGGACCAGGCAATCAGCGCAGACAGCCATCGTTGGAAAAACCCTTCTGTCGCCCGGAAGAGCGTCAGGCTGATCATGATGGGTGCAAGACCGATCAAGAGCGTCACGACCATCTTGGACAGCACCAACATCAGTGCCGCGAAACCGCTGAACACGGCCAAGAGCGCCGCCATGAACACGCTCATCACGGCACCGCCGACCCAATTGAGGTTCTCGCCGATGGCATTCGCATGATCAGCGAGGTCATCGGCCAGTTGATCAAAACGGGCAGCAAAGAACGTGGGGCCTGAACCTGTCTCGCCAGTGATCGAACCGATCAACATCCCGGCGATATTGTCGAGGCCGTCGATGATCGCCCCTGAGAGCCTGTCGAACTGTACCCAGTTGAATGCGAAGATGATGATCAGGCCGATCTTGATCAGCAAAGGAACCAGGGTGGCTACATCAACCGGATGCACCTGCAAGATCATGTTTGCGATGATCAACAACAGAGCAATTGTAGCTGCCAGCATTACGACTGTGCCGATGCTGCCCGCAACAAGAGCGAACTGGCTTGAGGCCATGCTGGACAAGGCGCTTTCGGCTCTTTCCACGATGAAGGATACAGTTCCCATCAGTTTGCTCCCCCACACATGTCTTGAACGGTTCTGCGGAGGTCAGCGATCTGCGGGCTGTAGACTTCAGATGACCAGTCTCGATAGGCCGATGACGGGCCAGTCGAAAACCCAAGCGCTTCGAACATCTCTAACGTTTCGGTCCAATCTGGACGCAAAACCCCACAGTCGCAGGTGCCAACTTCAACGGCGTTCTGATGCCGCGTAAGACTGTAGAGCCTGTCGGCAGCGATGCTGCGCCAAGCGTCGGAAAAGCCGTTGAAAGTCAGCTCCGCCGGTCGGTCGAGGATTTCGCATCCAAAGCGACCCACTTCAGCACCCTGCGCCAAGCCACTGTTTGAAATGCACAAAAATACTACGATCAAAGCTCTCATCCTATTCATCCTCATCCTGATTGTCGTGAAGTGCGTAGATCGTGCGGCGATGGTGTTCGCCGTTCTGCCATCCTCTGATCGCGTCAGGATCGCCATGTTCGTTAAGAATCATGGCAATCCCCATCCGTATCCCAGGCGAACACTGATTGGCGATGCGTCTGATTTGAGTTCCCAGTTCGAACGCGTAGTCACCAGCCAAAGTCTCGCGGGAGCGGATCAGGACAGAAACGCGTTCCAAAACGTCCGTTGCTGGATCGATGCCGGGGTACCAACGGCCCCACGGATCATCGACCAAGTCTACATCAATGTCGCAACCCATGGGGCTCCTCCTGATGCAGTCGCGTCTCGTCCTGGTCGTCTAGTCCATCTTGATCCCATCCAGATGTCGTGCGCTCTCTGCGAGCCTCGGCGACAACTGCTCTGAGCTGATCTGTTGCTCGATCCAGCCTTTCAACGACACCACCAACGACTGTTGAGAACGCGCGAGCGAAACCATTGAACATTTCAATGAAGCGATGTCCGTTTGGGTCTCTTTGACGGAGTGCTGCTCCAAGTCCTTCAAAGCTCGCGCGGACATTTCCGACGCTTCGGTCAACCGCTCCACGTAGCTCAGCAACTCGCGCTCTAACGCTGTCAGACCATCCATCGCCTACTGCTCCTCGATCATCAGGCAATCGACTGTCTGCGTCCCAAGACGGCAGCGGGTCAGCGTCGTCGTATCCCGGAAAGGGATCAAGTAAGTCGCTTCTGGTCGCTCGATCATCTTGATCCCCAGAGACTGCATGCTCGGTGTCAGCCAATTCAGAACGGTCCAGGTTGAAAGCGAGCTGCTGATCATCAGCGCGCAGGCCAGCAGCACTGGATAAATCATCGCCGTCCACTCCGGACGCGCCGCGTTCGCGCTCTGCCGCAGCAGGTGTTTCCTCACGCGCAGCAGATACCCTTCCGTATCGGTCTTGATTGTAGCCAACGCGCTTTCGGCAGTGATCTTCAAATCGTTCCTGAAGCTCTGCAACTGAGTGGCGATCAAGGCGGCGTTCTCTGTGCGCATCTGCTCCATGTCGGCTGCCAGCTTCTCGCTCAGCCGTGGTTTCTGCGGTCCACTCTTCATTGAAAATCTCTCCCTTCAATCGCCACCTCTCACCGGTGTCGGGGTCTTTCACTGTCAGATAGTTTTTGCCCGCTCTGGGCACTTCGAAGCCTGCCTCTTTGAGTGCTTCGGTCATCACGGCACGGTCCGTGATCAGACCCAAAGATATCTGATCACGGATCCAGCCGTGGAGTTCGTCCCGACCTTGCGCCCGAGTGGGGGCTTCGGTGACGGTTTTCACCTCGGCCGAGCGTTCGACGTCCATGGGGTCGGCCCAGCCGTGCATCTTGTTCATCAGGTCACGGAGGCTGTCGAAGGCGCGTTCATATCCGGGTGGGGCGATATTGAGGCTCCGCCCACTCTGAAGCTCCATCCGTGG
Organism: Rhodophyticola sp. CCM32; assembly: GCF_004751985.1. Lineage (NCBI taxonomy): Bacteria > Pseudomonadati > Pseudomonadota > Alphaproteobacteria > Rhodobacterales > Roseobacteraceae > Rhodophyticola > Rhodophyticola sp. CCM32. Next base: position 970,735 of record NZ_CP038492.1, read on the forward strand.
CGTGCAGAAATGCAGCTCAACCCGGTCCTCGTGGGTGTGCCGGACCCAGAGGCAGGCGCAGCGGTCAGCATCGAGACCCGCGAAGGCAATCTCCTCGAAACGGTCGATCACTTCCTGCTGCTGATCTTCGGTCGGGGCGTCTTCGCGGGCGAAACTGACGACGCCAGCGCGATAGGTCCATTTGTGCGGGCATGCGTCGATTAGGTCGATCATGCCGTCGGCGTCGCCCCTTACTACCTCCGGCGGCGGTTCGCGCGTCACGGTTATCGGCTGGCCCGCTGCATCGCGGATCAGGTCGCGGTTGTCGTCATAGGCAAGCACGGTGCGAGCGGTCAGATACTCGACCGGGCCTGCGCCGCCGCCTTTGCCGTTGGGGAAGAACTTGATCAGCATCCGCGCGGCCTCCGATACTGCGCGACGATCTCCGCCAACCGCCGGTCGATGCCCACGAGCGCCGCTGCGACACGTATCGCCTCGATGTCGTTGGCGCGACCGGCGCGGGTCGCCGTGTTGAGCCACCGTGCGATCTGGTTGAGGTTGCCGCCATAGCGGGACACGGCCAGCACGAGAGCGGGATCGACACGAGGTGTAAGCTTTCGTCGCTTTGGAGCCGCACCCGTGGCGAGTTGCCGAAGTAAAGCGGACATTGACAGCCCGCGGTCCGCAGCCGCCTGCCGGATCAACGCCTTTTCTTCGGAGGAGCAATAGAAGAACACCGCTTCTTGCTTCTCCGAAACCGCGCCGGGCGCGGTCTGGTTGGGGTTCGAAGGGGAGGCGTGCCGCCCCTCGCAAGGTCCCGGTTCGCAGGTCGCAGACCTAGAACTGGGTCGCCTTGCTGTTTGCGTATCGCTGGAAGGTGCGCGGCTCATGATCTTAGACCTGCGGCTTGGATTTGAGCCGGTGTGACCAGTTCTGCGGCCAAGAGCGCATCAACCTGGCTGGGCGTGATGTGGCGGCAAAGAGGGTGGCGATCCGTCACCCAATTCATCAAGCCCGCCAGCATCTCGGCTTCTTTGGTCTTGGTCTCTTCCCGGTTCATGGCGATGTCCTCGACGTAGCTGCGCCAGCGTCCTGACTTGAACCAGTTGTCCGAGAAACAGACCTTAGACCGGGTGAAACCCGCGCTCTCGGTTGCGTAGGCCTTCACGGCCTGCACCATGTCTTCCGGGCTAACACCTTTGTCCAACGCCTCATTAATCCACCTGAGACAGGCCGCCTTCCCGCGCAGACGGTCGGGCGGATAGGCGGTCAGGATCTTCTCAGCCTCTTCAACCTCCGCCACCGCGTACTCGCGCGTAGGAGGTTTATGGATGGTTTTAGGATGGTTTGGGGGCCGTGGTGGCCCCGGTACCCCGGCCACTGTGGTCCCCGTTCCGGGTCCAGTCTGGACCGGGTCCACTATGGCCCCGGTCTCAAAGTCTGGTTCCGCTATGGTCTCCAGCAACTCAATTTGAGCCAAATCGATCCGGTACACGACGGTGAAGCCGTTTTTGCATCTCCTCCGCGTTCCGGTCTCAACTAGGATGCCCTCCTTCAGGAAGTCCCGCATCGTCCGCTTGACCGTCGTCCCGCCCAACTCTGTGTGCCGCTGGATCGTCCCCTTCGAGCACCAGATGCCCGAGCCATCATCCGACGCCTTGTCCGCCAGAAACATAATGATCTGCTTGCGTGTCGCACTCCCGAACTTCCGTTCCGCACACGCATTCGCCACACGCCAGCTCATCGGATGGCCGCGGGGACAAGGTTTGACAATTCGCCGTTAAGTGCTTGACGCGCCGTTGTGGGTTTGACAGATTTCCCAGTCTTAAGCGCTTGAGATTTCTCAAAAAGCCTAGGTTTGAAAATCCTCGTGTCGGTGGTTCGATTCCGCCCCCGGGCACCATTTACACTGATTTTATTGAATTTTTTCCGCCCAGAGGGGGCATTTGAGGGGGCGAATCATTACCGATAGCCCTTCGTTAAGCCGAATGTCATTCCGTTTTGGCGAAATACTACGACACAAGCTTGGGTGCAGCGAATTCGGTGCTGCGAAGGTGGCGCAACCACGGATCATCGCGTAATGATTGAAGAAAAAAGGGAGCGGTCGAATTCTGTGGTGACTGATTTATCAAACGTATTGGAACAAATGCGGCTACGGTCGCAAAGCGAGTTTGAAAAGGGCGAGTATTTTGAACGCCTCGTGAAGGTGTTCTTGGAAAACGATGACCTTCAAAGCCAATTCTATGACAGGGTTTGGCACTACCGAGACTGGGCGACCGAGAGAGGCCTGCCCGCAAAAGATATCGGGATCGATCTCGTCGCAAGCCACGCGGATGGTTCTGGTTTCTGTGCCGTTCAATGTAAGTTCTACGCGCCTGACCACAGCATCCAAAAAACTGACATAGATTCATTTGTGTCGGCGGCTTCGACGAAAGACTTCGTAAGTCTTGTTCTGGTGGACACAACGCTTCGCGATTTAAGTCCAAATGCTCAAGCGGTTTTCGACAACGTGGATCGCGAATACCACCGGATCGCGCTCGCTGACCTCGAAAAGAGTCGGATAGATTGGGCGACATATCTTCGCGAGGAGCGGATCGCGTTCGCTGAGCCCAAGACCTTGCGCGACCATCAAGTCAAAGCGCTTGAGGCTGTCCGCGCTGGGCTTGCTGAGGATGATCGCGGCAAGCTTCTCATGGCTTGTGGAACCGGCAAGACGTTCACGGGCCTAAAAATAGCGGAAGACCTTGCAGGCAAAGGCAAGACCGTTCTCTTTATGGTTCCATCTCTGGCTCTGATGTCCCAGTCCGTTAGAGAGTGGAAAAACGATTGCGCCGACGAGTTCCTAGCTTTCTCAGTTTGTTCCGACGTTAAAGTCGGCAAGCGCCAGAAGAGTGGCGACGCCATTCAATTCACAGTTCACGACCTTGCTTTTCCAGCGACCACAGACCCAGCCAAAATTGCCGAACAGGTAGGCGAGGCCGACAAAGACAAGATGACGGTCGTCTTCTCAACCTATCAGTCTATCCAGACGATCTCGGAGGCTCAGCAAGTTCACGGGCTGCCAGAATTCGACCTGATTATCTGCGACGAGGCACACAGAACCACAGGCGCGACTCTGTCGGGCGAACCCAGCCTATCCGCTCAAACTCTTCCAACGCGTCATCACGGTCAGCCTTCGCACGCTGGATATCGTCGAAAGCTTGCCGCGTCTTGATATTGACTGAACCTATGCTGCTGGCGTTGGTATGAAGCGAAGGGACACGTTGTAAGCCATACCCCGCAAGGTGCGGCTTTCATCTCGCAGCGTGATCCGGCTGAAAAACGGGATCATGAACGTCCCGTCGTTACGTGGCGCGTCGACAATATGGAACTCAACCTTCCAGTCGTTCATGGCGTCGCCCATGGCGGCTTCCAGCGCGTTTCCGGTCGGTTCGTCAGTCAAATCCTTCACCTTTTCGACGAGTGCTGCTCGCGCCTCCGGAATGGTCTTCAATATACGAGCCGAGTTGCTGCCCTGTTTGAAGAAATGGCTCAGTACACTGGACTGACGCGAACTTTTCTTCACATGGATCAAGCGCTTGCCTTCGATGTCGAGCAGATCGCAAGCTTCAAATTTGCCGTAAGGTGTGGCGGGTACGGTCAATATTTTCTGGTCAAGAAGAACCTGACCGTACTCTTCCGCGCAACGTTCGTTGTATGAAAGCTCGCTCTCGAAACCGGTTTTCTTGCCGTCATCCGATACCTTTTTGATGATCATCAAAGGCGGGTCGGGCCAATCCTCTTTGAGGGTCGCAAAGCCCGCATCGACGTCCGTCTTGAATTGTTGGTCTAAGCGGTACCATTCCCCTTCGCTGATTGCGTACAGGCCACCGTCTTCCACAACCGAGCCGACAAGTGCTTTCTTCACGCTCCAACGTTTTTTGACAGCAGCATCGTTGTTAAACTCAGCAACAACACCGTGCTTCCGAATGGTTTCTACGTCGAGATCACTGAGTTTAGCGCCCAGCGCATCTCGGTAATTGGACATCAGCAGGTCCGGAAATCGGCCCTTCAACCCCGGGCCATGAAGCCCAAAATACACCACGTCATCCTCAGACCATCCGGGCATTGATAGTTCGAAGTTGTCGGCACCGGCCTTGATGATATCGACTGCCTTCTGGTCGAGCGCTGCAAGCACAAGCTTGTCCAAGATAGGGCGTACCTTGTCGATTATGTAGAAGCCGGTGTTTTGGTAGTCTGTGGACTGCGAGCGCGTCAGCGCCTCTTCTGCCGTTTCTGGAAGGTCCCCGAACTCCATCTCTCTGGTTATTTTCAAACCAGTAGCGCCAGAGATGCTATTTGCGAATTCATCGTCTTCGACACGGCCCGAAATACGCCTGACAAGATCAAGGGCTTCATCCACGCCGAACGCTTGTAGATCACGCTGAAATGCCGACTGAGAAACACCTTTGATCGCTTCTCCTAGATGGCTGCTGTCGATCCTTTTGACCTTCGAGTCATCAAGCGAATTGATTGCAACCTTCAACCCGAAATCGGACTCGATTTTGGTGTCGTCTAGATACTGCCATCCATGGGCAAAGGCGGTGACGAATAAACGATCAACATGTTTGAATACAACGACAGCGCACGAAGACCGGTTTGTCAGAGCAGGAGTGCCAGCGAAAACGGTGTTGATGTCTGCCAACCAACTTGGCGGCTTTGGTGGGCTAGGAAAGATATAGACGGTTGCTTCGTCGCCGAGATCATCGGAGTCGCTCAAAACAGCGTCGCCAGCTTGGATTTTCTCTTTGGCGGACTCGGTGAACACGTCTTCAAAGTTCTCGATGTCTGCCTTCACGAGATAGAGGGAATAACTTTTTGTCTTGGGCAATGGACTAAAAACTCGAAATCAATTCAGGGTTGATTGTTGCAGAGCAAGGATCGTCCGTCAACGAAGCCGCGTTTCACTGCCTTCAAAGTAGACAAGCATATGCTTGAAATGGCCCTTTGCGATTCGGTGCTGTCTCTTGCTTGTGCTATACTGGTGCTGAGCAAAAACAGGCAAAGAGAGCAGAAAATTGACGAGCGAATTTACTATCACGCGGGAACAGATCGCTGGGGTTGTCCCCCGGCGCAATGATTGGATTTCCGGCCTTTTGCGAGCGCTGGAATTTAGGTTGAACCCAGACAAAGCGGGCCAAGTGCGATTTTACCGCCTCGTCGATATTGTGGCCGCGTTGCGTGAGCGGGGTATCGGCGAAGAAATCGTTGACCAATTGATGTCTGGGACGAAGGAGCATGCCGATGCGCAGTGACGACGCAGAACGCGGACGCCAAAAGCTTGCTTCTATGGGTCCGTCTGAGCGGGCAAAGTTCGATGCAACTTTCAGCGATATCAAGGTAAGGCTCGCCGAACTGTACGGGGAGATTGATGAACTGGTTGTTTCCAATATCCAAGCAAGGGCAGCGATCAATCTCGACGTACAAGCCCGCGTAGCGGGTGCAACACCCCTCTGTGCAATTGAAGACACGGCCCAGCAATTGGCGGACAGCGAGCCGTGGCTTGGCGCGTATATTGACAGTAAGAACGAGAAGCTGAAACGGCAACTTGAGGCGAATGCACTGTCAGAGCTTCCGGCACATATGCGCATGTCCATGGAACGGAGCGGCAAGCTCGTTTCTCACTTGCAGAAGAAGGTGGATGAGGGACTTGCAGACAGGCAGGCCCAGCGCCTCAACTAGGCAGCGGACTCATAAAACTGGCACCATAGCCTGACGGATGCGAGTTTGATCATCGCCAAGAAGTTGGCAGATGTCTTTTCGTATCGGGTGGCTATACGGCGGAAGGAAGCTTTGAGGCGGCCAAAGAACCGCTCGATCTTGTTGCGCTCGCGATAGATATCGACGTCGAACTCGGCGGGCAGTTTGCGGTTGGATTTGGACGGGATGACGTCGATGGCGCCCTGTTCCCAGATCATCTTGCGGATCGAATCCGCGTCATATGCCTTGTCAGCCAGAACGTATTGGCCAGGTTGCAGCCCGTCCAAAAGCTGTTCGCATGGGGGTGCATCGTGGGCTTGGCCCGGCGTCAGTTCATAGCGGATCGGCAACCCGTCCTGATTGGTAAGTGCATGTATTTTCGTGGTTAACCCACCCCGCGACCGGCCCATGCAACGACGCGGGTCGTTTTTTTGAGCGTCGCTGCAGAATGGTGAACCCGAACCGATGTGCCATCCACCATCACGGTGTCGATATTGTGCGCATCGGCGACCGCCTCCATTACCCGATCCCAAATGCCCGCATAAGTCCATCGGTTGAAACGGTTGTAGATCGTTGTGTAGGGGCCGTATTGATCGGGCAAATCGCGCCACGGGATGCCTGTGCGCAAGACATAGAAGATGCCATTGATCACACGCCGATCATCGACACGCTTAACCCCTCGGCTGTTATTTGGGAGCACTGCTTTGATGAACTCCCACTCCAAATCGCTCAAATCTGACCGCGCCATTCCACTGCTCCGCATATTGTCTTGCGGGAAATGAATCATAACAGGCTGGAAACGTGAAGCTCTTTGTAAGTACGCTGCCTAGTTGAAGAATAGCCCAGTTGATCCTTTCTCCGACGGCTGGGCGATGCGAGGGAAGCCGAGTGCGACCGTCAAAGGTCATGGCTACTTGGCCCGGCGACAGGTGGACTTGGGCTTGCTTCCAATGTGAGGTCTTCCTGTTGCCGACTTCCCTCACAACTGAATATCCCAGCGTTAATGGCGCGTGCGCTGGGGTCCCGATTTAGCGCCTTCCCCATATCCTTGGACCCGACGAACAGGAGTAATCATCATGGAAGTATAATGACACAATACCAACCAACAGACCCCGCACACACCCGCGCCTTTGAATGCGCTCTGCATGACCATCGTACCGTACTTTGGGAGCTTCTGACGTGCGCAGAGGCCCTGCAAGACGCAGTGTATGAGGCCCTTAGCGACACGGATGTCGAGGGGGTGGAAATAGCTATGGCACAGCTTGAAACAGCGCTGGGCTGTGGAACCGAAGCAGCGGTGGTCGCGGCAAAAATGGCGGGCTTTCATCAGGCTGGTGACGCGCGCTGGTACACAGCATTGGAAGGTGACTGCGCTTTCCTCAATGTCCCGCAAGCACTTCTGTCAGACCATCTGAAATCAGTTGCCGACGCCATTTGATCGGCACCCAATTTAGGTCATGACCCGTTACCTTTATTGGATTTCCAGAATCTATCATAAAAAAGAAAAACGGGCGCGGCCCAACCAAACAGCCGCACCCGTTTAGTACAGGAACTTATGGGATTAATATCCCATGTTTTTCCTGAAATTTCAATCTTTAACGGTCCCAAAAGGGCCATTACAGGAACCATTATGAATGTTGTATCAATGAGAGCCTCGCGGCTCTCCGAACCCGCACGCGTACGCGGCATCGACAATAACTCCTCAGAAACCCAGATCAGTGAAGAGATCAAAAGGCTGCTCAAAACCAAGCCAGATCGAACCGAAAAGAAGAGAGCAATCGATCAACTGGTACAGGGCTTTATTCCCCTGTCATTAAGGGCTTCGCGGAACCAGTCGGCGTCATAGCCTCGATCTCCCAGCAGCCAGTCAGCCGATGGCAGACTGTTCACCAGAGCCCTGGCGCCCGTGTAATCGCTCACCTGCCCAGCGGATATGAAGAAGCGGATGGGGCGTCCCAGACTGTCAGTAACAGCGTGCAGTTTCGTATTCATACCACCCTTGGTGCGCCCTATCAGCCTGCCACGCCCCCCTTTTTCAACCGCAGGCTGGAAGCCGTGCGGTGCGCTTTGAGGTATGTTGCGTCAATCATGATGGCCTTATGATCGGTTCCCTGCGCAGCCAGCCCGTTCATGATCCGAGCGAACACACCCATATCGCTCCATCGTTTCCAGCGATTGTACAGTGTCTTTGGCGGCCCATATTCGCGCGGCGCATCGGACCAACGTAACCCATTGCGATTGATGAAGATAATTCCACTCAGAACGCGTCGATCATCAACCCTCGGCTTACCATGGCTCTTTGGAAAGTAAGGCTGAAGCCGCGCCATCTGCTCGTCAGTCAACCAGAATAGATTGCTCATGTTATACCCCTGAAACTCACGGGTATGAATCACGCAGGCGGGATGACGGCAACCAAATTAATAGGTCCAGAACCTAGCCAAGAAACACTTTTAGGTGTATTCTGTTATGACAACTAATTGCAAATTTGCGAAGACTTAGGTTGTCTTTAAATTGCATATTCAGGAGTATGGAATTGGATTTAAAGGTTTTTATTGGCGGGCCAATTCAATACGCCATTGCTGGCGGCGAATTCCAGCGCGAGTTGAAAGTATTAATTGAAGAGGTCCTGAGCACCATCGAGCGCGCTGGATACCAGGTCTTCTCTGCGCATCGCTTCGAGAAGTTTGGCGAACTTGATGTCGACGGCCAACACTTTGAGGTCACGCAACGCGATTTTGCGTGGATGCAGTCGTGCGATGTATTCATGGCGATCTTGCCGAACGAAGCGCCTGGCGTGTCTATACGAACTGACGGCACTTGCGTCGAACTTGGTTGGGCTTCGTCTCTTGGACGCCCCATCATCATCGTGCGTGACCTCGACACTGGGCACAGCCATTTAATTAAGGGCTTAGGTTCAGTTGCGCGGGTGGAGGAGATTGCTCTCTCCACTGTGTTGCAAGACCCCGAGGTTGCCGTTTCGGCGATAGAGAGCGTGGCGCGGGTGGCGGTAGAGCCGCCGCGGGACCCGGTGCAATGAGGGAGAAGTATCTCTTCGTCCGAATCCTTGAGGCCTGCAATGCCAACTGTTTCATGTGCGATTTTGCCTTGTCGAAAGACCGTTACCGCTTCACTCCAGCGGAGCTCTCAACGTTCCTGGTCGAAGCAGAGCGATACGGGGTAAAATATGTCAGGTTGACCGGTGGCGAACCTCTTATTCATCCAGACATTTGCGAGTTGGTCGAGATCATTTCCAGTGCTGGTATGAAGAGTTCGATAATTACTAATGGCTCCGCATTACCGTCTCGAATAAACGCACTTGCCAAGAGCGGGCTTTACCAGATTATCGTCAGCATTGATGGGCTCGACAGCTCTCATGACGATATCCGCGGTTTCGCTGGCCTTTTCAACCGTTGCGCGGAAGGCCTGACGAAAGCCAAGTCATTAGGTATGAGAACGAGGGTGAACACCGTGGTGGGCCCGCACAACTACCGCGACATGCCGGCCTTGCAACGTATTCTGACCGATCTCGGCGTCGATCAGTGGGAACTCTCCGCAATTAAGTTGGATCGGCACATTGCCTACAGTGATAGGCAGGACGTCATCACCGTTTGTGAGCCAATCTACAAATCTCCCCCTGGATTGCTGGTACCGACCGGTCACCGATTCTACGGCGAGACCCGCGAAGCACAAAACGCCTTCTTTAATCTCGGCACTTGCCCGAAGCCTAGCGGTCAGCGGTGCAACCTAATGGGCGACGTAATCTACTTCGACCCCAAAGTAGACCGTGCCTTTGGCTGCAGCTTGCTGCCGCACCGCACAGGAGACGGTAAGGCCAATGGCGCGATCATTCGTACTCCGGATGGCGCTTGGTCTCTGAATTCTTCGGCTTGGCTTGATCATGTGAGCCACTACGCCTCGACAGGGCACCGTGGTTGCAAGGGCTGCTCAACAACGGCGGCAGGTTATAGCGATGCGGTAGATACGGGCGACGAGATAGCGGACCTCGCCTTCTGAACCAAAAATTCTGGGAAAACACTCGATGCGACAAAAGACCACCGACCCAATTTTCCAAGCCGATGAAGGTCTTGCAATTCATGGGGGCACTCCCGCACGTGCCGAGGCAATCTTTACCGGTGTTTGGCCATCAAATAATGCGCGCGCTCAGGTTGCTGAGATGATGAACTCGGGGCTACTTTCGAATTACTATTCTGGTCCATGGGCGCGAAAGTTTGAACGTGCCTTTGCTGCCTATTTTGGTCCGGAGTATCGAGGCGTTTCTGTCAACTCCGGCACATCGGCGCTGCACCTTGCACTGACAGCTGCGGACATTGGCTCGGGTGATGAGGTCATCGTCCCGGCATTCTGTTTCGTCGCGGCGGTGACAGCCATCGTCCAGAATGGCGCTATTCCTGTGATCTGCGATGCCGAACCCGCTTCACTGACAATGTCCGCCGACCGGATCAAGGAGTTGATTACTCCGCGTACTAAAGCCGTTCTGGTCGTACACTTCTGGGGCCACCCTGCAGAGATGGATGCCATCACCAAGCTCTGCCATGATAATGGCGTGAACCTAATCGAAGACTGTGCGCAGGCCTTCGGCGCGCAGGTTCTTGGTCAATCTGTCGGCACCTTTAGTGATTTCGTAACCTACGCCTTTTCGGTGCGCAAACACATCTCTTGCGGCGAAGGCGGCATGGTCATGTGCAATGGCGAAGCGCATCACGAGCGATTGCGCGTGCTGGCTAACTACGGCAAGGGTCCAGATTGGGATGACTACGACAGCGCCGGTTTCAGCTACAGAATGGCGGAGTTTCCAGCCATTGTGGGCCTAGATGGACTTGCGCGCCTCGATGACGAGATCGCTGCGCGTCAATATGCCGGTGATTGCTACGCCCAAGTTCTGCCCCGCGAAGGGCTGGAGCCTGTGGTCGACCCAGCCTGGGGTAGAAGTGCTTTTTTCAAGTGTCCGGTCATGGTGCCGGATTCCGCAAAGAAAATCCGCGGGGAACTAGTCAAGGCCATTGGTGCTGAGAACATTAGCTGCCGCATCCCGCACCGCCCGCTTTTCCGGATTGAATGGTTGAATGCCTACCTTCAAGAAAAAGGTGCCTTGATGACTGCTGACGACTGCCCGATCGCTCGTGATGCCCATCCCCGCCTTATCGAGCTCGAAACAGGGCCCCATCTTCCTCCTCCAGAGGTCGCCGTAAGCTGCGAAGGAGCACTCAAAGTCTGGCGCCACTTTGCCAATTCGGGCTCGTAAACCCTTATGTCCCGCCCCCTATCACGCACTGCTAAGACACTCGTCATTGCTGCCTGCCACTTTGGCTGGGGCAGTCTTGGCAAGCTCAGGCTGATACTCGAAGAGCTTCCGCCGCATCGGTTGATACTGTACGATATGCCGCCGATGACCACAAAAATCCTTTCGCTAGAAGCTATGCACCACGAGATTGTCAGCAGTCCGCCCGCGACAGCTGACGCTGCACTCGTCATTAATGATCCAGGCCAGGCCAATGCTTTGGTCGGCCTTGGCCTCGCTGTCGTCTACGTCGACAGTCTGCCTTATATGTGGGCGAGCGTGGATGAAGTGCCCGCGGCCGGTACCACTGTTGTCTACTGCGCGCAGCGATACCCGAAGGATGTGCTGCCGCTCGCCGCCTGCCTTGCCTCACGGCCAGATTTGCGCTGGGTTGATCCTATAGTCCCAGGCTCGCACCGCCGGACGGGCGGAGCAGGAGTGTTGGTCAACGTTGGCGGGGTGCACAGCCACCTTTCGGGAGATAACACGTTCGACTATGTGGAGCTTGTGTTGCCTGGTGTCCTCGACGGTCTCGCGGAAGCCGGGGTGCAGGTGGCTGGTGTGTGCGGCAACATCGGTGGCGACTGGGAGGCTGAGGTGAAAGTGCGCTTCGGTAATGCTGTCGCCACTGGCGTGCAGAGCGGTTCTGTCTTTGAGCGTCTTCTCAAGAGCTGCGACTTGTTGGTGACATCGCCCGGCAGTACCACTGTCTTGCATGCGATGCAGATCGACTTGCCTACACTGCTTCTTCCGCCGCAGAATCTCAGCCAAATACTGAACGCGCAGCTCTACCTTAGGGCCGACAGCACTGCCTTTTCGTGGCCCGAAAGCGTGCTCTCGATGCCCTCAATTGCCGCGCTGCGACCCATGGGCGAAGAAGCCGTCGTTCATGCCATCTACTCTGCCCTTTCCAAGGCTCGGCGGGATGAGTTGCTTAGTAATGAGACCACTGAATACCTGCGTAGCGCATTCAACCCGATTCAAGCCGAAGGTCACACCTGCACTTTCTTCGACCGCGATGGAGCCCGTGGAGCACACCAGGTGGCGCAGATCGTGCGGCAGGTTTGCCTCGCTCCTTTTGCGTTTACCAAAGGATCTTCCTGAGCCATGGGCGACCGCGATATCGTGCTGGTAATTCGCCACCATGGCTTGGGTGACCTGATGACGGCACAACCGGCGCTGCGGGCGTTGCGGCGCGCCTACCCAAACCACTGGCTCGTTACGACCTGCCCATCTTGGCTATGCGATTTGGCGCGGCGCCTAGAGTGCGCGGATGAGTTCATTCAAGACCAACCGCATAAAGGCACTATCGGTCCGACCGATCATCAGGCTGCCGACCCCGAAATCCTAGCAAAAGTTTCCGCGCTTAAGGGCCGAGTGGACCGGCTTGTCTCGCTCCGCACCCCTGGGCCCGAATTGTTGCCGCTGATCGATGCAGTCTCACCTAAGCACGTTCTGAGTTATCGTTACCCCTTGTTACCCCAAGCTCGGACCTCTCCTGACCTCGATTTTGCCGACCCCATTCATACTCGCTGGGCACGGCTGTTGATCAAGTGGGATGTCCATCCGAATCCTAAAGAACTGTTTTTACGTGAACTGCAGCCGCTCAATCCTAGCGCTCCTGTAATTATTCATACCGGCGCTGGTAGCCCCGCCCGGTTGTGGCCGGAGGATCGTTGGGCTGAGGTCATCCAATGGCTTGCCGCGGACGGTTGGGGGGTCTTACTCACGGGTACCGAGCGCGAAAGGGCGCGCATCACCAGAATTGCAGAACTTGCGCTGCTGAGTGAGCAGTGCATTGCTGCGGGCGAAACGACGGCCTGTGGCATGCTGGACCTTGTCGCTGGTGCCACCTGTGTCGTCTCAGTCGACAGCGGCGTAGCGCATTTGGCTACTGCCCTGCGCACCCGTGCAGTGACGCTTTTCGGCCCAGTCCCGCCTGCCTGCTGGGGTCCCCCGGCGCAATGCACAGAACACATGACGCTCTGGACCGGGCAGGAGAATAATCCTTATGGAGAGACTACGGACAAAGGGCTGCTTCAAATCTGGCCGCAAGACGTGACCGAAGCACTGAGGCAGGCATTGAGCTTCGTTCGGCCTGAATCTCATGCCGTCTAACCCGCCGCTCATCCTTGTGACGAACGACGATGGGCCGGATACGCCCGGTCTTCTGGCCGCTGTCGAGGTAGCGCGGCGGTTGGGTGAGCCGCTGGTTGTCTGCCCAACCGAGAACCAGACTTGCATGTCGCGCGCATACTTGCGGCATCCGAATGCGGGCGCGATCAACCCACACCACTTCCCAACTTCGGGCGGTGACGTAGCTGGCTATACTGTTTCGGGCGCGCCTTGTCAGGTCGTCTCGCACGCACTTATAGAACTAGCGCCACGTCAGCCAGATATCTGCTTGTGTGGCATCAACAAAGGCGAGAACCTGGGCTATACAGTGCACTTGAGCGGGACGGTCGCGGCGGCGGCAGAGGCGGCCAACCACGGCGTGCCCGGCTTGGCCGTGAGCTTGGGAGACGATGGCGCTCATTTCGGGGTCGCATTGGACCACTCCCTTTGGGCCTACCCTATTGACGTTACCACCGAGCTTGTACTCTTGGCACTAAAACACGGACTCGGCCCGGGCGTCTCTTGCCTTAACGTCAACATCCCGAGCGACGCCGAAGCAAGTGCCGGCTGGCGTGTCTGTCCGCAAAGCTCAATGGACCCTTACCGCCCACAAGCACCAGGCGTCCGCGATCTGGCTGCGCCGCACCAATTCACCTTCGCCGCGGCCTACACCGAAGACCAGATCGTGGAAGGTTCCGATCTGGACGTTTTCTGGCGCCAGCGGAGCGTTGCCGTTACCCCGCTCGCCTTCGATCTCACCGCGAGAGGCAGCGGTGGCAACGTTGTTCAGCCATTCGCAAACCTACCTTCAGGTCAAAGGTTATGACCCCGTCGTTACGCATCCTGCAAATCGCTACAACGCTGCATGAGCCCTGCGGCATCGGCTATTTCGCGCAGCGGATGGGGACTGCGCTCAGCAAAGCGGGTGCACAAGTGCGTACGGTCGACGGCTTCGTCGAACAGCAAGCCGATGTGATTATCGTCCACCACCACGGCGAACTCGTGCCAAGTGCCACATTGCGCGCATTTGCCTACCAAGCCCGCGCGCCGGTCGTCCTAATGCCGCACGACGATACGTGCGGGTCGCTTTATGGCGATGTTTCTGCCGTCGTTGCGCTCACGCCCGAACTCATCGCCGGGGCCAAACGATCCTATTGGTTCCCGCATCCCTCCGAGACATTCCGGACGGGAACCGCCCGCTCCAAATTGCGCGAAAGGTATGGCTTGCCCAAGGAAAAGCTGATCCTTGGAACCAACGGATTCCTAAAGTACGAACGTAGCTTCGATATAGTTACCGCGGCAGTGCTGAAAGCTCTCCCGGAGGTCGCTGTTTCTCTCGTACTTAGCCCCTGGAGGCTGCCCTCTCCTGGTCTGTTAGAAAAGCTTGTTGTACTTTGCGAGTCGCACCCTGGTAGGCTTAATCTAGCTTACGAGAAATGGAGCGACCAGGAGCGCTTCGACCGCCTTCGCGCGTGCGATCTCCTTTGGTGCTGGGTCGATGCGCCGTCTTCTCCATACGCCAGCGGCGTCGTCTCAGATCAATACGCCTCGGGTACCCGCTTGGTCACCACCGACAAATCCCAACATCGACACGTTCTCTCATTGCCAAATGTTGTGACAGCCCCACCAAACCTCGAAGGTTTCCTCGATACTTTGATTGCCGCCGCCCGCCAGCCATGCCTCCGGCACGACCCTGAGGTCATCGCCTGGGAGCGGCAGATGCCGGGGCTGTTGGAGTTTTTGGAGTCGCTTACCTAAATGCTGGGAACAGTAACTAATGCTACCCGTGGTATTTCAGCGTATTACGTATTCCCAGTCCAATTAGGAATATGAAGAGCGCTGATATGAGGCCCTGACTTAGGCAGCGGACTCATAAAACTGGCACCATAGCCTGACGGATGCGAGTTTGATCATCGCCAAGAAGTTGGCAGATGTCTTTTCGTATCGGGTTGCGATGCGGCGGAAGGAAGCTTTGAGGCGGCCAAAGAACCGCTCGATCTTGTTGCGCTCGCGATAGATATCGACGTCGAACTCGGCGGGCAGTTTGCGGTTGGATTTGGACGGGATGACGTCGATGGCGCCCTGTTCCCAGATCATCTTGCGGATCGAATCCGCGTCATATGCCTTGTCAGCCAGAACGTATTGGCCAGGTTGCAGCCCGTCCAAAAGCTGTTCGCATGGGGGTGCATCGTGGGCTTGGCCCGGCGTCAGTTCATAGCGGATCGGCAACCCGTCCTGATTGGTAAGTGCATGTATTTTCGTGGTTAACCCACCCCGCGACCGGCCCATGCAACGACGCGGGTCGTTTTTTTGAGCGTCGCTGCAGAATGGTGAACCCGAACCGATGTGCCATCCACCATCACGGTGTCGATATTGTGCGCATCGGCGACCGCCTCCATTACCCGATCCCAAATGCCCGCATAAGTCCATCGGTTGAAACGGTTGTAGATCGTTGTGTAGGGGCCGTATTGATCGGGCAAATCGCGCCACGGGATGCCTGTGCGCAAGACATAGAAGATGCCATTGATCACACGCCGATCATCGACACGCTTAACCCCTCGGCTGTTATTTGGGAGCACTGCTTTGATGAACTCCCACTCCAAATCGCTCAAATCTGACCGCGCCATTCCACTGCTCCGCATATTGTCTTGCGGGAAATGAATCATAACAGGCTGGAAACGTGAAGCTCTTTGTAAGTACGCTGCCTAGAAGTCCAAATTAGCGAGGGTCCTCTTTCATTTCTTTTTTGGCGGCTTGCTAGATTTGCTAGGCTTGAGAGACGGTGTATTCCCTGGTGTGGTTTTGTTGTCACGACGGCGCTGATCTGGTTTCCCTGTTGATTTTGCTATCGGCTTTGGTCCTGGTTTAAGGGCCATGAATGCTCTCCATTTTTTCGGTCTAAAATTAAGCCTGCACGTTCTTTCTGGCTGGATGATACGGCACAGCGACACTGTGTGAGTGTCCACTCGAGTTCTGACTTAAGTCAAGGTCAAATGGATATTCATACACTACCAACAAAGGCGCGTTGCACCGTTGTCGAGGTGCTTACCACTCGGTGGCAGCATCCGGATCATCTCAGGGTCAAACCAGATCGAAAGCGATCCGCGTTGCTTCAAAGCTGCGTTATACGACGGCCAGTTCTTGGGCTTGTACGTCGACGGGACCCAACTGCTCATGATCCCCAGCTATCATGCTGGCTTCATACAGTGAACCCCTAAGCCATTTGTGCAACAAAGCCACCTGCCTCCTGAGTTCCCGCGGTCTTCAGTTGGCTCTGTTCAGGTTCTATCTTGCTGTAATGTGAGACGTCTGGGTATTTAACGGGGCGATCGACAGGGCCTTGCGGGTCACGCGCAGTGTTTCCAGAAATCTCTGGGACGCGGCAATGCGGTCTTCCACCTCGGCAATCTTGTCCGCAAGAAAGGCGTCGCCATCGAAACTGTCTGAATCTTCGGCCGCCAGTTGAGATAGAATGATCGACAGATCCCCGATACTTACGCCTGCGGCCTGTGCATCACGCACGACCTCCAAAGTCAGAACCGCCTCTTCGGGATAAGACTTGTAGTTGTTCTCACCCTCACGTGTGTCAGCGCTGATAAGCCCATTGCGTTCATAAAACCGTATGGCATCGCGGCTGAATCCGCTGCGTTTTGCAAGTTCGCCGATCCGCATGTCTAAAACCGTTGACTGTTGTCCATTGTTTATAGTTTACTGTTTTGCAGCAGCGGATCAAGGAGAGATATGTGGGACAGCGGTGCCAGAGTTGTGGAATGCCCCTGAACAAAGACCCCGAAGGTGGGGGGCGCGAGGCGGATGGCCGCCGCAGTGCCACATATTGCTCGCTATGCTATGACGCAGGCTCTTTTCGGCATCCCGATGTCTCCGTTGAGGAATTTCAGGCCCATTGTGTCGATGCACTTACGGCCAAGGGCATGCCGCGCATCATGGCCTGGGCCTTTACGCGCACAATTCCAAAACTGGATCGCTGGAGGCCGTGATGCCGCAAACCTGCCTCCGGGAAACGCGCCTTTGCCGCAGCTCCTTTGGTTGACCGGCCTGCGTGCCGGGGATAGACGTGACCCTAACCGGACCGATGGTCCTCAGGCGTGCGTAACGGCCCAGGAGATCACAGGTGGAAGACCTGCTTAGAGACTATGCCCCGATCCTCATTTTAATGTGTCTTGCCATCGGTTTGGGGATTGTGCTGATTCTGGCTGCGGTGGTTCTTGCCGTTCGCAACCCGGACCCCGAAAAGGTCAGCGCTTATGAATGTGGTTTCAATGCATTCGACGATGCGCGGATGAAATTTGACGTGCGGTTCTATCTTGTGGCGATCCTGTTCATCATTTTCGACCTTGAGGTCGCGTTCCTGTTCCCATGGGCGGTGGCCTTCGCGGATATCTCGATGGTCGGGTTCTGGTCGATGATGGTGTTTCTGGCGGTGCTGACCATCGGTTTTGCCTATGAGTGGAAGAAAGGAGCGCTGGAATGGGAGTGATGACCGGCGCGAATACGGCGGGCGGCGACCGCGAGGTGGCGACCCAGGATCTGAACCGGGAGCTTCAGGACAAGGGGTTTCTGCTGACCTCGACCGAGGATATCATCAACTGGGCGCGCACCGGCTCGCTGCACTGGATGACCTTCGGGCTGGCCTGCTGCGCGGTCGAGATGATGCACACCTCCATGCCGCGCTATGATGCGGAACGGTTCGGGATCGCACCGCGGGCATCCCCGCGCCAGTCCGATGTGATGATCGTGGCCGGCACGCTGACCAATAAAATGGCCCCGGCACTCCGCAAGGTCTATGACCAGATGCCCGAGCCGCGCTATGTGATCTCGATGGGGTCCTGTGCCAATGGTGGCGGCTATTACCATTACAGCTATTCCGTTGTGCGGGGCTGCGACCGGATCGTGCCGGTGGATATCTATGTGCCCGGCTGCCCGCCGACCGCCGAGGCGCTTCTATATGGAATCCTGCAACTGCAACGCAAAATCCGCCGCACCGGAACCATCACGCGTTAAGGCGTTTGACGCCTCTGAGGAATGACTGATATGAGCGATGCCCTGCGCGAACTGGCCGAGTATATTGCCGAGAAACAGGCCGATGCCGTGGTCGGGACGTCGATTGCCTTTGGGGAATTGTCGATCGAGATCACCGCGACCGAGGCGGATGAATTCATCGAGTTTCTGAAAGCCGACCGGAATTGCGGGTTTTCCACCCTGATCGACATCACCGCGGTGGACCATCCGACCCGGGACAAACGGTTCGATCTGGTCTGGCATTTCCTGTCCATGTATCAAAACCACCGCATCCGGGTGACGGCGCAGCTGCGCGCCGATCAGATCGTGCCGTCGATCACCGGTATCCACCCCTCGGCCGACTGGTATGAGCGTGAGGTGTTCGATATGTTCGGCATCCTGTTCTCAGGCCATCCCGATCTGCGGCGGATTCTGACCGATTACGGCTTTCGCGGCCATCCGCTGCGCAAGGATTTCCCGACCACGGGCTATACCGAGGTGCGGTATGACGAGAAGCTGAAACGCGTGGTCTATGAGCCGGTGAACCTGGTGCAGGAATACCGGCAGTTCGATTTCATGAGCCCCTGGGAAGGGGCCGAATACATCCTTCCCGGCGATGAGAAATCCGAGGAGGCAGCGAAATGATGGATGGCGGCAAGGATATCGGGCGCGGCTATCAGGACGCGCGGACCGGTGAACAGCAGATCCGCAATTTCAACATCAATTTCGGGCCGCAACACCCGGCGGCCCATGGTGTGCTGCGGCTGGTGCTGGAACTGGACGGGGAGATTGTGGAGCGCTGCGATCCCCATATCGGCCTCTTGCACCGGGGCACCGAAAAGCTGATGGAAAGCCGGACCTATCTGCAGAACCTGCCCTATTTCGACCGGCTGGATTATGTGGGCACGATGAACCAGGAACATGCCTGGTGTCTGGCCATCGAGAGGCTGACCGGCACCGAGGTGCCGCGCCGGGCGCAACTGATCCGGGTCCTGTATTGCGAGATCGGGCGGATTCTGAACCATCTGCTGAACGTGACCACCCAGGCGATGGATGTGGGCGCGCTGACCCCGCCGCTCTGGGGGTTCGAGGAACGCGAAACGCTGATGACGTTCTATGAACGCGCCAGCGGTGCCCGGCTGCATGCGGCCTATTTCCGGCCCGGTGGCGTGCATCAGGACGTGCCGCCGGATCTGGTGGAGGATATTGACAGCTGGGCGAAAAAATTCCCCAGAGTGCTGAATGATATTGATGAGCTTCTGACCGAGAACCGGATTTTCAAGCAACGCAACGCCGATATCGGCATTGTCACCGAAGAGGATATCCAGAACTGGGCCTTCTCGGGGGTGATGGTGCGCGGCTCGGGCCTGGCCTGGGATCTGCGGCGCGCGCAGCCCTATGAATGTTATGACGAGTTCGACTTCCAGATCCCCGTGGGCAGGAACGGCGATTGTTATGACCGCTATCTCTGCCGCATGGCCGAGATGCGGGAATCGATCAAAATCATCCATCAGGCCTGCGAGAAACTGCGCAATGAACCCGGCGAGGTGATGGCGCGCGGCAAGATGACCCCGCCCACACGCGGCGACATGAAAACCTCGATGGAGGCTTTGATCCACCATTTCAAACTCTACACCGAAGGGTTCCACGTGCCCGAGGGGGAAGTCTATGCCGCCGTCGAGGCGCCCAAGGGCGAGTTTGGCGTCTATCTGGTGGCCGATGGCAGCAACAAACCCTACCGCGCCAAACTGCGCGCGCCGGGCTATCCGCATTTGCAGGCGATGGATTACCTCTGCAAGGGGCACCAGCTGGCGGATGTGTCGGCAGTGCTGGGCTCGCTCGATATCGTGTTTGGCGAGGTGGATCGGTAATATTCCCCATGCTTCTCTGCTTGATAAATATCCCCGCCGGAGGCATCTGCGCATGCCACGCAAGCCCCGGCTTGATGCATAAGGACCGCGCCTGACATGCTCCGTCGTCTTCACCCGGATCAGCCCGAGAGTTTTGCTTTCACGCCCGCCAATCAGGCCTGGGCCGAGGCGCAGATCACCAAATACCCCGAGGGCCGTCAGGCCAGCGCGATCATTCCGCTGCTCTGGCGCGCGCAGGAGCAGGAGGGCTGGCTGACCCGGCCCGCAATCGAACATGTCTGCGATATGCTAGGGCTGGCCCATATAAGGGGGCTTGAGGTTGCGACCTTCTACTTCATGTTCCAGCTGCAACCGGTTGGATCTGTTGCCCATATCCAGATCTGCGGCACGACCTCCTGCATGATCTGCGGCGCCGAAGACCTGATCGGCACCTGCCAGGACAAGATCGCCAAACGGCCCCATCAACTGTCTGCTGATGGTAGGTTCTCCTGGGAAGAGGTGGAATGCCTTGGCGCCTGTACCAACGCGCCCATGGCGCAGATCGGCAAGGATTATTACGAGGATCTGACATCTGAAAAACTGGTCTGGATCCTTGACGAGATGGCCGCAGGCCGGGTGCCCACACCGGGGCCGCAGAACGGGCGCTACGCGTCGGAACCGGCCAGCGGGCTGACCTCGCTGAAAGCCCATGAGACGGGCCGGGACAGCCTGAACATCTCGGCCAGACGGGCCACGGATATCGGCGACACGATCAAACGGATCGACGGGACCGAAGTGCCGCTGATCGCCAATTGGGGCCGCCAGTCCGGGGATGTGGCCACTGCACCCGCGCCTGCGAAGCCTGCAACCAAACGGAAAGCGGCCCCAAAACCTGCGCCCAAGCCTGCTGCGCCTGCGAGTGTGGCAGAAAGCGCGCCCGAGACTCTGAAAGCGCCCCGGGGCGGTGTGGCCGATGATCTCAAGAAAATCACCGGCGTTGGCCCGAAACTGGAAGGACTGCTGAACGAAATGGGGTTCTGGCATTTCGACCAGATCGCCGCCTGGACCCCGGAACAGATCGCCTGGGTCGATGCGCGGCTGACCTTCAAAGGCCGGATCGAACGGGATGATTGGGTCTCTCAGGCCCAAAGCCTTGCATCTGCATAGAAGACGCTTCAAACTTCCTGTATTAAACCCGTGATCGCATGATGGCGGATCATATTTGCGAGGAGTGATGGGATGACTTCAAAAGACAGCGGTATGAGCTGCCCGGTCTTGAGTTTTATAATCGGTGGGGCGATCGGGCTTTCCCTGGGTGTCTTGCTGATCATTTTTGGTGACTGGAGGCTGTTGTCGGCCCTTCTTGTCGCGATTGTCATCGGTGCGGTTCTGGGCATCGGGTTCATGATGTTCCTCTGTGGCGAAACCTCAACACCAGCCGCATCCGAGGCCCCAATGCCTGCCCCGGAAACGCCGGTACCGCCTCCTCCCGCGTCGGCCCCTGAACCTGCACCGGCGCCTGCAGCCACCACACCACCGGCTGCGAGTTCTGCGCCTGATCCTGCCGAAGCTGGCACACGCCCCGCTGGTATGGATACCGCACGCGGTGGCCAGCCTGATGATCTGAAACGGATCAAGGGGGTGGGCCCGAAGCTGGAGCAGCAACTGTTTTCGCTGGGCTTTCACCATTTCGACCAGATCGCCGCCTGGACCGCAGCAGAGGTCGCCTGGGTCGATGACAATCTGAAAGGCTTCAAGGGCCGGGTCAGCCGCGACAACTGGGTTGAACAGGCGACGCTGTTGGCCGCAGGGGGTGAGACAGAATTCTCTAAGAAAGTTGACGAAGGGGATGTATACTAGGCTGCTATGGGAGGGTATCTGTGACCACCGCTTTAGGAGAGCGCTATGAAAATGGCAGAAAACCTGTGGCTGGGGGCGTTAACGGCCCAGCAAAACCTTCTTCACATCGTCAACTTTTCCGGCGCCTTTTATGGCACGGCGGCCTTGCAGGGGCTTAATCTGGGCTTAAGCGCCCCGTTGAATTTCTGGTCCGCCCTGTCGCGGGTCGATGCGCCCCGGGAAGCCAATCTGGACACAACCCCGCTGGACACAGCCCCGCCGGAAGAGGCTGCACCATCCCCCCCGATGCCTGAGCCGGTGGCCATGTCCAGCCCGCATCTTCTGGATGCGCCCCGGGGCGGCGTTGCCGATGATCTGACATCAATTTCAGGCATTGGTGCGAAACTGGCCCTGACGCTGAATGAATTCGGCATCTATCATTATGACCAGATCGCCACGCTGGATGAGACGGGCATCGACTGGCTGAACAATCAGCAATCGGGTTTCAAGGCGCTTGTGGCGCGGTTCGATCTGATCGGGCAGGCCAAAGATCTGACGGCAGGGTGATTCACATATTGGCGGGGTCGCAAGGCCCCCCATGCCATACCCGAGCTTGCATCAACGGCCCGGGGATACGACCCCGCACCAAGCGGATCAGGAGCGTGCTATGACTTTTGACTGGCATTCCGACCCGATTTTCCGTGAGACATCTGTAACCGTTCACTACAGGAATACTCAAAATGTCCGCCGGTTTCTCATTTCGGAATGTGGGGGTGATTTTAAATTTGACCGTCCATTCATGTCTTGGATCAAGGATGGGACGGACAAGACAATGGGTGACGTTGTGAAGGAATGGAAAAAGCGCAACGGGGTCACGTGACACATGCAAGGCCAACCTGACCCCGACCGCCGCAATCTGCGCCAGATTCGTCTGGCGGCGATTGTCATGGCTGCAACCATGGTGATCTGGATGGGTGCGCAACTGCTTGGCCGCAATCTGGGCCTGCCCGTGCGCTATGTGTTTTTGTTCGACCTTGCGGCAATCGCGGCTCTGGTCTGGGCTATGTTTGTGACGTATCAGGTGCATAAGGCGCGGCGCGGTCAAACCTCGCAGGGCGCGACAGACAAGGACAAATAGATGCTCCAGGACAAAGACCGGATTTTCACCAATCTGTACGGCATGCATGACCGGACGCTGGCAGGGGCCAGGGCGCGGGGCCATTGGGATGGCACCGACAAGATCGTGCAGCTTGGCCGGGACAAGATTGTGGAGATCATGAAAGCCAGCGGGCTGCGCGGGCGCGGCGGAGCCGGGTTTCCGACTGGTCTGAAATGGTCGTTCATGCCCAAGGAAAGCGATGGTCGCCCGTCCTATCTGGTTGTGAACGCGGATGAATCCGAGCCCGGCACCTGCAAGGACCGCGAGATCATGCGCAATGACCCCCATACGCTGATCGAGGGGTGTCTGATCGCCAGTTCCGCGATGGGGGCCAATGTCAGCTACATCTATATCCGGGGTGAATATATCCGCGAACGCGAGGCGCTGCAGGCCGCAATTGACGAATGTTACGACAATGGGCTGCTTGGCAAAAACGCCGCCGGATCGGGCTGGGATTTTGACCTTTATCTGGCCCATGGGGCAGGGGCCTATATCTGTGGCGAGGAAACGGCACTTCTGGAAAGCCTGGAAGGCAAGAAGGGCATGCCGCGCATGAAGCCGCCATTCCCTGCCGGCGCGGGGCTTTATGGCTGCCCGACGACAGTGAACAATGTGGAATCGATTGCCGTTGTGCCAACGATCCTGCGGCGCGGGGCCGAATGGTTTTCAAGCTTTGGCCGCCCCAATAATGTGGGCACCAAGCTGTTTGCGATCTCGGGCCATGTGAACACCCCTTGTGTCGTCGAAGAGGCGATGAGCATCCCCTTTGATGAACTGATTGATCGCCATTGCGGCGGTATCCGCGGCGGCTGGGACAATCTGAAAGCGGTGATCCCCGGCGGGTCCTCGGTGCCCTGCCTGCCCGGTGAGGTGATGCGCAAGGATGCGATCATGGATTTCGACTGGCTGCGCGAACAACGCTCGGGCCTTGGCACGGCAGCGGTCATCGTGATGGACAACTCGACGGATATCATCAAGGCGATCTGGCGGTTGGCGGCGTTCTACAAGCATGAAAGCTGTGGCCAGTGCACGCCCTGTCGGGAAGGCACCGGCTGGATGATGCGGGTCATGGACCGGCTGGTCAGAGGCGAGGCAGAGGTTGAAGAGATCGACATGCTGCTGGACGTCACCAAACAGGTGGAAGGTCACACGATCTGCGCCCTGGGCGATGCGGCGGCCTGGCCTATCCAGGGGCTGATCCGCCATTTCCGGGACGAGATCGAAGACCGGATCAGGCATAAACGCGGGGCGGCCATCGCGGCGGAATAACATCCGTCTGCCATGGTAAGCTCACCCCCATAGCGTTTCGAATAATAAATACCGGATACAGCATGCGGATGTCAGGGACGGCATGTGGCCTGTAAATTGATTCGCCCCTGTGCCGGGCGCGGCATCTGAGTCACAGGTTTTTGGCCTGCTGGCGCGCTGTAAACAGGCAGTCGGGCAGAGCTGTCTGGCACACATATATTTGTGCCGGCGGCCTGCATCCCATCTTGGCGCGAATGCCCTTTTCGGGCAGGGAAAGGCGGTGGTGACTTGTCTTCACGGGCTGTTCAGGCCTGTTCCCTTACAAGGAGCAATTTCAGGCCTGATCCTGCTTTGGCCGGGGCGTGTTATTGAATATCATGCCCCCCGACACCCAGATCAGAGCAGTGGTAAGACCCGATTTTGTAAGGGATTTGAAATGCGACATTATGGGAAAGTGCTGATTGTCTGCCTGCTGGTGTCCGGCTTTGGCCTGCTGACCTCGATGGCGATGGCACAGAATGAACGCTGGCAGGGTCTGCGCGACGATCCACAGATCGCAAGCGGGGTTCTGGTCGCCGCCATCGGGCGGATTGTTGAGGATAATTGCACTGATATTGAACGCCGCAACGGGCGGGCGCGGCTGGCGGTCATTCCGATTTATAACCGGGCTGTATCGCTGGGCTATTCGCGCTCCGAGATTTTCGCCTATATCGACGATGAGACCGAAAAAGAGCGGGTCCGCGCCCAGGCACGGCAATGGCTGGCGGAGCGTGGCGCCTCGGAATCCGCGCCGGAAACCATCTGTCAGGTGGGGCGCGACGAAATTTCCGCCGGTTCTCCAATTGGCAGATTGCTTCGAGAGGGTTAGAAGGCATGGAACGGCACACCGGAGGGCAGAGCGAACCGGCCCCCGGACAGTGAAGGACCCGTAGCCATGAGCGACCTGCGCACCATCGTCATCGACGGAAATGAAGTTGAAGTGGATCCGGCGATGACCCTGATCCAGGCCTGTGAACAGGCGGGGGTGGAAATCCCCCGGTTCTGCTATCACGAGCGATTGTCGATTGCCGGGAATTGCCGGATGTGTCTGGTCGAGGTTGTGGGCGGCCCGCCGAAACCAACCGCCTCCTGCGCGATGCAGGTGAAAGACCTGCGCCCCGGCCCCGAAGGCCAGCCACCGGTGGTGAAAACCAACTCCCCCATGGTCAAGAAGGCCCGTGAAGGGGTGATGGAGTTTCTGCTGATCAACCACCCGCTGGATTGCCCGATCTGCGATCAGGGTGGCGAATGCGACCTTCAGGATCAGGCCATGGCCTATGGCGTTGATTTCTCGCGCTTCCGGGAGCCGAAACGCGCGGTGGACAACATGGATCTGGGGCCGCTGGTCGGCACCGCCATGACACGCTGCATTTCCTGCACCCGCTGCGTGCGCTTCATCACTGAGGTCGCGGGCATTCCTGAACTGGGTCAGACCGGGCGCGGCGAGGATAGCGAGATCACCTCTTATCTGGGTGCGACGCTTGACAGCGAAATGCAGGGAAATATCGTCGATCTTTGCCCTGTTGGGGCGCTGACCTCGAAACCCTATGCGTTCACGGCCCGCCCGTGGGAACTGACGAAGACCGAAACCATCGACGTGATGGACGCATTGGGGTCCAACATCCGTGTGGACACAAAGGGCCGCGAAGTGATGCGGATTCTGCCGCGCAATCATGACGGGGTGAACGAGGAATGGTTGAGCGACAAATCCCGCTATGTCTGGGACGGGTTGCGCCGGCAGCGGCTGGACCGGCCCTATATTCGCGAAAACGGCAAATTGCGCCCTGCAGGCTGGGCCGAGGCACTGACAGCCGCCGCGTCCGCCATGAAAGGCCGGAAACTGGCCGGTCTGGTGGGCGATCTGGCCCCGGTTGAGGCGGCTTTTGCCTTGAAACAGTTGATCGAGGGGCAGGGCGGCCATGTGGAATGCCGCACCGATGGGGCGAAACTGCCTGCGGGCAACCGGTCGGCCTATGTGGGCACTGCCGCGATTGAAGCTATCGACGATGCAAAATCCATCCTGCTGATCGGCACCAACCCGCGCCTTGAAGCGCCGGTGCTGAATGCGCGCATCCGCAAGGCCTGGCTGGGCGGGGCGTCTGTGGGGCTGGTCGGGCCGGCGGTCGATCTGACCTATGACTATGCGCATTTCGGCCCCGGTCGGGACGCTTTGACCACCAATCGTGACTGCGCCATCGACAATCTGAAGGCCAGCGGGCCGGGCCTTGTGATTGTGGGGCAGGGGGCGTTGCGTGACGCCGATGGCGAGGCCGTTCTGGCCTATGCGATGGATATCGCCGAGAAAGCGGGCGCGGGCCTTCTGGTTCTGCATTCAGCGGCGGGGCGCGTTGGCGCGATGGATGCAGGCTGCGTGACCGAAGGTGGCATGACAGCGGCGCTGGACGGGGCCGAGGTGATCTATAACCTTGGCGCCGATGAATGTGATCTGCCCGCTGGTCCGTTTGTGATCTATCAGGGTTCCCATGGGGACCGGGGGGCGCATCGGGCCGATATCATTCTGCCGGGCGCGGCCTATACCGAGGAACAGGGCCTGTTCGTCAACACCGAAGGCCGTCCGCAACTGGCCCTTCGGGCCGGGTTTGCACCGGGCGAGGCGAAAGAAAACTGGGCCATCCTGCGCGCGCTTTCCGCCGAGATGGAGGCGGTCTTGCCGTTTGACACGCTGGCGGCGCTGCGCATGGCGCTGGTGGCCGAGGTTCCGCATCTGGCGAAGATCGACATGGTGCCGGAAAACCCGTGGCACCTGCCAGAGGTGAAACCCCTTGGCAGGGCAGTATTCGCAAGCGCGTTCGGTGATCACTATCTGACCAACCCGATCACCCGGGCCAGCGTGTTGATGGCCGAATTAAGCGCCAATGCGAAGGCACGGGCCGCCCCACCGATCGCGGCAGAGTAAGGCCCGCCGGGCATGAACCGCCGCTGTCTTCCTCTGTCGGGTTTTGTCGCCTGTTGCGGGCTGGCGGGATGCGTCAGCAGTTTTCCGGTCGACGACCCGAACCGGGCGGCATTCTATGACGGGGTCGAGACCCGGTTGCTGGATGACGATCTGGTGAACTTTCATGTACAGATGACCGGCATGGCAACCCGGGCGGATGTTGAGGATTATGCCAAATGTGCCGCAGCGCAATATGCCCTGATCCGGGGCTATGGTTTTGCGCGACATGTGCGCACAAATGTGCAGGAAGAGGGTGGCGTTTGGCGTGGAGATGCGGTTTACACCATCTCACCGGCGCTCCCGCGAGGGTTGCAGACGCTTGACGCCGAAGTGGTGGCAGCGGCCTGCGCCGAGCAAGGTATACCGACGGTGTGAGGACCAATGGACGGCTTCTTTTCTACCACTCCTGGCATCATTCTGATCATGGCTGCGCAAAGCCTTTTGATCATCGGTTTCGTGATGATCTCGCTGCTGTTCCTGGTCTATGGCGACCGCAAGATCTGGGCCGCTGTGCAGATGCGCCGGGGCCCCAATGTGGTGGGCGCTTTCGGGTTGCTGCAATCGGTGGCCGATGCGCTGAAATACATCGTCAAGGAAGTGGTGGTGCCCGCCGGGGCGGACAAGGCCGTTTTCATGCTGGCGCCGATGACCTCTTTCGTGCTGGCGATTCTGGCCTGGGCGGTGATCCCTTTCAATGACAGTTGGGTTCTGGCGGATCTGAACATTGCCATTCTCTATGTCTTCGCCATGTCCTCGCTTGAGGTGTATGGCGTGATCATGGGGGGCTGGGCCTCGAACTCGAAATACCCGTTTCTGGGCTCGCTCCGCTCTGCCGCGCAGATGATTTCCTATGAGGTGTCGATCGGGCTGATCATCATCGGGGTGATCATCACCACGGGGTCGCTCAATTTCGGGGATATCGTGCGGGCGCAGGATGGCGCTGCCGGGTTCTTCAACTGGTACTGGCTGCCGCATCTGCCGATGGTGTTCCTGTTCTTCATCAGCTCTCTGGCGGAAACCAACCGCCCGCCCTTCGATCTGCCCGAGGCGGAATCGGAACTGGTTGCGGGCTATCAGGTGGAATATTCCGCCACACCCTTCCTGTTGTTCATGGCCGGTGAATATATCGCGATCTTCCTGATGTGCGCACTGATCACGCTGTTGTTCTTCGGTGGCTGGCTCAGCCCGATCCCGGGCCTGCCCGACGGGGCGCTGTGGATGGTTGCGAAGATGAGCTTTTTCTTCTTCCTATTTGCGATGGTGAAGGCGATCACGCCACGCTACCGCTATGATCAGCTGATGCGCCTGGGGTGGAAAGTGTTCCTGCCGTTCAGCCTGTTCTGGGTGGTGTTCGTGGCTTTCATGGCGAAATTCGAAGTGTTTGGCAGTTTCTATGCCCGTTGGGCGATTGGAGGCTAATGTGACCCAGATCGACTATACCCGCGCGGCCAAATACTTCCTGCTGGTGGATTTCTTCAAAGGCTTCAAACTGGGGATGAAGTATTTCTTCGCCCCCAAGGCCACGCTGAACTACCCCCATGAAAAGGGCCCGCTTTCCCCGCGTTTCCGCGGTGAACACGCGCTGCGCCGCTATCCCAATGGCGAAGAACGCTGCATCGCCTGCAAATTGTGTGAGGCGATCTGCCCGGCGCAGGCCATCACCATCGACGCGGAGCCGCGCGAAGACGGCAGCCGCCGGACCACGCGCTATGACATCGACATGACCAAATGCATCTATTGCGGGTTCTGCCAGGAAGCCTGCCCGGTGGATGCCATCGTCGAGGGGCCGAATTTCGAATTCGCCACCGAGACCCGGGAAGAATTGTTCTATGACAAGGCCAGGCTTCTGGAAAACGGCGAGCGATGGGAAGCCGAGATTGCCCGCAATCTGGAACTGGATGCGCCCTACAGATGAGTGACAGCCCCCCAAACCCGTTCGAGGCGATGTTCGCCCAGACCCAGGAAATGGCCCAGGATTGGGTCAAGGCGATGAATCCGGCCATGGCGCATTTCACACCCCAGGGCTTTGACAAAATCTGGCCCACGATCCCCTCCGAGGTGCTGGAGGCGTTCTGGGGCAAGCAGTTCAACCCCGACGGGCTGGATGCGAAAACCCGGCTGCTGCTGACCTTGCAGGGCCTGACCATTCAGGGCGCCGTGGCCGAGCCGCAGATCCGCCTGACCGTGCGCCACGCGGTCGAGGCCGGGGCCAGCAAGCAGGAGATTGCCGAGACCATCGGTCACGCAGCGGTCTTTGCCGGTGTGCCCGCGATGAACAAGGCGATGGAATGGGCCAAATCCGCCATCGACGAGGCTGAGGAATAACCCATGGGCATTGCCGATTTCACCTTCTATGTCTTTGCGATCACGGTTGTGACGGCCGCGCTTTTCGTCGTGGTGTCACGCAATCCGGTGCATTCGGTCTTGTGGCTGATCCTGTGCTTTTTGTCCTCGGCCGGTCTGTTCGTGCTGTTGGGGGCCGAATTTGTCGCGATGCTGCTGATCATCGTCTATGTGGGCGCGGTGGCGGTGTTGTTCCTGTTCGTGGTGATGATGCTGGATGTGGATTTCGCCGAGTTGAAGGCGGAAATGGCAAAATATGTGCCGCTTGCCGGGCTGATCGGTGTTGTGCTGCTGATGCAGCTTACGATGGCTTTTGGCACCTGGCAGTTTTCTGACGGGATCGACGCGCGGCTGGGCAATCCGATCCCGCCGATGGACGAGGTTCATAACGCCCGGGCTTTGGGGCTTCTGCTCTATGACAAGTATTTCCTGCTGTTCCAGCTGGCCGGTCTGATCCTGCTGGTGGCGATGATCGGGGCGATTGTGCTGACACTGCGCCACCGTCAGGACATCAAGCGCCAGAACGTGATCGCCCAGATGATGCGCGACCCGGCCAAGGCGATGGAACTCAAAGACGTGAAACCGGGGCAGGGGTTGTAAGACCTCGCCTGCCGCCCATAAGCGGCAAAGCTGAATGAACATTTGGGGTCGAGCGATGCGCCCCGGAGGGACGAGATGAGTATCGGACTGGAACATTACCTGACAGTGGCCGCCGCGCTGTTCGTCATCGGCATTTTCGGGATTTTCCTGAACCGCAAGAACGTCATCATCATTCTGATGTCGATCGAACTGGTGCTGTTGTCGGTGAATATCAACTTCATCGCGTTTTCCAGCTTTCTGGGTGATCAGACCGGCCAGATCTTCACCCTGTTCGTGCTGACCGTTGCCGCCGCCGAGGCCGCCATCGGCTTGGCCATTCTGGTCTGTTTCTTCCGCAACCGCGGCACGATTGCGGTGGAAGATGTCAATGTGATGAAGGGCTAGCGCGCCATGGAAACGATCCTTTTATTCGCGCCACTGGTCGGGGCCCTGATCTGCGGGTTTTCCTGGCGCCTGATCGGAGAGCAGGGGGCCTGCATCACCGCGACCGTTTTTTTGTTCGCATCCTGCCTGCTAAGCTGGATCGTGTTTCTGGGCTTTGACGGGGAAACCGTCATTCACCCGCTTTTTGCCTGGATCGAAAGCGGCTCACTGGCCGTCGACTGGGCCATTCGCATCGACCGTCTGACCGCGATCATGCTGATCGTGATCACCACGGTGTCGGCCCTGGTCCATCTCTACAGCTTTGGCTACATGGCCCATGACGATCATTTCAAAGAGGGGGAAAGCTATCGCCCCCGGTTCTTTGCCTATCTGTCCTTCTTCACCTTCACGATGCTGATGCTGGTGACCGCTGACAACCTGCTTCAGCTGTTCTTCGGCTGGGAAGGGGTGGGTGTCGCCTCCTATCTTTTGATCGGATTCTATTATCGCAAACCCTCTGCCGGGGCGGCGGCGATGAAAGCGTTTATCGTCAACCGGGTCGGGGATTTCGGCTTCCTGCTGGGTATTTTCGCGCTGTTCTGGATGGCCGACAGCATCAGTTTCGATGTGATCCTGTCCAAGGGGCCGGAACTGGCGGAAACCACATTCGGGTTTCTGGGCTATGAGGTGAACGCGGCCAACACGATTGGCATGCTGCTGTTTATCGGCGCGATGGGGAAATCGGCGCAACTGTTCCTGCACACCTGGCTGCCCGACGCGATGGAGGGCCCGACACCGGTTTCCGCCCTGATCCACGCGGCCACCATGGTCACTGCGGGTGTGTTTCTGGTCTGCCGGATGTCGCCCATTCTGGAATACGCGCCGTTCGCGACGAATTTCATCATCATTCTGGGGGCCGCCACGGCGTTTTTCGCGGCCACAATCGGGCTTGTGCAGAATGATATCAAACGGGTGATCGCCTATTCGACCTGCTCGCAACTGGGCTATATGTTCGTGGCGGCGGGTGTCGGCGTCTATTCGGTGGCCATGTTCCACCTGCTGACCCATGCGTTTTTCAAGGCGATGCTGTTTCTGGGCGCAGGTTCGGTCATTCATGCGATGCATCATGAACAGGATATGCGGAACTACGGGGGGTTGCGGAAAAAGATTCCCTATACCTTTGCCGCCATGCTGGTGGGTACGCTGGCAATCACCGGTGTGGGCATTCCGCTGACCCATATCGGTTTTGCCGGGTTCTTCTCGAAAGATGCTGTGATCGAAAGCGCCTTTGCCTTTGGCGACGGGCTTGGCGCCTATGCGTTCTGGATGCTGGTGATCGCGGCGGCCTTCACCAGTTTCTATAGCTGGCGGCTGATCTTCATGACTTTCTTCGGCACGGCGCGGGGTGACAAACATACCCATGACCATGCCCATGAAAGCCCCTGGACCATGCTGGCCCCGCTTGGGGTGCTGGCCCTTGGGGCCACATTCTCGGGCTTTGTCTGGTATAACAGCTTTTTCGGCCATACCGATCATGTGGCGGAGTTCTTTGGTGTCTCTTACGCCGAGGCCGGGCATCACGGGGAAGAGGATGCGCATGGCGCGGCACAGGACAGCCATGGCGCGGAGGACAGCCATGCGGATGCGTCTTCTGAGGCCCCCCATGATGGGGAGGCTGATGCCCATGCCGCTGAGGCCGCCCATGGCGAAGATTCTGGCCATGGCGAAGAGGGGGAGCATCACTATGTCTTCACCGGCGCGCCGGGGGAAGGGGCGATCCATATGGCGCCCGATAACACCGTGATGAACATGGCCCATGAAGTGCCGAAATGGGTGAAACTTTCCCCCTTCATTGCGATGATTGCCGGGCTGGTTGTGGCGATTCAGTTCTATCTGGTGGCCCCGGGCCTTCCGGGCAGATGGGCCGAGGTCATGCGCCCGCTTTATCTGTTCCTGCTGAACAAATGGTATTTTGACGAAATCTATGACGCCGTCTTTGTCCGCCCTGCCCGGTGGCTGGGCCGGTTCCTGTGGAAACGCGGCGATGGCGATGTGATTGATGGCGGCATCAACGGGCTGGCGATGGGGATCATCCCCTTCTTTACCCGGCTCGCCGGGCGGGCCCAGTCAGGTTATATCTTCCATTATGCCTTTGCGATGGTCCTGGGGATCGTGATCCTGATCACCTGGGCCTCCCTGTCGGTCGGGGGTTAAGAGAGCAGTATGGATTTCAATTCCCTTCTTTCCGTTGTGACCTTCATCCCCCTGGTGGCGGCGCTGATCATGGCGTTGTTCCTGCGCGGGGATGATGACGCGGCGCAATCAAATGCCAAATGGCTGGCCCTTCTGGCCACTGGTGCGACCTTTTTGCTGTCTTTGTCCATCCTCTGGGAATTCGACGCCGGTGAGACCGGGTTTCAACTGGTCGAGGAACATGACTGGCTGTTCGGCCTGACCTATAAGCTGGGCGTGGACGGGATCAGCGTGTTGTTCGTGATGCTGACAACCTTCCTGATGCCGCTTGTCATCGCCGCCTGCTGGGATGTGACGCACCGGGTCAAGGAATACATGATCGCGCTGCTGATCCTGGAAACGCTGATGATCGGTGTTTTCGTGGCGCTGGATCTGGTGCTGTTCTATCTGTTCTTCGAGGCGGGGCTGATCCCGATGTTCCTGATCATCGGTATCTGGGGTGGCAAGAACCGGATCTATGCGAGCTTCAAGTTCTTTCTCTATACCTTCCTCGGCTCGGTTCTGATGCTGGTCGCGATGATCGCGATGTATGTGGATGCGGGCACCACGGATATCGCGACCCTGCTGACCCATCAGTTCAGTGCCGGGCCGATCACCCTGCTTGGCTGGCAGATTGCAGGCGGCATGCAGATGCTGCTCTGGCTGGCCTTCTTCGCCTCATTCGCGGTGAAGATGCCGATGTGGCCGGTCCATACCTGGCTGCCCGATGCCCATGTGCAGGCGCCCACGGCGGGGTCTGTCGTGCTGGCGGCGATCCTGCTGAAAATGGGTGGCTACGGGTTTCTGCGCTTCTCGCTGCCGATGTTCCCGGTGGCGTCCGACATCATGGCGCCGTTTGTCATGTGGCTGTCGGTCATTGCCATCATCTACACCTCGCTGGTGGCGATGGTGCAGGAGGATATGAAAAAGCTGATCGCCTATTCCTCGGTCGCCCATATGGGCTTTGTCACCATGGGCATCTTCGCGGCCAATCAACAGGGTGTCGACGGGGCGATTTTCCAGATGATCAGCCACGGCTTTGTCTCGGGCGCGCTGTTTCTGTGCGTGGGTGTGATCTATGACCGGATGCACACCCGGGAGATCACCGCCTATGGCGGGCTGGTCACCCGGATGCCGGCCTATGCGGCGGTCTTCATGCTGTTCACCATGGCCAATGTGGGCCTGCCCGGCACCTCGGGTTTTGTCGGCGAATTCCTGACGCTGATCGGCGTCTTTCAGGTCAACACCTGGATCGGGGTTCTGGCCGCAACCGGTGTGATCCTGTCGGCGGGCTATGCGCTCTGGCTTTACCGCCGGGTGGTGTTCGGCGATCTGATCAAGGAGAGCCTGAAATCCATCACCGATATGACAGGTCGCGAGCGCGCGATTTTTGCGCCCCTGATCGTCATGACCCTTCTGTTGGGCGTCTATCCCAGCCTTGTGACCGATATCATCGGCCCCTCGGTCGAGATGCTTTTGACCAATTACGATTTTGCGCTGGTACATCACGTGCCCGATGCGCAAGTCGCCAGCCATTGAGGTAACGCCATGATCGGTACGGATCTGTCCATTCTGATCCCCGAGATCGTTCTGGCCATCTATGCGATGGCCGGGCTTCTGGCAGCGGTCTATACCCGCAAGGACGGGCTGGCCTCGATGCTGACCTATGTCACGGCGCTGCTGTTCGTGGCCATGGCCTTCTATATCGGGGTCAGCGGCGGGTCCGGCACGCGCATCGCCTTTGACGGTATGTTCATTGCGGACGGCTTTGCGCGGTTTGCCAAATGCGCCATCCTTCTGGCCGCCGCCGCGGTCTTGCTGATCAGTCATGATTACATGGCGAAGTCCGATCTGCTTCGGTTCGAGTTTCCAATTCTGGTCACACTTGCGGTCATCGGCATGATGGTCATGGTCTCGGCAGGCGATCTGATGGCCCTTTATATGGGGTTGGAGCTGCAATCCCTGTCGCTTTACGTGATCGCAGCCCTGCGTCGTGACAGTGTGCGGTCGACCGAGGCGGGGCTGAAATATTTCATTCTTGGCGCCTTGTCTTCCGGCCTGCTGCTTTATGGGGCATCGCTGATCTATGGTTTTGCAGGCACCACGCTGTTTTCCGGTATTATCGAGACGGCCATGGATGGCGAATTGCCGATCGGCCTGCTGATCGGTCTTGTGTTCCTGATCACCGGGCTTGCGTTCAAGATTTCCGCCGTGCCGTTCCATATGTGGGCGCCGGATGTCTATGAAGGCTCCCCCACGGCGGTGACGGCGCTGTTTGCGACCGCGCCCAAGGTCGCGGCGATGGCGCTGTTCGCGCGGGTGATGCATGACGCCTTTGGCAATGCGGTGGCCGACTGGCAGCAGGTTCTGGCGGCACTGGCGGTTCTGTCGATGTTCCTGGGCGCCATCGCGGCCATCGGCCAGACCGATATCAAACGCCTGATGGCCTATTCCTCGATCTCGCATATGGGGTTTGCGCTGATGGGTCTAGCGGCGGGCACCGAACAGGGCGTGACCGCCATGCTGGTCTATATGGCGATCTATGTGACGATGAATGTCGGCAGCTTCGCCTTCATCCTGACGATGGAGAAAGACGGCCACCCGGTCACTGATATCTCGGCGCTCAAGAATTTCTCGGCGAAAGAGCCGCTGAAGGCGCTGGCGCTGCTGCTGCTGATGTTCAGCCTTGCGGGTGTGCCGCCGCTTCTGGGCTTTTTCGGGAAATACGCCGTGCTTCTGGCGGCGGTGGATGCGGGGCTGATCTGGCTGGCGGTGGCCGGTGTGATCGCCTCGGTGATCGGGGCGTTCTATTACCTGCGCATCGTCTATTTCATGTATTTCGGGGAAGAGGTTGACGGGCTGGATGGCAAAATGGGGCCGCTGCCCTGGGCCGGTCTGATGGTGTCAGCGGCGATCATGCTGCTTGGGGTGATCAACCTGTTCGGCATTGATGGTCTGGCCGAAGCCGCTGCTGCAACACTTGTCCGTTAAAATCCCAGACTGGCCGGACGGCATTGGCCGCCGGAGGCTGGCCGAGACGGACAGCACAATGGCCGAAGCCGCGCGGCTGGCGCCCACCCTTGCCGGGCCTGAATGGGTTCTGGCCCTGTCCCAAACCGCGGCCAAAGGCCGTCGCGGGCGGCATTGGGTGATGCTTGAGGGGAATTTCGCAGCCTCACTTGTGATGCGCCCCGAGGGTGGTGGCCCGGCAGAGGCGGCTTTGCGGTCCTTCGTGGCCTCGCTCGCGCTCAGGGAGGCGTTTCTGGCCGCAGGCGCCGCCGATCAGGCAATCAGCCTGAAATGGCCCAATGATGTGCTGCTGAATGGCGGCAAGGTGGCGGGTATCCTGCTGGAAAGCCATGGGGCGGGCAGGGGGCTGTCGCATCTGGTGATCGGTATCGGGGTCAATCTGGCCGCGGCCCCTGACCCATCCGATGTCGAACCCCGTGCCACCCCACCGGTGAGCCTGAAAGCGGATACCGGTATCGAGATCACGCCGGAGCCGTTTCTGACCCTTCTGGCCAGCGCCTTCGCCCGGATCGAGGCGCAGTTCATCACCTATGGGTTTGCCCCGATCCGCACCGAATGGCTGGCCCATGCGGCGCGTCTGGGCGAGGCTATCACCGCGCGTACCGCGCAGGATGAGATCACCGGCGTGTTCGACACGGTGGACGAGACAGGTAACCTTGTCCTAGAGACCCCCAAGGGCCGCCGGGCGATCCCGGCGGCCGAGATCTATTTCTGACAGGAGCGAACAGATGCTTCTCTGCATTGATTGCGGCAACACCAACACGGTTTTCTCGGTCTGGGATGGGCGGCAGTTTCTGGCCACCTTCCGCACCTCGACGGAACATCAGCGCACGGCGGATCAGTATTTCGTCTGGTTCTCGACCCTGATGCAGAACCAGAAACTGGATGTGGAGATCACCGATTGCATCATCGCCTCCACCGTGCCGCGCGTGGTGTTCAACCTGCGTGTGCTTTGCGACCGGTATTTCGAGACACGGCCGCTGGTGGTGGGCAAACCCGATTGCCTGCTGCCCGTCCCGCCAAGGGTGGAGGAGGGCGTGCGCCCGGGCCCCGACCGGCTGGCCAATGCCGCCGCCGCCTTTGACCGTCACGGCGGGGATGTGGTTGTCGTCGATTTCGGCACCGCGACCAATTTCGATGTGGTGGCCCAGGATGGTGCCTATCTGGGCGGGGTCATCGCGCCCGGCGTGAACCTGAGCCTTGAGGCCCTGCATCAGGGGGCCGCAGCCTTGCCCCATGTTGATATCACCCGGCCGCAGATGGTGATCGGCACCAATACGGTGGCCTGCATCCAATCGGGTATCTTCTGGGGCTATGTGGGCCTTGTGCGCGGCATACTCGAACGGATTCGTGGCGAATATGACCGGCCCATGCGGGTTGTGGGCACCGGCGGGCTTGCGCCGTTGTTCTCCACCGGGGATGTGTTATTTGACCTGATCGAAGATGACCTCACCATGCATGGCCTGACGGTCATATACACATATAACAAGGACCAGGGCAGCATATGAGCGATCGCGCAAGGCTGATCTACCTCCCTCTCGGTGGCGCGGGGGAGATCGGGATGAACTGCTATCTCTATGGCTATGGGCCGGAAGGGGCGGAACGGTTCATTCTGGTGGATATGGGGGTGGCGTTCCCGGATATGGATGGCCAGCCGGGGGTTGATCTGATCCTGCCCGATATCGCCTGGCTTGCGGAACGTGCCGACCGGCTGGACGGGATTTTCATCACCCACGCCCATGAGGATCATGTGGGCGCGGTGGGCCATCTCTGGTCGCAGTTGAAAGCGCCGGTCTATGCCCGTGTCTTCACCGCCTGGCATGCCCGCCGGAAGATGGAGGATGCCGGGCAGGACCCGGATATGGTGCAGGTGGTCGAAGCCTATCCCGAGACGGTTGAGGCGGGGCCGTTCCGCGTGCAGTTCGCCCCGATCTCCCATTCTATCCCCGAAGCCTCGGCCCTGGTGATTGACACGCCCGGGGGGCGGATCGTGCATTCCGGGGATTTCAAGATCGACCATCAGCCCGTGGTCGGGGAACCGTTTGACGAGGCGATGTGGCGCGAGGTCGGCAAGGATGGGGTGCGGGCGCTGATCTGTGACAGCACCAATGTGTTCAACCGCAATCCCGGCCGCAGTGAAAGCCAGTTGCCCGACCCGATCGGCGCGCTGATCGCGGGCGCCAAAGGCATGGTTGTGGCCACCACATTCGCCTCCAACATCGCCCGGCTGAAAACCCTGGCCGAAGCGGGGCAGGCCAATGGCCGCACCATCTGCCTGATGGGCCGCGCGATGAAACGCATGGTGACCGCCGGGGTGGAAACCGGCGTGTTGACGGATTTCCCGTCAACGGTCAGCCCCGAGGAAGCCTCTGATATTCCACGGGAAAACCTGATGCTGATCGTGACCGGCAGCCAGGGGGAGCGCCGGGCGGCCTCTGCCGCCCTGTCGCGGGGGAAATATCTGGGCCATGAACTGGCCGAGGGCGATATGTTCCTCTTCTCGTCCAAAACCATCCCCGGAAACGAAGTGTCGGTTGGCTATATCCAGAATGCGCTGGCCGAAAAGGGTGTGCAGGTCGTGGATGAAAATTCCGGCTTTTTCCATGTGTCCGGCCATGCCAACCGCCCGGATCTGGAGGCGATGCATGATCTTGTGCGCCCGCAAATCCTGTTGCCGAACCATGGCGAATTCCGTCATCTGCGGGAACATGCAAGGGTGGCGCTGGAAAAGGGCCTTGAGGGCATTGTGGCCCCCAACGGGACGATGGTGGAATTGTCAGGCAACCGGCCCGGGGTGGTGGAACATATCGAGGTGGCGCGCACCTATCTGGATGGCAGCGCGCTGGTGGGCGCCTTTGACGGCGTGATCCGCGACCGTATGAAACTGGCGATCAACGGGCTGGTGATCGTGGCGCTGATTGTGGATGAAAACGATCAGGTGCTGGAGGATAGCTGGGTCGCCCTGCGGGGCCTGCCGGAACTGGCCAATAACGGGGCGGATCTGGCCGAGATGATCGAGGATGATCTGTCCGGGCTGTTACCACGTCTGGATGACCGGACCGTGGGCGATGATGACAAGCTGGAAGAGGCGATCAAACGCGCCGCCCGGCAGGTCTGTGTCAGTGAGATTGGCAAGAAACCCGAGGTCAGCGTGCTGGTCAGCCGCCTGATGGCGGAATAAGACCGATCCGCCCGGCATCATGGCTGGAAGTGCTATAAGGAGCGGCTTTTCAACCGCGCCGGATGTTGTAGCTTTTCGGGTTTACCCTAAAGCGTTTCGACTTACTGTTGAAACGCCTTTCGCTGCCTTTCGCCTTTGGCTCAAACGCGAAAGCCGTTCTACTGCTTCAATGTAAAGTCGAAACGCTATAAAACAGACGGTATCGAAAACGCGTTCGGGCCAAAGGCGAGAGGCCGCTTTTTTCGATCCAAGGCTTAGCCGAAACGCTTCAGGTTGCGTCTTCGCTGCTGGTCTCGGCTGTGGTCTCGGTCTCTTTCACCTTTTTGACCCGCCGGCGTTTGGGTTTGGGCTTTTCCTCGGCCACGGGTTCTGCGGGTGTATCAGGCGCCTGTGCATCCGTTGCGTCTGCCTCTGCCTCAGCAGGTGCTGGTTCGGGTGTGTTCGAGACTGTCTCATCCTGATCGGGCCGGGCCGGGCCGCCCCGGCGTTCGTCAAAGCTGAGCGAGATGAAATCAGGCATGTGATCGCCCATGCCGACTACAGAATTGCCGCCACGATCCCCCCGGTCACGTCCGCCGCGACCTCGGCCACCACTGCGCTCATTGCGGGTGCTGCGGTCAGCACCGTTCGCGCGCCCATGCGGTGTTGCAGCCTCTTCACTGGCAGCGGTTTCCGCAGGTTTCGTGTCCTGCTCCTGCCGGTCGTCCCGACGGCTGCGGCGCGGTTTGCGTTCGGGCTTGTCGCCGCTTTCTGCGGGCCCCGCGTCTTTCGCCGTGCTGCCGATCTGGATCGGCGGGTCTGTGCGGGGGATTGATGTGCCGATCAGGGTTTCAATGGCGCCCAGATATTTGTCATCTGACGGGACATGCAACATGATCGTTTTGCCCTTGCGCCCGGCGCGGCCGGTGCGCCCGATCCGGTGGACATAATCCTCGGCATGGCTGGGCACGTCATAGTTCAGCACATGGCTGACATTCGGGATGTCGAGGCCACGCGCGGCCACGTCGGAAGCCACCAGAAACCGGATCGTGCCATCGCGAAACCCGTCCAGCGTGCGCATCCGCTGTGACTGATCCAGATCGCCATGGATCGGTTCTGCATTCAGCCCGTGTTTTTTCAGCGATTTCGCCACGATATCCACATCAACCTTGCGATTGCAGAAGATGATCGCATTCGTGCAAGCCTCGCCTTCGCCCTCGATCACCGCGCGCAGCATGTCGCGTTTCTGTTTCGCGGCCATATCGCGGCGGGTAGGGCGGAAGCTGACCATCACCTGTTCGATCGTGTCCGACGCGCTGGACTGGCGGGCAACCTCGATCTTGGCGGGGTTGCTGAGAAAGGTGTTGGTGATCCGCTCAATCTCGGACGCCATGGTGGCCGAGAAAAACAGGGTCTGGCGGGTGAAGGGCACAAGCCCGAAAATCCGTTCGATATCAGGGATGAACCCCATATCGAGCATCCGGTCAGCCTCATCCACCACCATGATCTGCACGCCGGTCAGCAACAGCTTGCCGCGTTCGAAATGGTCAAGCAGGCGGCCCGGTGTGGCGATCAGAACATCCACACCCCGGTCGATCAGCTGATCCTGCTCCTTGAAGCTGACCCCGCCGATCAGCAGTGCCTTGGTCAGTTTCACATGTTTTGCATAGGTGTCGAAATTCTCGGCCACCTGGGCGGCCAGTTCGCGGGTCGGGCATAAGACCAGGCTACGCGGCATCCGGGCGCGGGCGCGGCCACGGGCCAGCATGGTGATCATCGGCAGGGTGAAACTGGCGGTCTTGCCGGTGCCGGTCTGGGCGATGCCCAACACGTCACGCCCTTCAAGGGCCGGGGGAATGGCCCCTTCCTGGATCGGGGTCGGGGTTTCATAGCCGGCTTCGTCAACGGCTTTGAGAACCTTGGGGCTAAGGCTGAGATCGGAAAACTTTGTCATACGCGTCCAAATTTCGCCAGCCATAGAGGCCGGGACCAAAAAATAGAGCGCATATCCATCAGCGCGCTCTGCGGCGTGATCACACGCCTGCCGCATGATCCAGAGCGCAGATAGTGCAATCCTGTCCGAAGGTCAAATGCCGCGCTGCGGCGTGCCCGGCGGGCGTTACATATCCGCCGCACGGTGCAGCGCTTCGACAAAGAGGTCCGGCGGGGCATCGATGTCGATTGTGCCGGACCAGCCGCTCAGATGGGCGCGGAACCCGTGGACCGCCGCATGGCGCATCATTTCGGAGGACAGCGCGATCATTCCAACCGCATTATCAAGGCAATGGCCATGGGTGCAGCCGTTGTCACGGTGGCTGAGGCTGGTATAGGGCAGCTCAACCCCGTCCCTCCAGGCCGCGCGATAGTGCAGCCGATGCACCCCGTCGCGGCGTTGATGAATGATCAATCCGGCTTCCGTTTCACCATCCTCATTCCGGGTGACGATGGCCACATGCCCCATCAGCACATGATGCATGTCATCGCTTATCAGCACCTGCCGGGAATAGACGCCGGACATGCCCAGATCATGACTGGTCAGGGCGCCGCCTGTGCCGCCGTAATTGCAGGCGGTCACAAGAATGCAAAAGGAAAGAGCCCGGAAAACCCGCATGGCTGCAATGCTGCGGGTCAGAGGGTTAATCGGGGGTTAAACCATCAGCTCTTTGGTCGCGCTCAAGGTAATGTCCGGGTAATCGCGGCCCACCCGGTCGATATCCCATTGCAGGCGGGTCAGATATATCGAGGCGCCGTCATTATCGGTGGCCATATGCTGTTTATTGGCGTCAGCGAAGGCATCGACCTTGTCCTTGTCCCCATGCACCCACCGGGCCGAGGTGAATTGCGATGCTTCAAACCGGACCGGCAGCCCGTATTCCATCTCGATCCGGCTGGCCAGCACCTCGAATTGCAGCGCGCCCACAACGCCGACAATGAAACCGGACCCGATATCGGGTTTGAAAATCTTTGCCGCCCCTTCCTCGGCAAACTGCATCAGTGCCTTATCAAGATGTTTCGCCTTCATCGGGTCGCCCGCGCGGCAGGTTTGCAGCAATTCCGGTGCGAAACTGGGAATGCCGGTAAAGCGCAGCGCCTCGCCTTCGGTCAGGGCATCACCGATGCGCAACTGGCCATGGTTCGGGATGCCGATGATATCCCCGGCCCAGGCTTCCTCGGCCAGTTCCCGGTCCGAGGCGAGGAAAAGCACCGGATTGCTGATCGCCATCGGCTTTTTCGACCGCACATGGGTCAGTTTCATCCCCCGTTTGAAATGGCCCGAGGCGACGCGGACAAAGGCCACCCGGTCGCGGTGCTTGGGGTCCATATTGGCCTGTACCTTGAAGACGAACCCGGCAACCTTGCTCTCTTCCGGGGCAACCTTGCGGGGCTCAGCCGATTGGATCTGCGGCTCCGGCCCATAGCCTGCGATGCCGTCCATCAGCTCCCTGACGCCAAAGGAGTTGATTGCCGACCCGAACCAGATCGGTGAAAGCGTGCCGTCAAGAAAGGCCTGCCGATCCAGCGGCGGCAGCAATGCGCGCGCCATTTCGACCTCCTCACGGAGCTTTTCCAGCAGGTCCGCAGGCACATGATCGGCCAGCACCGGGTCATCCAGCCCCTCGATCGAGATGCTTTCGGCCACCACATTCCGATCAGCGCGATCCATCAGCTCCAGCCGGTCGCGGATCAGATCATAACATCCCAGAAACGCACGCCCGGTGCCGATGGGCCAGCTTGCCGGGGTGACGTCTATGGCGAGATTTTCCTGAATTTCATCAATGATATCGAATGTATCGCGGCTTTCCCGGTCCATCTTGTTGCAAAAGGTCAAGATCGGAAGGTCGCGCAACCGGCAAACCTCAAACAGTTTCCGGGTCTGGCTTTCCACGCCTTTCGCCCCGTCGATCACCATAATCGCCGCATCCACGGCGGTCAGCGTGCGATAGGTGTCTTCCGAGAAATCGGAGTGGCCGGGCGTATCCACCAGGTTGAACCGGTACTCCCCGAAATCAAACGACATGGCCGAGGCGGAAACCGAAATGCCCCGGTCCTTTTCCATCTGCATGAAATCCGACCGTGTGCGCCGCGCCTCGCCCTTGGCGCGCACCTGCCCGGCCATCTGGATCGCCCCGCCATACAGCAGAAATTTCTCGGTCAGTGTGGTCTTGCCCGCATCCGGGTGCGAGATGATGGCAAAGGTGCGGCGGCGGGCAATCTCGGCCGGAAGATCGGGGCGGTTTTTCGGGCTATCCAACATGGGGCGGGATATAGGCGAGGCTTGGCCTATGCGCAATCATCGGCATCCCTGTCGTGACTCTGTGATGCGACT
Organism: Rhodophyticola sp. CCM32; assembly: GCF_004751985.1. NCBI lineage: Bacteria > Pseudomonadati > Pseudomonadota > Alphaproteobacteria > Rhodobacterales > Roseobacteraceae > Rhodophyticola > Rhodophyticola sp. CCM32. The sequence continues at coordinate 1,014,032 of NZ_CP038492.1, forward strand.
CAGGGTATGCAAAGAACATAGAGTGAACAAATTGAAGGAAACGCAATGAGTCTGGAACAGATTGCCAATGAGTTGGTAGAGGCCTGCAAAACCCAGAATGAAGCAGCCAATCTTGATAAGAACTATGCCCCCGATGCGGCCTCGGTGGAGGCGGCGGATTTCTCGGGCATGGGGCGAGAGGCGCAGGGCATCGAGGCCATCAAGGGCAAACACGCCTGGTGGGCCGAGAATTTCGAGGTGCATGGCGGCGATGTGCAGGGGCCGTTTTTGCATGGTGACGACAAATTCGGTGTGATTTTCGAGATTGACGCGACCCATAAGCAAAGCGGTGAGCGCACCAAAATGAAAGAACTGGCGATCTATCACGTCTCCGGCGGCAAGATCGTGAGAGAGGAGTTTTTCGGCACGGATTAAACCCGAAAAGCTATAGGGGTGTCAGTCTTTGCTGGCCCCCTTGCTGGCCCGGGTCAGCCGTTCGACGGCGTCATCCTCCCCGTCCAGGGCGGCCCGTGACACTTCGATCTCGGCCGCATTCAGGCGATCGGATTCCGACAGGGCGATATCCAGATCTTCGGGCAGGGTGGCCCGGGTCTGGCCGGTGACCAGCAGGCTTTCAACCGCGATCCCTTCGGCATAGATGATTTCATGGCCGTCAAACAGGATGTGAAAAGTGTCCACATGGCCGCCTTCCTCGCGCAGCACCGTGTCGCCATTCACCAGATAGCCCGCCTTGACCATCAGTTCCGCCCGCCCGGTGCCAACCTCATCGGTGCGCTGCCAGATGAACAGGCGGTGATGGGGTGACAGACGCAGGTCGCGGGCGGTGTTCAGCGTGCCTTCGGTGATGCGGATCGGGGCAAGCGCACCGGTGGCGCGCATGGTTTGCTGGCCGATCCACTTGATGCCCTGCGCCCCGTTATTGCGGGTCAGGATCTTGTCGCCGACCTGCAATTCCTCGACCGTTTTCTGACTGCCATTGGCCAGTGTCAGATGGGTGCCAGCCATGAAACTGACGCTGGCGATATCGGCAAACCGGCGCGGCACGCTGTCGGTTTCCGAGGCGACCAGTTCATAATCAACGGCGGTATGCAGGGGGGTCAGCGGCAGGATATGTTGCGTGGTTCTTGCATCAGACCAGAGGGTCAGGACCAAAAGATCAACCATGGATCCGTCTGGCGCCATAAGGGTATGGCATAAATCCAGCACCACATTGTTACCGGGCGTTCCGATATCGGACCCATCGGCCACCTCCTGCCCCTGCGGCCCGTCGCAGATTGCCAGATCACGGGCGGCCACCTGACGGGACAGACGATACGAATCCCCCGGCACCACATCTTTCATCAACCCGATCGCGTCGCCTTCATGGGCCCCGGTAGAGACTTTGAAGGCTGTCGCCGGATAGGTGGGAAAGGTGAATTGTGCGGTGCGTCTGGTCATGATCTCTCCTCTGACTTAAATGCGTAGGCAGGGCGTTGCAACGGTCAAGGCAGATCGGCGATGGCTTGCGGGCCGGATGAGTTGGGTCGCGTCAGTGGAATAAGCCAATGGAATAAAGAGGGTGTTATGGATCTGGGAATAGCAGGGAAACGGGCGCTGGTTTGCGCATCATCAAAGGGTCTGGGGCGTGGCTGTGCCGAAGCTCTGGCGGCGGCGGGTTGCGATCTTGTGATGAATGCGCGCGGTGTCGATGCGCTGGAGGAGACAGCGAAGGCGATCCGTGCAGCACATGGGGTGGAGGTGACCACCGTTGCCGCAGATGTCAGCCGCGAAGATGACCGCGCCCGGCTGCTGGAGGCTGCGGGCCAGATCGACATTCTGGTCACCAATGCGGGCGGCCCGCCGCCGGGTCTGTGGTCAGACTGGGGGCGCGATGATTTCATTGCCGCGCTGGATGCGAATATGCTGGCGCCCATTGCCCTGATGACCGCATTGATGCCGGGAATGGCCGATCGTGGCTGGGGGCGGGTGGTGAATATCACCTCGCAATCCGTGAAGGCCCCGATCCCGCAACTTGGTCTGTCAAATTCGGCCCGGACCGGATTGACCGGCTATGTGGCAGGCACGGCGCGACAGGTTGCCCAGCATGGTGTTACGATCAATAATCTTCTGCCGGGCATTCATGCGACCGACCGCGCCGATGCGCTGGATGGTGGCGTGTCGAAAGCACAAGGCATCACCATGGAGGAAGCGCGCACACGCCGGATCGCGACAATCCCGGCACGGCGCTATGGCACGGCACAGGAGTTCGGACAGATGTGCGCCTATCTCTGCTCAAAACAGGCCGGATTTATCGTCGGGCAGAATATTCTGCTGGATGGCGGCGGCACAAACTTCACCATATGAGTGCGAAGTTTTCTCTGAAAGACCATCTGTTTAACGCAGAGTCCCTGGGCGATCTGGCGGCGGAATATGCCGCCGGTCTGCCCGGGTTCGACGCCGATGGGTTTCTGGCCGAGGTGCTGCCGGGTCTGCAGGGGCGGGAACTGATGCAAAGGCTCGACTGGATCGCGGATTGTCTTCAGACCCGCTTGCCAGAGGATTTCCCCGCCATGGCCGCAGCGCTGGAGGCCGCGATGCCGCCGGAACTGGACCCGACGAAAACCGATGATGATTTTGGCCGGTTCATCCATGCGGTGCCGGGCATACTGGCCGTGCGCCACGGGCTGGAACACCACCGGGACCGGGCGCTGGACCTGCTGGAGGCGGCCACCAAGCGGTTTTCGATGGAATTCTACCTGCGCCCGTTTCTGAACCGCTGGCCCGGGGAAACCCTTGCCCGGCTGGATCAATGGTGCCTCAGTTCCAATTACCATCTGCGCCGTCTGGTCAGCGAAGGCACAAGGCCACGCCTGCCCTGGGCAAAGGCGATCACGCTGGACCCGATGGTGCCGCTGCGGTTTCTGGATCGGTTGCATGCAGACCCGGCACGCTATGTGACGCGGTCGGTTGCCAACCATCTGAACGATATCAGCAAACTTGACCCGGACCGGGTTCTGAAACGGCTGCGCAAATGGCAAAAGGCGGGCCGGCAGGATGCCAGGGAACTGGCCTGGATGACGAAACATGCGCTCAGAACGCTGATCAAGGACGGACATCCGGGCGCGATGGAGATGCTGGGCTATCGCGCCGATGCGCCGGTGACACTGGAGGCGATCACGATTACCCCCGATCCGGTGGCCATCGGCGGCCGGGCGGTGATCGAAATTGTCCTCAGCGCTGCCGAGGCAACGCCGGTTCTGGTGGATTATCTGATCTGGTTTCACAAACCCAACGGGGCGGAAAGCTGCAAGGTTTTCAAGCTGAAACAGGCGGTTCTTACACCTGATGCGCCGCTTCGCCTGTCAAAAACCCATGTCTTCAAAGGCAATGCCACGACCTTCACCCTGCATCCGGGCCCGCATCGGATCTCTGCACAAGTCAATGGGCGTATACTGGGTGAGATGGGCTTTGCACTGACCGCTGGCGAGACCGGGCAGGCTTGAAACCCTTTACCTGCCCTGCTACCTGCCAAATCCGATGAAACTGATCGGGTTTTCATGACGTTTCCGCCACCCCTCCGCCTGCAGGTCGATCATGTCTCGTGCCATTTCGATGGGCGCGCGGTGGTCAGCGATGTGTCGCTTGGGGTGGCCCCGGGGAAATCATGTGCCTTCTGGGCCCGTCGGGCTGCGGCAAATCCACCACCTTGCGGGTCATTGCCGGGGTGGAACGGCAAAGCGCGGGGCAGGTGGCGGTGGATGGCCTCACGGTGTCGGATGATACAACCCATCTGCCGCCCGAGGCGCGGGGCATCGGGTTGATGTTTCAGGATTTCGCCCTGTTTCCGCATCTGACCGTCGCGCAGAATATCAGCTTTGGGATAACCGGTGGAAAACCCGAGAAAATGAGGCGGGTCAATGAGTTGCTGGACCGTGTGCATCTGGATGGATATGGGGATAAATCACCGCATATGCTGTCTGGCGGTGAACAGCAGCGGGTGGCCCTGGCCCGTGCGCTGGCACCCCGTCCCAAGGTGATGCTGATGGATGAACCATTCTCGGGGCTCGACAACCGTCTTCGTGATGGCATCCGTGATGAAACCCTGAACTTGCTGAAAGAGGAAGGCACCGCCGTTCTTCTGGTCACCCATGAGCCGGAAGAGGCGATGCGCATGGCCGATCAGATCGCCCTGATGCGCGATGGCGTGATCGTTCAGCAGGGCGCCCCCTATAACATCTATAATGCGCCCTGTGATCAGGCGGCGGCGGCGTTTTTCAGCGATGTGAATGTGATCCGGGGCCGGGTCGACGGGGCGCTGACCGACACGGCCTTTGGTCAGTTTCTGGCGCCGGGTTATCCCGACAGCTCAGAGGTGGAGATCATTTTTCGCCCCCAGCATGTGAAGATTGATTTCGACCGGGGCGGGCGGGGCCCGAACCCGACCCCGGAAGATGGGGTGCCGGCGCGCGGCGTGGTCGAACGGGCGCGGTTCATGGGCCATGAAAGCCTTGTGGAATTCCGGATGGATTTCAATGGCGAGGTGTTGCGCGCGACGGTTCCGGCGGTGTTTCTGCCAAAGCCCGGCACGGCGCTGTGGCTGACGGTCCGCCGCGACCGGTGTTTCGTCTTCCCGCGTCGCAGATAGGCGTCTGATCGGGGCGAAACCGGGGAAATGCCTTGCCCCGGCTGACAATTCGGCCCAAAACCAACCCGGGCACGGGCTTTGGGGCTTTGAACCCGCCCCGGATGATCCTAGGTATGGATCGTAGATGTGATTGCGCGGTGTGGGCCAGGATCTGGCCTGCCAGACGCCAAGGGAGATAAACATGCTCAACAATATCGGACCTGCCGGTCTGCTTTTGATCGCCGTTGTCGTGCTTGTTCTGTTCGGGCGCGGCAAGATCGCCAACCTGATGGGTGAGGTTGGCAAAGGGATCACCGCGTTCAAACGTGGTGTGAAAGACAGCACCGAAGAGATCGAGAATGCGTCGACCAGTGAGGATGGCGGGGCGGCTGCACGTGACGTGACGCCCGAGCGGGAGCGTGACAACGCCTGAAAGGCGCAGGTCGCCATGCATCCCTAAGTGGATCAGGAATAAGGCAGGGTAATGCCAGATATCGGCATGATGGAGCTATTGGTGATCGGGATCGTGGCGTTGATCGTCGTCGGTCCCAAAGACCTGCCGAAAATGTTCCGCACCTTTGGTCAGGTGACGGGCCGTATTCGCGGCATGGCCAAGGATTTCAGCCGCGCGATGGATGAGGCTGCCGGGGAAACCGGGATGAAAGATCTCGGCAAGGATCTGCGCGCCATGGCCAACCCCAAGAAGATGGGGATGGACGCGGTGAACAAGGCCTTTGACGGGATCGAAAAGGACATTGATCCGACACAGTTCGAGGAAGGCTCGGAAACCCGCGCGATGGCCGAGAAACGTCTTGCGGACAGCAAGGCTGCCCGCGAACAGGCCGATGCGCTGCGCAAGGCGCGCGAGGATGACATCCGCAATGCCAAACTGGCCGCCGTGACCCCGGGCGATGCCTCAGCAAGCGCGACACCCGTTCCCGCCGCGACTGCGGACCCGGTGGCGGCAGAACCGGCCCCTGAGGCAGCGGCCGAACCACGGACCGGAACCGACCAGGGATGAGCAGCGAAGAGCACATGGAGGACAGCGCCGCGCCGCTGATCGAACATCTGGCGGAATTGCGCACCCGGCTGATCCGCTCGGTTCTGGCTTTTGTTGTGGCGATGGTGGCCTGTTTCACCGTGGCCCAGCCCTTGCTGAGTTTCATTCAACAGCCCCTGATTGCGGTGCTGATTGCCCGTGGTCAAAGCCCAGAGCTGATTTTCACCGCCCCGCAGGAGCAGTTTTTCGTGCTGGTGCGGATTTCGGTCATCGGCGGGTTTGCCCTGTCTTTCCCGGTCATTGCGCATCAGTTGTGGCGGTTCGTGGCGCCGGGGCTGTACCGGTCTGAACAGAATGCGTTTTTGCCGTTCATCCTTGCCTCGCCCCTGTTGTTCCTGCTGGGCGCGGCGTTTGCCCATTTCGTGGTGACGCCGCTGGCGATGAATTTCTTTATCGGCTTTGCCGATGCGATCCCGATGCTGACGGCGTATTTCACGGGCGCCGAGCCGCCCGCCCTGTCGGACAGCACGACGGAACTGCGCACGGTTTTTCTGGGCTCGATCCGCGAATCGACCGATCTGGCGATGAAATTCATCTTTGCCTTTGGCCTGTGTTTCCAATTGCCGGTGCTGTTGACCCTGATGGGCAAGGCCGGCTTGGTCAGCGCCGAAGGTCTGGGCAATATGCGCAAATGGGCCGTTGTCGCCATTCTGACGCTGGCGGCCCTGGTCACCCCGCCCGATGTGATCACGCAACTGATCCTGTTTGTTGTGGTCTACGGGCTGTATGAAATTTCCATCCAGCTGGTCCGCATGGTTGAAAGGCGCCGTGATGCCCGGCTCAGGGCCGAGGGGGTGTTGGATGATGAGGATGAAGAAGACCGGACAGCATGAATGACGCGGTGCTGACCCGGATTGCCGAGGCGCTGGAGCGGTTGCGACCGGCCCCGGCGGCGGCCCCGGACTGGGATGCGGCAGAGGCGTTTGTGTGGCATGCCGCGCCGGACCGGCTGGACCCGGTGGCTGAGGTGAACCGGGTCGATCTGCCCCTGCTTCTGGGCATTGACCGGGCGCGTGATACGCTTTTGGACAACACGCTGCAATTTGCCCGGGGGTTGCCCGCCAATAACGCACTGCTTTGGGGCGCGCGGGGGATGGGAAAATCCTCGCTGGTCAAGGCGGTGCATGCGGAGGTTCTGGCCCGGGGGCTGGCGGTCAAGCTGGTCGAGGTGCAGCGCGAGGATCTGCCGTCGATCGGGCGGCTGCTGACCCTCTTGCGGGCCGCGCATGTGCGGGTGGTGCTGTTTTGCGATGACCTGTCCTTTTCCCATGATGACACCCATTACAAATCCCTGAAGGCGGTGCTGGATGGCGGGGTTGAAGGGCGGCCCGACAATGTGATTTTCTACGCCACCTCGAACCGGCGGCATCTGATGCCACGCGATATGATCGAGAATGAGCGTTCCACCTCGATCAGCCCGTCCGAGGCGGTGGAGGAGAAAGTCTCCCTGTCCGACCGGTTCGGGCTGTGGCTGGGCTTTCACCCTTGTTCGCAGGATGAGTATCTGGCGATGATCGAAGCCTATTGTGCGGCCTATGGACTGGTGATGGATGCAGAGACGTTGCGGGCCGAGGCGATTGAATGGCAGGCCACGCGCGGGGCACGGTCGGGCCGGGTGGCCTGGCAGTATTTCACCGATCTGGCGGGCCGCCGGGGTGTGACACTGTGAAAGACGTGGGGCCAGCCCCCACACCCCCGGCGTATTTAAGACAAGAAGAAGGGCAGGGGCGCTTTCGCGTCATGAAGCCGGATTTATCCGGGTGGTTTCCGGTTCAGGGCTGCGATCATGAAGACGGGCTTCGGCGGCTTGCATCACCCGTAATGCGCGCTTGTCCATGACCCGATGCCAGACCGGAGGCAGGGTTGCAAGCATCGCCATGATCGGGACCGAATAGGGCAGTATTGGCACTCTGGCCCCGGTGTCGAGCTGATTATAGGGGCGGTCCGGGTGCATATGGTGTTCGGAATGGCTGGGTGCGTTCATCATCAGATAGCTGGAGAAGCCTTTGGGTGCATTCCAGCTGTGATGGGGGGCGACGGGTTCCAGACGGCCATCCGGTCGCTCCAACCTTTGCAGCCCGTAATGCTGGATATAATCGCTGAGCAGGATTTGAAGATGGGTCAGCGCGGCAAGCGTCAGGAAAGCCAGCAGGCCGGGGAGCCCGGCTATATAGACTGCCGCAAACAACATCAGGATACCGCCGGTTACCCAATAGATATACGGGTTTGAGGGTGACCAGGCATGTTTGCCGCGTCGTGACAGCCGGTCATTTTCGGCCATCAGTCCCGCCTCGAATTCGCCTTTCCAGGCGCGGGGCACATAGTCCCAGAACCCTTCGCTTGGCAGGGGGGTGTTCGGATCCTGATCGGTGCCCACATAGCGGTGATGGACCAGACGATGGGCCGAGGCATGATGCCCGTAAAGGACCGAGATATAGACCAGCCCGCCAAACCCGCTGAGCCAGCGCGGACGCCTGTGGATCAGCTCATGGGCATTCGGGTGGCTGACCTGACCGAAGAAAGACGCGGTGGCGAAGAGAAGCGCGAGTTTCTGGCCGAAATCCAGAACCGGCCCTGCCAGGGCCGTCAGAACCAGAGGGATCAGCGCCAGATGGCCAAGCGCCAGCACAAGTGACAGGTGATCGGGCCACGGGCTCTGGTTGTCGGGATCATGGGCCGGGGGCGCCAGAACCTGATCAAGGAAGGCTGCCAGAAGCGTCAGCCAGATCAGCGCGGCCAGCCCGAAGGGCAGGGCGAAAAGACTGCCAAGGATCAGCAGAAGCAGGGGCGTCAGCGTGGCCAGGGCGTAGCGGGCAATCACCGGCATGGGGCCTCCTTGCGGTTGGCGATGCAGGGCCGGAGCATATCCGGTCTGCATTTTAGTGCAAAACCATGTCGGTTTTGGCAGGCGCAGGCGCGCGCATCGCGATAAGACAGGATATAAGACGAATGTGGAGGATCGGCTATGGCGCTGGATGAGAAAAAAAGCCACGGGACGGGCGTTTGGAAATCGGGTCGTGGCAAGGGCCGGACCGGGCCCAAGGGCCGCCAATATGAAGATGCGGCGCTGGAGGATGTCCAGGCGCTGCTGGGGGACCGGCCCCGGCGGCGGGATTTGCTGATCGAGCATCTGCATTTGCTTCAGGATGCCCATGGCCATCTGTCGGCCCGGCATTTGCGGGCGCTGGGCGAAGAGATGGGCCTGCCCATGGCCGAGATCTGGGAGGTGGCGAGTTTTTACGCCCATTTCGATCTGGTGAAAGAGGGGGAGGCGCCGCCGCCTGACCTGACAATCCGGGTTTGCAATTCCCTGTCTTGCGAGTTGGCGGGGGCGGCGGCGTTGAAAACGGCGTTGGAGGAAGGGCTGGACGCGCGACAGGTGCGGGTTGTGACCGCGCCCTGCATGGGGCGCTGCGATACCGCACCGGTGCTGGAACTGGGGCATCACCATGTGGATCACGCGGATCTGGCCAGGGTCGAGGCCGCGATTGCAGGGGAAGAAACCCATGCCGTGATACCGGAGTATCAGCGGTTTGAGGCCTATGTCGCCGATGGCGGGTATGAGACGCTCAAAACCCTGCGCGACAATGGCGACTGGGAGGCGGTGCAGGAACGTGTGCTGGCCTCTGGTCTGCGCGGTCTGGGGGCGCGGGCTTCCCCTCGGGGAAGAAATGGGGGTTTGTGCGGGCCAATGCCGGGCCCCGCTATCTGGCGGTGAATGGCGATGAGGGGGAACCGGGCACCTTCAAGGACCGTTATTACCTCGAACGGGAGCCGCATCTGTTTCTGGAAGGCATGCTGATCGCGGCCTGGGCGGTGGAGGCAGAGACCTGTTTCATCTATATGCGCGACGAATATCCGGCGGTGCTGGAGATTTTGCGGCGCGAGATCGCGGCATTGGAAGCGGCGGGGCTGGTGGCACCCGGCTTTGTCGATCTGCGGCGCGGTGCGGGCGCTTATATCTGCGGTGAAGAAAGCGCGATGATCGAATCGATCGAGGGCAAACGCGGCCTGCCCCGGCATCGCCCGCCCTTTGTGGCGCAGGTGGGGGTCTTTGGCCGCCCGACCCTGGTGCATAATGTCGAGACTTTGCATTGGGTGGCGAAGCTCTGTCGTGAGGGGCCGGAGGTTCTGAACGCGACGGAAAAGAACGGGCGTGTGGGGTTGCGCAGCTATTCCGTCTCTGGCCGCGTGGCTGCGCCGGGTGTGTATCTGCTGCCTGCGGGTTCGACGATAGCGGATGTGATCGCGGCGGCGGGCGGCATGGCCAGGGGCCATGTGTTCAAGGCCTATCAGCCGGGCGGGCCATCTTCGGGGCTGTTGCCCGCCTCGGTGGATGATGTGCCGCTGGATTTCGACACATTGCAGCCATTGGGCAGTTTCATCGGCTCTGCGGCGGTGGTGGTGTTGAGCGATCAGGATTCCGCGAAAGCCGCGGCGCTGAACATGCTGCGCTTCTTCGAGGCGGAATCCTGCGGCCAATGTACGCCGTGCCGGGTCGGCTGTGAGAAGGCGGTGAAGCTGATGCAGGCGGATGCCTGGGACCAGCCGCTGCTGGAAGACCTGTGCCAGGCGATGGAGGATGCCTCAATCTGCGGGCTGGGGCAGGCGGCGCCGAACCCGATCCGTCTGGTGATGAAGCATTTCCCGCAGGAGATCTGAGGCCCGGGTCTCTAAATCGCGCCAAAACTGCGAGGCGTCAGGGGGAAAGCCCTGAATTCATTCGGCTTTCCCCGGGCGCATTGCCTGAAATGGTTTTCTGGCCCAGTAGGTTCAGGCCAGGTGTTTGCACCGCTTTCTGGTAAGCTCCCAGTTTCAGTCGGCCTTGTGCAGATCGCTCAGCACGCGGGCGGTATGGGTGAAGATATCCTCCCGTTTCGTGGGGCCGGCGGGCTTCCATCCCGGCGCGGTTGCGCATAGGTGAAGAGAGGATTTTGGGAAGTCAGAGATGTCGTTTTTCAAGAAGCTGAAGGATCGGATGTTCAAATCCTCGTCGAAGATCGACGAAGGGTTGGAGGCGATCATCGAGGACGGGGCGGTGGCCGCGCCGGGTGACGCAGAGCCGCAGGCGGGCACCCCCGCGGAACCGGAGGAAAAGCGGTTGCCAGATCCGGTAACAGAAGCAATTCCTGAGCCTGAGCCTGAGCCTGAGCCTGAGCCTGAGCCTGAGCCTGAGCCTGAGCCGTTGCGCGTGGACCTGACACCCGAACCTGCCCCGGATACGGCACCGAAACCCGGCCTCATGGGCCGCCTCATGGGGCGGAGTGCCGAGCCGCGTCGGGCGCTTGACGATGAGATGCTGGAGCAGTTGGAGGAATTGCTGATCTCGGCGGATATGGGCGTGGATACGGCATTGCGGGTAACCGCGAACATGTCCGAGGGGCGGTATGGCAAGCTGATGACGGCCTCCGATATCAAGGGCTTGCTGACCGCCGAGATCGCCCGCGTGATGGACCCTGTGGCGCGGCCCCTGCCGATTTACCCGAAGACCCCGCAAGTGGTGCTGGTGGTGGGGGTGAACGGCTCGGGCAAAACCACGACCATCGGCAAGCTGGCCAGCCAGTTCAGGGCCGCGGGCAAGCAGGTGGTGATTGCGGCGGGCGATACGTTTCGGGCGGCGGCGGTGGAACAGTTGCAGGTCTGGGGGGAGCGTGCGGGCGTGCCGGTTCTGACCGCGCCCGAGGGGTCAGACCCCGCCGCCCTGGCCTTTGATGCGATGACGAAGGCCGAGGCTGATGGCGCCGATCTTCTGATGATCGACACGGCGGGGCGGTTGCAGAACCGGACCGATCTGATGGAGGAACTGGCCAAGATCGTGCGGGTGATCCGCAAGAAAGACCCCGATGCGCCCCATAACACCCTGCTGGTGCTGGACGCCACCACCGGGCAGAACGCGCTTAGCCAGGTCGAAACCTTCCAGAAGATGGCCGATGTGACGGGTCTGGTGATGACCAAGCTGGATGGCACCGCGAAAGGCGGGGTGCTGGTGGCGCTGGCCGACAGGTTCGGGCTGCCGATCCATGCGATCGGTGTGGGGGAACAGATTGACGATCTGGCCCCGTTCGATCCTGAGGAATTCGCACAGGCCCTGACAGGGGCGGAAGCGTGACAGCGCTCTGGTTCGAAACCGCGCCGGAATCCGGGGAATACCGTGCATTGCGGGCCCTTTGCGGGTTGGGGCCTCGTTGTGAAGACGCCGCGCGGATCGGGCTGGCCCATGGGCTTTACGCCGTGACCGCCCGCGATGACGGTGATCTGATCGCCATGGGCCGTGTCGTGGGGGATGGTGGCGCCTTTGTGCAGATCGTTGATGTGGCGGTGCATCCGCATGCGCAGGGGCAGGGGCTGGGCCGCGCAATCATGATCCGGCTGATGACCTGGTGCGAAGCGCATCTGCCTGCCAGCTGCCATGTCAGCCTTGTCTCCAGCGAACGCGCCGCGCCGCTTTACACCCGGTTCGGTTTCCAACCCTGCCGGGGAATGGACCGCAGCGCCGCGCCGCAGGAATGAGCACCTGGTTCCTTTCGCTTGAAGGCACGGCGGCGGGCGAATGGCTGGCGCTTTGCCTGGCGCTTCTGGCGGCGGTTCTGCATGCGGTCTTTGGCGCGTTGCAGAAGGGGCGCCATGATCCGTTATTGTCGCGGGGCGCGATTGATGCAGGCTATGGGCTGATGGCCGCGCCTGTGGCGCTGTTCGTCGTGCCCTGGCCCGAACCCCATATGTGGCCCATTTTCGCAGGCGTTTTTGTGATCCATGCGCTCTATAAATGGGCGGCTTTGGCCAGCTATCGGCGCGGCGCCTATACGGTGGTCTATCCGGTGATGCGCGGCACCGGCCCGCTTTTCACGGTTATCGGCGCCGGGCTTGTGTTCGGCGAAAGCTTCAGCCTGCTGCAATGGCTGGGCGTCGGGGTGCTGCTGACCGGCATATACGGGCTGGCGATCTACAACATGCGCACGATCACCGTGGATCGGGATCGTCTGGTCCCGGCCCTGTGGCTGGCGGTTCTGACCGGCCTCTTCGTGGCGCTTTACACCACCTATGATGCCTATGGCATCCGCGCGGCGGCTGACCCGTTCACCTTTCTGGCCTGGTTCTTCTTCATCGACGGGTTGCTGTACCCGGTGATTGCCGGGCATGCCTATCTGCGGATGGAGATGCCCCCGGCTCTGGCGCCGCTGGCCCTGCGCGGGATGATCGGCGGGCTGGTGGCCTTTGGCTCTTTCGGGGCGGTCATGCTGGCCACCCGGCTGGATCAGGTGGGGGAGGCCGCCGTGCTGCGCGAGACCTCGACGCCCTGATCGGCTGGCTGCTTCTGGGAGAACGGGTGGGACCGCGCCGGGTGGCATTGATGGGGTTGATTGCGGCGGGGGCGGTGATAGTTGAGGCAGGTGGATGAAGGAGCCGGACATGGCCGAGAGACAGATCAAACCCTGGCTGAAAACAGCGCTGGAACTGGGCCCGCCGCTTTTGTTCTTTCTGGCCTATATGAAGTTTCAGGATGCGCAGGTGACCATTGCGGGCACCGAATATGACGGGTTCATCATCGTCACGGCGGCTTTCGTGCCGCTTCTGCTTGCCTCGATTGCGGTATTGTGGGGTCTGACGCGCAAGATCTCGCGCATTCAGGTGTTTACGGCGGTTCTGGTGGTGGTGTTCGGGGCGCTGACCGTCTGGTTCAACGATGAACGTTTCTTCAAGATGAAAACGACGCTGGTCTACGGATTTTTCGCCATTGTCCTGGGGATCGGCCTGCTGCGCGGCCAGTCCTGGCTGCAATTCGTGATGGGTGATCTGCTGCCCATGCGCGAGGAAGGCTGGCTGATCCTGACCAGACGTCTGGCTGGCGCATTCGCGCTGATGGCGCTGGCCAATGAACTGGTCTGGCGCACCCAATCGACGGAATTCTGGGTGACATTCGAGACCTTTGGACTGCCTGTTTTCCTGTTTGCGGTTTTCATGTTCCAGGCCCGGCTGATCGAACGGTTCAGCCTTTCCGAGACGGAGGATGACGCGGGGGACGCAGGCTAGATTTGCCTTTTGCGCTGCCGGATCTGGGGGGGGCCTTGCGCAGACCGGGGCGTTTGGGTTTCGGCTTCGCCTCTGCATGGCCCTCGGTCGCGGCCTCCAGCCCCAACTGGTCCCGCAGGACGCGGGGTTTGATCTCCTCCACCGCGCCCGGCTTCACCTGGTTCAGACGGAACGGGCCATAGCTGACGCGGATCAGGCGGTTCACATCCAGACCGATTTCCCCCACGGCGCGCCGGATTTCGCGGTTCCTGCCTTCGCGCAGGCCAATGGTCAGCCAGGCATTGGCGCCCTGCTGGCGGTCAAATGTGACCTCCATCGGCTGAAACCGCTCACCCTCGATGTTCAGACCTTTGCGCAGGGGGGCAAGATCCTCCTCCCTGGGGCGGCCTTTCACGCGCACCCGGTATTTGCGCAGCCATCCGGTGGCGGGCAGTTCCAGCCTGCGTTTGAGACCCCCGTCATTGGTAAGCAGCAACAGCCCCTCGGAATTGATATCAAGGCGGCCAACACTCATCACCCGGGGCATCTCGGGCGGGAGCGTGTCGAACACTGTTTTGCGGCCCTTTTCATCGGCATTGGTTGTGACCAGACCAAGGGGTTTGTGATAAAGCCAGAGGCGGGGCCGCTCAGGCTCGGCGATCTGGGCGCCATCGACGGTGATCATGTCGGCCCCGGTCACATTCAGAGCAGGGCTGGCAATGATCTCGCCATTCACGGCAACCCGCCCGGCGGCGATCATCCGTTCGGCTTCACGGCGCGAGGCGACGCCCGCGCGGGCAAGCGTCTTGGCGATGCGATCACCTTTTGGGGTCTCCGTGCTCATATGTCCGGGCCTAGCGGTTTGACAGGGTGTTGGAAAGCGGCAAGTAAGGCGTTTCACTACAAACCCGGATGTCGCGGGGGGCGATGACGATGTTTCGCAGCCATATGCAAACGGCCCTGGAAGAGGCCCGCACCGCCGCCGCCCGGGGCGAGGTGCCCGTGGGCGCGGTGATTGTGCAGGGTGGTGAGGTGATCGCACGGGCGGGCAACCGGATGCGCGAATTGCTGGACCCGACAGCCCATGCCGAGATGCTGGCGATCCGCGCCGCCTGTGCGGCCCTTGGGACCGAACGGCTGACCGGTTGCGATCTCTATGTGACGCTGGAACCCTGCCCGGCCTGTGCCGGCGCGATTGCAGCGGCGCGGGTGGCGCGGCTTTACTATGCTGCGGCAGACCCGAAATCAGGCGGTGTGGTGCAGGGACCACGGGTGTTTGACCACCCCCAGGCCCATCATGCGCCCGAGATCTATGGCGGCATCGCGGAGCAGGAGGCCGCGGCTTTGCTGCGCGATTTCTTCCGGTCGCGACGCGGTTGAGAATGTTTCAGGGGCGCTGCCCCCGGCGCCTCCCGCGCCTCCCCCGTGTCAGATATCACACAGTGGGACTAAACACCTGGGGTCACCAATGCGGCGGCCTCGCGTCTGCCATCGTCACCGTTCCGCCGCCATCCACCTCCCGCTCTGCTTCGCGCATCATCAGCATCTCCACCCGCCGGGTCAGGGCTGCAATCTCGCCATCCTGCCGGGCGGCGACCTCTGACAGGTCCTCAACCACCCGCATCAGATGGGCGATCTGTTCCTCAAGATCGGTGATATCGGCCATGTTCACCCTTTCGGTCACGCGTATTCTTTCATGTATCGGATCCGCGCCGGGTCTGCATGTCTCTTTTAACCCCTGCCTTGCCCCGGCACGCCCCCTCGGCTACACGTCCCGCGACCCTGAAACCCCGCACGGGACCGCCCATGGCCAAAGTGAAAAAACAGCCCCGCCCCAAGGCCGAAACGCCAAAAGGGTTCCGCGATTATTTCGGCGCCGAGGTGACCGAACGCAACGAGATGTTGCGGGTGATTGCCGAGGTCTATCATCGCTATGGGTTTGACCCGCTGGAAACCTCTGCGGTGGAAACGGTCGAGGCTTTGGGCAAATTCCTTCCCGATGTGGACCGTCCGAATGAGGGCGTTTTCGCCTGGCAGGAGGAAGAGGGTGACTGGCTGGCGCTGCGCTATGACATGACCGCGCCGCTTGCCCGTGTCGCCGCGCAATTCCGCAATGATCTGCCCAACCCTTACCGGCGCTTCACCATGGGGCCGGTCTGGCGCAATGAAAAACCCGGGCCGGGGAGGTTTCGGCAGTTTTATCAATGCGATGCGGATACAGTCGGCTCGGCCTCCATGGCTGCGGATGCCGAGATTTGCGCGATGCTGGCCGACACGCTGGAGGCGGTTGGCATCCCGCGTGGGGATTACATCATCCGGGTGAACAACCGCAAGGTGCTGAACGGCGTGATGGAGGTTGCGGGCCTTGCCGGTGACGATAAAGAGGCCGAACGTGGCATCGTGCTGCGCGCCATCGACAAGCTGGACCGGCTTGGAGAAAAAGGCGTTCGCGCACTGCTTGGAGAGGGGCGCGAGGACGCCTCCGGCGATTTCACCAAAGGGGCGGGTCTGGGCCCGGATCGGGCCGGGGTGATCATGGGGTTCATGGCGGCGAAACGCGAGAATGGCCCGGCCACGGTTGCGCGTCTCACCCAGCTTGTCGAAGGCTCCGATGTCGGCAGGCAGGGCGTGCAAGAGCTTGAAACCATTGCCGATCTTCTGGCTGCCCAGGGCTATGGCCCCGACCGGATCGAGATTGATCCAAGCGTTGTTCGTGGCCTCGGCTATTACACCGGTCCGGTCTATGAGGCCGAACTGACCTTTGAAATCAAAGATGAAAAAGGCCGCCCAAGGCAATTCGGCTCGGTCGCCGGCGGCGGGCGATATGATGATCTGGTCAAGCGCTTCACCGGGCAGGAGGTGGCCGCCACGGGTATCTCTATTGGTGTTGACCGTCTGCTGGCCGCGCTTCGCGCCAAGGGGCGCATCGGCCGCACCGCAGAGGGTCCGGTGATCGTGACGGTCATGGATCGCGACCGGATGGGCGAGTATCAGGCGATGGTGGCCACGCTGCGTCAGGCGGGCATCCGGGCCGAGGTCTATCTGGGAAATCCGAAGAATTTCGGCAATCAGTTGAAATATGCGGATAAACGCGAAAGTCCGGTGGCGATCATCCAGGGCTCGGACGAGGCTGCGCGCGGTGTCGTGCAGATCAAGGATCTGATCCTGGGCGCCGAGATTGCCGCAAATGCCAGCCTGGAAGAGTGGAAATCCCAGCCCGCGCAGCGTGAAGTGCCGCTGGATGAGCTTGTCGCGCAGGTGCGCGCCATTCTGGATCGTCAGACGTGACTGATAAACCCGCAATCCGGGCCGAGGCCGCGCGGTTGCAGGCGGTTTTCAAAGCTTCCGGTGCCACCCCGGTCGAGGCTGATCTGCTGCAACCCGCCGACACGCTGCTGGACCTGTACGGCGAAGACATTCGTGCGCGGGCCTATACCACCCATGACCCGGACCGGGGGGAGTTGATGCTGCGCCCCGATTTCACGGTGCCCGTGGTGCAGGCCCATATGGCGGGCGGGGCAGAACCCGCGCGCTATACCTATCTGGGGGAGGTGTTTCGAAAACAGCAGACCGGCAGCAACCGGGCCTGCGAATATCTGCAGGTGGGCTATGAGGTTTTTGACCGTGAGAACCCGGCAGCTGCGGATGCGGAAGTGTTCGCGCTGTTCTCCGAGGTTCTGTCGCCCTTTGATCTGACACCGGTCACCGGCGATATCGGCATTCTTCTGGCTGCGGTGGACAGTCTGGCAACCACCGAGCGGCGCAAACGCGCGTTGCGCCGCCATATCTGGCGACCGCGCCGGTTTCGGGTGCTGCTGGACCGGTTTACCGGCCGCAAACCCGCGCCTGCCACCCGCGCGACCCTGCTGGAACAGATGGCGGAAACCGGTGTTGAGGGTCTGATTGCCGGGGCCGGGCCGATGGTCGGTCTGCGCAGTGCGGATGAAATCGCCACCCGCATGCGTCATCTGCAACAGGATGCAGGCGCGCGCGCCATCGGGGCGGCAGAGGCCGAGGTGCTGGATGTGATCCTGTCGCTGCGCGAGACGCTGACCAATGCCCATGAGCATTTGCGCGACATTGCTGTTGACCTGCCCGGCATCTCCCACGCGGTGGCCCGCATGGCCCGCCGGATGGAGGCGCTGGACGCGGCGGGCATTGACGTTGCCGGCCTGCCATTCGAGGCCAGCTATGGCCGCACGAACATGGAATATTATGACGGGTTCGTCTTTGGGTTCCTGGCCGGGGGGCAGCCGGATTTTCCGCCTGTGGCCACGGGCGGACGGTATGACGCGCTGTGCCATGTTCTGGGTGGCGGGCGCGATATTCCGGCGGTTGGCGGCGTGATCCGCCCCGAACTGGTCCATCAGTTGCAGAGCCACCTTGGAAAGGGCGCGGGATGAGCCTGAAGCTTGCCGTCCCCTCCAAGGGCCGTCTGATGGAAAAGACCTTTGATTGGTTCGCCAGCTGCGGCATCGAGATGCAGCGCAGCGGATCGGACCGGGAATATGCCGCCCGGGTCAATGGCGCTGATCTGGATTTGCTGTTGCTCAGCGCGTCGGAAATTCCGCGTGAGTTGCAGGCAGGCCGGGTGCATCTGGGCGTCACCGGCAGCGATCTGGTGCGCGAAGGTATTCCGCTCTGGGATCAGGTGCTGGCGGAACTGGCGCCGATGGGCTTTGGCTTTGCCGATCTGGTCATCGCGGTGCCGAAGATCTGGGTGGATGTGGATACTCTTGATGATCTGGATGCCGCCGCCGCCGATTTCCGCGCGGCCCATGGGACCCGCCTGCGCATTGCCACGAAATACCACCGTCTGGTGCGGGAATTCCTGCGCGAGGCCGGGGTGGCCGATTACCGGCTGGTCGACAGTCAGGGCGCGACAGAGGGCACGGTGAAACATCTCACCGCCGAGGCGATTGCCGATATCACATCCACCGGCGATACGCTCAGGGCCAACCACCTGAAAGTGCTGGAAGACGGGTTGATCCACCGCAGTCAGGCAACCCTGTTCAAATCCCGCGCAGCGGAGTGGGGCGAGGCTGATCGTGCGGCGCTGACTGGGTTGAAAACCAGGCTGGGCATCGCGGATTATTAGGGCGAAACGCTTCAGGGCGGGTTGCCTGCGTCAGTGACGGCCTTAACGCACGCCGATTTCGGCAAGGGCGGATTGCAGCTCCGGCGGCAGGCTGTCCTCATGGTGGCGCGCAGCACTCAGATCGCTTGGCGCATCTGATCCCGGCAGATAGCGCCAGCCCTGAAAGGCGCGTTTCGGGGTTGCCTCGACCCGGATCAGTTTGGGGTCCAGCACAATGCCACAGCGGGCAATGCCATCGCCCCGGTCCACCTCATCCAGGCGCAGGATGCGCTGCCGGGCCAGCACCACACCTTTGATCACCCAGAAGATCGAGCCGCCATCCAGCAGCTCATCGGCCCGCCTGGGCCACATCCGGGTGACATGGCGCGGCAACCCGTCAGCGCCCTGGGCACGCGTGCTTGCCTGCCAGCGGATCAGATCTTCCACCGCCTCGGTGCCAACGGAAAGCTTGATGAGATTGAGATTCGCAGCCATACCTATATATCTAGCCAGCTGTCACTGAGTTCCACAAGGTATGGTGGACTTATCCACAGCTTCCTGCTAATTTCTTACCCCGCCCGTGCCAAGGGAGATGTCCAGAATGTCCCGTTTCTCTGCCCCGATTGCTGAACAGATATGGGATATGAAATATCGCCTGAAAGAGGCGGATGGCACACCGATTGACCAGAGTGTTGAGGATACATGGCGCCGCATCGCGCGGGATCTGGCCGCGGTCGAGGCAGACCCGGCGGCCTGGGAAAAGCGATTCTACGCCGCCTTGGAAGATTTCAAATACCTCCCCGCCGGGCGGATCACCGCAGGCGCGGGCACCGGCCGGGCGGTCACATTGTTCAACTGCTTTGTCATGGGCACGATCCCGGACAGTATGGGCGGCATTTTCGACAATCTGAAAGAGGCCGCCCTGACCATGCAGCAGGGTGGCGGGATCGGCTATGATTTCTCCACCATCCGGCCCAAGGGGGCGGATGTGAAGGGTGTGGCGGCGGATGCATCCGGCCCGCTGTCCTTCATGGATGTCTGGGACGCCATGTGCCGCACCATCATGTCAGCGGGCAGTCGTCGCGGCGCGATGATGGCCACCATGCGCTGCGATCATCCTGATATCGAGGCCTTCATCACCGCGAAATCCGATCCCGCGCGGCTGCGCATGTTCAATGTCAGCGTGCTGGTGACAGATGCGTTTATGGAGGCGGTGAAAGACGATGCCTCCTGGGATCTGGTCTTTGACGGCAAAGTGTATCAGACGGTTCAGGCGCAGGATCTGTGGAACAGGATCATGCAATCGACCTATGATTATGCCGAACCGGGCGTGATCTTCATCGACCGGATCAATGCCGCCAACAATCTGAACTATGTGGAGGAGATTGCCGCCACCAATCCCTGCGGCGAACAACCCCTGCCGCCTTACGGAGCCTGCCTGCTTGGGTCGGTGAACCTTGCGCGGCTTGTGGCCAACCCGTTCGAGGCCGATGCCCGTCTGGATGCAGCGGCGCTGGATGATCTTGTGCGCACCGCCATTCGGATGATGGATAATGTGGTGGATGCCAGTCGCTTCCCGCTGGAGGCGCAGGCGCAGGAGGCACAGGCCAAACGCCGTATCGGCCTTGGCGTGACCGGGCTGGCCGATGCGTTGTTGATGCTGGGCCTGCGCTATGGGTCTGACGACGCGGCGGCACAGACCGAAGACTGGATGCATCAGATCGCGCGGGCCGCTTATCTCGCTTCGGTGGATCTTGCGAAAGAGAAAGGCGCCTTTCCCCTGTTCGAGGCTGAAGGCTTCCTTGCCTCGGGCAATATGGAGGGGATGGATGACGATGTGCGCGCGGCCATTGCGGCCCATGGCATCCGCAACGCGCTTCTGACCTCCATCGCGCCCACCGGCACGATTTCTCTTTATGCGGGAAATGTCAGTTCGGGGATCGAACCGGTCTTTGCCTATAGCTATACCCGCAAGGTGCTTCAGCGCGATGGCTCGCGCAGCGAGGAAGAGGTGGAGGATTATGCGGTTCATCTCTGGCGCGAGAAATTCGGCGATATCGACCTGCCCGATCATTTCGTGAATGCCCAGACCCTGCCACCCGCCGATCATGTGAAAATGCAGGCCGCCGCGCAGCGCTGGATCGACAGTTCAATCTCGAAAACCATCAACTGCCCGGAAGATATCAGCTTCGGGGATTTCAAGGATGTCTATATGCAGGCCTGGGACAGTGGCTGCAAAGGCTGCACCACCTACCGGCCCAATGAGGTGACCGGTTCTGTGCTGAGTGTCAGCGAAAGCGAAGAGAAACACGCAGGCACCACGGTTGAGGAAATCAGCCAGGAAGGCGAGGTTGTCTATATCTCCGAACCGCTGGACCGGCCCCAGTCACTGGAAGGCCAGACCTATAAACTCCGCTGGCCCGAAAGCAGCCATGCGATCTATATCACCATCAATGACATCATCCAGAACGGCAACCGGCGCCCGTTCGAGGTGTTCATCAACTCCAAGAATATGGAGCATTTCGCCTGGACCGTGGCGCTGACCCGGATGATCTCGGCCGTGTTCCGGCGGGGCGGGGACATCTCGTTTGTGGTGGAGGAACTCAAGGCGGTTTTCGATCCCCGGGGCGGAGCCTGGATGCAGGGCAAATATGTGCCCTCGATTCTGGCAGCGATCGGCGGGGTGATTGAGCGGCATCTGATCTCGATCGGGTTCATTGACGGGGAAGGGATGGGCCTCAAAACCGACCCGCAGGCAGAGGTGATGGAAATCGGCGCACGGCCCCGGGGGCCGGTCTGTTCCTCTTGTGGCAGCCATCAGATGCGGATGATCGAAGGTTGCCTGACCTGTGCCGATTGCGGCTATTCGAAATGTGGCTAGCCGCATGGCGTAACCTTGTGGACGTACCCAAAGTTTTGCCATTTTGGCACCAGCGATTGCCATTTTGATCCCATAGTTTTGCCATTGAGGTGTAGACAATAGTTCAGCCTTGGCGTCTCACTAGACGGGAACCACCAATACTCGACCAAGGGAAGTCGGCTGAGGTCAGGATTAGAGCGTGTCGCAGTCATGCCGATTCAGGCTTCCCAGATTGGTTGTGATGTGATTCCCTTCGGTTGCGGCAGATATGGGGGTCACAGATGGGCAAGCCACATCCGATAGAGTTACGCGAACGTGTTGTTGCGTTTGTGGATGAAGGACACGGTCACCGTGATACGGTCTGTTACGGCTGGTTTGAGCATCAACTTGCGTGCCGTACATGTCCACTTTCCTTTATTTTCCAAAGGTTTGAGAGATATATGATTGAGCTGCCCCAGATTTACAGACGCTTTGCCTGATCATTTTGGAACCAGGGAGCGGCAGATATGAACAAGGGCATTCGGTTTGTGGGCAAGTTCAAACAGGACGCTGTTCCGAATGGGCTGGCTTTCTAAGTTAAAGACAGTTGACCGGGATGCGGAAATTTTAAACCATACCGGACCGATGGTGTGAGGAGGACGCGCTGAAGGCGGCGGTATGGTTCTGCCCTGCATCGCGGTATCCCGAGATGCGAAACCTGCGAGATTTTCATGAAAGCTTTGCTCTGCCTCAAGCCTCAAACCCTGGATCTTGTCGATCGGGATCTGGCCCCTGTCCCGAAGGGCTGGGTGCCTCTGGATGTGACCCGGGTCGGGATCTGCGGGACCGATTATCATATTTTTGCGGGCACACAGCCATTTCTGGACTATCCCCGGGTGATGGGGCACGAAATCTCGGCCCATGTTTCGGAAAACTATGAGGGTCGCGATGTTGCGCCAGGGGCGCATGTGATCGTAAACCCCTATCTGTCCTGTGGCGATTGCCACGCCTGTAAAATGCGCAAACCCAATTGCTGCGAGAATATTCAGGTTCTTGGCGTGCACCGGGACGGGGCCATGTGTGAACAGATTGCGGTGCCGCCGGAAAATCTGATCAGCGCCGGGGACCTGACGCCGGATCAGGCGGCGATGGTTGAATTTCTGGCGATCGGGCGTCATGCGGTCATGCGGTCACGTTTGACGGCGGGCGCACCGGTTCTGGTGATCGGAGGCGGCCCGATCGGGCTTGCCTGTGCCCTGTTTGCGCGCATTGATGGCGGTGATGTCACAATCGCCGATGTGTCCGCGGAAAAACGCAGGCTTATGGAGCAGAGCTTCGGGTTTCGCACCTGTGACGCCCGCGATGAAGATCAAATGACCGCCAGGGAACTGGCGATGACCTTTGTGTATGACGCGACGGGCAATCTTGGCGCGATGAATGACGCGTTGCGGTTTGTTGCGCATGGCGGCACCTACACCCTGGTGAGTGTCGTGAAGGGGGACCTGTCATTTGCCGATCCTGAATTTCACAAACGCGAAACCACACTTCTGAGCAGCCGGAATGCGTTGAAGGGGGATTTTGAATTTGTGATCAAGGCGATCTCGGACGGGTTGATTGACACCGGGTTATTGAACACCCATCGCACGGATTTCACCAAGGCCGCTCAGGATATCGCGTGTTGGTCGGTTGCGCGGGATACTGTGATCAAGGCCATTATCGAGGTGGCGTGATGTCTGACATGGCTGCCAAACCTCCATTGAAAACCGACGTGCTGCAATTCGGGACAAGCCGGTTTTTGCAGGCCCATGCGGATTTGTTTTTTTCCGAAGCCAGGGTGCCGCGCTCGGTGACTGTTGTGCAGACATCCGGCAACCCGGAGCGTGCGAAACGGCTGCCCGCGCTGGCAGACCCTGATGGCATCCCGATAAAGATCAGGGGCCTGCTGGACGGGCAGGTGATCGACAAGGAGCAGCGGGTGACAAGCCTCAAGCAGGCTTTTTCAACACATACGGATTGGGATGCGGTTTGTGCGGTCTTCAAGGATGTTGATTTCGTCGTCTCAAACACATCTGACATCGGGTTTGCCGCCCGACCCGAGGATATGGATGCCATATTGGCACCCACGGCGAGCTTTCCGGCAAAGCTGACGCATCTGCTGTTCATGCGGTATCATGCGGGGTCTGCGCCGCCTCTGCTTTTGCCGACCGAGCTTTTGCCGAATAATGGCCATGCGTTGAAATCGCGCCTTCTTGAAATTGCAGAAACCGCACTTGCAGATGCAGGGTTCCGGGACTGGCTAGAGCAGATGGTGGCCGCAAACTCGATTGTTGACCGGATCGTCTCTGAACCGCTTGAACCGGCGGGGGCCATCGCCGAACCCTATGCTCTCTGGGCGATCGAGGCTGCGCCTGGTGTCCGCGCGCCCTGTGATCACCCGTCCATCCAGATTGTGCCGTCGCTGGAAGGTCCGGAACGGCTGAAACTGCATATTCTCAATCTGGGGCATACGATCATGGCAGATTGGTGGCTTCAGGACGGTCGTCCGGAGGGACAGACGGTTCTTGATGTCATGCAGTCAGAACGCCGAGGCGCCTTGGAACATATTCTGATATCAGACGTTCTTCCTGGATTTGCGGCGCGCGGGCTGGAGGAAGACGCAAAGCACTTCATCACCGCAACACTGGAACGCTTCTCGAACCCGTTTTTAAGACATCTGATCTCGGATATTGCGGGCAATCACAGTGAAAAGCTTGACCGCCGGATCGCGGCTTTTTTTGATTGGGCTTCGACTGGCGGGGTTTTGTCGGCGCCGAGCCTGTCGGCAATACTGGACAGGAACCGCAGTTAACCTTCACTTCGGGTGTCGTGTGGTGTGTGCGTCTGGATCGCCGGGGTCATGAACCTGTATGGCGGCCGTTTGAGCGCATATCGCGCATTTGACAGGTGTTTTTGCATCCGCTCACGGGCCAGTTCCTCGTTTTTCGTCTGAATGGCATCAATGATTTCGATATGATCCTGCAAGGCCAGAGCGGCCATCGCAAGTCTTTGTTCTTCCTTCCATATATGGTGGTAATGATAGTGGAAGATCATCGAAATAACATCCTGGATGGCGAGGATCAGGCGTCGCCCGGCTGCTGCATTCAGAAGGTTGTGGAATTCCGCATCCAGACCGGGCATTTCAATGGCCCCGTGTTCAAGATGCGCGATCAGTGTCTCGTGTTTTTTCCTGATCCTGTTGAGGTCGTTCCAGAACGGATCATTGTCGTCTTTGCGGGCCAGCCGCGCAACCGCAGAGGTTTCGAAAAGTAATCTGACTTCCATAATTTCATCGGCATATTCATCGGAAACCCCTTCAAGACTCCAGGTTTTATATGGCTCCTTACGCAGAAATCCGAACCGGCTGAGCTTGAGCAGAAATTCACGCGCACTGGTGTTGGATATTCCCATTTCATGTGCAAATTTAGCTTCATTGATTGTCGACCCCGGGCCCATGCGCTTGGTCAGAATCCAGTCCATGAACTTGGTCTCAAGCTGTTCGATTGTGGACAGGGTTTCTTCATCGGGAAAGTAGTCTTCGGCTTCGGGCCTGGATATGATCCGGTAGCTGCTATCCGGGGTTTTCTGGACAAACCCGCCAACGCACAGCTTTTCCAGAATGCGCCGGGATGTCGTGCGGCTTACATCCACGGCTTTGGCCAGGGACGACACATTCAACATGTCCTGTGCGGGGGGTGCAATGTGATCCAGAGCCGCATTGTAGCTGCGTTTGAAGACATAGCTCGGGCGCGGCATGGTCTGTCCTTAAGTCTGACGATTAAGCATTAAAAACATTTGACGATGGCCGGGTGTTTTTTGTCCATTAAAGACACTACTGACACAAGTAGATATGTTTCAAGGGAGGAACTTATGAAACTTCACGAATTTATCCGTGGCGGTGTGTTTGCTGCATCCGGCGCATTGATGATGACTGCGCCTGCCTTCGCGCAAGACGTCCTGAAATGGGGCCATGTTTATGAGGCTGCCACACCATACCACGAAGCGGCCCTGCGCGCGGCTGAAGCCTTTGAAGAAGCGACGGACGGCCGGTATACGATCGAGGTTTTCCCGGCCTCCCAACTGGGCAATGAGGTTGCGTTGAACGAGGGTCTGACCCTTGGCACCGTTGACATCATCTACACTGGCGTTGCGTTTATGGGGCAATCCTATCCGCCCATCGCGATTTCGGATTTCCCGTTTACGCTCAGGGATTTTGAGCACTGGCAGGCCTATGGCGAAAGCGACCTGTTTGAGGAACTTGCCGACGGTTATACCGGCGTGACCGGAAACCACGTTTCCGCCTTGACCTATTATGGCGCGCGCCATGTGACATCGAATGTGCCGATCCTGGCCCCGTCGGATATGGAAGACCTGAAAATCCGCGTGCCAAACGCACCGGCCTATCTGCTTTTCCCTGAAGTGACGGGCGCGAACCCGACACCGATGGCGTTCTCGGAGGTCTATCTTGCCTTGCAGCAAGGCGTTGTTGACGCGCAGGAAAACCCTCTGCCGACCATTCAGTTCAAAAGGTTCTACGAGGTCCAGAGCAACATCAACCTGACCGGTCACATCACCAATTCTCTGGTGTCGCTGGTCTCGCCGATTACCAGCAGTGAACTGGGTGAAGAAGATCTTGCCATTCTGGACGAAATCCTCGTCGAGGCGGCAGAATGGGCCTCCAGCGAAATCGTCGCTTCTGAAAATGAACTGGCTGACTGGTTCCGTGAACAGGGCGTGACGGTGAATGAAGTTGATCGTGGCCCCTTTATCGAAGTGGTCGCGCCGCATCTGACAGGGCCTGATATGCCCTGGGCCCCTGTGATCTTCGAGCGTCTGCAGGCAATCGAATAATCAAACCAATGGCGTGACCGGTTCTTCGGGACCGGTCACGCCGCGCTTAAGGGAGGGGATCATGGGCATCACAGACTCGATTGAAGAGCTGTCAAAAGAAGCGGAAATCGACCCGGAAACGCGCCTGCAGGAGCTGAAATTCTCAAAATGGGATATTCCGGTTCTTCTGGTATTTGGCACCCTTTTCGCCGTTGTTTTCCTTCAGTTTTTTACACGATACGTGTTGAATGATTCATTGTCCTGGACCGAAGAGGCCGCCAGATACCTGCTGATCCTTCTGGCCTTTGTCGGGGTTGTGAAATGTCAGGTGCTGGACAGCCATATCCGGCTGGAATTCATCGACAATTTTGCCGGGCGTTACGTGGAGGGCCTCAAGACATTTGCCCTGCTTCTGACTACTTTCTTTTTCGGGTATCTCAGCTGGGCGCTTGTGCTGCTTGCCAAACAGACAAGCTTTCAGAATATGGTGTCGCTGCCTTACCCCAAATACTATCTTTATATCCTTATGTTGTTTGGCCTTGCTGCACTGATCTATGTGCAGGTGGCGCAACTTTATAAGCGCATCCCGGGATCAAAATAATGACCGTCGTTCTTTTGTTTCTCGCGCTTTTTGCGCTGATGATCCTGCGCGTCCCGATTGCGGTTGCGTTGGGGCTGTCGTCGCTGGGCTATATCGTCATCGAGGGCCTGCCGCCGACGCTTCTGACGCATAATGTCGTGAATGGCATGAACAGTTTCCCGCTTCTGGCGATTCCGTTCTTCATCATGGCGGGCGGGTTGATGAATTCCGCCGGGATCACCAGCCGGATTTTCGCGTTTGCCAGGTCTATCGTCGGATGGATGAATGGTGGCCTGGGCCATGTGAATATTGGCGCAAGCATCATTTTTGCCGGCATGTCCGGCGCCGCTGTTGCCGATGCGGGCGGATTGGGAGCCATTGAAATCAAAGCCATGCGCGAGGCGGGGTATGATGATGATTTTTCGGTTGGCGTCACCGCAGCATCCTCGACAATCGGCCCGATCATCCCACCCTCACTGCCATTGGTGATCTTTGGCGTGATGGCCTCGACCTCCATTGGCGAGTTGTTCGTGGCCGGGATCATTCCGGGCCTGCTGATGGCTGCATCCCTGATGTTGATGGTGTGGTACGTGTCCAAAAAACGCTCTTATCCGCGTGATGAGGCTTTTAGCCCGAAACAGGTTGTCACCACGTTTGGCCGGGCATTTCTGCCGCTTATGACCCCTGCGATTATTGTTGGTGGCATTGTGACCGGCGCGTTCACCCCGACCGAGGCCGCGGTCTGCGCGGCCAGTTATGCCCTGTTTCTGGGCCTGTTCGTCTATCGCTCTTTATCCATGAAAAAGCTGATCGTCGTTTGCCTCGAAACCATTGAAACGACGGCATCCATTCTTCTGATCGTGGGCGCGGCAACGGTGTTTGCCTGGATCCTCACGGCCAATCAGGCCGCCCCGTTATTTGCCGAGGTGCTGCTGAGCATTTCGGACAACAAACATGTGATCCTGCTGATGATCATGCTGACCGTTCTGGTTGTCGGCCTGTTCATGGAGACCATCGCGGCGATCTCGATTCTGGTTCCCGTCCTGCTGCCGATTACATCGCAATTGGGCATTGATCCTGTGCATCTTGGCATCATTGTCATCCTGAACCTGATGATCGGGTTGCTGACCCCCCCGGTGGGCATGGTCCTTTTCGTCTTGTCCAAGGTCTCCAATGTGCCTTTCGAGGATTGCGTTCGCGCAACGGCGCCGTTCCTTATTCCCTTGGTTGCGGTCCTGCTGGCGCTGACATTCATCCCGCAACTCAGCCTGTTTCTGCCGGAGCTGTTGTACCGGTGACCAAAAACCCTGCCCTCCGTTGCCGAGGATTTGCAAAATGAAACCAACATGGAGATGGTTCGGCGATACAGACCCGATCTCGATCAACGCGGTCAGCCAAACCGGCGCCAAGGGTGTTGTCTCTGCTTTGCATCATCTCGACCCGGGTGTGGTGTGGTCAGGGCCCGAGATTGCGGCGCATCAGGAAAAGATCTGCAACACGCCATCGGGAGAGGCCACAGGCCTGTCCTGGGATGTGGTTGAAAGCCTGCCGGTCTCCGAAGAGATCAAACAGCGCAAGGGCAATTTTGAGGATCACATACTGGCCTATAAGGACAGCCTGACACATCTTGCGGCGGCCGGGATCAGGACTGTGTGCTACAATTTTATGCCGGTGATCGACTGGACACGTACCGACACCGAACATCGCCAGCCCAACGGCGCCACCTGCATGCGCTTTGACTATGTTGATTTCGCTGTATTTGATGTCTTCCTGCTGCGCAGAGAGAATGCCAAAGCCGATTTCCCCGCCGAAGTTATTGCCGAGGCGCAGTTGCGATACGGTTCCCTTTCACAAGAGGGGCAGACCCGGTTGATCCACACGATCATTGCCGGGCTTCCAGGCTCTGCAAAAGGGTATCATCTGGATGAATTCCGCAAGGCGATTGACGCGTATAAAGACATTACGCCGGACGGGCTCCGGAACAATCTGCGGGCTTTCCTGGCAGAGATCGTGCCCCATGCGGAACAATCGGGGATACGGATGGCCATTCATCCAGATGATCCGCCGTTTCCGTTACTGGGATTGCCGCGTATTGTTTCCACGCTGGGCGATTACAAGGCGATTGGTCAGATGCATGACAGCCCCGCCAACGGGTTTACGCTGTGTTCGGGGTCGCTGGGCGCGCGGGGTGACAATGATCTGGTCGATATGTTCAAACAGCTCAAAGACCGGATCTATTTTTTGCATCTGAGAAATGTGGCCCGGGAATCCGAGACGGTTCCGACAAGCTTCCATGAGGCCGAACATCTGGCGGGCGCGGTGGCAATGGATGATCTGGTGTGTGAAATCGTCGAGGAAGAGATCGCACGCTCACACGCCAGTGGCACGCCGTTCGAGTTTATCTTCCGTCCCGACCACGGCTGGCGTCTGATTTCGGATTTTTCGCAAAACACACTGCCGGGATATCCGTGTATCGGCCGGTTGAAAGGGATGGCAGAAATTATGGGTCTTGAGCAGGGACTTCGGCACGCCATGGTCTGAAACCACCTCATCAACTCGCCTTGAGCTATGGCGCGAATGGTTTCCCGGGCCGGGATGCTCTAGGCGATTTGTTGGGACCCAATGGTCACGTCCGGGAAAGGGCACGCCTTTGAATAACAGCCTTCGGCTTCATAGCGGCGATAATATCGTGCTTGCCTTGCGGGATTTGCCGTCCGGCAGCGATCTGAACACGCTGTCTGTGCCCGTGGTGGATGATATCCCGCGAGGCCATAAGATCGCGTCTGCACATATTGCCAAAGGCGCGCCTGTCCTCCGGTTCGGGCAGGTGATTGGCCAGGCCCTCAGAGATATCGCTGTGGGGGAACATGTCCATTCCCATAATCTGGGCATGTCATCCCGCGGGAACACCGACCCTGTCGCGGTGGAATTCGTGCCGGACCGGCATATTCCGGCCCCTCTGGAATTTCTGGGATATCGCCGCAGTACCGGGCGTGTCGGGACCAGAAATTATATCGGGATCATCACAACGGTGAATTGCTCGGGCTCGGTCGCGCGGTTTATCGCGGAAGAGGCCGCCAAATCGGGCTTTGCGGATGACTTCGCCAATATCGACGGGATTGTGCCGATTGTGCATAGCTCGGGCTGCGGCATGTCCGATCAGGGGGAAGGCTTCGACACTTTGCTGCGCACCCTGATGGGGTATACCCAACATCCGAATTTTGGGGGCATCCTGTTGCTGGGGCTTGGCTGTGAGGTCATGCAAGTGGCGCAATTGGCAGGCGAACGCTCGGCGGATCTGGGGGAAACCCTGAGATTCATGACCATCCAGGGCGAGCATGGCACGAAAGCCACGATTGAACGGGCCATCGCGGAATTGCGCGAGATTGCGGCGATTGCCGATCAGGCCCGCCGAAGCCCGGTTCCGGTCAGCGAAATCACCCTGGGGCTGCAATGCGGCGGTTCAGACAGTTATTCGGGTATCTCCGCCAACCCTGCGCTTGGCCATGCCGCAGACCTGCTGGTGCATCAGGGGGCAACTGTTGTGCTGTCTGAAACGCCCGAGATTTTCGGGGCCGAGCATCTGTTGTTGCGCCGCGCCGCCGCCGGCAATATTCGCGACGATCTGGTCGAAAGGCTGGAGTGGTGGGAAGAATACCTGAAGCGCAATGGCGCAGAGATGAACAACAACCCAAGCCCCGGCAACAAGAAGGGGGGTCTGACAACAATTCTGGAGAAATCTCTGGGTGCGGTCGCTAAAGCCGGGTCGACAAGCCTGAACGGTGTTTTCAAGTTCGGCGAAAAAATCGACTGTGCGGGTTTGGTCTTTATGGACAGCCCGGGATATGACCCATGTTCTGTCACGGGCCAGATTGCGTCAGGTGCCAATCTGATCGCGTTCACAACCGGCCGGGGCTCCGTTTCGGGGTATCAGCCGACACCATGTCTCAAGATCGCGTCGAACACGGAAATGTATGCGCGCATGGTCGATGATATGGATGTGAATTGCGGCGATGTCATTTCCGATGGTGTGAGTCTGGAGCAAAAAGGCCAGGAGTTGTTTGCGGCCCTGTTGCAAATAGCCTCGGGGCAGAGAACCAAGAGTGAATTACAGGGGTTTGGCGGTGTCGAATTCGTACCCTGGCAAATCGGAGCCACATTATAGACTGCCCGGAACATATGAGGGTCCTTCAAGGGGCGGCGCGCGCCTGTGATCTCTTGCCCGCTGAAAGCCAATCGCGTAGGCCAGACAAACCTGACCTGATGTGAGAGACCTGATGCGCCTGAGCCGTTACTTCCTGCCCGTTCTGAAGGAAACCCCCGCCGAGGCGCAGATTGTCAGCCATCGGCTGATGCTGCGGGCCGGTATGATCAAACAGGCCAGCGCCGGTATCTATTCCTGGTTGCCGCTTGGGTATCGGGTGCTGCGCAATATTGAACGGATCGTGCATGAGGAACAGCAGCGCGCGGGCCATATCCCGATGCTGATGCCAACCCTGCAATCCGCCGATCTGTGGCGCGAAAGCGGGCGCTATGATGCCTATGGCCCCGAGATGCTGCGGATCCGTGACCGGCAGGATCGTGACATGCTGTATGGCCCCACGAATGAAGAGATGATCACCGATATCTTCCGGTCTCATGTGGGCAGCTACAAGGATCTGCCGCTGACGCTGTATCATATCCAGTGGAAGTTCCGCGATGAGATCCGGCCGCGTTTCGGGGTGATGCGGGGCCGCGAGTTTCTGATGAAAGACGGGTATAATTTCGATGTCTCGAAAGAGGCGGCGCTGCATGCCTATAACCGCCATCTGGTCAGCTATCTGCGGACCTATGAGCGGATGGGCCTGCAGGCGATCCCGATGCGCGCCGATAGCGGGCCGATCGGCGGCGATGACACCCATGAATTTCTGGTGCTGGCCGAGACCGGCGAAAGCGAGGTGTTCTACGATGCAGAGATCACCGATCTGACCTTCGGTGAGCGTGAGGTGGATTACGACAATGTGGCGGAATGCCAGGCGGTGCTGGAAGAATTCACCAGCCGCTATGCCCGCACCGATGAAACCCATGACGAGGTGCTGTTCAACCAGATCCCCGAGGCCCGCCGCCGGATGGCGCGCGGGATCGAGGTGGGCCAGATCTTCTATTTCGGGACCAAATATTCCGAAGCCCTGGGGGCCACTGTGCAGACCGCCGACGGCCAGAAGGTTCCGGTTCATATGGGCAGCCACGGGATCGGTGTCAGCCGTCTTCTGGGCGCGATCATCGAGGCCAGCCATGACGATAAAGGCATCATCTGGCCCGAGGGTGTGACACCGTTCCATTGCGGGATCGTCAATCTGCGCCAGGGTGACACCGGCACCGATGGCGCCTGTGACGGTCTTTACAAAGCGCTCAAAGCCAAAGGGCTGGAGCCGCTTTATGATGATCGCGAGGAACGGGCCGGGGCGAAATTCGCGACCATGGATCTGATCGGGCTGCCCTGGCGGATCACGGTCGGGCCGCGCGGGCTGGACAAGGGCGTGGTTGAACTGACCAGCCGCAAGACCGGTGAAAGCGAAGAGATGAGTGCCGAGGCCGCCGTGGACAAGGTGGCCGAGATTTATGCCCCCCATCACGCCCATATCGCCGCGATGATCGAGCCGATGGCCGAGCGGAGCTTTCATACCTGGCTTTAGAACATCGTCCATTTCATCTGCATCACATATACACTGTGCAGAGGGCAGCGTCTGAGCCGAAGGGTGGGCGAGAAGCGCCCGCCCTGTGGGGGCGGTTCGGGCGCTGCCCGGCGGTGCCGCCGGGCAGAATGGTGGTGGGGGATGGCGAAGAATTTCAGGCTGAAGCTAAAGCCCACACATTGCTTGGGGCCATGTTGCGCCCGCACAGCCCTGTCCGGTAAAATTGTGCCTTACAGTATGCTGCCTTAAACCTGAGACATCGCGCATCACAAATACCCTGTGAACGCGAAGCGTGGCAGGGTATTTGTGATTCAAGTTTAAGGCAGGGTGCTTTAGGTGTTGCGACGACGATCCCGTGTTCCGGCCTGCATATCTGACTCAGCCTGTACTTTGGTACAGGCCACCTATCCGAATGTGCTGCAGGATATCCCATTGTCCAGACGGCTTTGACCCGCTGTCTCGCTAAACTCTCATCTTATGTGAGGATGAGATGAGAGTTTAGCGAGATGGGTATGGCGAGACATATACAGAACAGCGCAGGCCGGAGTGAGGCCTTCACCGGCTTTGTGATGGACACAGTCATGCTTTGAGATCGGTGCATGATGCCCAGGTCGCTCCTGGGTGTCGTGCATGCCTCTCGCCCCGGGGTGAACCGCCCGGGACAGCGAAAGGCGGCGCCCGGGCCGGTGGGACAGGTTCGGGCGCCCGAAGGGTATTGCGACGGACAGACAGAATACCGCATCATAATGACCGTATGGGCTGAACCCGCCCGCCCGATATGGGCCGCGATCATCGGCTATGACATGAACGATGCTTGACCCCCGGCCATAAAGCCCCCAGTTTCAGCCCAACAAGAAACGAGCAGGGGGTGCCAGATGTCTGGCCGTACCAAACCGTTCTCAGGCTTCGAATTCATGATTGCCTGGCGTTATCTGCGCGCGCGCCGTGCCGAAGGCGGGGTCAGTGTGATGACCTGGATCAGCTTCCTTGGCATCGCCCTGGCGGTGATGGCGCTGATTGCGACCCTGGCCGTGCGGTCCGGGTTTCGGCATGAATTTGTC
Organism: Rhodophyticola sp. CCM32; assembly: GCF_004751985.1. Taxonomy (NCBI): domain Bacteria; kingdom Pseudomonadati; phylum Pseudomonadota; class Alphaproteobacteria; order Rhodobacterales; family Roseobacteraceae; genus Rhodophyticola; species Rhodophyticola sp. CCM32. The sequence goes on from NZ_CP038492.1 coordinate 1,047,803, forward strand.
GGCACGATTGTGGGGGCGAACCCGCATATCACCGTTCTGGGGATGGAACGGTTCGACTATACCGAGGAAGAACAGGCGCTGATCGCGGCCAACCCGGCCGTTGCGGATGCGCTGGCGGGCCGGGCGGCGACCACCCGCACCCTGCAAAACCCCGCCGCCATCGCCGATGCGGTGCGCGCCGTGCCGGGTGTTGTGCATGCGGCCGCGGTGATCCGGGTCGAGGTCATGGCCAGCGCGGGCAATGAAAACACTCTGGGCCAGGTGATCGGGATCGGGGCTGAAGATCTGGCCACCGTGCCCCTTGTGCGCGACCCAGAGGCGTCTTTTGGCTCTCTGGAGCGCTTTGACGAAGGCGTGGCCATCGGCGAGGGTGTGGCGCGCCGTCTGGGGCTGCGTGTCGGTGATACGATCCGCCTGACATCGCCCTCGGGTGCGCAGACCGTGGGCGGGCGGGCCGCGCGGGTCGGCGGGTATGAGGTGGTGTATATCTTCCGCGTCGGGCGCTGGGATATCGACAATGTGCGTATCTACATGCCCTTTGCCGAGGCGCAGAGCTTTTTTGACCGCGATGGCGTGGCCGATAGCGTGGATATCGCCGTGGATGACCCCGAACATGTGGAGCCGCTGGTCGGACCGGTGGCGCTTGCGGCGGGGCAGGGCACCTATCTGCGGACCTGGCAGGACAGTTCCGGCGCCTATCTGCAGGCGTTGCAGATGGAGGATAACATCATGTTCGTGATCCTCTCGATCCTGGTGCTGATTGCGACGATGAACATTGTTTCGGGCCTGATTATGCTGGTGAAGAACAAAAGCCATGATATCGGCATTCTGCGCACCGTGGGGTTGAGCGAAGGGTCAATCCTGCGGGTGTTCTTCATCTGCGGCGCGTCTGTGGGTCTGGCGGGCACGGTGGTGGGGGTGGGTCTTGGTTGCGCCTTTGCGATCTGGATCGACCCGATTTTCAGCTTTGTGAACTGGGTGGCGGGCGGCGGCGTCTGGGATCCGTCGGTGCGGCTGCTGTCGCAATTGCCGGCACGGCTGGAATGGGGGGATGTGGTTTCGGCGGTCAGCCTGTCGCTTGGCCTGTCTTTTGTCGTGACGATCTTTCCGGCCCGTCGTGCGGCACGGATGAACCCGGTGGAGGCGCTGCGCTATGAATAAGGCAGTGCTGCATCTCGGCGGGATCGAAAAAGGCTATAACCACGGCAAGCCCAATGAGGTCCGCGTGTTGCGGGGGGCCTCTGTCTCGGTGCATCCTGGTGAGATTGTGGCCCTGGTCGCGCCTTCGGGGGCGGGAAAATCGACATTGCTGCATATTGCCGGGCTGCTGGACACGCCGGATCAGGGGGCGGTGGAGATTGGTGGCGTCGATCTTGGTGACGCGTCGGACCGGGCCCGCACGGCGGCGCGGCGCGGACAGGTCGGGTTCATCTATCAATTCCACCATTTGCTGCCGGAATTCACCGCCGCAGAAAACATCATCCTGCCGCAACTGGCCCATGGGATCCCGCGCGCGGAGGCAGAGCTGCATGCGCAAGACCTGCTGGAGAGTGTCGGCGTGCGGGAACGGGCAGGCCACCGGCCTGCGGCGATGTCAGGGGGCGAACAACAGCGCGTCGCCTTCTGCCGGGCACTGGCGAACCGGCCTGCCCTGCTGTTGGCGGATGAGCCGACCGGAAATCTGGACCCGAAAACCTCTGACCGGGTGTTCGAGGCGCTGATGGGGCTGGTGCGCGGTCGCGGGCTGGCGGCCCTGATCGCCACCCATAATCTGGAACTGGCCGGGCGGATGGACCGGGTGCTGCGACTGAAGGACGGCGTGCTGGTGGATGCGACCGACGGGGCAGGGGATTGAAGCAGGCCGCTGCCGCCTGTGTGAAACGTCAGACGGTTTTGACTTTTGCGTCATAGACGGACCCAAGTTCAGAAAATCTGGCGAAAGCGGATTTTGATACAAGATGCAGCGAATGTCTGGAACGAGGCCAAAGTGTCGGATGCTGCGTTGTGCACGAATGTCAGCTACTCGGTCTCTGCACCGAGCCGTTTGGCTAGGACACCGGTCAGGATCACGGCAATAACAAGAAACACCGCGCCGACAAGCCAAGCCGTAGGTGTGGAGTAAACATCGGCGATGGCTCCCGCCAAAATCAGGCCCAATGCTGCCCCAAGTTGCTGTATCAGCGACCGCAAAGACAGCATTGTGGATCGTTGGCGGTCCTCTACGCATCTATGCAGAACACTGCTGGCTGGCGTCTCAGAAACGCCAAGGACAACAGAATACACAATGAAAACCAACACAAACCCGACGATACTGCCCTGCAAAGCCAATGCGATCTGAACGCCCGCCATGCAGGCAAAAGCCGCCGCAAGGGTAACTGCGTGCCGTCGTTTAAAAATCCGACTGATGTGTGGAGACAGCCACGCGCCGAAAGCGATTGAGAAAAAATAGGTCGCGGTCAAGACACCGATGATGGTGTTTGCATAGCCTTCCTCCAACATGGGCTTTGCATGGGTCGGCCAGATCAACTCGACCGGGTTGGTCGCCATCAGGAAAAACGCCAACGCTGCCAGAAGTATCGACAGAGCGGGATGTTTAAGAGCCAAAAGGCTCGCGTCTTTTATCACCGTTGGGACATTGGCGAAGCCGCGCATGACAGCCGTGACGTTCATCGGACGCGGTTTTTCGGCAATGGCCAACATCGTGAAAACAAACACGCCCAACATCACACCGAAGCTTGCCACGTAGGACACATCATAGATGCTGAACCCAAGGCTTTTTGCGACCTCGCCCAGAATATCGGGCAGAAGACCTCCCAAGACGGCACCAATGGCCAACCCTACGGCATTGGCCCATTGCGCATTGGCCAGTGCGGGTTGGACATCCACATTGGGCGCGGCGGCCTTGAAAGTTTCGACAAACCACGCATCAAGCGTACCTGACCTGAGCGCGCGTCCAAAACCGATGAATGCAAATGAAAGCGCGAGAACATAGAAATCGCTCGTTGATAAAAATAGTGCCAGCGAGACTAGGCTAGCGACGACCGCCGCCAGAAAGACCGGCTTGCGGCCAATGCTGTCGGCGAGGCCACCAAACGGCAGCTCCATCACCATCGCCGTAAGCGAGTAGACCCCGAAGAGAAGCGAGATTTGAAAGAGGTCCATGCCACGGTCAGTCAATGCCAGAGCAACAACGGCGACTGTCAATCCCATCGCAAAACGGTCAAGGAACTGGTGTATCTGAAACACGCGAATGTGCCGTCGCGCTGACTCATTCAGCGTTGCGAAAGAAAACTCGATTTCGGTGGCCATCTTTGCAGCATCGCCGTTGGTGTCGACATGCACAATACATTAAGCGAGCCAGAACCTATGCCACGCACCAAAGCGGCCGTTCGTGCACACGGGGCGAAGGTCTGGTTGGTCCCCGCACTGCTCTTGTCGTCTCCAGAGCAATGCAATGGCCGGTCTGGGTCAGAAATGCTTGACGTTTAGGCCAATATTGCATCACGCGGCCTGGAGATAGCATTCAGAAAAACCACTGTATCGAGTCAAAGATGCGCGGCGTTCAACAGCCCGTTCAAACCGGCCAGACATTCTGAACCCCGGGCGCGGCCCGTTCAACCCGCCCCGTCAAACCAGTCTGTAATTGACGTCAGAATGCCGTCGCGGATGGCAGGTGCTTCCATCAGCACTTCATGCTCGGCACCTTTGATTATATCCAGCCGCCCCCCGGGCCAGCGCGCCATCCGGTGCTTGATCGCTTCGGGGGCCACAATCTGTTCCAGTTCCCCAAGGATGGTCAGGGCGGGCACATCCGGTGCGGGTCTCTCCAACAAGGCTGTGGTTTCGTCCAGCGCGGCGCTGACCCACCGGATCGACGGGCCGCCAAGGGCCAGATCAGGATATGCTTTCACCTGTCGCCACATATAGTCGAAATTATCCCGGTCCGAGGTCAGCGGGTTGTTGTCAAAAGCCATGATCTCGGCCGGGCCTGTGGTTGGCGCGAACCGTGTGTCAAAGCCAAGCGGCCCGCTGAGCCCCATGACAAGCCCGGATATGGAGCGCATGAAAGGCGACATCTGAATGCCCCACATCGGCGCAGTGAACACCGCGCGGTCAACCGGCAGCCCGTCATGCAGGGCGCGCAGGCCAATGGCCCCGCCCATGGAATGCCCGATCAGATACCAGGGTTTCGGCGGGCTGATCTGATCCAGCACATGGCGCACGGCCACGACATCCTGGCGATATTCATCGAAACTGCGCACATGGCCCATGTCGCGGCGATGTGCAGGCCGGTCTGCCAGCCCCTGGCCGCGCCAGTCGATGGCCGCCATGCCATAGCCGAGCGCGGCCATATCCCGGGCCATCCGCCCGTATTTCTCGATATATTCCGTGCGGCCCGGGAACATCAGAATCGTACCTTTGGTGCCCCCTGGCCAGTATCCGACCCGGATACGGGTGTTGTCAGCGGCCCGTACCCACCAGGCCCCGGCCTTCTCGGGCCCGTCTGCCACATCTTCCAGATAGGGCGCGGGTTCCACAAGCGGTTGGGTTTGTACGGCCTGGATCATCCGACTAGCCCAATGCGCTGCCAAGGCGCATTGCGGTGCCCATGTCGCCATCGACCTTCAGCCGGCCACCCATGAAGGCGGCGGTCGGGTTCAGATCGCCTGACAGGATGTCTTTGAACGTATCGGCATCTGCGGTCATCGTCACATCCGCCTCGGCATCTTCTTCGGCTGCGCGCACGCCCGCGCCGTCGATGATAATCGCGCCTTCACCTTCGATTGCGAATTTTGCACTGCCGTCAAATCCGGTGCCGATTTTCGCCCCAAGGGCGGCCACGGCACCATCAATAATATTACTCATCAAAACCTCCTGTTTATAATCACGCGGCTTTGGTCTGGAACCCGCGCATCAAACTGCTAATGTCACAGACAGAATGAAAGCATTCCGCAACATACACAACAGTCTCCTTGCGGCAGGGCTGGCGCTTTTGGCGGGAACTGGCTCAACCGTGGCCCAAAGTGATCGGCTTGACGAGCTGTTGGAACGGTTGCAGCTGCCGGATTTGGGGACCTGGCAACTGGTTGAGGATGAGATTTATCAGTATTGGTCCCTTTCCGGTTCGGCCTCGGCGGATTTTCTGCTGATGCGGGGGCGTGAGGCGCTGGAGCAGGGCGATCTGGCTGCGGCGCTGGATCATCTGACGGCGTTGACCGACCATGCGCCGGATTTCGCCGAAGGCTGGAATGCGCGGGCCACGGCCTATTTCCGGGCCGGGCGGTATGGGGTTGCGATTTCTGATGTGCAGCGGGTGCTGGCGCTGAACCCGCGTCATTTCGGCGCGCTGACCGGTCTGGGCTTGATGCTGGAGGAAATGGGAGAGTTTGACGCCGCGCTTGAGGCATATGAAACCGCCCAGTCTATACATCCGCACCGCCCAGACATAAGTCAGGCCGTGGACCGGCTGAACCGGATGCTTGAGGGCGAAACCCTCTGATTTCACAATTCAGGTCTGAAAGGGGGCCGCCCGGATCCGGGTGGTCATGCAGGATGACAGGCACGATGTCAGATCAGGGTCGGATCGTGGCCGTTCTGGGCCCCACCAATACCGGCAAAACCCATTACGCGATTGAACGGATGCTGGCCCACCGGACCGGTGTGATCGGCCTGCCGCTGCGGCTTCTGGCGCGCGAGGTCTATGACAGGCTTGTCGCCTTGCGTGGACCGTCCGTCGTGGCGCTGGTCACCGGCGAGGAACGGATCGTGCCGCCGCGCACCCAGTATTGGGTCTGCACGGTCGAGGCGATGCCGCAGGGCAATGGCTCGGATTTTCTGGCGGTCGATGAGATTCAGCTTTGCGCCGACCCGGAACGGGGCCATGTGTTTACGGATCGGCTGCTGCATGCGCGCGGATTGCATGAAACCCTGTTTCTGGGCGCCGACACCATGCGCAGCGCCATTGCCGCACTTGTGCCCGGTGTGCAGTTCATGCGGCGGGAGCGGTTTTCAGAACTGACATATACCGGTTCGAAAAAGATCAGCCGGATGGTGCCGCGCGCGGCCATCGTCGGCTTCTCGGTCGAGAATGTCTATGCGATTGCCGAACTGTTGCGGCGCACCAGAGGCGGGGCGGCGGTTGTCATGGGCGCGCTGAGCCCACGGACCCGCAATGCGCAGGTGGACCTGTATCAGAATGGCGATGTGGATGTGCTGGTGGCGACCGATGCAATCGGCATGGGGCTGAACCTCGATATCCGGCATGTGGCGTTTTCGGGTCTGCGCAAATTCGACGGGCGCAGAATGCGCGATTTAATGCCGAATGAACTGGCCCAGATCGCGGGCCGTGCCGGGCGCTATACGGAACCCGGCACATTCGGCGTGACGGGGGAGGCGCACCCGCTGGACGACCCGGTGGTGGAGGCGATCAGCGCCCACCGGTTTGCGCCGGTGCGCAAACTGCAATGGCGCAATACGCGGCTGGAATTCGGCACTGTCGACCGCCTGATCGCCTCGCTGCAGGATCACACACAGAATGAATGGCTGTCGCGGGCCCGGGAAGCCGATGATCTTATGGCGCTGAAGGCGATTTCGGGGCAGGCGGATGTGGCCGGGCGGATCAGTGGTGCGCAGGATGTGAAACGCCTTTGGGATGTGTGCCGTATCCCCGATTTCCGGGGGGTCAGCCATGCCGAACATATCAGTCTTCTGGCGGGAATTTTCGACTATCTGCATGATCTGGGCCGGGTCCCGGATGATTGGCTGGCGCGCCAGGTCAAGCGGATTGATCGCAGCGATGGCGATATTGACACGTTGTCGAAACGATTGGCGTATATCCGCACATGGACCTATGTGGCGCAGCGGAAGGGCTGGGTTGATGATGAATCCCATTGGCGTGGCGCCACGCGTGCCGTAGAAGACCGCCTGTCAGACGCGTTGCATGAGCGTCTGACGCAAAGATTTGTCGACCGGCGCACCTCTGTGCTGATGCGCCGGTTGAAGCAGAAGGAGAGCCTTGTGGCCGAGGTGAATGACAAAGGCGAAGTGACAGTCGAGGGCCAGTTTGTCGGCCGGCTGGAGGGATTCCGGTTTCGGCAGGATGCCTCGGCAAGCGCGGATGAGGCGAAAACCCTGCAACAGGCCGCGGTCGTGGCCCTGCGGCCTGAATTCCACTTGCGCGCCGACCGGTTCTATAACGCGCCGGATACCGAGTTCGATTACACCGAACAGGGGGGCCTGATGTGGGGCGATCAGGCGGTGGGCAAGCTGGTGGCGGGGGCGGATGCGCTGAAACCCGTGGCTGAGGCGTTTGTCGATGACGACGCGGGCCCCGAGGTCATGCAGAAGGTTCAGCGGCGCTTGCAGCATTTCATCGACCGCAAGGTGGCCACATTGTTCGAGCCGCTGCTGGCGATGTCGAAAGATGAGGCGCTGAGCGGTCTGGCGCGCGGGTTTGCCTTTCGCATGGTCGAGGCGCTTGGCGTTCTGCCCCGCCCGGATGTGGCCGGGGATGTGAAGGCGCTGGATCAGGATGCGCGCGGATTGCTGCGCAAGCACGGGGTGCGCTTTGGCCAGTTCACCATCTTCCAGCATCTGTTGCTGAAACCGGCGCCTACGCGCCTGCGTCTGGTTCTTTGGGGTCTGGCCAAGGGGCTGGACGAATTTCCCGAAAGCCCGCCCCCTGGCCTGGTCACCATCCCCAATGCCGAAGATCCGCCCGCTGGCTATTACACCATGTCGGGTTATCGCCCGGCGGGCGCGCGGGCGATCCGTATCGACATGCTGGAGCGTCTGGCCGATATGCTGCGTCAGCAGGATACACGCGGCGGGTTCGAGGCGACGGCGGATATGTTGTCGATCACCGGTATGACGCTGGAACAGTTTGCCGATCTGATGGGCGGGCTTGGCTATAAGGCGGATCGCGGGGAACGGGTGAAGGTGAAAGCAATACCTGCCCCTGCGGCCTCTGACACGCCCGATCCGGCACCGGCAGAAGTGCCTGGGGAAACGCCCGGCGAAACCCCGCCCGATACGCCGCAGGAAACCCCGGTGACGCCCCCGGTCGAGACCCCGCCGGTGGCGCCGCCGCCGGAAATGTCCCCCGAGATATCGGCGGATACCACGCCGGAAGCCCCCGCCGAGGCAGCCGCAGCCGATATTGCACCCGCTGAGGAAACCGCCGCAGATCAAAGCCCCGAGATGGAGGTGTTCTACACCTTTGCCTGGGCCCCGCGCCGACGCCCCAGCCAGCAGGGCCAGCGTCGCAATGATGGCGGTGGTGGAAAACCCCGGGGCAGGAAAGGCAAGCCGCAGGGCAAACCCGGTGGCAAACCACAGCGGAAGGACAAACCGCAGAACTTTTCGGCCCGGCCTGAGCGTAAGAAAGACCGGATCGACCCGGACAACCCGTTTGCGCAAGCGCTTGCGGGGCTGAAGGACAAATCCTGAGCGACAAGACCAAAGACCGGCTGGACAAATGGCTCTGGCAGGCGCGGTTTTTCAAGACCCGCAGCCGGGCCACGACACGTGTGTCGGAGGGCCATGTCCGGGTGAATGGCGAAAAAGTGCATAAAAAGGCCACCCTGGTCAGCCCCGGTGATGTGCTGACCTTCCCGCAGGGGCGGTTGATCCGGGTTGTGCGCATCGTCGGGCTGGCCACACGGCGCGGCCCGGCCCCGGAGGCGCAGGCGCTGTATGAGGATATGACCCCGCCATCAGACCCGGTTCCCGACCGTGTCGGCGCCCGCCCAACAAAGAAGGTCCGGCGCGATCTGGATGCGCTTCACCGGGACACGGAATAGGGCCCTTGGCGGCTCTGCGGCAATGGCGTCGCACCATCTTGCAACTTGTCCGGGGGTTGCGTAGCTAACCGTTTATCGAGACAGCCGAGTTTTACTCCATGACCTACATCGTCACTGAAAATTGCATCGCCTGCAAATACACCGATTGTGTGGAGGTCTGCCCCGTGGATTGCTTCTATGAGGGGGAGAATATGCTGGTGATCCACCCCGATGAATGCATTGATTGCGGTGTTTGCGAACCCGAATGCCCCGCCGATGCGATCCGCCCGGATACAGAGCCGGATATGGAAAGCTGGGTTGAGTTCAACCGTAAGTATTCCGAGGCCTGGCCGGTGATCATCACCAAGAAAGATCAGTTGCCCGAAGCCGAGGACATGGACGGTAAACCCGGCAAGATGGAGCTGTTTTCCGAAGCGGCGGGCGAAGGTGGTTGACCGATTCGCCATATGGGCGCAATGTGGGGCTTATGTGAAATCTGTTGCAGTGCAGCAAACCCCTGTAAAAACAGGGCATTCCTTTCTGCGCGCTACGTCAGATTTTGAAACCCCCGAAATTTGTGCTATATATTCGTTACAAACAGAGTTGTGACATCAATAACGGGCCTGCCAGCCCGGAACGATATATCAGAATATTAGAAACTGCTTGTGGAAAGCCTGTCTTTCCGCCGGTGTTTTTGGCGCCTGATATCTTGGGCCCGAGAGGAAGATATAGATGAGTAAATCACGTAAATCGCAGGATTTCAGCCCCAATGAATACGTGGTCTATCCGGCCCATGGGGTCGGTCAGATCGTCTCTATCGAAGAGCAGGAGATCGCCGGATTCGTCCTGGAACTGTTCGTGATCTCTTTCGAGAAAGACAAAATGACCTTGCGGGTGCCAACGGCCAAGGCAACCGAGGTGGGCATGCGTTCACTCTCCAGCCCCGATGTGGTGACCAAGGCGCTGGATACGCTGAAGGGCAAGGCCCGGGTGAAGCGCGCCATGTGGTCCCGCCGGGCCCAGGAATATGAACAAAAGATCAATTCGGGCGATCTGATCGCGATCGCCGAGGTGGTGCGCGACCTGCATCGCGCCGATGACCAGCGCGAGCAGAGCTATTCCGAGCGTCAGCTTTATGAAGCGGCACTGGAGCGTCTGACCCGGGAACTGGCTGCTGTGAACGGCATGGATGAGGCCGGGGCGCAGAAACGTGTCGATGATGTGCTTTCGGCCCGCGCTGCCGCTGCCTGATCCCGCCTGACTGACAGAAAACCGCCCGCCGCATCCTTTGCGGCGGGTTTTTTCGTGGACATTGATCGGCACGAATGCGCCTATGGGTCAGCCTGATCATACGGGCTATCGCCCACCCCATCTGTTGATGGAAGAATGAACCAAGTTCAGGCGTTGTCCGACATATAGGTAGGACCGGTTCAGAACGACGACCATTTGAAAGGACAAAACAATGTCGAAGACCCTTATCATCGCCCTGATTGGCGGCACTTTCGCGCTGGCGGGTTGCCAGCTGTCAAATCAGGACCGCTCTAATCTTGGCCTTCTCGGTGGCGCTGCCGGCGGTGTGCTTCTGGCGGACGCGCTGGATGCCAACTCTGAAATGACCATTGTCGCAGGAATTGCAGGCGCTGCTGCCGGTACGATGATTGCGCGCGGCACGCAGCAGGATCGCTGCGCCTATGCAACCGGTGATGGTTCGACAGTTTACTACGCTGCCTGCCCCTAGAGCAGTTTTCGATAAACCTGAATCATCTAACGCTGCCTGAAATAAAATATTTCAACGCGTTAGATGATATTGGGTACATCACGTTTAATCGAAAACGCTATAAGACAGCGACGTAACAAGTACGGCAAGGGCGGCGATTTCGGCCAGTTGTTGACTGGCGCCCAGAACGTCGCCCGTCTGGCCGCCGATTTTTGAATGTGCCAGCCAGGCCACCGCGCCCGCCACAAGATAGGCCACAACACACGCCATCACCCCGGCCCAACCGGTCAGGGTGATGGCGATTATCATTGCTACTCCGGCAGACAGCCAGGCCGTGCGCCCCTCTGGCTGCCCGGTATTTCGTGACAGGCCGTCTTCCCGCGCGGGCCTGACAAGCGCCATGACCGTAACCATCGGGGCCCGGCCAATCACTGCGGCTGCGACGAGGGCCAGAGGTGTGGAAAGCAGCGCGCCGATCAATGACCAGCGCGCCAGCAGGCTGAGCACCAGGGCCAGAACGCCATAGGTGCCGATCCGGCTGTCGCGCATGATGTCCAGCCGTTGTTCCACCGTCCAGCCGCCCCAGATACCATCGGCCATATCGGCCAGACCATCCTCGTGCAGCGCCCCGCTGGCCAGAATCATCACGGCCAGCACCAGCGCAGATATCAGCCCCCCGGGCAGGTCAAACCAGCGACCCAGCCAGATCATACCCACACCCAACAGGCCCAGAACCAGACCCGCCAGGGGCCAGGCCCAGGCCGCCTGCGCCCCGCGTTCAGGCGCGCCACCGGCAGGCAGGGGCAGGCGGGTCAGCAGGCCAAGCGCCAGCCAGATGTCGCTTGCCCGGGCAAGCTGCGTATCGGAGATGTTGCCCTTGGACATCAACTGGGCCTTTCTGTCGCGTGGTGCGTCGCCAAAGCTGCGATAAACACCAAAGCTGGGATCATCGCAACGAAAGACATTATTGGCCATGGCAGACACGCCCAAAACCCGGACCGCCCTTTGTGCGGCTCTGAAACAGGCCCCGGGGCCGGATGCGGATGCGACCCGGGCCGCGGGTGCGCGCAACGGGCAACTGACCAAACCCCCCGGCGCGCTTGGCCGGCTGGAGGATCTGGCGATCTGGTATGCGGGTTGGCGCGGCGATCCACAACCGCAGATCACGAGATCGCAGGCGCTTGTCTTCGCGGGGAATCACGGGGTTGTCGCACGGGGTGTCAGCGCCTTTCCGGCAGAGGTGACCGCGCAGATGGTTGCGAATTTTCAGGCCGGGGGCGCGGCGATCAACCAGCTTTGCAAAGCTGCGGGTGCGGAGTTGAGCGTGCATGCGCTGGATCTGGATCACCCCACAGAGGATTTCACCCAAGGGCCTGCCATGTCCGAGGCCGGCTTGATGGCTGCCATCGCCACCGGCTGGGAAGCGGTGAACCCGGAGGCTGATCTGCTGATCACCGGTGAAATGGGGATCGGCAACACAACCTCTGCCGCTGCCATCGCCCTGGCACTGTTTGGCGGCGATGCGGGGGATTGGACAGGCAGGGGCACAGGTGTGGACGCGGACGGGCTTGCGGTGAAGATGAAAACTGTGCGCGACGGGCTGGCCGCCAATCCCGGTGCTGCGGGTGATCCGCTGGAGGCGCTGCGCTGTCTGGGCGGGCGGGAGCTTGCCGCCATGGCCGGGGCCATCGCCCATGCGCGCCTGTTGCGCATTCCGGTGATACTGGACGGGTTTATCTGCACTACGGCGGCTGCGACCCTTGCCCAGGCTGTGCCCGGCGCACTTGATCATACGGTGGCGGGCCATGCCTCGGCCGAACAGGCCCATGGCCGCCTGCTGGCCGCGCTTGGGAAAGAACCTCTGCTGGCGCTGGATATGCGGCTTGGCGAAGGCAGCGGCGCCGCCCTTGCGATACAGATCCTCAAAGCCGCACTGGCCTGCCATTCCGGGATGGCGACATTTGCCGAGGCAGGTGTCGCAGCGGGGTGAGCCCTGCCGGTCGGGCAGGCGCGCCTTACCCTTCGCCCTGTCCGGTTTCACTGTGCCGGGTGATCACGCCTTGCAGGGCACCCGCATCGCTGCGGGTCCGTCGTGCCCCGGATTGCGGCGGCTCTTCATCCACCATCTCATCCAGCTGGCTGACCAAAGCGGTTTCCAGATTGTTGTTCAACTCACGCGCGCGGGCCATATAGGCCTCGTTCTGGGCCACGGGGGTGCCGGGTTTCCAGACTTCTGCCAGCGTCCGCAGGTTATGCCGGTCATGGCGATAAAACGCGGTTTCCACCTCATGGGCCTCGTAATCGGTCAGCCCCATATCCTCCAGCACATAGCGCGCCGCGCGCAGGGAACTGTCAAACATCTCGCGCACGATATGATCGGCGCCCGCATTATAAAGCTCATACACATGCAGCCGGTCATGGGCCCGGGCGGTGATGGAAATATCGGGCCGCAGACGGCGGGCATAGGCCACCAGACGCAGGGCCGCCTGTTTGTCATCCACCGCCACCACCAGAACCTTTGCATTCTCCAGCCCCGCCGCATGCAGCAATTCAGGCCGGGTCGGATCCCCGAAAAAGCCGCGAAACCCGAAATTGCGCATCAGCCGGATCATCGCCAGATCATTGTCCAGCACCACGGTTTTATAACCCGAAGCCTGGATCATCCGGTTCACAACCTGCCCGAAACGGCCAATCCCTGCGATGATGATCGGGGCCTTGGTGTCGATCTTGTCGGGCTCGGGCAAATCTTCCGCCGTATCGGCCATCCGTTGGCTGAGCATCTCATAGAGGATGTAGAACAGCGGTGTCAGCAGCATCGACAGTGCCACCACCAGCAGCAGCGATTGCCCCACATGCGCGGCGAGAACCGATTGCTGCAGTGAGAAGGCGATCAGCACAAAGCCGAATTCGCCTGCCTGGGCCAGACCAAGCGTGAACAGCCAGAGATTGCGCCCGCGCAACCGGAACACCAGACCGATCGCAAACAGCAGCAGACCCTTGATGATCATGATCGCAAGGGTCAGCCCGACCACGATGAACAGATCGGCCCAAAGCACGGCAAAATTGATACCCGCCCCCACGGTGATGAAGAAAAGCCCCAGAAGCAGACCTTTGAAAGGCTGGATATCCGCCTCCAACTCATGCCGGAATTCCGAGTTCGCAAGCACCACCCCGGCCACAAAAGCCCCAAGGGCGGGGGACAGACCCACAAGGATCATCAGAAAGGCGATGCCGACAACAATGACCAGCGCCACGGCGGTATACATCTCGCGCAGGCGCGCCATGTGGATGAAACGGAACAGCGGATGCGACAGGTAATAGCCCGCCAGAATAACCGCCGCGACCGCGCCCAGGGTCACCAGCGTCACACCCCAGCCGGGCAGGCCCTCGACCAGGGACAGGGTGGCATGGGTGTTTTCCTCGACCCCGCGCTGGATCGAGCCATCGCCGCCAAGCCTGACCAGATTGGGGATCGACAGCAATGGCAACAGGGCCAGCATGGGGATCACTGCGATATCCTGCGTCAGCAACACGGAAAAGGCCGACCGCCCGCCATCGGTCTGCATCAGCCCCTTTTCGTTCAATGTCTGCAAAACGATCGCGGTCGAGGACAGGGCCAGGATCATCCCGATCGCAAGCGCCGTCTGCCAGTCAAATCCCAGCATCACCGCACCGCCTGCCAGGGCTGCGGTGCTAAGCAGAATTTGCGCGCCCCCCAGCCCGATCAGCTTCTTGCGCATCTCCCACAGGCCCTTGGGGTCCAGTTCCAGCCCGATCAGGAACAGCATCAGAACCACGCCGAATTCCGCGAAATGCTGCAGGTCTTCGGTTTCCGCACCAACCAGACCCAGAACCGGGCCGATCAGGATCCCCGCCAGCAGATAGCCCAGAACTGACCCCATGCCGAACCGCACCGACAGCGGCACGGCGATGACCATCGCACCAAGATAGATTGTGGCCTGTAGCAGGAAATCGTCCATAAGCGGGCGTCCTTTTGGGCCGCGTTCTAAAGCGGCAGCGGCGCGTCGGGTTTCATTTGATCCATAACGATCTGGGATTGCACCCGTGCGACAGCGGGATGGGGCAAGAGTATACCGTGAATGATCCTGTGTAAGCTTTGCAAATCGGCGCACCAGATCCGCAACAGATAATCGGCCTCTCCGGTTAATGTGAACGCGGCGGTGATCGCTTCCTGCGCGCGCACCAGCTGTGCGAACCCGGCGGCAGTGTCGTCACTATGAGACGCCATCTGCACCTGTACGAAAGCCTGCACCCCCAAACCCACACGACCCGGGTCGACAGTGGCGCGGGTGCCGGTCAGCAGCCCAAGGGTTTCCAGACGTTGCCGCCGCCGCCCGGCCTGACTGGCCGACAGGTTCAGGTGATCGCCAAGCTCCTGTGCGGTCAGGCTGGCATCTTTCTGCAGGGCTTTCAGAAGGCGGCGGTCAGTGTCATCCAGCATGCGATAAACCCGCGTTTTCAGGTGATAATATGCGTGTGTTTTACATATTTATCCGGAAAACACCAGAAATACGCGCAAGACTTGCACGAAATCTGATCTATTATACTCACAGCGAACAGAGTCTTTACCCTTCAGGAGGATACCAGATGGGCCCGTTTCCCCATGACGCCCCCCGTGCAACCATTTCAGAGGCCAACCCTGCGGGCACGGACGGGTTCGAATTTGTCGAATTCGCCCATCCCGAGCCTGAGCAGTTGCGCGATCTGTTCACCTGCATGGGGTATATCCACACCGCGACCCATAAGACCAAAAACATCGAGCTGTGGCAGCAGGGAGATATCACCTATGCCCTGAATGCCGAGCCGGGCAGTTTCGCCAGCCGTTTTGTGGAAGAACACGGGCCCTGCGCACCGTCCATGGCCTGGCGGGTTGTCGACGCGGATCATGCGCTGAAACACGCGATCTCCTGCGGGGGCGAGGAATATACCGGCACTGACAAGACCATGGATGTGCCCGCGATCATCGGCATCGGTGGCAGCCTGATCTATCTGGTGGATCAGTATTACGACACCAGCCCCTATAATACCGAGTTCAACTGGGTCCATGATGCCCATCCGGCAGGTGTCGGGTTTTTCTATCTCGATCACCTCACCCATAATGTCCACAAGGGCAATATGGATGTCTGGTTCGATTTCTACGGGCGGATTTTCAATTTCAGGGAAATCCGGTTCTTTGACATCGAGGGCAAGTTTACCGGGCTTCTCAGCCGGGCGCTGACCTCGCCCTGTGGTCGCATCCGTATTCCGATCAACGAGGATCGGGGCGAGAAGGGTCAGATCGTCGAATACCTCAAGCGTTACAAGGGCGAAGGCATCCAGCATATCGCTGTCGGAACCAATGATATCTATGCCGCGACCGACACGATTGCGGAAAAGGGTATCCGTTTCATGCCCGCCCCGCCGTCAACCTATTATGACCTGAGCAAGACCCGGGTCGTGGATCATGAAGAGCCGCTCGAAAAGATGATGAAACATGGCATCCTGATCGACGGGGAAGGGGTTGTTGATGGTGGCGAGACGCGGATTTTGCTGCAAATCTTCTCGAAAACCGTGATCGGGCCGATCTTCTTTGAGTTCATCCAGCGCAAAGGCGATGACGGGTTTGGCGAAGGCAATTTCAAAGCTCTGTTTGAAAGCATCGAGGCCGATCAGATCGCACGCGGTGTGTTGAGCGACGCGTCTTAAAGCACCCCTTGGATTCAACGCGCCATCGCAACATCTTCTGTTTGCGCTTTGAATACTTGATTTGGTGTATCGTATCCAAGGCATTTTCTGGGTCGGTTGTTCAAAGCTTTTTGCGTTTTCATTGAAACAGTCCGCATCAGAATTCGCGTTCGAAATCAGCGACCTGCTGATTGAGAGGCAGTGAATTCTGATTCAATGTTAACGCAAAACGCTATAGGCGTTCAACGATTGCGTTGATCTGCGTCTTTGTCACGGCCTTCATGGATTTTCCTTTCGGGAAGTATTGCCGTAGCAAGCCATTCATATTTTCGTTCGAACCGCGCTCCCAGGAATGATAGGGATGCGCAAAGAAGCTCTTTGCACCGAGGTCGCGATTGACCTTTTGGTGGTGCGAAAACTCCGGCCCATTATCATAGGTCAGTGTGTGGACGTGGTCCCGCAAAGGCCCGAGCGTGCGTGAGATGGCTTGCTGTGCCGATTTTGCCCTGCGATCTTTGACCACTACGGCCCTGCATAGGCGGGATTTGCGTTCGGTCATTGTGATCAAGGCTGCATCGTTTTTGGCGCCCTATGATCGTATCGACTTCCCAGTCTCCGATACGGGCTCTGGCATCGACGATCCGGGGGCGCTCGGAGATCCAGACGCGATCCTTGATTTGCCCGCGTCTGTTGAAGACACCGCGCCGTTTACGACGCCTCTTGTGAACCCGCAGATGGGTGTAGAGCGTGCCGCCTGCACGTTTATCGGCGTAGATGTGCTGATAAATGCGTTCATGGCTCACAGGGGCAAGGCCTTTGAGCCGCATCACACCGTTGATCTGTTCGGGGCTCCAGTCCTGACGCAGACCAGCCTCGACAATCCGCCATTGCTGCCGTGAAACCCGGCGCCGTCCAAGACGGATACGCCGCGACATGCTGAAGCGTTGGGCTTGTCTGGCGTGATATCCACGCAGGCCGGCATTGCGCCGAACTTCCCGGCTGATGGTCGACTTGTGACATCCGATCCGGCGCGCAATGCCTGCCTGGCTCTCCCCCGCTGTCAATGCTGCGTAAATCTCTATACGGTCATCTTCTGTAAGGCGGCGGTAAGCTCGCATTCTATGCTCCTTAACTTCAGTCGGTGAGCAGCATAAGAGCATCGCCGCCTTACACTGTCATAAACGTTAAGTTGCGATGGCGCGTTGAATCCAAGGGGTGCTTTAAGCCAGTGTTCTCCACAGTTTGACCGTGTGGCTGGACTTGCAGCCAAACGCCTCTAACCCATTGCCGGACCATCCCTTGAGTGTGATGGCGGTTGACGGCGCTGCTGATCCCGCTCCATCGCCCAGGCTGGACGATCTTGGTTGTTGATGAAGAGCCGCATATCTTCACGGTGGCGGGTCATGGCGACATAGGCGAGGTGGCGGTCCATGGAGCGGGAGGCGAGGATGTAGGATTGATCGACTGTGGCTCCCTGGGATTTGTGGATGGTGACGGCGTAGCCGTGGTCGAAGCTGCGGAAGTCCGATGGGTTGAAACGGACGAGGCGGTCTTTGTCTCCGTCGAGAGCAACCGCCATTTGACCATCCTCCGCTTTTACGACGGTGCCCAGCATGCCATTTTTGACGCCGATGTCTTTGTCGTTGTGCGTGAAGACGATGCGGTCGTCGGTGGCAATGGCCCTTTTGCCCATGTCGGTTGCAAACAGGGTTTCGGGTAGGGCATTGGGATCTGAGCGCAGCGCAGATCGGATGGCCTGATTGAGCGCGTGCACATCTTTGCGTTTGTGGGCGAAGGCGAGGCGCGATTTGGCGGTACCATTAGCGGCGACATCCATGGCGTAGGTCTCGACCATTGCCTCAATGGCCGTGTCGCGCGTGTAGCCACGGGACACAGCACCGCGTTTTCATAGCTTTTCAAGGCCGTCCACATGTCGCCCTCTGGCCCGTGGCTGCGCGGGGTTGTGAGCCGGATGCCGCACAATAAAGCCGCTGTTGCGCTGGCCAACAAGCTGGCACGCACTGCCTGGAGCGTTCTACGTCATGGCAAGAAATACACGGTTGTTGGAGATGAGGCTTTGGCCGCAATCTAACGCGCCCGAAGTCACAAAGACGTTCACGAAGGAGAATAGCTTGGAACGGAGAAAATACGCCCCCAGAATCTGAGAGCCCAGATGGTCATGATCGACCTGGTCACTAATGAGATCAAGGCGCGTGCGTAACCCACAATGGCCACGGCCCGCGAGCCGATAAACAGGCCGGATACATATCAGCGACTACCGCTAGCCACGCCAAAATCTCACTTGCGAACAGCAGCCGGTACATACATCTGGGCTCAAAACGGACTTGCGGCGCTGCAGCGAGCGCTTTTGGGGGCCATATGACTGCAACGCGGAGAGGCTGTGTGAAAACTGGCTGGGTTTGTGCTGCGTCATGTCCGTTTAGTTTTGGGTGCAGTTTTTGCGGATTGATCCTGCGGATTCAGGTGGAATGGCGTTCTTGAGACAATCTGGCGATACTGAGATGCCCGTGTCTGGCCAAGTTACTGCCGTTTAAGCCTTCATCACGGCTATCAATGCGGGGATGCCCATAATCTTGATCACGCGGGTCATGTTGTAGGCGAGGACGTGCAAGGCCATCTCAGTGGCGACGTTTTTCAGCCGCCTCATCTTGAAGTGCGTCGCACCCATCCATGACTTGATCGTGCCATAGGGGTGTTCGACCGTCATGCTGCGCACAGCAAGTTGGGTGGGGTCCTTGTCCAGGCACTGCTGAACACGTTCCAGAACATCTTCATGTTCCCACCTGCGGATGCGGCGTTCTTTGCTGTTCGTGCATTTGTCCTTGAGCACGCAACCCTCGCAATGGCTGGACCAGTAGGTCCGGATCGCTTTGCCGTCTTGCTGGCCCGTGAACCGATAGATCAACTGTTGGCCTGCCGGGCAGATGTAAGCGTCAGCCGCAGTGTCGTAGGCAAAATCAGCTTTGTCGAACTGCCCCCGTGCACCGGCATTTGATGTCAGAGGTTTGGGAACAACGACCGCAATTCCGGCTTCTTCGCAGGCAAGGATTTCTTCGCTCTTGTAGTATCCCTTGTCGGCGATGGCCTCAATCTGGTCCGAGGCCATTGCATCGCGCGCAGCCACCGCCATCATCGACAAAGCGTCCCTGTCGTAGCCCTGCATGGTGACTTCATGGGCGACGATCAGGTGGTTCTCGGCCTCAACCGCCGTCTGCACGTTGTACCCAACAACGCGCGGCATGCGAGGTGTCGTGGCCATGGATCGCGCGTCAGGATCGCTCAGCGAGACCTGTGTCTCGCCCGTTTCATCCATGCGTTTCTCGATCGATCTGTAGCGACGGGCTTCCTTTTGCAGATGTTCCAGCTTTCGCAGGGTGCGTTCCATGCGCGCCTCTGGCAATACTGTTCCGGTCTGCTCAAACACCTCGTCGGCGCGATCCAACTCACCAAGATAACGCTCAATGGCCTTATCAATCTCACCCAGCTTCTGGCGCAGCTTGCCACGTGTGTAGTTCTTGGCCTTGGAGTTGACCGCCTTGAATCGGCTGCCGTCTATAGCGACCAAGTTCCCATCCAACAGATTGATATTTCGACACAGTGCCACGAACTGCTGGCAGACCTTGCGGATCGCTGGCCCGTTATCTTTGCGGAAGTCAGCAATGGTTTTGAAGTCCGGCCTCAACCGGCCGGTCAGCCAAATGAGTTCCATGTTGCGGCCGCATTCCCGCTCCAACCACCGCGAGGACTGAATCTGATTGAGGTAACCGTACAGATAAATTTGCAGCATCAGCCCGGGATGATAGCCGGGCCGCCCCGTCGAAGCAGGCGTGGTTTGGAAACCCAGTTCCGCCAAATCAAGCATTTCAACGAACACATCAATCGACCGGACCGGGCTGTTCTCGTCGACATAATCATCCAGACATTCGGGCAACAATACCGCCTGTTGCCGCTCAACACCTTCGATAAACTGTCCCATGGATAGCCTCCGCACCGAATGCAGAAATCATACCACCATTCAGATCACAGGGGGAGTTTCCACACAGCCTCCGGACTAAGCGGACTTGAGCGGTCGCAGCTTTCGCTCATGCAGAAAACCTTCGCATGCATGGCGAGTCGGTTGCTGCGCTGCAGCCCAAATCCACAAAGGGGCTGTATATTCTTATCTTCGTTCGGCAATTCAAATGGGATTTTCGTTGCAGTTGCCCCGTTGACCCGATTTGAAACTGCGTGAGTGCAGCAAAGAGTGCCTGAAGCGGAGAAATCTAGAGCAATTTATAGCTTGTCCTCCAAATCCTACTTGTCGGTTCGGGGAATTTGCATATTGCAGCCCTGCGCAACAATTGCGAGCTGCAGCCGTTTCAACACATCAAAAACTTGCCAATGGAAGAATTTCTTTCGCATGTTGTCGGCAGTCTGGTCGTTACGATGGCACCAATGTGCAAAAAGGTGTTCCAATGATCTACAAGAATCTCGTCGGTTCAGACTGGCTTGGTGACGAGGCTGCCTTTGAAAATAAGAACCCTTCAAATCCAGACGACGTCATCGGTCTTTTCACTCGCGGGGACGGGACAACGGTTGATCAGGCGGTGAATGCTGCAAGCGAGGCGTTTTACGGCTGGGCGACGACATCGCCTCAGGTCCGTGCGGACATCTTGGATAAGGCGGGGAGTTTAATCCTCGCACGTAAGGACGAGATCGGGCGGTTGCTTGCCCGCGAGGAAGGCAAGACGTTGGCTGAAGCAACGGGTGAGACAGCGCGCGCTGGACAGCTGTTTAAGTTCTTCGCAGGTGAAGCCCTGCGTATGACCGGAGATGCCATCGCCTCAATCCGCGAAAGCGTGGATGTCGAGGTTACGCGCGAGCCGTTGGGTGTTATTGGCTTGATCACGCCATGGAACTTTCCGATCGCCATTCCCGCCTGGAAGACTGCCCCTGCACTGGCATTTGGCAATACAGTGGTTCTGAAATGCGCTGAACAGACCCCCGCCAGCGCGCATGTGATGGCGCGAATTTTGCTAGAGGCGGGATGCCCACCGGGTGTATTCAATCTTGTGATGGGGCCGGGGTCGGTGATCGACCCAGCCTTGGTGGCGCACCTGGATGTTGCTGCGATCTCCTTTACTGGTTCGGAGGTTGTCGGCCAGCAGATCGCCGACGGCTGCGCACGTCATCGCAAAAAGCTTCAGATGGAAATGGGCGGCAAGAACCCGATGGTTGTGATGGAGGATGCCGATCTGGATGTCGCCGTGCCTGCTTGCATCAACGGAGCGTTTTACTCGACGGGGCAGCGCTGCACAGCGTCCTCTCGGTTGATCGTCAATCGCGACATTCACGACGCGTTTGTGGCGCGGATGACCGAAGCCATGTTCGCGCTGGTCTTGGGCGATCCTTTGGATGCAAAGACCCAAATCGGTCCGGTTGTGTCCGAAAGCCAGCTGCGCGGAAACCTTGGCTATGTCGATTTGGCACGGTCTGAAGGAGCAGACATTGTCGGTGGAATGCAGTTGGAACGGACAGGGTTCTTTCAATCGCCGACTCTTTTTGTTGGGGCAACCAATGATATGCGTAGTAGTCGGGAAGAAATTTTCGGCCCCTGTGCAAGTGTGATTTTGGCAGATGACTTTGACCACGCCGTTGCCTTGGCCAACGACACTGAATTTGGCTTGTCCTCCGGGATTTGCACGGCGTCGCTAAAATATGCGCGTGAGTTCAAACGGCGCTCTCAGGCTGGAATGGTCATGGTGAATCTGCCGAGGGCAGGAGTGGACTATCATGTGCCATTTGGCGGGCGCAAAGGGTCATCTTTCGGGTCGCGTGAACAAGGGCGTTACGCGGTGGAGTTCTATACCTCGGTCAAGACCGCCTATACCTATGCCGCGTAATCCTA
Organism: Rhodophyticola sp. CCM32; assembly: GCF_004751985.1. Lineage (NCBI taxonomy): Bacteria > Pseudomonadati > Pseudomonadota > Alphaproteobacteria > Rhodobacterales > Roseobacteraceae > Rhodophyticola > Rhodophyticola sp. CCM32. The sequence continues at coordinate 1,069,893 of NZ_CP038492.1, forward strand.
TGACCCTTGCAAACGAATTGATGGACTTGTTGGGGCCTGTCGGGTTCCAAACCGAAGACACGGATGCCTATCAAACCGATTGGCTGCGCATGCAGGATCATACCCCAATGGGTGTGGCGCGCCCGAAAAACACCGCAGAAGTAGCCGAAGTTGTCAGGCTCGCCAACGCAGCGGATGTGTCCATCACCCCGCAGGGCGGCAACACCAGTCTGTGTGCGGGTGCAGTACCGGGGAGGGCAGGGCAGATTATTCTGTCGCTGTCGCGAATGAATGGCATTAGCCCGATTGAGTCAGATGCCTTTTGCGTCACGGTCGGTGCCGGGGCCGTTCTCGCAAATCTACATGAAGTGCTTGCCGATCAAGACTTGATTTTTCCGATGCATCTGGGGGCCGAGGGCACAGCCCAGATCGGTGGCCTGATTGCGACCAATGCAGGCGGTAGCCACGCGTTGCGCTATGGGATGATGCAGGATCTTGTGTTGGGGCTAGAGGTTGTTCTACCTGATGGGCAGGTTTGGAATGGGATGCGTAGTGTTCAAAAGGATAATGCCGGGTATCAATTGCGCAAGCTCTTTTGCGGGGCTGAGGGGACACTTGGCATTGTGACACGCGCTTGCTTGCGCTTGTTTCCGGCACCGGTTTCCCGCGCCACGGCACTGCTCGTGGTCGAGGACATTCAGGCGCTTATGTCTTTGGGACAAACACTACGACGCGAGTTGGGTGAAGTCCTGACCGCTCTAGAGTTCTTTAGCGATATCGGTTTGGAACTGGCGCTTCTCCATCTGGAGGGGTTGAAATATCCCCTTGAAACCCGCAGTGCTGCCTATGTGCTGGTTGAGGTTGAAACATCATCGGGACATATCGATGTTGCCCAACTTCTTGAGGCGGTTTTGGCTGAGTGCTTTGCGGCGGAACTTTGCATCGACGGCGCATTGGCTTCAAGCGATGCACAACGCGCAGTGTTTTGGCGTCTGCGTGAAGAAATGCCCGAAGGCCAGCGATTGGAAGGCCCTCAAATTAAGCACGACATCTCTGTCCCTGTCGCAAAGGTCGCACCTTTTATAGCCGAGATGGGGGGGATCCTGGAGCAGCTGCTGCCGGGTATACATATCAATCCATTTGGGCATCTTGGGGATGGGAACATTCACTACAATCTGAGCCCACCGAAGGGACAGTCGGATTTCGGAGATCTCAAGGATACTTTGTCAGCCAACATTTACCGAATGGCCGAAGACGCCGGGGGCAGTCTTGCCGCTGAGCACGGGCTTGGTAGCAGCAAAATTGCGTATGCTGATGAGCTGCGCAGCCCGGTTGAACGACAATTGATGCGCCAAATCAAGCAAGCAATCGATCAGAGTGATGTAATGAACCCCGGTGTGATCGTGACTCGCGGCGGACCACAAGATAAACTTTCTTAACTGATGGATTTCTTGTTTTGTCCAGCCGTCCCCTGGCGCGCAAGCTTGCAACAGTAATTGCTAAATACGCTTCACCCAGGAGCCAAAACCACACAGGGGAAAATCCATGACCATTCTACGCAATCTGAAATCTTTCGTGGCTGCGATCGCAGTTTCGACCATCGCGCTCGGCGGAGCAGCCGTCGCGCAAGAGAGCGAAAATCTCTGGCAAGATGTGCAAGAGCGCGGCACTTTGCGCGTCGGCGTGGCAGAAGCGCCCCCCCTGATGGTCCGTGACCCGGCATCGGGCGAATGGTCAGGCTACTTCTTGGACGTCATGGAAGGTTTTGCTGCCTCAATTGATGTCGAAGTCGAAATTGTCGAAACCACATGGGGCAACATGGTTGCCGGTGTTCAGGCTGGCCGTTGGGATATTTCTTCGGGACTGAACCGCAACCCGCAACGTGCCTTGGCGCTGAACTATTCTATCCCGATCTGGAGCTATGAGATCGGTCTGCTCTATGATACGCGTAACCCAAAGATTTCGGCTGATATGACAGCGCTGGCTGATTTCGACGTTGAGGGCATGACGATTGCGGTGATGCAAGGTGCGGCCGGCGATCTGTCGATCACGCCTCAAATTGAAAACGCAAATATCGTGCGTCTTGACGGGGCAAACGAAGGCCGTCTCGCGATCATTGCAAACCGTGCTGACGTTTTTGCAACCGATAGCGACATTCACCGCTTCACGATTGCACAGAACCCAGACTGGGCTGCGCAAGTCCTGCCAAATCCAGCAATTGCAAAGCAGGGTATCGCCTTTGGACTACGCAACTCCGTGCCTTTGGAGGACATTCAGGTTCTCGACATCTATCTCGAAGAGATGGTCGCAACCGGTGCTGTACAGCGTCTGTATGAGGCCGCAGCTGCCGCAATGGTCGAATAACCTAGCTTTTTGTACCGCCCCTGAACGGGGCGGTATTCCCAAGCTGGAAGGGCATTTTATGGCATTTGTAGAAATAGACGGATTGGTCAAACGCTACGGTACTTTATCCATATTTGACGGGTTCGACCTGACGATGAACGCCACTGACAGGCTGGTGCTGATTGGGCCATCAGGGTGCGGAAAATCTACGTTGCTGCGATGCATGATGGGGCTGGAAGATATCGCCGGAGGCAAAATCTCGTTGGGCGGCGGCGATTACATCACCGGTGCCGAACGCGGCAAAATGCGCCTGGACAAGACCGTCCAAAAAGAAGTCGGCATGGTGTTCCAGCACTACACGCTTTTTCCGCATTTATCTGTTCTAGGAAACCTGTGTCTGGCCCCCGTCCGGTCGCGCGGTATGGCGAAAAAAGATGCCCAAGAAAAAGCGATGGGGCTGCTGGAACGCTTTGGTTTGGGCGACCGGGCCAAATTCTACCCCTCGCAGCTATCTGGTGGGCAAAAACAACGGGTCGCGATTGCCCGTGCCTTGATGCTCGATCCCAAGCTGATGTTGTTCGACGAGGTGACATCTGCGTTGGACCCTGAATTGGTCAAAGAAGTTGAACAAACCATGATGGAACTGGCCGAGGCCGGTATGCCCATGATGATCGTTACCCACGACATGCATTTTGCCCGTAACATCGCTACGCAAGTAGTATTTCAGGAACGCGGCAAGGTGATTGAGGCCGCAGCGCCAGATGATCTATTCGGCAACCCACAACAAGAACGGACCCGTGATTTTCTACGCAATGTTCTCAACATAGAAGGGTAACGGCATGGATTATGATTTCAGTTGGTTCCATGTCGAAAATGCACTCCCGACCTTGGTGGAGGGGCTATGGGTCACGCTTGAACTCACGCTCTGGGCGAATGTCATCGGTCTGGTTCTTGGTTTTATCGTGGCCATCGGGATAATGTCGAAAATCAAATTGATCACTTGGCCGCTGACCTTCTATGTGGAATTCTTTCGGTGCACGCCAGCATTGATCCAACTGGTTTGGTTCTTTTTCTGCGTACCGATCCTCTTTAACGTCTGGTGGAGTGCGCAGTTCATGGGGCTGCTGGCCTTGGGCCTAAACCTTGCCGCCTTCAACTCAGAATCTTACCGCGCCGCGATCCAATCCATTCCTGAATCCCACACCGATGCCAGCACGGCTTTGGGCCTGAATGTGTTTCAGCGGATTTTCTTTGTGATCCTACCTCAGGCGTTGCTGCTGGCGATGCCGGTATTGATCACAAACGGCATTGGGATTTTCCAGCAATCTGCACTTGTGGCGCTGATCTCGGTCGAAGACCTGATGTACCAAGGCCGCTACCTGTCTTCGCAAACCTTCCGCCCGATCGAGACGCTGACGCTGGTCGCACTGATGTATTTCGCGGTGTCGTTTCCTGTCTCGCAGGCCGTCACATATCTTGAGCGGCGTAGCAAACGCCTCATGGGATCATAGGGAGTAATCTGATGGAACTTGATTTTACTTTCCTGTGGGACTTTCGGTGGGTGCTATTAAAGGGGCTTTGGACGACGTTACAATTCGTTGGTCTGGCCATCTTTATCGGGCTGGTTTGGGGGTTCATCCTTAGTCTTGCGCGAACATCATCGAATTGGCTCATTTACGGGGTCAGCACCATTTACGTCGAGTTTTTCCGCGGCACTCCGGTGCTGATCCAGCTGTTTTGGATATTCTTTTGTCTACCCTTGTTTTTAAACGTCAACCTCAGCGGCTTTACCTCAGTGGTCATTGCCCTTTCACTTTATTCAGGTGCCATCACATCGGAGAGCTTTCGGGCCGCTCTCAATTCCATTGAGAGATCCCAACAAGACGCCTGCACCGCCTTGGGTTTGCCAAAAAGTGTGACGACGCTTTTCGTGGTACTGCCGCAGGCCATTCTTCGCGCGATCCCGAACCTGTTGTCCAACGTTGTGTCGTTGTTCAAGGAAAGCGCGCTGGTGTCAGCCGTCGGCATGGCGGATTTGATGTATGTCGGCCAAAACATCGCCAACAACGTGGCACGTCCGATTGAAATTTTGACCGTCGTAGCTCTGATTTATTTTGCAATCGGCTTTCCTTTGACCCGCGCGGTCAGCGTGGTTGAGGCAAAACTACTCAAAGTTGTTAAGGCCTAAAGCATGATTTCAACTCCTAAACCACGCGCTCTGGTCACGGGTGCCACGAGCGGGATCGGCAAAGCAATCAGCTTTGCGCTGTGTGACGCCGGATATGAAGTGATTGCCCTTGGGCGAAGCAAAGCCAATCTGGCCGATATGTCCGCGAAGAATGGTATTCGTCCGCTCGCGTTGGATCTGACAGACCGAGAGGCGCTCGCCGCCGCAATTGAAGACGAAACCATTGATGTGCTGGTTAATAACGCCGGTATTATGCCACCGATGGGATCGTTTGCGGATATGGCGCAATCGGACATCGACACAACGCTTGAAGTGAATCTGAGCGCAACACTTGCTACCACACGACTGGTTTTGCCATCTATGATTGCGCGCGGACAGGGTCATGTATTTTTCACGGGCTCGACCGCCGGACATGCGCCCTTTCCCAACATGGCGGTTTATGCCGCTTCAAAAGCAGCAATTGCCAGCTTTGCCGCTGGTTTGCGCTGCGATCTGTCGGGCAATGGTGTGCGCGTGACGGAAGTCGTGGCAGGCCGGGTTGAAACAGCGCTTTATCGCGATGCACTAACGGAAGACGCTCGCGCAGAAATGTATTCTGTGTTTCAGGCTGTTCAGCCGCAAGATGTAGCACACATGCTGACAACCGTGTTGGCCATGCCGCCCCATGTCGACGTGACCCGTTTTGATATTCTGCCAACCGCGCAATTTGTAGGCGGCGGTGGCTTTGCAACTAAGGATCAGAAATGAAAGATTTATCTGTCGTGATTGTCGGCGGTGGGGCGGGCTTGGGCTTGCTGATGGCGGAAATGGCTGTGGAATACGGCGCGAGCGGGATTGGTATTATCGACATTGATGCGAGTGCCGCCGAGGCCGCCTTGGCCACTGCCAAAGCTGCGGGCCTGCGCACCGCTTTTGCGTCTTGCGATATCCGCAAGGGGCCAGATGCCCATGCCGCCCTCAACGCAGTGGCTTCTGACTTGGGCCGAGTGGACACGTTGATAAATTCTGCCGCGATCTATCCTCGCAAACCACTCCTTGAGATTACCGATGCTGATTGGGATGCGTCCAACGCGGTCAATATCAAAGGCACGTACCACATGATGGTCGCGGCCATCGCGCAGTTCCGCGCACAAACCACGGACGTTGTGGTCAAAGGCCGGATCGTAAACATAACGTCGGTCGATGCCTTCAAGGCGCATCCGCAAAACGCTCATTATGCCGCCACGAAAGCAGCCGTGGTCAGCTTGACCAAAAGCGTCGCACACGAAGTGGCCCCTGATGGCATCCTGGTCAACTCTGTTGCGCCTGCTGGGATGGCCACTGAGAAGGCACGCGCTTCTGGCTTCTTGGGCGAACTTGCCGCCGCAAGTCCGCTGGGCCGTGGTGGTGAACCCCGCGAAATGGCAGAGTGGGTGATGATGGCTGGCGGGCCAAAGAACACCTATATGACCGGCGAAAACATCATCGTCTCTGGCGGATACATTTATGCGTAAGGCTAGCTTATGATCTACAAATCACGTCTGAAATCACAGTCTTGGGCCGGCGAGAACATCGGTATTATCGTCCTGGACTGCGAATACCCCTACATTCCGGGCAATGTTGCGAATGCAACCACCTATGATTTTCCCGTGCGATACGCCGCTGTCGCCGGAGCCACAAACGACCGGCTGATCTACAACCGTGATCCCGAACTGCTTGCCCCTTTCATTGAGGCCGCGCAAAAGTTGGAGGCCGAAGGCGTCAAGGCGATCACTAGTGGCTGCGGATTCATGGCGCTGTTCCAAAAGGAAATCGCGGCAGCGGTCAGTATCCCGGTCTTTCTATCCAGCCTGCTCCAAGTACCGTTCATCCATCAGATCACGGGCAAACGCGTCGGCATCATCTCTGCCAGCAGTTCGAACCTGACCACTGAGCACCTTGAAAACACGGGCATCAGTGAAACCACTCCCTTGGCTGTCGCAGGCATGGAACACAACCGCGCCTTTACCCAAGCCATCTTTGAACCAGACTGCACGTTGGATGACGACGCAATCCGTGTGGGTGTGGTTGGCGTGGCGAACCAGCTGATGCACGACCATCCCGATCTGGGGGCCATCTTGCTGGAATGCAGTGATCTGCCCCCCTACGCCCATGCCATTCAGGCCGCGACAGGGTTGCCGGTTTTCGATTTCATCACAATGATCAAATACGTCCACACGTCGTTAGCGTGCAAACCTTATGTCGGCCTTATCTAAAAACCATTCTTTGATGATTACTTGGGCATTCTAACAATTTCTGTACTGAAATCGGGCTTTGCTCTGACTACTCTTTTTGCACGCAAACCCCTAATTATCGGACTTCACAAATGTCTCAGTCTACTGGCGGAAAGCTTCTCGTTGATTGCTTAATCGGCCTCGGTGCCAGCAAAAGTTTCGGGGTGCCCGGTGAAAGCTATCTGGCCGTTCTGGATGCTTTGCACGACACCCAAGGCGCGTTGGATTTCGTGCTGTGCCGAAATGAGGGCGGCGCGGCGTTCATGGCCAGCGCATATGGCAAGCTGACAGGGTCACCGGGCCTGTGTTTTGTGACGCGCGGACCGGGGGCAACGAACGCCTCAATAGGCGTACATACGGCGATGCAAGACAGCACGCCAATGATCCTTTTCGTGGGGCAAGTGGGGACCGATATGCAGGGCCGGGAAGCCTTTCAGGAGGTCGATTATCACGCCTTTTTCGGGTCGGTTGCGAAATGGGTCACGGAAATTGATGATGTGGATCGCATTCCTGAAATTCTGGCCCGCGCGTGGTCGACCGCGATCAGCGGCAGGCCCGGCCCGGTTGTGATTGCTCTGCCCGAAGACATGTTAACCTCGACAACAGATGTTCCTGCATTGACGACGGCAAGCCGGGTTCATGAGCCCGTTTTGTCTGACGAAACGCTTTCGGAGGTGACGTCAATTCTCGCTGAGGCCGAGCGCCCCTTGATCCTTATGGGAGGCAGTGGGTGGTTGCCTAAGGGCACACAGGCTATGCAGGTTTTCGCGCAAGCTGCGGATATTCCCGTTCTTGCTGCGTTTCGGTTTCAGGATTTGTTTGACAACCACCTTGATACCTATGTCGGCGATGCTGGCGTCGGAATGACGGCTGCCACCAAAGAGCTGATCACCTCCGCAGACGTCATCCTCGCGGTCAATGTTCGGTTCGGCGAGATGACGACCGACGGTTACACGCTGTTGAACGTTCCGATTCCTGCGCAAAAGCTGATCCATGTGCATGCCTCGGATCGCGAGTTGCGAAAAATCTACGTGCCGACAGTTGGTATTCATGCCGGTCCGAATGCCTTCGCCGTCAGACTAGCGCAGCAGGCCATCGCTGGGCCCTGGGCCACCTGGCGCAGCGATGCGCGTGCCGGGTATGAGGCCAGCTTTGATGCGCCCGCCCAACCCAGTCCGGTCGATATGGTTGCGGTCACGGCATGGTTGCGCGACAGGCTGCCAAGCGATGCCATTTTAACAAACGGGGCCGGAAATTTCACCGTCTGGCCCAACAAGTTTTTCAAATTCGGGCCTGATCAACGCCTGTTGGCTCCGCAGTCAGGCGCGATGGGGTACGGTGTGCCTGCGGCGATTGCCGCCAAGGCTACATATCCACTCAGAACGGTTGTCTGTTTTGCAGGCGACGGTGATTTTCAGATGAATTGCACCGAGTTGGGCAGCGCGATGCAGGCGGGTGCGCAACCGATAATTCTGATCCTCAACAACGGCACCTATGGCACCATAAGGATGCATCAGGAAAAGAATTATCCAGCGCGCGTTTCCGGCACGACGCTCGAAAATCCCGATTTTGTAACACTTGCCAAGGCCTATGGCTTTCACGCTGAGAATGTATCGACAACAGAAGAGTTCGCGCCAGCATTTGAACGCGCCATGGCATCGCAAGGTGGTGCAATCCTGGAGCTTGATATTTCGCCAGAAGCCCTAACACCGCGGCAGACCCTCAGCCAAATGCGCGCAGCAGCCCAAAAGGCCGCACAATGACCGCGGGAGAAATACGCCTTGGCGCTGACATTGGTGGCACGTTCACCGACGTCGCGCTCGACCTGCGCGGCACGCTGTTTTCGACCAAGGTGCTGACCAATTACGCCGCCCCCGAACAGGCCATCTTGGATGGGATAGGGGTTGTCACGAAACAAGCCGGGATCGGTTTTTCCGACCTCGATATCGTGATCCACGGCACGACGCTGGCGACCAATTCCTTGATTGAACGACGTGGGGCGAAGACTGCATTGGTGACGACCGAAGGTTTTCGCGATGTCATTGAAATGCGAACGGAAAACCGGTTCGATCAATATGATCTGAACCTCGTTTTGCCCACCCCGCTGATTCCGCGCCAACACCGTTTTCCGATTGCCGGACGACTGGACGCGCAGGGACGTGAGTTGTTGGCGTTGGATGAGGTGCGGCTAGAGGCTCTTGCCAATGAACTGGCTGCCGAAGCGTTTGAAGCCATTGCAATAGGCTTTATCCACTCTTATCAAAACCCCGCCCATGAAGAGCGCGCGCGCGCCATTCTGGCTGCTAAACTGCCCGGTATTCCAATCTCGATCAGTGCCGAAGTGTCGCCGCAGATGCGCGAATTTGAACGGTTTAACACCGTGTGTGCCAATGCATATGTGCGCCCGCAAATGCAGGACTACTTGACCCGTTTGCAATCGCGCATGAAGGAACAGGGCGCACAGTGCCCCATCTTTATGATCCATTCCGGCGGTGGGTTGATCTCGGTTGATACGGCCATCGCATTTCCGGTGCGGTTGGTTGAATCCGGCCCTGCGGGTGGCGCGATCTTTGCCGCAGACATCGCCGCGCGCTTTGATCTGGAAAAGGTGGTGTCCTTTGATATGGGGGGCACCACCGCCAAGATTTGCCTGATCGAAGACTTCACACCCCAAACGGCCCGCACGTTTGAAGTCGCGCGGACCTATCGGTTCTGCAAAGGCTCTGGCATGCCAATATCAATTCCCGTGATCGAGATGATTGAGATCGGGGCGGGTGGCGGATCAATTGCGTGGGTTGATGCCATGGAGCGCATTCAGACCGGCCCGGAATCAGCAGCCTCTGAACCCGGCCCCGCCTGTTACGGCCGTGGGGGCGACCGGCCAACGATCACCGATGCAGATGTTGTTTTGGGTAAGATTGATCCTGACAACTTCGCCGGTGGCGCAATCAAACTGTCCAAATCAGCATCCGAGACCGCCATCGAAAAGGAGGTGGGCGCCGCATTGTCGCTCACCCCGCTTGAGGCCGCGTTTGGCATTTGCGAGGTCGTTGATGAAAACATGGCAAATGCCGCGCGCGTGCATGCGGTTGAGAATGGCAAAAATGTATCCGAAAATGTGATGATCGCATTCGGGGGGCGGCCCCACTTCATGCGGCGCGGCTCTGTGAAAAGCTGGGCGTGGATCAATGCGTGATTCCGCAGGGTGCAGGCGTTGGATCGGCCATCGGGTTCCTGAAGGCCCCGTTTGGGTACGAGGCGCTTGCCTCGCGGCATGTGGGGCTTTCAACATTTGACGTTGATGCCGTTAATGCCATGTTGGCGGATTTGCGCAACACGGCAGAAACCTTTGTGCGCGAAGGCACCGATGCGCCGATCAGGCGCGACGTGACAGCCTTCATGCGGTATCGTGGACAGGGGTGGGAAATTCCGGTGGCGCTGCCCGACCGGGCGCTGGAAACTGCGGATATTAATCTGATCCGAGATCGCTTTGCGGCCAATTATGCGCGTTTCTTTGGTCGCGCTATCGACGGGCTAGACGGGTTGGAAATTGAGATTGTGACGTGGTCGATGAAGGCCTCGGATGAGTTATCCCGCCCGCACTCGCAGCCGCTACAGGGGACGGGGAATGGCGTTCCGGCACCAACGACGCGGCCCGTGTTTGACCCGGCACAGGGAGTGATGTTGGGCAGCGCGATCATTGCGCGCACATCTTTGAAAGCGGGGGATCTGATCGCCGGCCCTGCGATCATCGTAGAAGATGAGACGTCAACAATCGTGACTTCGCCATTTGACGCCGTAATCCAACCGGAAGGCAGCATCTTGTTAACCCGGAAAGGGATCTGAGCATGGCAGGACTCGATGAAATTCGCATGCAGGTCATGTGGAACCGACTTGTTTCTGTGGTTGAGGAACAGGCCCTCACCTTGCTGCGCACCGCTTTTTCGACCTCTGTGCGCGAGGCGGGCGATTTGTCGGCGGGCGTCTTTAACCCAGATGGTTTGATGCTGGCGCAAGCCGTCACCGGGACACCAGGGCATGTGAACACCATGGCCGAAGCGGTGTTCCATTTTCTGGCAGAAATTCCGCGCGAGGACATATTTGAAGGCGATTGTTACGTCACCAATGATCCGTGGAAAGGCACTGGACATCTGCATGACATCACGATGGTGGCCCCGTCATTCAAGGACGGAAAATTGGTCGCATTCTTTGCCTGTACTGCGCATGTCGTAGATATTGGCGGGCGCGGTTTTGGCGCGGATGGGAAGTCTGTTTACGAAGAAGGCATCCTGATCCCCATCATGAAATTTGCAGAGCGCGGCACCGTTAATCGCGATCTGATCAACATTCTGCGCAACAACGTCCGCGAGGCCAATCAGGTGGTTGGTGATTTTTATTCGCTGTCCGCCTGTAATGAAGTTGGGCATCGCCGCTTGATCGACATGATGGTCGAGACGGGAATGGATAGCCTAGATGCCTTGGGTGACTTCGTCTTCAAAAGATCTCGCGCGGCGACACTGGAACGGATCGCGGCCTTACCCCAAGGCGCTTGGGATAACACGATGACGGTCGACGGTTATGACACGGCGATCAAACTGGCCGCCAAATTGACCGTCCGCGAGGCTGAGGTGAATGCCGACTTCACCGGCACGGACGGGGTCAGCAAATGGGGGATCAACTGCCCGCTGATTTATTCCAAGGCCTACGCCTGTTATGCCATCAAATGTGTGGTGGCCCCTGACATCCCGAACAATTCCGCGTCCTTAGAACCATTCACTGTGACCTCGCCAGTCAATATCCTGAACGCAGAACGCCCCGCGCCGGTCTCATTGCGGCATGTGATGGGTCATATGGTGCCCGATCTTGTTTTGGGTGCATTGGCCAAGGCATTGCCGGGACAGATCATCGCCGAAGGGGCGGCGGCGCTTTGGAATATCCATATCTCGGCGCGGCCACAGGCGGGTGTCGATGGACGCAATGCAGAGGTGCTGATGTTCAATTCTGGCGGCACGGGTGCCCGACCGGATCTAGACGGTTTGGCCGCGACCGCCTTTCCTTCGGGCGTGCATACCATGCCGATTGAAGCGACGGAACAAACGGGTCCGATCATCGTCTGGCGGAAAGAATTGCGCCCCGACAGTGGCGGCGCAGGACGGCTGCGCGGTGGCCTGGGCCAAGTGATCGAGATTGCGGCGGCTGAAGGTCACGAGTTTGATTTTTCGGCGATGTTTGACCGCGTCAACCATCCCGCTCGTGGGCGCGACGGTGGCGAAAATGGTGCGCCCGGCGTGGTCGAGCTTGATGATGGTACCAAGATGCGCCCCAAGGGCTGGCAACATGTACCAGCAGGCCGACGGTTGGTGCTTATGGCACCGGGCGGAGGCGGCTTTGGCCCCGCCAAGGAACGCTCCGATGATGCCCAAGACGCAGATCGAGTTGCAGGGTATCTGACGGAGGCAAAGCCATGACGAACCTGGCGCAGCGGATGAAACTGGTGAAACCGTCGCCCTCTATGGCGGTCTCGCAGGCCGCCAAGGCGCTTGTGGCTCAAGGGGTCGATGTGGCCGACCTTGGATTGGGGGAACCTGACTTTGACACGCCGCCCCACATCATTGATGCGGCCCACAAGGCCGCCTTGGCAGGCGATACGCGATATACGGCGACGGGCGGCGCCGCCCCCACAAAGGACGCCGTTGCGCATAAGTTTCACACTGAAAATGGTCTGACCTTTGGACACGATGAAATCGTCGTTGCAAATGGAGCCAAGCACATCATTTTCAACGCGCTCTTGGCCACGCTTGAACGAAGCGATGAGGTCATCATGGTCGCGCCCTATTTCGTGTCTTATCCGGATATGGCCCTGATGCTAGGCGGTGTGCCTGTCACCATTGCTACGACCAGAGAGAGCGGATTCAAGCTGACACCAGACGCGTTAGAGGCTGCGATTACACCGCGCAGCAAATGGCTGATCCTGAACATGCCGGGCAACCCGGGCGGCGCGGTCTATTTGGACTCGGAACTTAAAGCACTCGGTGCAGTTTTGGCCCGCCACCCTCAGGTTCTGATCCTGTCAGATGAAATCTATGAGCACATCATTTTCGACGCACGAACATTCATTTCGTTCGGCAAAGCCTGTCCTGAATTACAAGATCGGACGTTGATTGTGAACGGGGTTAGCAAGGCATACGCAATGACCGGCTGGCGGGTTGGATACGGTGCGGGACCAGGCTGGTTGATCAAGGGCATGACAACTGTGCAAAGCCAGTCCACCACCAACGTATGTTCCATTGCGCAAGCGGCCACTGTGGCCGCCCTGACAGGCCCGCAAGACAATATTGCGCGGTTTCGCTCGGCCTTTGAATCGCGCCGTGACCTTGTGGTGGCTGGCATCGCTGGGATCAAAGAGCTTGCTTTGGATCCTCCCGACGGTGCGTTCTATGCCTACATCGAATGCGGGGAGATCATTGGCAAAAAGACCCCCAGCGGCCTGATTCTTGCCGATGATGCCGACGTGACGAAATTTCTGCTCTACGAGGCGCAGGTGGCCGCCGTCCCTGGTGAGGCCTACGGTCTGTCGCCGTATTTTCGGCTGTCCACAGCCACATCCGAAGATGTGCTGACCAACGCCGTTACCCGCATATCCAAAGCCATTCAACGTCTGACCCGAGGCCCCCAATGAAACTGTATAATCGCATTCTCATCACCGGCGCTGCCGGTCGCCTTGGCACTGAATTGCGCAAAGGCTTGGCGCATCTTGCTGAACATGTCCGTTTGTCAGATCGCCAAGAGGCACAAGACCTGCAACCCCACGAGGAAATGATCGTCTGTGAATTGGGGGACTACGACGCAGTTCTTGCATTAACCTCTGGCGTCGATGCGATTGTACATTTTGGTGGCGCGCCCCTTGAGACGGACTTTGAGACAATTCTCGATAGCAACATCCGGGGCAGTTATCATATCTATGAAGGCGCGCGCAAAAATGGTGTGCGCCGGGTGATCTATGCCTCGTCTGTGCATGCCATCGGGTATCATGAAATGGGGGCACAGATAGATGCTGATGCTCCGGTGCGCCCTGATAGTTTATATGGCGTCTCCAAGAATTTTGTCGAAAGCCTCAGCCGCCTCTATTGGGACAAGTTTGGGATCGAGAGCCTTTGCTTGCGGATCTTTTCATCTTTCCCAGAACCGGCCGACCGGCGCATGTTGTGGAGTTGGATGTCGTTTGCCGATTGCGTTCACTATGTCGAACGCGGGCTTGAGGCCCCGCGCGTCGGCCATACAATTGGCTATGGCCTGTCTGACAATCGTCTGAAGCCCGTAGATGACAGCAAAGCCGGCCATATCGGTTATGCACCACGGGATACGGCCGAAGGGTTCCGCGAAATGGTTGAGGCAAAAACAGATTTGCCAGATGCCAAAGCCCCGGGCGTTCAGTACTTGGGCGGTTGGTTTTGCGAATTGGGCCATCCTGATGACGAGTCCAGCGCATGACTAATACCTACGATGTTGTCATCATTGGTGGGGCGGTGATCGGAAGTGCGGTAGCTTACTTCCTGATGTCCAACCCTGACTTTGATGGCAGCGTGCTTATCATCGAACGTGACCCGAGCTTTGCGACCGCATCGACATCACTAAGTTCCAGCGCCATCCGCAATCAGTTTTCAAATCCGGTAAACGTCCAGATCGGGCAGTTCGGCACGCAATTTATCCGTGATTTTGCCGAAACGATGGAAGTTGATGGTGAAAAACCAGACTTGAATTTCCATGAAGGCGGATATCTGTTCCTCGCCTCGACTGACGAACAGACCCAAACTTTGCGCGAAAACCACGCCGTTCAGAAAGGTTTGGGCGCGGATGTGGTCTTATGGGGTCCAGATCAGATCAAGGCAGCATTTCCGCATCTGAATGTCGATGATCTGCAACTGGGCAGTTACGGGCAATCGGGTGAGGGCTGGTTTTCAAACACCGGCATGATGAATGGCTACCGCAAAAAGGCGCGCGCGCTCGGGGCCGACTATCTGATCGACGATGTCACGGCGATCGCGCGCGATGGCGATCGGGTGACCGGCGTTACATTGGCAAGCGGTCGCGGCATCAAATGCGGCACAATCGTGAATGCCAGTGGCCCACGCGCGGCACTCACAGCGCAGATGGCCGGGCTCAACATTCCGGTTGAACCCCGCAAGCGGACGCTGTTCGTTTTTGATTGCGCGCAGACACCCGAAGGCAGTGCAACAGTCAATGGCGGCAAATTGCCCTTGATGATCGACCCCTCCGGGTCTTTCTGCAGGCCGGAAGGGACCATGTTCTTGTCCGGCACAGTGCCCGAAGAGGACCCAACCGCCGAGTGGGATGATTTTGAACCACGCCACGAAGAATTCGAACGGGTCTGGATCGATCTTGCGACGCGTTCGCCCAATTTTGAGGCGATCAAGCTCAAGAATTTCTGGGCGGGGCATTATGCGTTCAACTCGCTTGACCACAATGTCATCGTCGGACCTCATACTGAGGTGCGCAATTTCATCTTTGCGAACGGCTTTTCAGGCCACGGACTGCAACAGTCGCCCGCCGTTGGGCGTGGGGTGTCGGAATGTATAATTTACGGCGGATTTCGCACGTTGGACTTGTCTGCATTGGGCTTTGAGAGAATAGTCAAAGGCGAGCCGTTCCTTGAAAAGGCAGTGATTTGATGGACCCCAATGACACATAGCCGTCTGCGCCTTCCTCCTTTGAATGCATTGAAGTCGTTTCACGCGGCGGTTCGTCACGACTCTATTCGCGCCGCGGCGGATGAACTCCTGGTGACGCCTCAGGCGGTCAGTCAGCAAATCAAACTGTTGGAAGACACGTTACAGGTGACACTGTTCAACCGAAAAGGGCGGAGCATCGAGAAAACCGAAGCCGCCATCATTCTCGCACGTTTCGTGGACGCAGGGTTTGAAGAGCTTGCCGAAGGCGTGCGCCGGGTCACGAACCAGAAGTACCACAACCGTATCACCATTAACGTATCACCGTATTTCGCGACCCGGTATCTACTGCCCCGAATCAACCATTTCAGGGAAGGCATGCCTGATACGGATTTGCGCATGACGACCATGGTTGACACCCCCGATTTTGCCCGCGACGATATCGATGTGGCTGTGCAATGGGGCTATGGGGACTGGAAAACATACGATACCACACTCTTGCTGCAGGATCATAAAATCATCACCTGCACTCCGGATATTGCCGCCCAAATCCAAGCGCCTTCTGATCTTCTGAACCATACACTTTTGCACCCTGTTCTTCACAACTCTCTATGGTCGGATCTTTTGGCATTTTTGGATGTAGGCGACCAACCACCTGCCAGCGAAGTCGCCTTTCATGACGCCGCCACCATGCGCCGGGCGACGTTGTCGGGGATGGGAATCGGCCTCGTCTCGGAACTGGATGCCATCAATGACGTGCGCGCGGGCGATCTGGTTGCCCCCCTTGGGCTGGACGCACTCAAAGACTTGCCGCCGCGTTGTGTGCCCGGTTTCTATCTTGTTTTGCCCAAAGGACATCGGCGCGTGAACATCGTGGCCAAGCTGTGTGAGTGGATCACATCTGAAAATTGGGCGGAGGTGCCAAATTGACGGTGGGATCAGCCACGATCATCACAGGGGCCGCTTCCGGTATCGGTGCCGCGCTGACCAAGCGCTTGGCCGGTTCTGGTGCGCGCCTTACATTGCACACTCGCCACTCGAAAGAACGGTTGGAGGCCGTCGCTTCCGAAGCCCGCCGCGCAGGCGCTGAGGTTGAAACCATCCTCGGGGATCTCGCCAATGCTGGCACTTCATCAGAGATCGCTATGACGCATCAGTCCCGGTTTGGCGCACTGGATCATTTGGTTGCCAATGCAGGTTTCCCGATTTTGAAATCGCTGGATGACATTACAGCTGATGGGGTGGATGGCTCCTGCTCCAACCGGCGTCGCAATGCGCCATAATGCAGGTGTCTAAATCTGCTTTGAGAGGAGCCACCCCATGCAAGTTACCACAATCGGCGTTGACCTGGCCAAGAACGTTTTCCAAGTCCATGGTATCGCAGAGAACGACGATGTGTTGTTCAACAAGCCCCTGAGACGGGCGCAGTTTCTGCCGTTCTTTGCTAAATTAGAACCCTGCCTGATCGGCATGGAGTCTTGCAGCAGCGCCCATCATTGGGCCCGCGAGTTGACGGCCTTGGGCCACGAGGTGCGTTTGATCCCGCCGATGTATGTGAAGCCCTACGTCAAGCGCGGGAAGTCAGACGCGATCGACGCTGAGGCAATCTGTGAAGCAGTGACACGACCCACGATGCGCTTTGTTGCGATCAAAACGGTTGAGCAACAAGCCTTGCTATCGCTTCATCGGGCTCGCGACCTTTTGGTCCGTCAAAGGACGCAACTGATCAACGGCCTACGTGGCCTTGTTGCCGAGTTTGGCGTTTACATTCCGAGAGGGCTGGCTCGGGTGATTGGCTTCGCCGAAAACATCACCCTTGGTGAAGTGCTCGACTTGCCGGACATCGCCAACGAGGTGATCCGCAACCTGTCAGATCAGCTCATGGCTCTGCATAAGCGGGTCCGATGGTATGAAGAGCGCCTCAAGCAAGTGGCCAAAGAAGATGCGCGTGTCCGTTTGCTGCGCACGATACCCGGCGTCGGCGTGGTGACGGCCTCTGCGATCATCGCCAGCATCGGCGACGGGCATCAGTTCCGTAATGGCCGGGAGTTCGCCGCCTGGCTGGGCTTGACGCCTGCGAATAAATCCAGCGGAGGAAAGGAAAAGCTGGGGCGGATCACCAAGATGGGCGATCAATATTTGCGATCGTTGCTTGTCGTCGGCATGACATCACTGGTCCGACAAACACGGTCCCACCCCGAACGCGCCAGCAAGTGGCTGACGTCACTGCTCGAACGCAAACCTGCGCGTGTTGCAACCGTCGCCATGGCCAACAAGACCGCCCGGATCGTCTGGGCTGTCCTGACCCGCGATGAACCCTACAGCCCCCGTGCGGCAGCCTGAGAAGAAAGGAACATCGAGTTAGCAAGACCCGCGAGATGATGGTGCATAAGTCAGCCGCCAAAACCAGGACACCCCGCCGAATGTCCCGGGCGTCATAGCCCGCTAAGCTGTAAGGGACTTGGTTTGCGGAACCCATCAGGGCCAGCGGTCACAACCGCGCAAACAGGCCGGACACATGACTGCTTCTGACAAATGCACAAATCAGATCAAAAAGGACTTGCTATGCAGGAGCCATCCACACAGGACATTCGCTGCGTTGCGCTCGAACGTCCGGTTCTAGTCACCTGGAACTGTAATTCGTATCATTGTTTGAACTGAGCTTCAGGAGGTGATGCGATGGTTGGACGGGTTGCGGATGCGGTGGTGCTGAGCGATGAAGAGCGCCGCTTTCTCGAAGGTCAGGTTCGGCAGCACAAGACGCCCCGGTCTTTGTCGGATCGCTGTCGGATGATCCTGTTGTGCGCCGAGGGGCTGCCCAGCAAGGAAGTGGCTGCACAGCTTGGCGTGCACGAGCACACGGTGGGCAAATGGCGCAGGCGTTTTGCACAGGATCGGATCGAAGGCCTCACCGACGAATACCGCCCCGGTCGCCCGCGCACGGTGTCGGATGAACAGGTGGCCGAGGTGATCGAGCGCACGCTGAACACCATGCCAAAGGACGCAACCCACTGGTCGATCCGCTCAATGGCTGCCGCGACGGGGCTGTCTCACACAACAATTCGGCGGATTTGGAACGCATTCGGGCTACAGCCACACCGCAGCGAGACTTTCAAACTCTCAACCGATCCGCTGTTCGTGGACAAGGTGCAGGATATTGTCGGGTTGTACCTGTCGCCGCCGAACCGGGCTATCGTGTTGTGCGTAGACGAGAAATCCCAGATTCAAGCGCTGGATCGGGAACAGCCGGTCCTGCCCATGGCGCCCGGCGTGGCTGAGCGGAGAACTCACACTTACATCCGCCACGGTACGACCTCGCTCTTTGCCGCTCTGGATATTGCCACCGGTGCCGTGATCGGAAAGTGCTACAAACGGCATCGTGCAACAGAGTTTCCGGACTTTCTCAAAAAGATCGACCGGCACGTGCCCGCAGGCCCCGACGTGCATATCGTCATGGACAATTATGCCACCCACAAGACGCCGAGGGTCAAGGCTTGGCTGGCGCGCCGCCCGCATTGGCACGTCCACTTCACGCCTACGTCAGCGTCATGGATCAACCAGGTGGACCGCTGGTTCGCCGAATTGACCCGCAAGCAGCTACAGCGGGGCGTGCACCGATCAACCGTAGAGTTGGAGGCCGACATTGTGGCATTCATCGAGGCCCACAACGAGAACCCAACGCCGTACAAGTGGGTCAAATCCGCAGACGAAATCCTCGCATCCGTCAAACGGTTCTGCCAGCAAACTCAGCAAACCTTATGCCGCGAACTTTAGATACAGGTGACTAGGCAGCGTACTTACAAAGAGCTTCACGTTTCCAGCCTGTTATGATTCATTTCCCGCAAGACAATATGCGGAGCAGTGGAATGGCGCGGTCAGATTTGAGCGATTTGGAGTGGGAGTTCATCAAAGCAGTGCTCCCAAATAACAGCCGAGGGGTTAAGCGTGTCGATGATCGGCGTGTGATCAATGGCATCTTCTATGTCTTGCGCACAGGCATCCCGTGGCGCGATTTGCCCGATCAATACGGCCCCTACACAACGATCTACAACCGTTTCAACCGATGGACTTATGCGGGCATTTGGGATCGGGTAATGGAGGCGGTCGCCGATGCGCACAATATCGACACCGTGATGGTGGATGGCACATCGGTTCGGGTTCACCATTCTGCAGCGACGCTCAAAAAAACGACCCGCGTCGTTGCATGGGCCGGTCGCGGGGTGGGTTAACCACGAAAATACATGCACTTACCAATCAGGACGGGTTGCCGATCCGCTATGAACTGACGCCGGGCCAAGCCCACGATGCACCCCCATGCGAACAGCTTTTGGACGGGCTGCAACCTGGCCAATACGTTCTGGCTGACAAGGCATATGACGCGGATTGGATCCGCAAGATGATCTGGGAACAGGGCGCCATCGACGTCATCCCGTCCAAATCCAACCGCAAACTGCCCGCCGAGTTCGACGTCGATATCTATCGCGAGCGCAACAAGATCGAGCGGTTCTTTGGCCGCCTCAAAGCTTCCTTCCGCCGTATAGCCACCCGATACGAAAAGACATCTGCCAACTTCTTGGCGATGATCAAACTCGCATCCGTCAGGCTATGGTGCCAGTTTTATGAGTCCGCTGCCTAATTTCTTCGAGCGTGGGACGCCGATCCCGTTCACTGCTCTTGCCCGTGATACCCAGTTTGTCCGCCACTTTCCGGGCGTCCTCCATAGCCTGCGCGTTTAGTGGAAAGCCCCAGGCGGGTCTGGCGATGGAGAACACCGCGCCGAGATGCGAAAGGTAGTTGGCGACGGTTTGAGGCTGGACGCCGCTGTTCAGCTTCTCTTGCGCAAATTCGACGATGTCGGCGCTGGTTATCGCGTCACAGTGTTTGTCCGCGATATCAAAAGTCTTGATGCTCTTCAGAACCTGGGTCTTGGTCCGACCGATCTGTTTGTTGCTTTCTTGGACATACCTGTCGATGGCATCGGCCAAGGTCGGTGTCTTCTTGCTTTTCGGTTGAGTTTTGAGCGCATCAAGGGCACCGGGTCGCGCCAGACTTTCTTCGCGGTTTTCAATCCACGCCGCAGCGGTTGATCTGCGCTCGAATGTCTGACTTTCGCGAAGTAAGACTTTACCTTGCCGCATCACTGAGATTTGTGCGAGCCAAGCAAGCTATGGTGCCATTCTTGCGACGACGCTTTATGATGGTTCCCATGATTTACAACATGGCCTTTCATTTTACAACACGAGTTGTAAATGTAGCAGATCATGGGCCTAAATGGCAAGATATCGAACATAGACGAACTTGAGCACTCGGAGCTAAGTATTGGAAAAGGCCGTAAAATTTCAGATTGACGAAAGTAGCAGATTATCCATCGCCCCGATGATGGATGGTAGAGATTCATGCTCTATTTCAATGGGTTGCATAGCGTCGTGTGCAGCTCATGTTCATGTTCCGATCGCGTGATTTCGCGCTGCTTCGCGGATTTTCGGGTGCTGCTGGACGAGGTCTCGCCTTTCGCTGTGAAGTAGCATTCAACCCCTAGGGAACGAGCGGAGCGAACTTCGAGACGGTAGTCTGTCGACCGCACTTCGGCAAGGAAAGGTCGACGGTCGAGCACCGCGAGGTCCTTTGTCGTGTCCGGGACTCTCTGTCATTCGGTCCGACCAATGATCTATTTCAGGTAACTAATTGCACACTTTCAGGACGGCCGCCTCCAAGGCGAGGGCAGAGCTACGAGAGGAGTCCTGAAAACCGAGTGCCGCGCTTCAGCCAAAATTCCTGCGACAGAAGCCTTAGGCGCCATCGCAAACCGTTGAAATATACTGGCTTCCACGTTCATCCAGGCGTCGCGAAAGTATCTCACGCTGGCTGTCTGAAAAGGTGAAGTTACAGACATCCTTAATTTCACCACCTTCGAGCTCTGTGCGCGCATTCATCGTTATAGACAGACCGCTGATATTGCCTTCGCTAATCTCCGTAGCAATACGATGCCAAAGAACACGATTTGCGCGATCAAAATCAATTGCACGATACTCGGCGCCGGCGGCGTTGCGGCCTTGGATCAGTATTGGTGAAAAAGGCGTCGAGGGCCCAGACGATCCACTTTGCGTTCGTTTGTAGTCTGCGATGACGTAAAGGGTGACCGGAAACAATTCGGAAAGGTCTTCCGGAATGTTTGGTCCAGAGACATCGACATCAATCCAGAGCCTGCTAACCACTTCATTTTGGCCAATCGCGCCGGTATTGATGAAATAGAAGGGCAATATGACAGACAAGCGGCCACGAGGCTCTGAGTTGCCGTCTTCACTGCCCAAGCAAGTGCTGACCCTTGCCTCACATCTGAGTTCCACCACCCTGTTACTCGGAGCAATCATTTCCACTTCGGGGCCTATCTGATTTCGCCAAACTTCTGTTCCGACGGCGAAAAGCGAAAGCAGCAAGGCAATGAAAGCGAACCAATCTGAGATCTTCATCCTGGCGAAAAGGGACTTTGAAGAACTCCGAGGCGCATTGGCAGCGGCATCTTCAGCCTTTGTTGGCCCTGCGGTTTCCACGGAACCCTCCATCAGTCTGGATCGCAAGTGAAAAGAATGAACTGGCGTCCGCGCTGCAAATCATCTGAGAAAGGAACGACTTCACCTATTGCGGCAGCGTCCGCCCTAAGCCGTGCAAGGTCGTCTCCCCAAACAACCCGTGCCTCGCATCCGCACCCGTCATCCAAGCTGTTTCTGTCGCCATTCTGAGGTACCGTGAGCACTCCTACACCGCGATCATTCATCAACTCAAAGTTGCCTGACAAGGACATCTCCGGAACTGAGAAAGTGTCAGGATCGCACGTTGCCGCCTCATCATCACATCCACAACCGTCATCGCCGTCTGCAGACAGATAACGTGATTCAAAGTGATCTATCCAAGGCCTAATCGTTATTTCTGGATCATTGAGGCCGCCCTCAAAGGGGATTATTGACAGGCTTCGTCGCAGCCGATCACCTTCTTCAGTTTCGTGGAGCCAAGTTACAAACTCGTTGGGATCCGAGCCCCCAGCTGCGTAGACACCTGCGGAGACAACGGGAATGTTGAGGTTCCAGCCCATCGGAACATAGACCGTGGTCGCTTCTGGCTCGTTGACCGGATTCGCGAAACCAAACCCAAGTGGGATCATGTCTGTTGTTCGGACTGCAGACGGGCTCCCAGGAACGGTCAGCGTCTCACCTGTCAGCCAATCATTCCAGTCGCTGTCGAGCGTTTCAGTTATCTGTGCCTGTCGATCGGAGAGACCGCCCTGATCTAAGCCCAAGACCACAAGAAGGTCCGGGTCATTTGAAAGCGCGTCTTGCATAGCGTCGTTAAACTGGGCCTGATCATTCTGCCAACGAAGGGAAGGCACCGTTCTGACTTCACCGAAATCCGCAGCCAACGCTGTTAGCGTAGAGTCGGGAATTGTCATCCATTCAGGCGTAAAGATCACGATTCCGTCTGAAAATGCTGGTGAAATGCCACCTATCATGATTGAACATGTGATAGGAAGAATAGCTTTGTATTGCATGACTTTAACTCCTGATAAACTCGCAGTGCGATGAAACTCCAAGCCGGCGTCGAAACTCAAAACAGCTTGAGAACCTGAGTAATCGATCCTAGAATTTTCGCTGCAGTTACAAAAGAGTTTGCAATTGCAGTTCTTTCCGCAACGATCGTGTCAAGCTCAGACTTTGCATTTTTGAACTCATCGGTAACCTTGAGATACGACGCTGGACCGCTTGCGGTAAGGATTGCCATGTACTCTGCCTCCAATGCAGAAATGGCGTCTTTCACAGCACTTTCCTGCGCCGAGCTCATACCTGTCGAATGGCGTTCGACACGATAGAGGTCGCCCAATGCGTTTATGATGCGGTCTTTGGCTTTCTTGTTAGAAACGCTCATTGGGTATCCTTCCCTTCAATGGTTTCGACCAGAGCTTCAACTTCCTGCAAGATGGCCACGAACTCGGCAAAGGCCTCCTCTAGAGGCTTGTCCGCGGTGACTGTAAGTACATGCGCAATTCGAAGATTTCGCACCGCTGCTGGACCAGATCGGATCAGCTTAAGGTCAGCGTCAATCTGAGTGCGTCGCCCAGACAGTTCCGTCAAACGCTCATCGGCGTCGGGCAACCTGCGTGACGCCGTCAATACGCATCGGGCCGAGGAATTCCAACGCTGAGCAAACTCTTCAGTTTCTTCGCTGACTTGAGCCACGTCTCGGGTCAGCAAGTCTTCCATGAGGAACAGTGGATCAATCGCTTCGCGCATAATTTCGCGAATGCGCTTTTGGCGTGATGACTCGCCAATACGCCCAAGAAGAGCAAACGCTTGCCCAGTAGCATCGCCAATACGCGCATCGGCCCCGGCCGCTGTTGCAAAATCACCAAGTGCTGTTCCAAAACCAGCTCGAGCCTCCTCCAGCTCCGCCAGGCTTTGCCCCCGAGAAGCGTCAACCAACGCCTTTACGTAAGAGGTTAGAGCGCGCCCTGCGGCTGCTTGCTGTGAAGCAAGAGTTGTCACAGGCGCTCTGTTCGCCTGTACTCCGAGACTATAATCAGTTCCTCGCAGGTAATTGCACAAGTTACGATTTTCGTTTGTTTCGCGGTACAATTCACGTTGGAGGCGATCCGGTGTACCGGCCACCGAAGCCGCTGCAGACGCAAGACCGTCAAATTCTTTGGAAACTTGGTCGCTCAACGGCTGTGTGCATGCACCCAGTGCAATCAAGCTCGCTAAAATGAAGTTCGATTTGAGAAATCTCATATAAAAGCCCTCCGAGTAGCTAAGAGTATGTTAGAGGACCGACCGAACCGATTGGCGAAGTCCACGATCATGGCTGCACCAACACCCACTAACTGACGTGATCTAATTTTTGGACTAGCTTAGCCCTTTGCCATGAGAGAAGAGCCGAGCCTGGTCGAGGTCGAACAAAACATCAGGATCCAGTTCCTTGCCTGTCAACGCGAGCTCTTCAGTCATCATTGCCAAACTGACGAGGCCGCCCGCGACTGCTGTTGCGGCTGATGTTCCAGAAAACCTCGCAAAAAGCGAACCGATCTCGAGCAAGTTATCGCTATCATCGCCAGACAAACTCGGCGTTTCCGTTGGATTATAGCCTTGGCGCCCAAGAGGGTCCAAAGTGATGACGTCTCTGGGGTTGATTGGCTTATAGTCGGAACTTTCTTTCCGCAATTCCGGTAGCAAATACGCAAAGTTGTCGTGAACTGTCTTCTCGCGGTCACTGCGCGGTAATTGCGTGCTCAACGTCTTAATCATGCGTCGCCCCTCAACTATGGGAGGTGCATAACTCAAGGACTCGCTTGTTTCATCACAAGCCGTTACAGCCCAAATCTCATTATCATTCCGCTCGCAAAGAATAGCCGGGTATACCAACGTTCTCGAGTCAACATTTCCAGCAGCACAAAGAACAACTGACGTCCTACTGATCTCAGACAGTAATCCAGTGACTTCTTTCCAACAGTCGTGATCGGTGTGCACTTCAGGAGTAAGATCTGCCTCTGAAAATGAAATGTCATTTTCGTTCTGCTCCAATGGCCAAGTACCGTCGTTGGGCGAAGTCAGCGGTCCCAAGTCCACCGCGTCAGCCCAAGCTGCGGCAATCACCACCACATCTGGTTTGAGAGCTTCAACGTACCTCAATGCACCCAACACCATGTCTGGGTAGGGAGCGGCTGTCAGACTCACAGGCACGATTTTTGCGAACGGGTTAATGCCTGCATACGCAAGGTGAACGGTGTTTTCTACTGGGCCTTGAACGCTAGCACCTAAAGAGGCGGGTTTTTCGACCGTCGCATCAGAAGGCGTCGCGGCAATCAATCCCGCAACAGCCGTACCGTGTGCGCCTGGAACGTACTTTGCGAAATTTCTCCTCTTAGCCGCATCGGTAGGCTCGGTCCTGGAGAGGGAAGCAGTGTCGGGCGTTGGATCAAGAAGATCACTAAGAATACTAGCCGAGGCCTTGGTATTGACTTTAGCCCAACTCGTTCGGTCCAGCCCTTTGATCTGGGCTTCTGTCAACTTCCCCGTCGTCTGATCAGTTGGTTCTTTGATCAACTTCACACGTTCGTTAAAGTCAGAATCGCTCAACAAATAGGCTGGAACTGGAAAAACACCCTCATTGAGCACAGAGAAGTCCCTCATCCGCGCTTTGTCGATGCTGTTCAATAGGTTCGGGTGAGTGGCGTCCAGAGGTGTATCCATAACGACTACGACTGGCCGACGTACATCGTTTTGGACTTTAGCCTCTGCCGTGTCCCAGGCCTCAGAGGCGAAGGTCTCTAGACTTGAGACCACTTTTAAGTCTTTGAGAAACCAGCGAGCATCAAATTCAGGTCGCTGATTCCGGCCTTCTGTTCCCTCAGCCACTGCGGCAGCTCTTGCAGCTGCGTTGTTCTGGTCAGACATCATGGCCTCCTTTAATACCACTCGCGGCGAACGCGAAGAATTTGTTCTTCCAAGATTTTTTCCATAACTGGGGCGCACAGCCGCGCTAGTCGCTGACCCGCTTTCGTGTCAGAGCGAATGTGTAGGCCGGCATACTCTCGGTTCAATCCGACTTGACCGGCGGCTCGATAAAGGGCCAGAAGACCTGAATGCTCAGGCACAGCACGAGCAAACACCTCCGCGATTAGATATGACTGAAATGCGTGGTTAGAGGGATAACTATAGAAAGCCGGCACTGGCAGATAAGGCTCAATATTCGGATTGATGACGTGAGGCCTTTGGGCTTCGAAGCGTTCCTTGTAATAGAGCCCAATCACGTTTCCAAGCCACAGTATCATCTGAAACAGAACAGCTGTCTCGGAGTTTGGAGCCGAAACATCTGTTCCAAGTGGCGTCATGTAAGCGCTGATGTCGTTGGTCGCTTCAACTTCTATGCGTGAACGACGCCAAGCGCTTTCACCGCGCCTCAGCACTTCTTGCTTCTTCAAGACATCCAGCGTTTCAAGGAACTGGTCTTCGGGAGAACGGGGTTTTTCAAGAAAGCCGTCTACGTCGAATTTGTCCCAGCGAAATTCTTCGCGAAGATCATACAAGCGACCAAGTTCCACCCAGGGGGGCAAAATTTGGGGCCACTCCAATAGTGCGCTTCCAAATGCAGATGTTGAGTTTGAAGACACTCCGGCATTCTTGTGCAATCCCTTGTGGAGACTTTTATGCAATCCTTTATGCAGACCTTTGTGAAGGCCTTTGTGGAGGGAAACGCCTTTGTGCAGCCGACCTCCTAGCGAAATCGAAGCTGATCTACCCCCGAAATCATAACTTGAAGCCGTGGAAGTGAGAGCTCTAGTGAAGGTATCCCAGAGCTGTGGGGGTTCGATGCCTGATACGACGTCTCGAAAGTCTCTTGGCTGACCACCAGGTTTAGTATTGAGACTCTGAAACTCCGATAAGGTGCGGCTGATAACCTCTTCAGACATTACCGCTTTTTCATCACTTCTGAATCTCAGAAAACCAAGCGGATCGTTTTGCTCGTTGGGTTCTGAAGATATCAGGTCGTTTCGAACGACCAGCCGAGCCTTTCGTAACTCTCTAGAAACACTGTTTTCACCCACCTTACTTCACCCTCCAGTCTGAACTTCATATTAGGCTATGCCGTTGCAGCGTTATCGATACGTTATTTGCAAAAACAGGATCGCTTCGCTTCAACAGCCCCTCGACCCAGGCATCCAGGTCAAAGTCTGGCCTGAGCTTTAGGATGCTCCTCTTCATTAGCCTGGCATTGTCCGCGCTGTTGGTCATGGCAAAACCAATCATCGCATAGCGCAACGCACCAACGAATCTAGGCTTCTTGACTAAAGACGCATTCGACAAGCGAAGTGACTGTCTATAGTCCCCACCAGCCAGGGCGATCATCGAACCTGTAATATCGTAGCTATACCGCCAAGAACTATTGGCACTAAGATCGACGCATCTACTGTGGGCGTCACGTGCAGCGGACAAGTTGCCTTGAGAAAGGTGGAGCACTGCAAGATGATCCAGATTTATTGCGAGGTTCGGAGCATGCTTCCGCGCTCTTTCGAGAATATTCGTGCTTAGATTGTTGTCTGAACAAAGCATATGAGCGGCATAACCGATCAAGCTCTCGCACAAAGGACGCAACGAATAATTTAGAGGAACCTTGGATAGTATTCGGACAAGGTCGGAAGCTTCGTAGGTAGATGCCGGGTCGAAGCCCTCATGCTCTTTAAATATTTGAACAAAGACCTTTGCACTTTCCAAAGCCGGGCTATCGCTGTGTGCTAGCAATCGGTCGACCTCATGTTCGGTGGCTGTGACAGCCGCCGAATCAAGTGAGAACAGCGACGATAGAACTGCCCATGGCAAAAGATTGGCGTCGCAATCGGCATTCGACAGAAATAGGAACTCATCCAAAATCTTTTCAGCGATGCTCAACAGACTCATCGCTGTTGTCTCTTCCTGCATGACAACTGGAGGAAAGGCTGCAACAACCCTACCACTTCGCGGAGCTTTCAGCTCTAGTCGCAGAACGAGCTCTCTATTCTGTTTAGCTACAATCGGCTTTAAGACTAGAGTTCGAGCGCTGCTTTCAGGCAGGTCCAAATCGCCGACTTTGACGGTAAGACCTCGCAGGTCAAAAATTGACATTGGTGCCATACTGGCCAAATGGCCTAATAGCGCTTCGAGGGCGGCTGCTGAGTAAATTTCTCCTCTTGAGTCATTCGTTCTAAACTCGACTGGCAAAACGCCAAGCGATGTCTGATGCAGACGATCGACAACCGGTCGTTTGCTACGTTGGTTTTGTGCGTCGGTTTTACTACTAAGTCCTTTGGCATGCGGACCCGATCTCTGCTCCCGAAGCCATTCTTCGAAGGATTCAGCCCCACCTAATGAAAGATCCATGCCTTCCAGGAAGGTCTCTGCATCGCCAGTTCGATCGACCGTCCAACTGCCTTCCGCCAGGGAAATATAGTTCTTGCTAGATACGATGACTTCTTCACCAATGGTTTGAAAATCCCGGCGAAGCTGAAAGACTGCTGATCTCAAACTTCCGGCAGCTCTCCTTTGGTCCGCGAGTCCCCAGAAAAGCTCTTGCAACCGTGCACGGGAAACAGTCATCCCATCCGCAGCCGCCAACACAGCTAGCAGAGCGCATCTTAACATGCTGTCCGGGGTCACATCTTCGCCTGACATCAAAGACACGCGAAGAGGACCGGTCAGCCGGACTAGTAACCGTACTGGAGCCTTTCCCCCCACAAACTAACCCATCCCCCTTAAATGCTGTCATAGTCAGGTTGGCATAAAGGTGTTCTTCAAGCAATTTTTGGGATTGATTCTACAGGTTCCTCTGCAATTCGTTTCCTCTGTCGAGCGGTTATTCATCACTCGGACAGGGCCCTGATTTCGATTGCTCCAATGAAATTTAAGATAAGATCAGCGCCAGGAATTAGACTTTTTCAATAAATAACAAGCAGTTAATTTTAGCTAACGCAGAACTAACGCAGCGATTGAGAGGAATGATCCTACACCTTGCATGGAGCATTCCAAAAATTGGTACTCGTATCGATCCGGCACTTTGCAACAGTCAGTTTGCTCAACTTCGTCCTGTGCTGCGGATTCGAACTGGGAGTTTTTAGCAAGGTTTCGAGATGCGCCACTTCTTGCCGGCGTACATTTTGGCGGCATTCGGCCGTTCTCGAGCAACTTCAAAGTTCGTCTATTTTGCGAGGAAACCCATGAAATTCAATGATCCAAACCGCGATCCGCGCAGTGTCCGCAATGCAGCAACTGAACTGTCTACCGAAGCTCCGCTAGGCGATCATCTATCGAATGATGATGAGCAAAAACCTTACCTCTTCAGCTTCACCAAGGGCCTTGGTCACGGCTTGAACGGCCTGTTGAGTTCACCTCAAGAATTCGAGCAATTCACAGCCGGAACCCAAACGCATGAACCGACTGCCTTCGCCGATACGGTTCCCTATCGCGGTGACTTCCCCGGCGCTGATCTCTCCTCACTTCCTGTCAAACAGGATCACTTCCGACGGTGGGAAAGTCCAACGGCTGGCCACGCATACGTAATGGAAGGCCCGGACCCGTATGCAGTGACTATGCCACCGGCTCCTGAAGTGGGTTCGGCAGAGTTTGGCGCCGAAATGGCGGAAGTCTATCAAATGGCTCTGAGCCGGGACTGGGCGGTCGCGTCGTTCATGGATGAAAGTTTGATCCAGGGCCTCAAAGATTCTCAAGGAAATGATGTTTCCGACGCCTGCAGAAAACGAATTTCAAAAGACAATGAGAAAGTCGCTGATGCTGCCAAAAGGCTAAGCGAAATGCGTTGGTTCATGGGAACCGCAGACGACAACCAATCAACATTGCACAAACAACGACGTAGGCATGGCAAGCCACAATCCGCCGACAACATCTTCCGCGGAGCAGGGGAGGATAGCTGGTCAACTCCGTTCTTGTCGCAGTTCATGGTTATGGGTTCCGGTGGTGCATCCAGAGACTTGGAACGTCGCCTCAAAGGCAAGATCCAATATGGTGCGCAGAGGATCCCGCAAGAGGTTCGTGTCGCCAAACCGGGCAAAGACTACATGACAGGATGGCAGGATTGGCTGAATGTTCAAAATGGCCTTAATGCCAGGGCCACTCTTCCCGGCGCAGGTGATGATGCAGAATTTGTCGATGATGCCTATCGTCCGATGGCACGTCTTAGGGATCTAGCCACCTACGTTCACGACGACGCATTGTATCAAGCATATCTAAACGCGGCCTTGATCATGCTTGACGAGCGCTTCGACCTAGATCTGGGCATTCCGTATCATGGTAATGCCAAAAGGAAGTTCCCTTTCCCAGGAGCAATGCCTGGCGATAACAACCGAACGCCTTTCGCCTTATTCGGGCCGCCGCATCTGCTGACGCTTGTGACTGAGGTGTCCAGCCGGGCGCTCAAAGCCGTTCGACTTCAAAAGTTCTCGGTCCATCGACGTCTACGTCCGGAAGCTGCCGGCGCTTTGTTCCATACAGTTTACTCAGGCTACGAGCCTCATTGGGACGATCCGAACAGTCAGCCTTATGGTGCTAATGGCGACATGGATGAGGAGCGCGCCCGTGAGATGTTGGCTCAAACGGTAGCCGCCTACACGTTCCCTCAAGATGCTACAGTGCAGGGTTCGGAGCCGGTCTTAGAAGATATTCTGACCGATATCCGCAAGCACAATGAAGAGCAGAACGGGTCGGCACTCAAGAACTCTTGGTTGCTCCCGATGGCGTTTCCTGAAGGCTCTCCGATGCATCCTGCCTATGGGGCAGGGCATGCCACTGTCGCTGGTGCCTGTGTGACGCTACTCAAAGCATTCTTTGCGATGAAAAAGAAGGATGGAACGCCCGTCTATGTTGTTGAGCTAGGAGAGGCGGCGCTTGTCCCCGATTGTGGGACAAAGCCCGAGGACCCGACTATCGATCTTCTTGCAGTTCAGATTGACAATGGGCTGACGTTGGAAGGTGAGCTGAACAAGTTGATGTGGAACATCTCAAACGGACGCAATGTCGCGGGTGTGCACTACTACACCGACTATATCGAAAGCGCGCTACTCGGTGAAGCAATCACCATCGGGATCCTTCGCGAACAGATGCTTGCTTACCATCCTGATGAGCAGGTTGAGATGACTGTGCCATTGATTGTTCCCCGGACGCTTCCCGCTTCTCTTCTCAGCGGACAAACGCTGCTTACTGAAGCAGACATCGTGAGCGCTGTGAAAATCAACAGCGACGGCAGCCTTTCGGCGGCCTGATGCAGTCGCCGTCGAGCCAGACCCTCCCTTCTGGCTCGACGGCTCCCAAGGCAAAATCAATTTCCCGCGGTGAAGCCCATCATCTGATGGACGACTTGGAGCCCAACTGATGTCACTTTCTGCTATTTTAACCAACTGCGACAATCCCGAAGCCTCAGCGGAATTCTTGGTATTCCCCGTGAGTGAGAACACCCGAACGTTTGGGAACGGAGACGCGCGCTTCGTTCATTTGAACAGCTTTGGTGAACCCGCCGCAGGCGCCTCCAGAATACTCATTCAAGTCAGAAAACGCTCTGAATTCGGTTTCATTTGTCGCTTGGCAACAATCACTGAGTCTGTTGGCTTCAGTGACGTTGATTTGCCAAATGCGCGAAGCTCCTTTGATCCCGATATTGGCTTGAGGGTCCAGGTGCCCGTCCGAGCTTTCGATGGAGAAGCCTTCCGTGATTACATTCTGAACACTTTGATCCACTTTGGCGACGAAACGATCGAAGTCGCTCTGCAATCTTAGCGGGCGGCCACCGTAGGCGCAGTCCACACTCAAATCCCGACTTAAGGAGACACGGATGCAAACCAGTTCAAAAATCGTAGCTTCCATGCTTGGTGCGGTCGTCTTGATCGGTGTGTGGCAGGCGCAAAACACTGAACTTCTTACGCTTGTTTCAGATGAGACGATAATTGCTGGGGCTGCAAACATAATCCTAGTCTACTTCGTTCTAGCTCTCTTGATTGAACGAGCTTGCGAGGTAGCCATGGACTTGATGACAGCCTCGGGGATTGTTCCCCCCAAAGGCGCATCAACCAGCGACGCAATCGTGTCTGGACGGCGAATGGTATCGGCGTTTGTCTGTCTGGTTTTCGCCATCGTGATTTCTCTCGCGG
The DNA here is from genome assembly GCF_004751985.1 of Rhodophyticola sp. CCM32. Taxonomy (NCBI): domain Bacteria; kingdom Pseudomonadati; phylum Pseudomonadota; class Alphaproteobacteria; order Rhodobacterales; family Roseobacteraceae; genus Rhodophyticola; species Rhodophyticola sp. CCM32. The sequence goes on from NZ_CP038492.1 coordinate 1,102,014, forward strand.
GATTGCGCCTCGTGGAGATGATCTTGGAAGTTGCTACGTCGAGTGACATCGCATCAGCGGATTACTTCACGGTGGTCGACGCGCTGGGCTTTGTTGCACAAATCGTGTGCTGTACGTTCTTCCCCTTCCCCCAGACGGATTTAGCCTACTGGCTCAGTGACGTGTATGCCAAGAGCAGTGTAGCGGTTGAGGACGGCGATACGGACCTGGATCTCTGCGACCTGCCTATCGAAGTCTCTCGCCATCAACGATTGACCGAGTAGTTTCATACAGTGCATTTTGGTTTCGACGCGACTTCGGCGGTGATATCCACTCCCGCGTCGCCAAAGGGTCCGGCCCAAATATCGTTGTGCACTGACCGCCTCGTTTCGGGCAATCGCTCCGTCACTCGTCCACTGCCCGGCAGTGCATGCCAGCATGCACGAGAGGGGGATTCCAGGGCTTTGCATTTTTACGCGGCGGGATCACCGCATGGGCATCTCGCGCCGCAATCGCTTCGTGGCATTTACGGGTGTCATACGCTCCATCAGCGGTGACGCTACCGATGTCTTGATCGGGAGGGATTTGGTCCAGAAGTTCGGGTAGCATGGGAGCATCGCCGATGTTGCTGCTGGTGACTTCGACCGCACGAACTTCCAGCGTTTTCTCGTCGATGCCTATGTGTATCTTACGCCTACCTCTCGGGACATTGCTGCGCAATGCCCTGCCGGTCAGTGGATGCGGCGTTTGGGGCCGCCATGCTTGCGGGCATTCCACTCGCCTTCACCTTCTGCTTTGATCCCTGTGCTATCGATGAGGAGGTTCAGGGGGCCTTTGGAACCGCGATACGGCAAGCTCACGTTCAGTGTTCGCTGGCGACGGCATAAGGTGCTGAAGTCCGGCACTGCCCAGTCCAATCCGACCAACCGCAATAGGCTCTGGACGAACCCAGTTGTTTGACGGAGCGGCATGCCAAACAGGACCTTCAGCGTGAGGCAAGTCTGAATGGCGGCGTCACTGAATTGCTGCTGCCGACCTCGCTTGCCGCTTGGCGGTGGCGTCCAAATCATCTCAGGGTCAAACCAGATCGATAACGAACCGCGTCGTTTCAAACTGTCATTGTAAGACGACCAGTTCTTGGTCTTGTATCTCGTGGGGGCCCAGTTGCTCATGCCCTTGAGCTATCACGCTGGATCCATGCAGTGAATCCCATCAGCCGATTTGTGCAACAAAGCCGACGCGCTGCTAACGTCTCTAATCCTGGCTGGAGGTTCTGATGGAATCCACCAGATCATGCGGTCGCTGCTCGGCGACAAAACACCGATACCAAACAACTAGAGAATGAAAGGGATATCATATGCTTATCGGGCGCGGAACTTTTTCGCCAGGAGTTGGTCATGAAATGCGCGGGACCTTTACGTTAACGCAGCAGTCCAAAGGGATTCTTATGGTCACAAGTACAGATTTCTTTTTTGATGGTTCACCAGCTCCAGGTTGGGCCTTGTCGCTGGGAGTCCCAGAAGACGCCAACGATCCAGACGTTGTACAAACTGCCGTTCAGACCGACTTTCAGCGTTTAGCCGATAAAGTTGAGCCAGTGTCAGGACAGCAATCTGGTTTAATCCCGAACTCCATCGACATCAACGACTATGACACCCTGTTCCTCTGGTGTTTCCGATTTCCCTTCATCTTGGGTGTTGGTCCAATCGAACGACTCTAAGGAAATCAAATGCAACTCAAGCACGACACCGACACATTTATCATTGCAGCCAATGAGTTGGCCATCCGGTTCATTCAATCAATCGCCACTTGTTTGCATCAGTCCAGCGATGTGGACTTTGACGTAACAAGCACGGATGCCGCGAGTTCCGACCTTCTATTTGAGATCTGCTTCAAGGGAGCGATAGAATTCGAGGAGCAATCAGGAATTGAAGCCGACGGAGCTAAATATACACCGAGGGTGGCCTTCTACACCTCGCGCTTCGGTGATGAGGAGATAATTCTGATAGGGGCGGGATCGGTCCACGGAATGATCAATGACCCTCAACTTGCGGAAGGAGTAGAACGCGCTGGCCGGTGGATCATTGAGCGTCATATGGATGATACGGGTTTACCCAATAAATCATAACCGGTTTGCGCAGTATTGCCACCATTTATGCGCTTTGTAGCAGATAGGAGGGACAAGCGTGTGCCAACTGTTCGTTGCGTCTTGCATAAGTCTCCGAACTTCAGAACTGCTAGAGATGAACATTACCCAGCTTCTCAAGCCGTTTAGATCCAATCGAAGAACATGGCTAGGCGCGGACCTCGCGCAATCACCGCCGCAGGCCTGTCTTTGCGCGGGCCGGGGTGGTGCGGTCGCTGTCATGCGCGTATCGTATGCAAAATGAACCGGTTCCCATTGAGATCGGTTTCGAGGAGAAAGATATATGATCCTGAACGCAGCCACAGCGGCCGCGCGCATGGCTTCTGCGCCCATGATGGATTGGACAGACCGCCATTGCCGTTATCTGCACCGGCTGATGTCGCGGCGGGTATTGCTCTACACCGAAATGGTGACGGCTCCGGCCATCCTGCATGGGGACCGGGACCGGTTATTGGCGTTCGATCCGGCGGAACATCCGGTGGCGTTGCAACTGGGCGGGTCCGATCCCCATGAGCTGGCCCGGGCGACCCGGATCGCGGCGGATTACGGCTATGATGAGATCAATCTCAATATCGGCTGCCCGTCGGACCGGGTGCAGTCGGGCTGTTTCGGCGCGGTGCTGATGGAGCAGCCCGATCTGGTTGCCGACTGTGCCGCCGCGATGATCGCGGCCAGCCCGGTGGAGGTGACCGTGAAATGCCGGATCGGGGTGGATGAGCAGGAGCCGCGGGAGGTTTTGCCCCGGTTCCTTGAAACCGTGTCCGGGGCCGGTATCGACCGCTTTGCGATCCACGCGCGCAAGGCCTGGCTGCAGGGGTTGAGCCCGAAACAGAACCGGGATGTGCCGCCGCTGGATTATCCGCTGGTCCATGAGATGAAACAGGTCTTCGCGCATCTGCATCTGTCGCTCAATGGTGGCGTGACCTCGCTGGACGAGGTGCAGAACCATCTGGCCGCGGGCATGGATGGGGTGATGGTGGGAAGGGCGGCCTATCATGATCCGGCTGCGATCCTGCTGGCGGCGGATCAGGTGATTTTCGGTGAGCCTCCCTCCGGGCGCTGCGCGGAACAGGTGGTGCATCTGATGCTGCCCTATATCGAGCGGCATCTGGCCAGCGGCGGCAAGCTGGGTCAGGTGACGCGGCACATGCTGGGGCTGTTTGCCGGCCGCCCCGGCGCACGGGGCTGGAGGCAGGTGATTTCCGAGGCTGCACACAGGCCCGGGGCGGGGCCGGAGGTGGTTGAGGCCGCCTTGTCCGAGGTCATGGCCCACGCAGCCTGAGACCCGCCGGATATGATGCTTGGCAAGCCGTGCGCGCCCTTGTATCCGGGCAGGGTCAGGCAAGGGAAGACACAGGTATGCCCGAGATAAGCGATCTGATGGCGATGCTGGCGCTGATCCTGGCGATCGGCGCCTTTGCCGGTGTCGTGGCGGGGCTTCTGGGGGTGGGCGGCGGCATCATTCTGGTGCCGGCCTTCTTCTTTGCGTTTTCCTATCTGGGGTATGACACACCGGATCTGATGCAGATCTGCCTGGCAACCTCGCTGGCGACGATCATCGTGACCTCGGTGCGGTCACTTCTGTCACATCACAAAAAAGGCGCGGTCGATTGGGATATCCTGCGCTCATGGGGGCCGGGGATCGCCATCGGCGCTGCCTTGGGCGTGATCGCGGCCACCGGGCTGCGCAGCGAGGTCCTGATGGGGATTTTCGGGGTGCTGGGTGTGATTGTCGGGCTTTATTTCGGGTTTGGCCGCCCCGAATGGCGCCTGGGTGACGGGATGCCGAAAGGCATGGCCCGGGCCGCAACCGCGCCCGTGCTTGGCTTTCTGTCGGTGCTGATGGGCATCGGCGGCGGCAGTTTCGGTGTGCCGCTGATGAGCCTTTACGGCACCCCGATCCACCGCGCCGTGGCCACCGCTGCGGGGTTCGGGGTGATCATCGCCGCGCCATCGGTTCTGGGCTTTCTCTTCATCGGCGGAAATCCCGCCGGCGCGCCGCCTTTCAGCATCGGTTCGGTCAATCTGGTGGCTTTTGCCGTGGTTGTGGCGATGACACTGATCACCGCGCCCTGGGGGGTGAAACTGGCCCATGCGATGGACCCGAAACCGCTGAAACGGGTCTTTGCGGTGTTCATCATGGTGATGGCCCTGAACATGCTGCGGAAAGCCCTGGGCTATTGAACCGCGCCCGCTGAACCGCGCCGCCTTTCTCTATCTCAAAAATACTTCGGGGGGCTGCCGCAGGCAGCGGGGCAGAGCCCCATTGACCGGCACGGCTGCCGCTTACTTCGTCAGCCGGGCCGCGCGTCCGCCCCGGCGCTTTTTCAGGATCGGCGCGCGTGTGGGCAATTCTGCCATGATCCCCGCGCGGGCCTCATCGCTCATCTTCGACCACTGGGCGATCTCGTCGATGGATCGGTTGCAGCCGGTGCAAAGCCGCGTCTCCGGGTGGATGACGCAGATATTCACACACGGGCTTTCGATCTCGTCGCGTTTCCAGATCTCGTCACTCATGATTGGTCCCGAATATGGCGCAGGCGGTCCAGCGCCCCCTGCAAGATATACCCTGCGGCCACATGATCAATGATCTCCGCGCGACGTTTTCGGGTTGTGTCGGCCTCCAACAGGGCGCGTTCCGCCGCAACCGTGCTCAGACGTTCATCCCAGAAGGTCAGGGGCAGGCCCCTGAACCCCTCTATCCGCTCCAGATTGCGGGCGAAAGCCCGGGTCGATTGCGCGCGCGGCCCTTCCGAGCCATCCATGTTGCGCGGCAGGCCCAGAACCAGCCCGCCGATCTCACGCGCGGTGATCAGGTCGAACAGCCGCGCCGCATCTGCGGTGAATTTCACCCGTTTCACGGTTTCCAGCGGGGTGGCCACGCTCAGCAACCGGTCACTGACCGCCACGCCAATGGTCTTGGTGCCGAAATCCAGCCCGATCAGCGCGCGGCCCGGCGACAGGGCAGTGGCAAAACTCTGAATATCCTCGCAGATCATTCCGCCTGCTCCTGAATTGGTGCGATCGCCGCATCCATCAGCGCGCGTGCGGCGGTATCATCCCCAAAGACCTGGGCCGCATTGTCATAAATGGCAAGCGCTTCGCCGCTGCGGTCCAGCACGATCAGGGCGGCGATCAGTTGCGCCCATTCCTCTGGTGCCCCGCCCTGATCTGCCAGCCGTGCGCTCAACCCGTTGACCATATCGGCGATCATCGCCTGCCGATCCTCGGGCGCCATCTCCCCGGCCTGCAACATCTGCTCGGGTGTCGGTCCGCGCAGGGTCCGGGGTTGCGGCAAATCCTCCAGGGTCACGGGATCGCCCGCAAGATAGGCCACCTCTTCAATCTGCAACCGGATCGCCTCCAGCCAGGGCGCGCCCGGCGCGCTGTCGGCCAGCAGGTTGCGCCAGATCGGATAGGCCAGATCGGGCCGCCCCTGCTGCGCATACATCAGCCCTGCGTAATAGCGGGCAGGCCCGTTGCCCGGGTCCATCTCAAGCGCGCTGAGCAGGGTCGCCTCCGCCTCGGGGAGACATAGCCGCCCGCCGCCAGCACCATCATCTCGGCCAGATCCACAAGCTGCTCCGGGCGGGCCTGATCCCCCAGCAGGGTGACCAGCCGTCCCTGGGCCAGCCTTGCGGCGCGGAAATTGCCCAATGCCGCCTCGTTCCGGGCCAGAAGCGTCAGCCCCTGAATATCCTCGGGCCGCGTCTCCATCGTCTGGCGCAATTCGGCCACCAGTGCCGCGCGCTCCGGGTCTGTGGCAATCGGCGGGCGGGGCGGCAGGCTGCGCTCCACCTCCGCCTGACCGGGCCGGTCCGCGCGGGCCTCCTCCACCAGGGTTACCCGTGTCTCCAGCGGCAGATCGGGATAGCCCGGCGCGCCGATCTGCCAATAAAGCGCTATCGCACCGGCCACCATCGCCACCAGACCCGCGCCAAGAAGCCCCGCATCGCTGCGCCGCCCGGCCGACCCCGCGCCCCCGGCGGCCTGAAGCGCGCGATCAGCCTCCAGAACCCGGCGCGCCACCTCGGCCTTTGCCCGGGTCGCATCCGCTTCCGACAGCACACCGCGCGCGACATCGCGCTCCAGCTCTTTCAGCTGGTCGCGATAGACCTGAAGGTCATAGGCCGCTGCCGGTCTGTCCCCGCCGCGCGGTCGGAAAAACCCCGCCCAGATCGCCAGGGCCACCAGCACCGAACCCGCGCCTGCGACAATCCAAAATCCCATCTGATCTTTCGCCCGTCTGTCATGCCGTTCCCCCCCATCTATGCCGGGCCGGGCCGACACAAAAGACACATTCCGCCGCAGCCATGGCCGCCAAACCTGCCAGCCTGTCGCAATCCGCCCTTGAAATGCCGCGCCGGGTATCCTCTGATCCCGCCGGTTCCCGCACACCAAAGCCAGCCCTGAGGGAAGTTGAACCATGCGCCGCTATTCCGCCTTTGCCATCGCCCGAGAGGCCGCGCGCCACCATCTGGGCTGGGACCGTGCCTGGCGCGCGCCCGCGCCGAAACAGCGCTATGATGTGGTGATCATCGGGGCAGGGGGGCACGGGCTGGCCACGGCCTATTACCTTGGCAAAAACCACGGCATCACCAATGTGGCGGTGATCGAGAAAGGCTGGCTTGGCGGTGGCAATACGGGCCGCAACACCACCATCATCCGCTCGAACTACCTGCAGGACCCGTCTGCCGCGATTTTCGAGAAATCCCGCGCGCTTTATGAAACCCTGTCCCAGGAGCTGAACTACAATGTCATGTTCAGCCCGCGCGGGGTGATGATGCTGGCCCAGACCGAACCTGAAATCCGCGGCTATCAGCGCACCGCCCATGCCAATGCGCTGCAGGGGGTGGCCACGGAATTCATCGGCCCGGCCCGGGTGAAGGAATTATGCCCGATCATCGCCATCGACGGCCCGCGCTATCCGGTTCTGGGGGCGCTCTGGCAGCCCCGGGGCGGCACCGCGCGCCATGATGCGGTGGCCTGGGGCTATGCCCGGGCCTGTTCCGACATGGGCATGGATATCATCCAGCAATGCGAGGTGACCGGCATCCGTTCGAAAGCCGGGCAGGTGACGGGCGTTGAAACCAGCAAGGGCGCCATCGCCTGCGGCAGGCTTGGCATTGTGGTCGCAGGCCATTCCAGCACCCTTGCCGGGATGGCGGGCTTTCGCCTGCCGATTGAATCCGTCGCCCTTCAGGCGCTGGTGTCCGAACCCGTCAAACCCTGCATGGATGTGGTGGTGATGGCCAACACCGTGCATGGCTATCTCAGCCAGTCCGACAAGGGTGAGATGGTGATCGGCGGCGGCACGGACGGGTTCAACAATTACACGCAGCGCGGCTCGTTCCATCATATCGAGGAAACCGTGCGCGCCCTGATTGAAACCTTCCCGATGCTCTCGCGCCTGAAAATGCTGCGCCAATGGGGCGGGATCGTGGATATCACCGGCGATCGCTCACCGATCATCTCCCCCACGCCTCTGGGCGGCTGTTTCATCAATTGTGGCTGGGGCACGGGCGGGTTCAAGGCTATCCCCGGATCGGGCTGGGGCTTTGCCGAACTGATCGCCAGGGGCCAGTCCCCCCTGACCGCGGCCTTCGGGCTGGACCGGTTCCGCGAAGGACGGTTCATAGATGAAAGCGTGGCAGCGGGGGTGGCGCATTGACCGGCCCCTGCGATTTGCGCGCTTTTGTGCCGGTTCAGGCGCGCGCCATGCGGACGCAGGGGGGTCCGGCACGTTCTGGCCGGTGCATTAGGACCGAACCGGCCCTTTTTGGCCGAGATTGCCCGTTTTCCACCGCACCGATTGAGCCTGCCCCGACCTTCGCCATGCTGAACCCCGCAGCAATGGAGGAGCCCTCATGTCTGACTTTGATCACAGAAACAATACGTTCGACTACGCGCCGCAGGACAGTTCGGGCAGCACCCTTGGTGCGCTCCTGTTCGTTCTGGGGATTGTCGGTGTTATTCTCGTCGCCATGTTCTTCTTGGGCGGTGACGGAAACAGCACAGCCCCGGCTGACCCGGGCACGGCGCCCGCAATCGCACCCGCGCCCGATGTCACACCAGGCGCCCCGGCGGCACCCGCAATCGTGGAATAACACAGCCCACGAAACCCCTCCCTCAAAGGGCAGGCGCCACCCGGCGTCTGCCCTTTTCCTGTTCTGCCTCGCCGCGACAATCCCCCCTTTGAATCAGGAGGTTCGACATGCCCCATAACCCTGATATGGCCAAACAGATGCGCCAGGATCTCGGCGATCTCGAAGGCCTGACCGAGCAAAAGATGTTCGGTGGCCTGTGCTACCTGCATCATGGCAATATGATCGGCGGGGTCGGGCCGAAAGGCGCGCTCTACCGCACGGGCAAGGGCGCGCTGGCCAGGGCGCTTACCTTGCCCGGCACCACCCAGATGGAAATGGGGGGCCGCAAAATGGGCGGTTTTGCCCGCCTGTCAAACGACGCCTTCGCCGATGAGACCACCCGTCTGGCCCTCACCCGGATGGCGCTTGATTTTGTCACAACCCTGCCGCCGAAGGCGCCCAGATCATGATCGCTTCTTCATCTTTCAAATATTTCGGGGGACGGCTGCAAGCCGGGGGGCAGCGCCCCCGTGTTCCGCCTGCCACCAATCCCGGGTTCCGGCTCAATTCCGGGACGCGCGCATGCTGATCCTGACCTGCCCCTATTGCGGCCTCCGCGCCGATGAGACAGAGCTTGCCCCGGGCGGGGAGGCGCATCTGAAACGCGTCGGTCCCGGGTCGGACGACGCGGATTTCGAGGCCTATCTGTTCCACCGCGCCAATCTCAAAAGCGTGCATTTCGAACGCTGGCGCCATGCCTATGGCTGCGGCAAATGGTTCCTCGCCGCCCGCGACACGGCCACATTGGAGGTGTTCGGCACCTATCCCGCCCAAAGCACGGAACCGCCCGCTGAGATCCTTGACAGGATCAAGGCCAGACAGCCGGGATGGACCCCGTCATGAGCACCCGCCTTGCCCGTGGCGGCCGCCTCATCGACCGGTCGGTGCAGATTGAATTCTCATTCAACCGCAAACGGTTACACGGCTTTTCCGGCGATACGCTGGCCTCCGCGCTTCTGGCCAATGGCCAAAGCCTTGTGGGGCGCAGCTTCAAATACCACCGCCCGCGCGGCATTCTTGCCTCCGGCCCCGAGGAACCGAATGCCCTGGTCAATCTGGGGCAGGGCGGACGGTTCGAGCCCAATCAGCGGGCGACAACGACCGAGCTGTTTGACGGGTTGCAGGCGCAAAGCCAGAACCACTGGCCCAGCCTCGATTTCGATATCGGCGCGCTTAATCAGCTTGCCGCCCGCCTGCTGCCTGCGGGGTTCTATTACAAGACCTTCATCCATCCGCGCCCGTTCTGGAAACACCTGTTCGAGCCGATCATCCGCCAGTCCGCCGGTCTGGGTGCGGCCCCGAAAGATCGCGATGCGGATCGCTATGAACATTTCTATGGGTTTGTGGATCTGCTGATCATCGGTGGCGGGGTTGCGGGGCTGCAAGCCGCGCGCAGCGCCGGGGCGGAAGGCAAACGCGTGCTGCTGATCGAGCAAACTGCCGATTGGGGCGGCCGCGCCCCTGTCGATGGCGGCATGATCGAAGGGAAGACGCCGGAAGATTGGGTGAGAGACGCATTACAATCCATTGAAACTATGCCAAATATCACGGTTCGCACCCGGATGATGGGGGCGGGCGTGTATGATCATGGCTATGTTCTGGCCTATGAGCGTGTGGCCGATCACACCCCGGAAACAGGTGCCCCCCGCCACCGGCTCTGGCGCATCCGGGCAGGCCATGTGATCACCGCCACAGGCGCCATTGAACGCCCGCTCAGCTTTGCGGGCAATGATATTCCCGGCGTCATGCTGGCCTCGGCGATGCGGGATTATCTGGTCAATCACGCGGTTTCCGCCGGCGATCGCACGGTGGTTGTCACCAATAATGACGATGCCTATCGCACGGCGCTGGCCCTGCATCAGGCGGGCCTTTCGGTGCCGTGCATCGTCGATGCCCGCCCCGGGGCGGAGGGCGATCTGCCGGATCGGGCCCGCGCTTTGGGGATCCGGGTTCTGACCGGCACCGGCATCGCGCAGGTCAAAGGCGGAAAATATGTGACCGGTGTTGCCCTCTGCCAGCAGGCGGGCGAGGGGGCAGCGACCGAAGAGATCGCCTGCGACGCGGTGGCCATGTCCGGCGGCTGGTCCCCGGTGGTGCATCTGTGGTCCCATTGCGGCGGCAAGCTGATCTGGGATGAGGGGCTGGCCTGTTTCCGCCCTGATCCTGACCGCCCCCCTACCGGCGATGAAGGGGCGGGGTTTGTCTCGGCCACCGGGGCCGCGAATGGGGATTTCCACCTGTCGCAGATCGTGCCCGGAGCCGAGGTGGAGACCGAAAACCCGCTGATGCCCGTCTGGATGATGCCGCAGGGGGGGATATCGGGAAACGCGCGAAGATGTGGCTGGATTTCCAGAATGATGTGAAGGTCTCCGACGTGCAGCTTGCCGCGCGCGAAGGCTATGAAAGCGTGGAACACACCAAACGCTACACCACATTGGGGATGGCGACGGATCAGGGGAAGCTCAGCAATATCAACGGTCTGGCGGTGCTTTCTGATGCGCTGAACGCGCCGATCCCGCAGGTGGGCACCACCACCTTCCGCCCGCCCTACACACCGATCTCCATGGGTGCGATCGCAGGTGAGGCGCGCGCCGATCTGTTTCAGCCCCTGCGGCGCACAGTGCTTCATGACTGGCACGCGGCCCATGGGGCGGTGTTCGAACCGGTGGGCCAGTGGCATCGGCCCTATTGCTTCCCCCGGGGTGCGGAAACCCGGGCCGGGGCCGTGGCGCGCGAGATCACCGCGACCCGCAGCAGCCTGGGCCTGCTGGATGCCTCCACACTTGGCAAGATTCTGGTGAAAGGCCCGGATGCGGGGCGGTTCATGGATATGCTGTACACCAATATGATGAGCAACCTGAAACCCGGGCGCTGCCGCTATGGCCTGATGTGCAATGAAAACGGGTTTTTGATGGATGACGGGGTGGTGGCGCGTCTGGATGACAGCACATTTCTGGTCCACACCACCACCGGCGGGGCGGATCATATCCATGGGCATATGGAGGATTGGCTGCAATGCGAATGGTGGGACTGGCAGGTCTATACCGTCAATGTCACCGAACACTGGGCTCAGATTGCCGTTGTCGGCCCGAAAGCGCGCGCGGTTCTGGAAAAACTGGGCGGCACAATGGATCTTGGCGCCGGGGTCCTGCCGTTCATGGGCTGGGCCGAGGGCCGGATCGGAGATTTCGACGCCCGCGTCTTCCGCATCTCCTTCTCCGGTGAATTGAGTTTCGAGCTGGCGGTGCCCGCCTCACAGGGTCTGGATTTCTGGGAGACGCTGCATGAGGCAGGCGCCGAATTTGACGCCACCGCCTATGGCACCGAGGCGTTGCATGTGATGCGCGCCGAAAAGGGGTTCATCATGATCGGCGATGAAACCGATGGCACGGTGATCCCCCAGGATCTGGGGCTGGACTGGGCGATCTCAACGAAGAAAGCGGATTATCTGGGCAAACGGGCGCAGGCGCGGCCCCATATGACCGATGGCGCAAGGTGGAAACTGGTGGGGCTGCAAACGCTGAACGGCACGGTTCTGGCCGATGGCAGCTATGCGGTGGCGCCGGGCAACACCGCAAACGGGCAGCGGAACACGCAGGGCCGCGTGACCTCCACCTACCATTCCCCGACCCTGAACCGGGGCATCGCCATGGGGCTGGTTCTGAACGGGCCGGACCGGATGGGGGAGGTGCTGGAGTTCATCACTGTCACCGGTGACATGGTCGAGGCCCGCATCGTCAGCCCGGTCTTCTATGACCCGGAGGGGGAGAAGCAGAATGTCTGACCACAGCGCCCTGCCGGGGGCAGAGGCAATCAGCCGCGCCGCACATCTGCGGGAAATCGGGCTGCAGGGGATGGTGACGCTCAAGGCGGATATGGATGCCTCTGCGGTGGCCCGCGCGGTCAGGGCGGCAACAGGTCTGGCGCTGCCGGAGCCACGCGGGATTGTCAGCTCTGACATGCAGTCTGTCGCCTGGATGGCCCCCGATGAGCTTCTGATCCTCTGTGCCCATGACACGGCCGATGCGCTGGTGACCGATCTGGGCGAGGCGCTGAAGGATCAGCCTCATCTGGCGGTCAATGTCTCGGACGCCCGCGCGGTTTTTGCGCTGGACGGCCCCGGCGCGCGGGAGGTTCTGGCGAAACTGGCCCCGGTCGATCTGCACCCCGACAGTTTCCGGCCCGGAGAGATGCGGCGCACCCGGCTGGCGCAGGCCGCCGCCGCCTTCTGGATGCCGGAGGAGCACAGTTTCCGCGTCATCTGCTTCCGCTCGGTGGCGCGCTATGTGTTCGATCTGCTTGCCTTGAGCGCCAAAGACGGCGGCAGGGTCGGGTATTTCTAAAGCGCCGTCCTGAAAATCTGAGCCAGCCCTCACCACCATTTCGCCCGGCGGCACCGCCGGGCAGCGCCTGAGCCGACCCCACGGGGCGCGCGGGCGCTTCTCGCCCTCCCCTCGGCTCAGGCGCTGCCCTCCGCGTAATGCATATGCGTTGCAGAATTCTGGTCCGACGCTCAAAGAACGCGAAGCGTGGCAGGGTATAGGTGATGCAGGTTCAAGGCAGGGTGCTATGACGAAAGACCGGAATTCCCGGGATTTTCGTGCGGAAAACACGTGTTTTCCGATCACTCTGCACAGCCCCGGGGTTGACCTTTGGGCCGGGGAGCCTCCATCTGTCAGTCAATCGCATGCAGAAGAACCAAGAGGGGTCTGACCAATGACATTCGAACTTCCCGACCTTCCCTACGCCCATGATGCACTGGCCGCGAACGGCATGTCGCAGGAAACCCTGGAATATCACCATGACCTGCACCACAAGGCCTATGTGGACAATGGCAACAAGCTGATCGCAGGCACCGAATGGGCCGACAAACCGATGGAAGAGATCATCACCGGCACCTATGATGCGGGCGCGGTGGCACAGAATGGTATCTTCAACAATATCAGCCAGTTGTGGAACCATAATCAGTTCTGGGAGATGATGGGCCCCGGCGCTTCGACCATGCCCGAAGAGCTTGAGACGCGGATCACCGATGCGTTCGGATCGGTCGATGAATTCAAATCGCAGTTTTCCGCCGCAGGGGCGGGGCAGTTCGGCTCTGGCTGGGCCTGGCTGGTGGTCGATACCGATGGCAGCCTGAAGGTTACCAAGACCGAAAATGGCGTGAACCCGCTTTGCTTCGGGCAGACAGCGCTTCTGGGCTGCGATGTGTGGGAACATTCCTACTATATCGACTTCCGCAACAAACGGCCCGCGTACCTGACCAACTTCCTCGACAATCTGGTGAACTGGGAAAACGTGGCGGAACGGCTGGCTGCGGCCTGAACGCAGGGCCGGATCTTTCAGGGCTCGCCCGGCGTATGGGGCGGGCCTTTTGCATTGCCTCATCCGGGCAAGTGCGCTTCGCTGCATCCCATGACCGACATGCCCGAACTTCGCCCGGCAAAAGCCGCTGATCTGCCCGCGCTTCAGATACTCTATCAACATCTGATCCCGGGAGAGAGGCCTGCATCACCGGACGTGGCCGAGGATCGTCTGACCGCCCTGGCTGCCTATCCCGGCAGCGCGGTTCTGGTTGCTGATCTGGCGGGCGATCTGATTGCCACTGTGACGCTGATCATCGTGCCCAACATGACCCGTGGCGGCGCCCCATATGCGTTTATCGAAAATGTCGTGACCCATGCGGATTTCCGGGGGCAGGGCCATGGCACCCGGCTTCTGTCAGAGGCTGAACGGCGGGCCTGGGATGCAGGCTGCTACCGGATCATGATTGTCAGCGGCGATCACAACAGCACGGCCCATGCCCTTTACCGGAGTGCAGGCTATTCCGGGTCCAAGATCGGCTTTCAGAAGCGCAGGATTGCAGACCGCCACCCGGTCCGATAGGCCGGGGCAGAGAGGCAGGGGAGCAAGATGACTGAGCCTGTGAAAGGCGTTCTGGCGATGATCGGAGCCTGCACGATCTGGGGTCTGTCGCCGATTTTCTACAAGCTTTTGTCGGATGTGCCGCCGCTGGAGGTTCTGGCCCATCGCACGCTGTGGTCGGTGATCGTGTTCGGGCTGGCTCTGGCCGGGCAGGGGCGGCTGCGGGACCTGCGCCCGGCGCTCTCAGGTAGGCGGGTTCTGCTGCTGGTCTTTGTGGCCGCGATGATGATTTCGGCCAACTGGTTTCTGTTCATCTTTTCGATACAGGTGGGCCGGACGGTGGAATCCGCACTTGGATATTACATCTTTCCGCTGGTTGCCGTGCTGATCGGGGCCGTGGTTCTGAAAGAGAAACTGGGCAAGGCGCAACTGGCCGCTGTGGGGCTGGCGGCGCTGGCAGTGACAATCCTGACCCTGGGTCTGGGGGTTGCCCCCTGGATTTCGCTGACCCTGGGGGTGACCTTCGGCATGTACGGGTTGTTGAAACGATGGGTTGCGGCGGGGCCTGTGGTGTCGGTGACAAGCGAGGTGCTGCTGATCAGCCCGCTGGCGCTTGGTTATCTGCTTTGGCTTGGGCCCGGGCAGGGGGCTTTTGGCAATGATCTGTGGGCCAGCCTGTTTCTGGTCCTGTCCGGCCCGCTGACGGCGCTGCCGCTGATCCTGTTTTCCTACGCGGCCAAACGTGCGGCCATGTCCACCATCGGGCTGGTGCAATATCTGAACCCGACGCTGCAATTCGGCTCGGCCGTGCTGATCCTGGGGGAGAGGGTGACGCTGTGGCACGCCATCGCCTTCCCGATCATCTGGGTTGCGCTGATGATCTATTCCTGGGCCAGTCTCAGGCGGCCGCAAGCTCCAGCGCCGACATAAGGGCGGGCACGGTGTCGACGGGGCGGTACAGGTCCAGCAGGCTGTCCTCGGCAAAGCCCTGGGTCACCAGATGGGCCATCATCGCGATCAGCGGGTCCCAGTAACCCGCAGTGTTCATCAGAAAGATCGGTTTGTCATGCAGGCCCAATTGCCGCCAGGTAAGCACTTCAAAGAATTCGTCCAGTGATCCCGCGCCGCCGGGCAGAACCACGATGGCATCGGAATTCATGAACATCACTTTCTTGCGCTCATGCATATTCTCGGTGATGACAAGGCGGTTGAGGTCGCGTTTGCCCATTTCGCGGGCCAGAAGATGGGTGGGGATAACCCCGAATGTGTCCCCGCTCTGGGCCTGTGCGGCGCGGGCCACGGCGCCCATAAGCCCCACATCGCCCGCCCCGTAAACCAGCCGCATGCCCGCCCGGGCAAGGCCATCGCCCAGGGCGGTGGCATCGGCCATATATTCCGGATCAGCCCCGGGGCGAGAGCCGCAATAGACACAGACAGAGAATGACAAATCCCGCAACCCTTGCACAAAGTGGTGTTTTGCCCCCTGATAGACCTGTTGATACAGTCACTCAAGCCGGTCTGTGTGCATCTCAGGATATGCGCAGATCAGGCCGGTGAGTAGATTTGGATGGGTGATATGGCCGCAGGATTTTCAGGCATCGGGCTGAGCGGTGCGACGCTGGCAATCAGCGTCGGCGCGGTGGCGTCCGTCGCGGTGCTGGGCGTGGTTGGCTGGGTGGTTCTTTCCGCCCCGGAGGATGAGACCGCCCCGATGCCCGCTTCTGCGGAACAGGGGGATACGTCTTCGCCCGAGATGCCCGTGGCGGTTGAAACCGAGGTGAGCCCGGATGACCCGGAACCGGAGAGTGCGACGGCCGAAACCGCCTCTGAAACCGCTGCGGTCGCCCCGGCCCCCGAGCCGGAGCCGGAGCCAGCGGCAGAGCCGCGGCCGCCGCAGATCGACCTGGTGCGGGTGGAAACCAGTGGTGCCACGATCGTTGCGGGCCGGGCAGAGCCGGGTGCCGAGGTGACGCTGATCCTTGACGGGGCCGGGATTGAAGCGACCCGTGTGGATGAAACCGGCGCATTTGTTGCGATGCTGACCCTGCCGAGCTCGGATGCGCCCCGGATGCTCAGCCTGTCCATGGCTTTGGATGAAGGTGAAACCATACCCTCCCGGGAAAGCGTTATCATTGCCCCGACACAAAGACCGGCAGAGGCATTGATCGCCCGGGCCGATGGTGTTGCACCCGATACCGAGGAGGGCGTGGCCCCCGGGGTGGCGCAGGAGACTAGCGCGCCTGCTGCTGATAATACGGCAGATGCAGACCCGGCCCCTGCTGAGCCCGAGCCGCAGGCGCCCGCCGTTCTGATTGCCGATGACAGCGGCGTCAGGGTGGTGCAACCGGCGGATGACGGCCCTGTCGTGCAGGATCAGATTGCGCTGGATACCATCACCTATAACCCCGAGGGCGCGGTTGTGCTGGCCGGGCGCGGGCAGGCGGAAACCGATCTCAGGGTCTATCTGGACAATCTGCCGATCCATCTGGCCGAGATCAACGCGGTGGGCGAATGGCAGGCGGAACTGCCGCAGGTTGACCCCGGCACCTATACCCTGCGGGTGGATCAGCTGGGTGCTGAGGGGCAGGTGATCAGCCGGGTCGAAACCCCGTTCCTGCGTGAGGAACCCGCAGTTCTGGCCGCGATCCCCGAACCGGATGAGACGATTTCGGTGGTGACCGTGCAGCCCGGCTTCACCCTTTGGGGCATCGCCCGGGATCTGTTGGGGGAGGGCACGCTCTATGTGCAGGTTTACGAGGCCAATCAGGAACTGATCCGCAATCCCGATCTGATTTATCCCGGTCAGGTCTTTGCAATCCCTGAAAGCGTCTCGGAATAATCCTGTCGCATCTGGTCATCTGCGGCCTGCCCGCCGATAGCTTTTCAGGTTTAAGCTGAAGCAGAAGGTGTTGAAAACGCGTTCGAGCCAAAGGTGAGAGCGTCGCCCTGAAATTCCGCACCACCCCCGTACCATGCTTCCGCCCGGCGGCACCGCCGGGCAGCGCCTGACCCGACCCCACGGGGCGGGCGCTTCTCGCCCACCCCTCGGCTCAGACGCGGCCCTCAGCGTAATCCATCTGCGTTTCAGATTAACTGGACGATGTGCGAGAGGCAGCTTTTCTAAAGAGGCGGCTTTTTTCGATTCAGCTTTTACCCGAAACGTTTTAGGGTCATCGTTCAGAGCCGCCAGCAGGATATGCGCCAGCCGATGCCGACCGAGTTTCCGATACCAGGTGACACTGCCGAAACCCGCGAACGGCGGAGCGGGTGGCGCACGATCCGCAAGGTTTCCCCCTATCTCTGGCCGGAGGGGCAAACCTGGGTGAAACGGCGCGTGGTGCTGGCGTTGGCCATGCTGGTGGTGGCCAAGCTGATCGCGGTGTTCACGCCTTTTCTCTACAAGGCCGCCGTTGACGGGCTGGCGGGCGACAGCGATGGCTCTGCCGCCTGGCTGCTGATGTTCGGTGCGGTGGGTGTGACCATCGCCTATGGCATGGCGCGGGCGGCGAATGTGGGGTTTCAGCAATTGCGCGACGTGGCCTTTGCGAAAGTGGGCCAGCGGGCGTTGCGGCAACTGGCGCTGGAGACCTTTGAACATATCCATGCGCTCAGCCTGCGCTATCACATCACCCGCAAGACCGGGGGCCTCAGCCGGATCATTGAGCGCGGTGTGAAAGGCGTCGATTTCCTGCTGCGGTTCCTGCTGTTTTCGGTGGGCCCGCTGATCCTTGAGCTGTTGCTGACCGGGATCATTCTGGCGGTGGTGTTCGACATCGCCTATCTGCTGGTGCTGGCCGTCACCATCGCCATCTATATCTGGTTCACCTTCAAGGTCACCGAATGGCGGGTGAAGATCCGCAAGCAGATGAATGATCAGGATACGGATGCCAACCAGAAGGCCATCGACAGTCTGCTGAATTTCGAGACCGTGAAATATTTCGGGGCCGAGGACCGTGAGGCGGTGCGGTATGATGGTGCGATGGAAGGCTATGAGACCGCCGCGCTCAAGACCTCCTATTCGCTGGCGGCGCTGAATTTCGGCCAATCCCTGATCATCACCACCGGGCTGGTGATTGTGATGGTGATGGCCGCATTTGGGGTACAGAATGGCAGCCTGACCGTGGGCGATTTCGTCATGGTCAACGCCTATATGATCCAGATCACCATGCCGCTGAATTTTCTGGGCACGGTCTATCGCGAGATCCGTCAGAGCCTGGTCGATATGGGCGAGATGTTCGACCTTCTGGAACAGCCCGCCGAGGTCAAGGACCGGCCCGGGGCGCCGGATCTGGTCTGCACCGAGGGCGAGGTGGTGTTCGAGGATGTGATCTTTGGCTATGACGCGGCGCGCCCGATTTTGAAAGGCGTGTCCTTTCGCGTGGGGCCGGGGGAAACGATCGCTCTGGTCGGCCCGTCGGGTTCAGGCAAATCCACGATCGGGCGGCTTTTGTTCCGGTTTTATGATGTGGAGGCCGGGGCGATCCGCATCGACGGGCAGGATCTGCGCGAGGTCACCCAGAGCAGCCTGCATGCCCTGATCGGCGTGGTGCCTCAGGATACCGTGTTGTTCAACGACACAATCCGCTACAACATCGCCTATGGACGGCCCGAGGCCGGTTTTGCCGAGATTGAAGCAGCGGCGCGGGCGGCGAAAATCCATGGTTTTATCGAGGCCCTGCCGGATGGGTATGAAACCGCTGTGGGGGAACGGGGCCTGAAGCTTTCAGGCGGGGAAAAGCAACGGGTGGGGATCGCCCGGACCCTGCTGAAGAACCCGCCGATCCTGCTGCTGGATGAAGCGACCTCGGCGCTTGATACCGAGACTGAGCGGGATATTCAGGAAGAGTTGAAAATGATGGGGCAGGGGCGTTCTGTCATCACCATCGCCCATCGGTTATCGACCGTGGTTGAGGCCGATCAGATCATCGTGCTGGAACAAGGTGAGATTGTGGAGCAGGGCACCCATGAGGTGCTGGTGACGCTTGGCGGGCGGTATGCGGCCATGTGGCACCGGCAGATGGCCGAAGAGGATGCGGTCTGAGCCTGTGACGGCCTGTGAGAGGGGCGGCGGGCCGCGTCAGGCCCCCGTGCCGGGAGCCCTCCTTACCCCGCGCTGCCGCGAGTTTGTGGCACGGAATGGGGTGGTAATGCGGGTTTTTTGCTGTGGCAGGCCCGGGACGCCTCCGGCGGGCGTATTTGGGACAAGAAGAAGGGGAAGGACCCTATACGGGACCTGACCGCGCGAAGTCCGGTACAGGCTGTGTCAATGAAAACGCAAACCGCTTTATTCAGCGGCGCGCAGGGGCGGGCGCGGGGTTTTTCTTTCGGGGTCGTCATCCGGGTCGGTCGGACTGGGGGGCTCTGTCGCGGTTTCCGCCGGGGCGGTCTCAGCGGGCGCCTCCGGGGCGGGGTCTTCCGTAACCGGGTCTTCGACGGGCTCTGTCACCGGTTCTGCCACTGGTTCTGCGGCGGGGCTGTCTTCAACCGGCTGCGGGGGCAGGTCCTCTTCCCAGAGGATCACCGGGTTGCGGGTGCGGTTGGCGGCGCGCGCCAATGACCAGTCGCGGGCCCGACGGCTCATCGCCCGGGCGCCAAGCCGGCCAAGGCCCCGCGCGATCCATGTCACAATCGTGCCCGACCATATGCGCAACGCCAGCAGGGACGGCGTCATCACCAGGGTCAGGACCGTGGCAAGGCCGAGGCCGAAAACCACGGCGGTGGCCAGTTGTTTCCACCAGAGCGCTGTGGGGCTGTCGATGGTATAGCCACCCGACCCGAAATCGAGGCTGATCCCGTACATCATCGGTGCCAGACCGGCCATGGTGGTGATCGTGGTCAGCAGCACGGGCCGGATCCGGGCCTCTGCCGTGCGGGTGATCGCCTCGATCCGCGGCATATAGCGGCTGTATTCCTGATAGGTGTCGATCAGAACAATGTTGTTGTTCACCACAATCCCGGCCAGCGCCACGATCCCGGTGCCGGTCATGATGATCGAGAAGGTCTGATCCATCACCAGCATCCCGATCAGCACGCCGGTGGTTGACAGAACCACCGCCAGCAGCACCAGAACCGAGTTATAGACCGAATTGAACTGCGCCAGCAGGATGATGAACATCAGCCCAAGCGCGCCCAGAAAGGCCTGACCCAGGAAGGCCTGGCTTTCCTGCTGGTCTTCCTGATCGCCGCCCCATTCCCAACCGACCGAGGCGGGGAACGGATTTTCGCTTTCGATCCAGCTGGTGATGACGCCGATACGTTCATTGGCATTGACCGGGATCAGGGACAGCGTGCCGTCTTCCACCCCGTCGGCGATCTGATCCGAATCCGCAGCCTCTTCCAGCTGAAAGACCGTATAGCCGATGCCATCGGGGCCGGTGATTGCGCCGCTTTGACCCTCGGGACGCATTTGCAGAAAGCCCAGATCGGCGCCCTCCGCGCTGGTCACCCGAACAAGATCGGGGAGCACATCGGCCTTCACGTCGAACACCCGGCTTTGATCCACCCGCTGGATCGTCGCCAATTGCGGTGTCGGTTCATAGGTCACGAAGTTCGACAATGGCACCAGCCCGCCGGCGGTGCGCACTTTCAGCGTGTCCAGTGTCGACAGCACCCGGGCCTCATCGGGGAAGCGGACGCGGATGTCGATTTCTTCATCCGAGGTCGGCACCCGCATTGTATCCAGCAGAATGCCACGGGTGACCAGTTGCACCATGGCGCCCACGGTGGACACCGATGCGCCATAGCGTCCCGCGGCCTCCACATCCACATTGATCTGCCAGTCGATGCCGGGCAGGGGCAGGGTGTCTTCGACCAGTGTCAGCCCGGGCAGGCCCTCGAAATGGGTCCGGGCGATATGTGTGGCTTCCCTCAACTCATCCCAATTGTCGCCGGACAGGCGCAGGTTGACAGGTTTGCCCTCTGCCGGGCCCTGGGCCTGTTCGAAGATCTCGGTTTCGATCCCCGGGATCGCATCCAGTTCGGCCTGAAGCCGGTTGAGGATCAGATTGCCATCGTCGCGCTGCCCCCAGGGTTCCAGATCCATCTGCACCTGGCCGATCGTGTCACTTGGGGTGGCGGCGCCACCGGTATTGTTGTTCAGCCCGCCATCCCCGGCAAAGGCGAACACATCGCGCACCCCGTCGGCGGCCAGCACGATCTCTTCGACCTGGGCCACCAGAGCATCCATTTCGGTGACCGACAGGTTGCCGCGGGCGCGGACATAGACCACGGCGTTTTCCGGTTCGGTCTCAACAAAGAATTCCACGCCATTGCTGTTCTGTCCGAAATACATGAACACGCTGACCACGAAGGCCCCGACAAAACCGATCACAACCAGCGGCATCACCGGGTTGCCGACAATCGCATGAATGAACCAGCCAAAGGGGGTGCGGCGATACCCGGCCTGCAATTTGCGCGGCGCCTTTTGCATCTGGACCGAGCCCAACAGGACCGACATCAGTGCCGATGCCAGGATGAACATAATCGCGCCGGGCAGCATGGCCAGGATTGGTGAGGCATCCGGCCCCTGCGGGATCAGGATGCCGGGATTAATGGTGATCATCGCGGCCATGAACATGCCATAGCCCACGGCCAGGGTCAGGATCAGGCGCAGCCAGTAAATCGGGATCAGGCGTTTGACCATATCGGTGCCGCGTTCCACGACCCGGGTGAAGCGCGCGGCAACCCCGCCCAGAACCGGCAGATAGATCAGCGCCACGATCAGCGAGGCGGACAGCACGAAGATCAGAGTGACCGGCAGCATGCCCATGAATTCGCCCGGCACACCGGGCCAGAACAGCATCGGCAGGAAGGCGCAAAGCGTTGTCGCGGTCGAACTGATGATCGGCCAGAACATCCGTTTCGCCGCATCCGTATAGGCCTGCATCGGGCGAGCCCCCGCCCGCAGGCGTTTATCGGCATATTCCACCACCACGATCGCCCCGTCGACCAGCATGCCGACCGCCAGGATCAGCCCGAACATCACGATATTCGAGATCGAGATGCCCATGATCCCCAACAGGATGAAACAGAGCAGGAAGGAGGTCGGGATTGCAAAGCCCACCAGCAGGGCCGAGCGTGTGCCAAGGGCTGCCAGCACCACAATCATCACCAGCGCGATGGCGGTCAGAACCGACCCTTCCAGCTGGCGCACCATTCCGTCCACGGTCACCGACTGATCCAGCGTGGTGTCCACGCGCACCGAATCCTGCAATTCGATCGGCCAGGAGGCGCGCACCGCCTCAACCTCGGCACGGACCAGTTCGGCGGTGTCGATCACGTTGAAACCCTGGCGTTTGACCACCTGCAGCGCGACGGTGTTTTCGCCGTTGAACCGGGCGGTGCCGGTGCGGTCCTCGAATGTCAGACGGATATCGGCCAGATCGCCAAGTGTCACCACCCGGTCCCCATTGACCGAGATGGCAAGATTATACACATCCTCGGGGCTGTCGAAACTGGAGGGGATCTTGACCGAGATCGCCCCTGAAGCGGTTTCGACCTCACCGGCGGCAATCAACTGGTTGTTGTTGACCACGGCGTCGATCAGCTCCCGCGCGGTGACGTTATAGGCTTCAAGCGCCAGAGGGTCGATGACCACTTCCAGCATCTCGTCACGATCCCCGGCCAGACCGGCCTCAAGGATCGGCGACAGGGCTTCCAGCCGGTCCTGCATTTCATTGGCCAGCCGCAGCAGGGTGCGTTCCGGTGCCTCACCGGAAAGCGCCACGATGATGATCGGAAATTCCGAGAAATTGATCTCTGATATGCTGAAGCTTTCCGCCCCTTCGGGGAAATTCGCTTCGGCGGCATTCATCGCATCGCGGACATCGGCGATGGTGGCGGATTTGTCCCAGCCGAATTCAAACTCCAGAAAGATACCGCCATAGTTTTCGGCGGCGGTGGAGTTGATCGACACCAGCCCATCGAGATCCTGAAACTCCGATTCCATCGGGCGGATCAGCAGGCGTTCACTGTCTTCCGCCGAAATGCCGGGGAAGGGCACCGACACAAACAGGCCGGGGATGTCGATATCGGGCTCACCCTCCTTGGGCAGGCCGATATAGGCCGCTGTCCCCACGGTCAGCGACAGGATCACAAAGGCAACCACCATCCGTGCGCGGGAGCCCGCCCAGTCGACAAGACCTGTCATTGGGTCAACTCCTCATAGGTCACCTCGACGGGAACACCGTCGGTGACGAATTCCTGACCCACGGTGATCACATCCACCTGATCGGGAAGGCCGGTCACCAGCACCCCCCGGGCCGTGTCGCGCAGCATGATAACGGGCATGAACTGCGCCAGCCTCTCATCTGTGACCACGCGTACGCCAAGCGTGCCACCATCATTCAGCGTCAGTGCCGAAGAGGGCAGAAGATGTGCCGGCGTCCCCGCGGTGGAGATCAGAATATCCGCGGTCTGGCCGTCACGGATTGCCAGATCGTCATTATCGACCGAAATTTCCACCCGGAACGTGCGGGTCTGCAGATCGGCGGAACGGGACAGGAAAATAACCTCACCCTGAACCTCGGCGCCTGTGGCCAGCCGTGCGCCTGCCGCAGCCCCCACCAGAACCCGGTCCACCTGCGCCTCGGGCACGAAACCGACCAGCTTGATCGGGTCAAGCTGGATCACCGTGGCGCATAGCGCGCCGGGTTGCATCAGGGCGCCCAGTTCGGCGGTGTCGCTTTCCAGCAGCCCTTCAAACGGAGCATGGATCTGCAATTGGGCGATATCTTCCCGGGCGCGATCCACCCCGGCCTCGGCCGAGCGGATGCCGCTGCGTGCGGCCTCGACCCCGGCTTCGGCCGATTGAATGGCGGCTTCGGCGGCGGAAAGGGTTGCGGCGGTTGTCGCCGCGCGGGTTTCCGAGGCAAAGCCGCTTTCGCTGAGGCGCGTGGCGGCATTGTCGTCAATCTCGGCGGCAGTCAGGCGGGCGCGGGCCTCTGCAAGGCGCCCCTCGGATTCGGGCAGGCGGGCGCGGGCTTCGTCAAGCCGGGCCTCGGCCTCGGCCAGGGCCGCGCCGCGCGTACCGGCGTCAATTTCGCAAAGCAGCTGACCTTCTTCCACGTAAGCCCCGGCCCGGATCGGGGATGAGATGATCAGGCCGGAGGTTTCAGATTGTACATCGACCTGGCGCAATGCCTCGGTCCGGCCCCGCAGAAGCACCGAGTTTCCGGCAATCGAGGCCGCGCTGCGCCGCGCGACCACATGAACCATATGCGTATCAGTATCCGAGGGCTGCGCTGCGGGCGCGGAATCCGCCTCGGCAGATGTCTCCGCCACAGTTTCCGCACTGTCGGAATCACTGAATTGCCCGGCAAAACCGACCAGCGTCTCGCGTTCGAGAACCACAAGATATAGAACCGCGCATACAATGACCGCGGTCACAATCGGGAACACTCTCATCTAAAGCCTCACTTGCCGGTTATGATCGGACAGATATCCATTTTGTACAATGTGACGTGTCATACGCTGAACCGTTCTGTTCAAATTAGTGTTTTCAACCGGAACGCGCAACACTGAACGGATCGGTTCAGCAAGAAATGTTATCTTCGCTTACATTCTCGCCTTGCCTGGCGCGGAAAACAAGGGGTCTGCCCGGGTCTTGGCAATGCCGGGCGCTTCGCGGTAAGAGGATCACGGGCAATAAGCGCCGGTGAAAGACGGCAGAAGATGGGGCAGGGACCGAGATGGCCAATACCGACAGTTTCCTTGATGAGGTGAGCGAGGAAGTCCGCCGCGACCGGCTGTTTGCCTTGCTGCGCCGATGGGGCTGGATTGCTGCGCTGGCGGTCCTTCTGCTTGTGGGGGGCGCGGCCTGGAACGAATACCGCAACGCGCAGGCCACCCGCCAGGCCGAAGCCTTCGGCGATGCGGTGCTGGCGGCGTTTGACACGGATGACGCCGCAGCGCGGATGGCCGCCCTGGCCGCGGCCCCGGCGGACACCCCGGAGGAACAGCTGATCCTGGCGCTTTTGCAGGCCGGGGAGGAAGCCGATGGCGAAGAGGCTGCTGCCGCTGCCGCGCGTCTGCGCAGTCTTGCGGATCAATCCGATCTGCCGCCGCGTTACAGCGATCTGGCACGTCTTCGCGCCCATATGCTGGCCCCTGAAGACCCTGCACTGGCGCTGGCGCTGATGGACCATCTGGCCCGGCCCGGCGCCCCGTATCGCGCCTTGGCAATGGAACAGCAGGCCTATATTCGCCTTGCCCAGGGAGAGACCGGGGCCGGGATAGAGATTTTGCGTCAGGTCCAGAATGAGGCTGTGGCCACGCCGGGCTTGCAACAACGGGCGATGCAGTTGATTGTGGCGCTGGAAACCGGGGCGGTACTGGTCGATGCGCCTGTTGATGATGCGCCTGTCGATACGGTCGGCGACGATGCGACGGGTGAGGCGGAAGAGGCCCCCGAAAGCCCGGGCACAGGCGCGGAAACGACCGCAACCGAGTGACCGGTGCGGGGGCCGGACGGGCAAAGACGGGCAAAAAGGCAGAGATTTATATGAGCATGTTCCGTATCGGATATCTTGGGCTGGGCCTTATGCTGGTTCTGGCCGGATGTGACCGGGAGGTGATCCTGGAAGGGCAGCGGTTCGGAACCCGCGTGCCCCTGGCTGACAGTCTGCCCAATGAAGAGGGTGAAATTGTTGCCCAGGCCGCCCCCGAGGAAGGCCCGCGCGATATCGCCCTGTCTGCTGCCACCGCCAATGCGAACTGGCCACAGCGTGCCGCCAATATCCGCAACCACCCGGATCATGTGGCGCTGTCCGCCACCCCGGTGGAGCTTTGGGCGGTGAATATCGGCGATGGCAACAGCCGCCGCAACCGGATCACCGCTGATCCCGTGGTGGCCGATGGCCGGATTTTCACGCTGGATGCGGTGGCCGGATTGCAGGCCACCTCGACCGGTGGCGAGGTGATCTGGTCGGTTGATCTGACCCCGGGGTTTGAACGGGGCGGCAATATCTCCGGCGGGGCGCTCGCCGTGGAGGGCGATACGCTTTATGCCACCACCGGCTATGGTGAACTGGTGGCGCTGAATGTCGCAAACGGCACCGTGCGCTGGCGGCAGCGGCTTGGGGCGGGCCTGACCGCGCCGACCATCGACAACAACACGGTCTATCTGGTCAGCCGTGACAGCCAGGCCTGGGCGATCAACACCGAAAACGGCCGCATCCGCTGGCAATTGCCCGCAGCGCCCGCCGCTGCGGTGCTGACCGGCGGTGCGGCGCCTGCGATCACCGATCGGCTGGTGATCTTTCCCTTCGGGTCCGGGGAACTTGTGGCCTCCCTGCGCCTGTCCGGGGTCCGGGTCTGGGGCACCACGGTGGCCGGATCCCGGCGCGGGGTGGCCTATAATGATCTCAACGACATCACCGGCGATCCGGTCGTGGACGGCGATGTGATCTATGCGGGCAATCAGGCGGGCCGTGTGGTGGCGCTGGAAGCGGCCTCGGGTGAGCGGATATGGACCGCAAGCGACGGCGCCTATTCCCCGGTGATGCCGGCGGGCGACAGTATCTTTTTCGTCTCCGACCGGAACGAGCTGGTGCGCGTGGATGTCACAACCGGCGACCGGGTCTGGGGCGTGGAATTGCCGCTTTATGTCCGGGATCGTGAGCGGCGTCGCAAGGCTGTCTTCACCCATTTCGGCCCGGTTCTGGCCGGGGGGCGGCTGGTCGTCGCCTCGGGGGATGGCGTGGTGCGCAGTTTCTCTCCGGAAAGCGGGGCGCTGCTGTCAACCCTGCCGATCCGGGGCGGCGCGGCTGCCAATCCGGCGGTTGCTGGCGGTACGCTTTACGTGGTCAGCCAGGATGGACGCCTGCACGCCTATCGTTAAAGGCAGAGGGCGGGGCGTTACCCCCGGGCGCGCGCCAGACGCCCGTGCGGTGACCCCCGAATCGCGATCACCCGGTTTTTTTTGTATTCTTTCGGTGTCCTTAACCTTTCGGCGGATTGTTTCCTGTAAGGAGAATGGCAGCGGGCGTTTTAGCCCGTTATTCCAGTGCAACACCCTTTGCTTGCCTCCAGTCGGCTTATGGCAAAGGGTGTTCGTCCTTTTCGGAGGGTCTTTGACTGTTGTGGATATGACTGCCGGGCCTCTGTCGTCAGGGCCCTTAGGGTCAGGCCCTAGCTCTCAAACCAAGGCTCCATCATATCTCTAAAGCACCCTGCCTTAAACTTGACTCACAAATACCCTGCCACGCTTCGCGTTCCCAGGGTATTTGTGATGCGCGATGTCTCAGGTTTAAGGCAGCATGCTGTAGGTCGCCTGGGTCTCATTCCCATTCAATCGTGCCCGGCGGTTTCGAGGTGATGTCATAGGTCACCCGGTTGATGCCCGGCACTTCATTGATGATCCGCGTGGCGGTTTCCCCCAGAAAGTCATGGGTGAACGGGTAGTAATCCGCTGTCATCCCGTCGACCGAGGTGACCGCCCTGAGCGCACAGGCATAATCATAGGTCCGCCCGTCGCCCATGACCCCCACGGTGCGCACCGGCAGGATGGCAACAAAAGCCTGCCAGATGTCATCATAGAGCCCGTGTTTGCGAATCTGGTCGATATAGACCGCATCGGCCTTGCGCAGGATATCCAGCTTGGCGCGGGTGATCTCTCCGGGGCAGCGGATCGCAAGGCCGGGGCCGGGGAATGGATGGCGCCCGATGAAAGACGCGGGCAGGCCAAGCTCATGGCCAAGCGCCCGCACCTCATCCTTGAACAGCTCCCGCAGGGGTTCGACCAGTTTCAGACCCATCTTTTCGGGCAATCCGCCCACATTATGGTGGGATTTGATCGTGGCCGAGGGGCCGCCGGAAAAGCTGACACTTTCGATCACATCGGGGTAAAGCGTGCCCTGGGCCAGAAACTCCGCCCCCTCGATCCGGTCGGCATATTTCTGAAACACGTCGATGAACAGCCCGCCGATGATCTTGCGTTTGGTCTCCGGGTCGCTGACCCCGTCCAGCCTGCCCAGGAACAGATCGCTTTCATCCGCGTGGATCAGCGGCAGGTTGTAATGGTCGCGGAACATGCCCACGACCTCTTCGGCTTCGCTTTCGCGCAGCAATCCGTGATCGACAAAGACGCAGGTCAGCTGATCGCCGATCGCCTCATGGATCAGCACCGCCGCGACGGAACTGTCCACCCCGCCGGACAGCGCGCAGATCACCTGCCTGTCGCCCACCTGATCCCGGATCTTGCGGATCGCCTCTTCGCGGTAGGCGCCCATGGTCCAGTCGCCCGAAAACCCGGCCAGCCGCACGAAATTCTCATAGAGCGCTTTGCCATTGGGCGTGTGATGCACCTCGGGGTGAAACTGCACCGCATAGAAATTCCGCGCCAGATCAGCGGTGATCGCATAGGGCGCATTGGGGGAGGTGCCATACACCTCGAATCCCGGGGCGATGCGGCTGACATGATCGCCATGGCTCATCCAGACCTGTTCTTTCGCGTCAAGGAACCAGCCTTTCAGCAGATCAATCCGCGCATCCCCGGGCGTCACATAGGCGCGCCCGAACTCCGCTGTGCCATGGCCCCGCTCCACCTTGCCGCCCAACATCTCCATCATCACCTGCTGGCCATAGCAGATGCCAAGGATCGGCACGCCCAGATCAAATGCGGCCTGCGGCGGCCGGGGGGAGCCTGCGTCGATCACACTGCACGGCCCGCCTGAAAAGATCACCGCTTTCGGGGCGAATTCTGCAAGGAAATCCTCGGTGACGCTCTGATAGGGGTGAATCTCGCAATAGACATGCAACTCGCGCAGGCGGCGCGCGATCAGTTGCGTGACCTGGCTGCCGAAGTCGATGATCAGCAGGCGTTCATGATGGCGGGGGAGGGGCGCAATATTCATAACGCTGCGCATAGGATGAAGGGGCCGCTGGCGCAAGGGGATCGGAAGGACCGGAGCCGGTGATTTTCGCAGGGCCGGTGTCGCATTCGCCTGTGAAGAGGCGCAATTCAGCCAATCCGCAAACGCTCTGTGGATATGCTGGGGCTGATCAGGGCTGAGTGGCGAGGCAGAACCATGGGGCAGACAAGGCGCAGAACACGCGGTGGCGGCGGCGCGGCCCGGCGGGCGGAACGCAGCGCC
Source organism: Rhodophyticola sp. CCM32 (assembly GCF_004751985.1). NCBI lineage: Bacteria > Pseudomonadati > Pseudomonadota > Alphaproteobacteria > Rhodobacterales > Roseobacteraceae > Rhodophyticola > Rhodophyticola sp. CCM32. Next base: position 1,131,242 of record NZ_CP038492.1, read on the forward strand.
GTGAAGATTGAGACCGCGGGCACGATCACCCGCAACATTCCCGATGTCGAGGTGCTGGGCACCGAGGCGCTGGAGATCATCGAGGCCAATGCCGAAACGGTTCTGGAAGAGATCGGCGTGGCATTTGTGGAAAACCCCGCAGCCCTGGCGCGCTGGCGCGAGGCTGGGGCGGATGTAACCGGTGAACGGGTGCGCATCCCCAAAGGTCTGGCCCGCAAGCTTTGTGCCACAGCACCTGCGCAATTCACCCAGACCGCGCGCAACCCAGACCGCAATGTCGATATCGGCGGCCGCAATCTGGTGCTGGCCCCGGTCTATGGCCCGCCCTTCGTGCGCGACAATGCCGGCGGCCGGCGCTATGCGACGATGGCGGATTTCGAGACCTTCGTGAAACTGGGCTATATGTCCAGATGGCTGCACCATTCCGGCGGCACGGTCTGTGAACCGACCGATGTGCCGGTGACAACGCGGCATCTGGATATGCTCTATGCCCATATGTCTTTGTCAGACAAACCGTTCATGGGGGCCGTCACGGAACCCTCCCGCGCGGCGGATACGGTGGAGATGTGCCGGATTCTGTTCGGAACGGAACAGGTTGACCGGACCCCGGTGCTGACCTCGCTGATCAACATCAATTCCCCGCTCACCTTCGATGCCACGATGATGGGCGCGCTTGAGGTCTATGCCGCCGCCGGGCAGGCCTGCATCATCTCGCCGTTCATTGTCGGCGGTGCGATGGCGCCGGTCAGTGTCATTGGCACGCTGACCCAGGTTCTGGCCGAAGTGATGGCCGGGGTCGCCTATAGCCAGTTGGTCCGCCCCGGCGCCCCGGCGATTTTCGGCGCTTTCGTGACCTCGATCGACATGAATTCCGGCGCCCCCACCTTCGGCACGCCGGAAGCGGCGCAGATCACCTATGGCGCGGGTCAGCTGGCCCGGCGTCTTGGCCTGCCATACCGGTCTGCGGGCGCGTTCAACGGCTCGAAACTGCCCGATGCGCAGGCGGCCTATGAAAGCGCGAACTCGCTGAATGCCGGGTTGCTGTCAGGGGTGAATTTCATGCTCCATGCCTGCGGCTGGCTGGAGGGCGGGCTGGTCGCCAGCCCGGAGAAATTCGTGATGGATGCGGATCAGTTGGGCGTGTTGCACAGGCTGGCCGCCGGGGTGGATGTGTCGGAGGAGGCGCAGGCGATGGATGCGATCCGCGAAGTGGGCCCGGGGGGCATTATCTGGGCTGCGCCCATACCCAGGCCCATTTCAAAGAGGCGTTCTGGCGCAGCGATCTGCTGGATTACAAACCGTTCGAAACCTGGGTCGATGAAGGGGAGCGTGATACGCTGGCCCTGGCCGCCGAGAGGGTCGAGAAGCTGCTGGCGGACTATCAGCAGCCGATGCTCGACCCGGATATTGATGCGGCGCTGAAAGACTTTGTCGCAAAGCGCAGGGAAGACCTGTCTGACAGCGGCTTGTGACCCTATCTGGCGCTGTCGGGAATGCTGGCGATATGTCATGGCTGAGGTTACGGGGCGCTGTAAAGCCGCGGAAGCGGATACAAATGCGCGGCAAGGGGTGGAAACTCCAGTTTTCCACGTGGAATTCTGGAGAATTCCGGCGCTCGGGGTTTGCGGATAATTCAGCCTGTCGGCATCGGGCTTAACCCTATGCGTTCCGCCTTATAGCGGTTTGCGTTTGATCCTCATCGAAAACCGTTCTCAGCAAGAAACCCTATTTGCGCCGCCCGACAGCACGTGGCGTAGGGTCTATCAGAGAATTTCCTCCCATGACCCTACGCATGCCTCGCAACACCCTGAGCGGGCGATGCGGCGCTGAGCAATATGGTCAGCACCTCCACATGGCGGGTCGGGGAATATCCGGCCTGGCCGGTGGCCCGGGCGATGTTCAGCGTTTCCTCCTCCTCCAGCAGGCGGGTGAGGGCCCGGGCGGGCTGATCGGGCCTGTGGGTGCTGCGGCGGGCCAGGGCGGCAGCCCCGAACCTCGCGGCGCGCACCAGCAGTTTCGGGCGGTGCAGGCTGGCAAGTGTGGCGGTAAGATCGGTCATCGCAAATCCCTTCTGAAACCGTTTTGTGACGCGATCAGCCTGACCTGCTGACCCGGCCTGTTGCGGATTTTTTTGACCTGCGCGCGGTGCTCCGGATTTGTTTACAATTTGAAAACAATTCACAGCTTTTCCACAGATTTTAACCGTTCAGTAATCAATACAGCCAAGGCTTGGAGCGGTGTTATCCACAGCTTTATCATGGAGGCGCCGGTGACCTCTCGGAACGATCACCATGACCTGTCGGGCCTGCCATCCTGGTTGCCTCCGGGGCCGGAACAGTATTTGCGTCACGTGGTTCTGGGCCAGTCCCTGCGCGGGATCGCGCGGGCCTCGAAAGTGCATCCATCCACAGTCCTGCGGCGTGTCCGCCAGGTGGAGGCGACCCGGGACGATCCGCTGATTGATGAAGCGCTGACCGCGTTAAGTGCTTTGGGGCTGCCGGATACACATATGATTGATTTGTCCAAGGAGCGTCCTCAAATGACAGCAGCCTACCGCCCCTCCGTGGTGTCCGACGAACCGACGATCAACCGCGAGGCCCGGCGCATCCTGCGACGGCTGTGCGAGAAAGAGGCGGTGCTGGTCGTGGCCCGGGATATGGAAAAGGCGGTGGTGCTGCGCCCGGGGCCTGAAGGCGCGCAGACCCGCACTGCGGTGGTGGATCGCTCCATCGCCCAGGCCTTCGCCCTGAAAGACTGGATCGCGACCGCGCGGCGCGGGCGGATCAGCACCTATCAGATCACCGCGATGGGCAAATCCGCCCTGAAACGCCTGATTGATGAAGATCGGCGCCGCCGTCAGGCCGGTCTGGAAATGGCCGAGGCCGCAACCCCGTTTCAGGCCCAGCATCAGGTCTGGGGCGACCGGCAGGTGCGCGATGGCGGCAATACCCGGAACATACGGGTCAATCTGTCGGAATCGCCGCTTGCCGGTCTGGCGCGCCGCAAGGGGGCGGATGGAAAACCGTTTCTGACCATGGATCTGGTGCAGGCCGGTGAAAAGCTGCGGGAAGATTTTGAACGCGCCCAGATGGGCCCGCGTGTGGCCCAGAACTGGGACCGGTTCCTGACCGGCAGTGACAGGGGCGGGTTCCTGTCTGACAGCGGTCTGGCCGAAGGTCCGCGCGCGGCACGGCAGCGGGTGAGTGATGCGCTGGATGATCTGGGGCCCGGTCTGGCGGATGTGGTGCTGCGCGTGTGCTGTTTTCTGGAGGGACTTGAATCCGCTGAAAAGCGGCTTGGCTGGTCGGCGCGATCCGGTAAAATCGTGTTGAAGATCGGGCTTCAGCGGCTGCTTCAGTATTATCAGCGGTGCCATGGGTTTACCCCGGCGCGTTGTGATTGACGGGGTATAGGTTAACCCCGCCGGGGCTGTGCATGTCCAAGCTTTGCAGGCGGTGCAGACCGCCTGTGCCGGATTGACGGGTTACATTGTCGTCCAACAAGGTTATTTAAAGCAGAAATCGTTTCATCTGAATCGAAATTTGCTGCCTCTCGATCAGCAAACTTCTGATCTCGAACGCGAATTTCGATAAGCGATGGTGCAGAGTAAAACGATTTCGCTATAGTGTTAAACAATCTTGCCCTTCAGGACCGGGAGGCCCCGATGCGTGACCTGAAACTGCCCGAGCAGCGCCACCCTGAAAAGGCGCATCGCCCTGACAATGCCCAGCCCAGAAAGCCGGATTGGATACGGGTCAAGGCCCCTGTGGGGGAAGGCTATAAGCAGACCCATCAGATCATCCGCGAGCATAAGCTGACCACGGTCTGCGAAGAGGCCGGATGCCCCAATGTGGGGGAATGCTGGTCTCAGGGCCATGCCACGATGATGATCATGGGCGAGGTCTGCACCCGCGCCTGCACCTTCTGCAACATCGCCACCGGCAAGCCGCCCGAAGATCTGGATGTGTTCGAGCCGGGCCGGGTGGCCGATGCGGTGAAGAAACTGGGGCTGAACCATGTGGTGATCACCTCGGTCGACCGGGATGATATCAAGGATGGCGGGGCCGAACATTTCGCCCGGACCATCCGCGCCATCCGCCGCCAGTCCCCGGGCACCACGATCGAGATTCTGACGCCGGATTTCATCCGCTGTGATCCGTCGGTGCTGGAAATTGTCGTTGCTGCCAGACCGGATGTGTTCAACCATAATCTGGAAACGGTTCCGGGCCTCTACCCCGAGGTGCGCCCCGGCGCGCGCTATTTCCACAGCCTGCGCCTGCTGCAACGGGTCAAGGAGATCGACCCCGCCATGTTCACCAAATCCGGGATCATGGTCGGCCTTGGCGAAGACCGGCAGGCGGTGCATGCGGTGATGGAGGATATGCGCGCCGCCGATATTGATTTTCTGACCATCGGTCAGTACCTGCAACCAACCCCCAAACACCATGCGGTGGACCGGTTCGTCACACCCGAGGAATTCGCCGCCTATGAGAAAGCCGCCTATGGCAAAGGCTTTCTGATGGTGTCTGCCACGCCGCTGACCCGCTCAAGTTATCACGCGGGCGATGATTTCGCGCAATTGCGCGCGGCGCGTCTGGCCAGGCTGGGGCAGGGATGAATGGGCCGTTGGATACGGCCGCAGCCGGTCTTACGGATGCTCCGGTAGCGCCTTGAGATAGGCCGCAATCGCGGTGCGGTCGGTGTCTTCCAGCATCGCCAGATTGCGGATGACATCGGCCATATGCCCGCCTGCGCTGTCAAAATCGGGGGTGAAGCCGTCGCGCAGATAGGCGGCGATATCGGCCTCGGACCAGTCAAGCGCGCCCGGGGTGATATTGGGTATCTGCCCCTCGCCATTGGGGTTTGGCGCGCCTGCCAGCCAGCGGCTTCTGTCCAGCCCGCCAAGGGCGTCGCGCGGGGTGTGGCATTCGCCGCAATGCGACATCGCCTCGGCCAGATACTGCCCGCGGGTTGCGGCCTCGGACAGGGCGTCGAAAGGCATCACCCCATCGGGCATGTATAGGAGCTTCCAGACGCCCACCCCGCGCCGGACCGAGAAGGGGAACCCCACCTCATGCGGCAGGGACGGCGCGGGCGAGGCGGGCAGGGTGGCCATGAAGGCGCGCAGGTCGATCAGGTCCTGTACCGTGGCCAGGCGATAGGCCGTATACGGGAAGACCGGATAATAATGCCGCCCTTCGGGCGAGACACCGTTTTGCAACGCATTGAGAAAATCCAGATCACTCCAGCCGCCGATACCGGCCTCGGTGTCAGAGGAGATATTGGGGGCCAGGAATGTCCCGAAATCAGAGGCAAACCGGCGCCCCCCCGACAGGATCAGCCTTGCGTCGCCTTCGGCCTCCGGACCCGCGTGGCAGGAGGCGCAGCCACCCGCCCAGAACACCGCCTCGCCCCGGGCGGCATCCCCGCTCATCCCGGCAAGCAGGGCCGGATCAATGCGGTCCGGCCGGGTCAGAAACCAGCCGATGGCCGCCCCGGTCACAGCCAGAACCGATATGACAGAGATCAGGCGTTTCACATCACATCCTGTGACCGGGGATATACGGGGGCATTCTTCTCAGGACCCGCATGTCCGTTTCTCAACGGGGCTGGCGGAAATCATCATGGCAGGCGCCACAGGCCCCGCCCATGGGCCCCATCGCGCCCCGCAGAGCATCCAGACCGTCCCCGGCCACGGCCTGCAAACCGGTCGCGGCGGTGCCAAGATCACTCCAGTCTTCGGCAAACCCGGCCTGATCCTCCCAGATCGCGGGCAGGGCCCGGGTGTTTTCGGCAGCACCGTTATCGGAGCCTGCGGGCCAGAACGGCTCCTGATGGAGCATGGATATGGCCACCAGATTATCGGCGGCGATCTGCGCCATACCGGCGTCATAGTCGATATTGCCCCGTGCCATATTGCCGAGGATCCCGAGGTTCAGGGATAAAACCCGCATCTCGCCCTGGCGGGCGCCGATGACGCTTGAAAAATCCTGTTGTGCAAAGGCGGTGGCGCCGATGGCGAGAGACAGACAAGCCATTGGCAAAGTGAAACGTCGCGCTGGTGTCATAAGACTTCTCCTGGCTGAGACGATGTATATGTATCCCAAAACCTTAACACAGGCGCGCTCTGGTCCGGCCAGGCTTCACTGTGCGGGATCACAGGGCTGATGTGCATATGTGCACAGGGCGTGCGCGGTTTTGACTTGATGCGGCCTGATCCGGGACAGGCGCTCGCCCGGCGCCTTCGGCTTGATTCCGGGTTGTCAGCGCATCCAGCAAATATCCGCCAAAGTGAAGGATTTTCGATGCAGATCAGACACAAACCGTTTCAGACAAACCGGACCTTGCCGATATAGGGCAGGTTGCGATTGCGCTGCGCGTAATCAATGCCATAGCCCACGACAAATTCATCGGGGATTTCAAAGCCGGTCCAGTCGGCGCGCACATCCACCTCGCGCCGGCTTGGTTTATCCAGCAAGGCAATGGTTCTCAACTTGCCGGGTGCGCGGGTTTTCAACAGCCGGATCACATGGCTTAGCGTGTGACCGGTATCAACGATATCCTCGACCAGAAGCACATCGCGCCCGCCGATCTTGCCTCTCAGATCCTTCAATATCCGCACCTCGCGGGAGCTTTCGGTGCCGTCGCCGTAAGAGGAGGCTTCCAGAAAATCAATCTCGACCGGCAGGGTCAATTCACGCACCAGATCGGCGATGAAAACAAAACTGCCCCTCAAGAGCCCGACCAGCACCAGCTTGTCGGTGCCTGCAAATTCCGCCTCGATGTCGCGGGCCAGGCTTTCGATCCGGGCCGCGATGGCCTTGGCCGAGATCATCATGTCGATTTCATACGCTGGCTGCGCCATTCTGTCCCCGGTCGAACCGCTTGATTTTCCCGCCGAACTCTAGGACATGATCCCCATACCCGAAAGAACAAAACCACCCCATGCCCAGCCATTCCGAAACCCGTGCCCTCAGCTATACTGCGGATCAGATCTATGCCCTTGTGGCGGATGTGGCGCGCTACCCGGAGTTCATTCCATGGACGAATGCGGCGCGGGTCCGCTCGGTCTCTGCGCTGACCGATGGCACGGGCGAGGTGATGCTGGCCGATCTGGTGGTGGGATTCAAAATGTTTCGCGAACGGTTCGGGTCGCGGGTGGTTCTGCGGCCGGGGCTCCGCCGGATCGACACGGAATATATCGACGGGCCGTTCAAGCACATGATGTCATCCTGGCGGTTTGAGGAGGCCGAGGGCGGGTGCCTGGTGCATTTTGACGTGGATTTCGAGTTCAAAAACCGGTTGCTGCAGGGGGCGGCGGGGATGTTTTTTCACGAGGCGATGCAGCGGATCGTGCGCGCTTTCGAGACCCGGGCGGAGGCTCTGTATGGCCCCCCGCCGGGGTGACTGGAAAACGCGCGTTTTCCAGGTGGAATTCCCGGGAATTCCATCTACGCCGCTGCATTCAGGATCAAATCCAGAGCATGGGCAACTGTCGCGGCCCGCACCCCTTTGCGTCCGATCACGCCGAAATCCTTCATCTGCGTCGTAACCGCAGCCTCTGTGGCAAGACCAAAGCAGACCCGCCCCTCGGGTTTGTTTTCTGATCCCCCCGGCCCGGCGATGCCGGTGACGGACAGGGCGATCTGCGCGTGTGACCGGGCCAGCGCACCTTTGGCCATCTCTGCCGCAACTTCGTTGGAAACCGCGCCGAATGCCTCCAGCGTTTCGGCCCTCACCCCCAGCATCTCGATCTTGGCAGTGTTGGAATAGGTCACAAACCCCCGGTCCAGCGCCACTGACGATCCGGCGATATCGGTGATTGCGCCTGCGATCAGCCCGCCGGTACAGCTTTCCGCCGTGGCCAGCATCCAGCCCCGTGCGGCAAGGGCTGCGATCACCTGTTCCGCGCTCACACCAGCACCAGATGGGCGAACACGGCCAGCACCGCCACCACCAGGGCGGCCATCCAGCCCGCGATGATATCGTCCAGCATCACCCCGGTGGGCCCTTTGAGCCCGTCGGCCCAGCCCACGGGGCCGGGTTTCAGGATGTCGAAGGCGCGGAACGCGATGAAGGCGCTCAGCAGCCCGGGCCAGAGCCGCAGCATATCCATATCGGCAAACATCGCCCCGAAAGAGACCGGCCAAAGCGCGATCCACTGGCCGACAACCTCGTCGATCACGATTTCCGACGGGTCATGATCGGCCGCGTCGCGGGTTTCAACACCTGTCGCCCACCAGCCAAGACCGGCAACAAGGATGGTGGCGATGAAGAAGACCCAGAAGCCACCGGCCAGATGCAGCAGATAGGCCAGGGGCAGGGCCGCCAGACTGCCCCATGTGCCGGGGGCCGGGCGCAGATGGCCGATGCCGAACAGGGTTGTGATCGCGTGGGTCATGATGTCACCAATGTTGCTGTGGCCATGGCGGCGATGCCTTCCTTGCGGCCGGTGAAGCCAAGCCGTTCCGAGGTGGTGGCCTTGACCGAGACCCGCCCCGGATCAATCCGCAACAGACGGGCCAGTTCGGCCCGCATCGCCGCTGCATGGGGGCCGATCTTTGGGCGTTCACATATCAGGGTCAGATCCGCATGGGTGATGCGGAAGCCCTGACCCGCGGCCAGTTCCACCGCATGGTTCAGGAAAATATGGCTTTCGGCGCCTTTCCATTGCGGGTCGGACGGGGGGAAATGGGTGCCGATATCGCCTGCGGCCAATGCGCCATAAATCGCGTCGGTCACCGCATGCAGGCCCACATCGGCGTCGGAATGGCCCTGAAGGCCGCGCATATGGGGCACCGGCACCCCGCATAACATCACCTGGTCGCCCGGCCCGAAGCGGTGGACGTCAAACCCGTTGCCGGTGCGAATATCCATCTCTGTATCCTTCAGCAGGCGCGCGGCGCGGGCGAAATCCTGTGGCAGGGTGAGTTTCAGATTGTCCTCATCCCCTTGGGTGATCGCAACCTCTATTCCGAAGGCGCGGGCAACCTCCACATCATCGGCGGCGCCGCCTGCATTGGCTGCATGGGCCGCATGGGCCGCGCGGATCGCCTCCAGCCGGAACCCCTGGGGCGTTTGCGCCCGCCACAGCCCGGCGCGGTCTTCAGGGCCGGTGACGGTTTGTGCGCCCCGCCAGAGCGCATCACTGACCGCGAGGGCCGGGGCGGCACCATCATGGTGATCCAGCGCGTTCAGCACGCCGTCGATCACCGCCCGGGAGACAAGCGGGCGCGCCGCATCATGGATCAGCACCCGGGTCATGCCGCCTGTCACCGCCGCCAGCCCGGCGCGGACCGAAGCATCGCGGCTGTCACCGCCGATCACCTCTGTCACCGGGCGCACATCCTTTGGGCAGGCGGCCTGAAACAGCGTGGAATCATCGGCATGCCGCACCACCAGGATCTGGCCGATCGCCGGATGTGCGGCAAAGGCGCGGATCGTCCGGGCCAGAACAGCGTCGCCCGCCAATGCCCTGTATTGCTTTGGAATTCCCCCGCCCGCCCGGATCCCGCGCCCGGCGGCAACGATGAGGGCGGCGGTGGTCGCATCCGGCGGTATCTTCGGGTGTGTCATCATCCGGCTGTGATAGGGCCTCTGCCCGCGCTGCACAATCAGAGGTCAGGGTTTTGGTCAATTTCGCGCCGCATTGCCTATTTATTGTGCAATTGATTTTGGGCCTTGTTAATAACACAGGGTTTCCTTTGCCCTTCCCGGTGGCAGGCATTACCTCAAACAGCATCTGCACAAGGTTTGAGCAATTGACAGTTTCTCTGGCAGGGCGGGCGCTGACGCCTCCGGTTCTTCTGGCCCCTTTGGCCGGCATCACCGATCTGCCCTTTCGCCAGCTGGTCGCGGGGTTCGGGGCGGGTCTGGTTGTCTCGGAAATGGTTGCCAGCCAGGAGATGGTGCAGGCAAAGCCCAGTGTCCGGGCGCGGGCCGAACTGGGATATGATCAGGAAAACACCGCCGTGCAGATTGCGGGCTGTGAGGCATACTGGATGGCCGAGGCGGCGAAATGCGCCGAAGGGCAGGGCGCGCGGGTCATCGACATCAATATGGGCTGTCCCGCCAAGAAGGTGGTGAACGGTGCCTCCGGCTCGGCCCTGATGCGCGATCTGGATCACGCGCTTGGCCTGATCGAGGCGGTGGTGGGCGCGGTCTCGCTGCCGGTGACGTTGAAAACCCGGCTTGGCTGGGATGATACCTGCCTGAATGCCGCCGATCTGGCCCTGCGCGCCGAGGCTGCGGGCATCCGGATGATCACCATTCATGGGCGCACCCGGTGCCAGTTCTACAAGGGCCGCGCCGATTGGGCCGCAATCCGCGCGGTGCGCGCGGCGGTGACGATCCCGGTGATCGCCAATGGGGATATTACCGACACAGGCACCGCGCGGGCGGCTTTGACGGCCTCGGGTGCCAGCGGCGTGATGGTCGGGCGTGGGGCGCAGGGCCGGCCCTGGCAGCTTGCCCGCATCGCGCATGACCTGTTCGGAACCCCCGCCCCGGTGATCCCGCAGGGCGCGGCGCTGGCCCGTATGGTGGCCGGGCATTACCGCCATATGCTGGCATTTTACGGCCCCGATCCGGGGCTGCGCGTGGCCCGCAAACATCTGGGCTGGTATATGGACGGGGCGGGCACGGATGCGGCAGGGCGCCGGGCGATCCTGACCGCAACGGACCCGCGCGAGGTTCTGGCGCGCCTGCCCGAGGCGCTGAGCCCGACACGCCCGGCGACCCCGCCTCTTCCTGCGGCCCCGACCCTTCTTCCGGCGGAGCGGGCCGCATGACCGCATGGACAAGCTCGCTCTGGACCTCTTTGCCGATCCCTGCGCTGATCCTGGATGTTCATGATTGCATCGGCGATGTGAATCCGGCGGCGGAACAGTTTCTGAATGCCTCCCGCAAGGGGCTGCATGGGTATCCGGTCTGGGACAAGGTTTTTGTCGATGCGCCGCTTGAGACGGCCTTTGCCCGGGTTCGGGAGGGGCAGGCCCCGCTATTCGTCAATACGGTTGAAGTGGGCACGGGAAACAAGAAACCGGTGACCTGTGACGTGCAGATCGCGCCGCTGTCGGACAAGCCCGACCATGTGCTGGTCCTGCTGGAAAGCCGGGAACTGGCCGGGCGGCTTGACCGGGCCATGTCGTCGAAATCCGCAGCCAAATCGGCCATCGGCATGGCCGAAATGCTGGCCCATGAAATCAAGAACCCGCTGGCGGGGATTACCGGGGCGGCGCAGCTGATCTCGATGAATGCCAGTGGCGAGGACCGGGAACTGACGGATCTGATCGTGGGCGAAACCCGGCGGATCGTGAAGCTGCTGGATCAGGTTGAGGAATTCGGAAATGTCCGCCCGCCGGATCGCCGCGCGGTCAACATTCATGATGTGCTGGACCGGGCGCGCAAATCCGCGATGGTGGGTTTTGCCGCCCATATGCAGATCGAATATGATTATGACCCGTCGCTGCCCCTGACATGGGCCGACCCGGACCAGTTGCAGCAGGTGTTTCTGAACCTGTTGAAAAACGCCGCCCAGGCCTGCAAATCCGGCGGCACCCTGACCCTGCACAGCTTTTATGAACCGGGTCTCAAGGTGCGGCGCCGCGATGGATCGGGCGGGGCACTGCCACTGCAGATCGAGATCATAGATGACGGGCCCGGCCTGTCGCAGGCGATTGCCGCCGATATCTTCGAACCTTTTGTCTCGGGCCGTGAAAACGGCACCGGGCTTGGCCTGGCGCTGGTCTCGAAAATCATCGCCGATCACGAAGGCTGGATCGCGGTTGACAGCGTTCCGGGCCGCACCGTGTTTCGCATTTCCCTTCCCGTCGCGCCGAAAGACGGCGCGCCATGACCTTTTCAGGAGACTGACAAAATGGACGGCACCGTTCTTGTCGCTGACGACGACCGCACAATCCGAACCGTGTTGACCCAGGCGCTGACCCGGGCCGGCTGCAAGGTGCATGCGACCTCAAGCCTGATGACGTTGATGCGCTGGGTGGAAGAGGGCAAAGGCGATCTGGTGATCTCGGATGTGGTGATGCCTGACGGGAACGGGCTGGATACCCTGCCGCGGATCACCGGCAAACGCCCGGGTCTTCCGGTGATCATCATCTCGGCGCAGAATACGATCATGACGGCGATTCAGGCAACCGAGGCCGAAGCCTATGATTACCTGCCCAAACCGTTCGACCTGCCCGATCTGATGAAACGCGCCGCGCGTGCGCTGGACCAGAAACGCCGGATGCCGGTGGCCAAACCCGTGGATGAAGACCCGGTCAGCGGGCAGGATGACCTGCCTCTGGTGGGGCGCACGGCACAGATGCAGGCGCTCTACCGGCTGGTGGCGCGGGTGATGAACACGGAATTGCCGGTTCTGATCACCGGTGAAAGCGGCACCGGCAAAAGCCTGATCGCGCGGGCGATCCACGATTTTTCGGACCGACGGACATTGCCCTTTGTGGTGGCCTCGATCGGCGATCTTGAGGGCGCCGATGGCCCGTCAGCGGTGCTGTCGCGGGCCCGTGGCGGCTCGATCCTGTTTGATGAGGTCGGCGATCTGGATGATGAGGCACAGGGCAAGATCGTGCGGATGCTGGATGCCCTGGGCGATGGCGCGCCGCGGGTGATGGCGACCAGCCAGAAAGACCTGATGGAGAAGATGGAGGCCGGGGAGTTCCGGCAGGATCTGTTCTACCGGCTTGGCGGTGTCACCATCAACGTGCCCTCGCTGCGGGAACGGGTGGATGACATCCCGCTTCTGACCGCCCATTTTCTGGCAAGATCCGAGCGTGACGGGACCCCGGTACGCCGGTTTGCACCAGATGCCATGGATCTGATCCGCGCCTATTCCTGGCCCGGCAATGTGCGCCAGCTTGAAAACTGTATCCGCCGGCTGACCGTCACCAGCCAGGTCGAGGAAATCACCAAACCCGAGGTTGAGGCCGTGCTGGGCAACCAGCCCGCCATCGAACCGCTGATGGGCGGCGGCGAAGGCGACAAGCTGAGCGCGTCGGTTGGCAAACATCTGCGCCGGTATTTCGATCTGCACGGGGGGGTGTTGCCGCCGCCCGGTCTGTACACTCGTATCCTGCGCGAGGTGGAGACGCCCCTGATTGAAATCGCCCTTGAGGCCACCGGTGGAAATCAGGCGAAATGCGCCGATCTTCTGGGGATCAACCGGAATACTTTGCGCAAGAAAATCACCGATCTGGATATTCGCGTGACACGCCGCCGCAAGTTGATGTAAAACCGCAACAGTGCCGTGGCGAAAGGGGAACAGCCCCGCGCGGCACCGCAAGGTCTAGCGGCGGGTCAGCATTCTGACCCCATATCAGGGGGCGAAAAGCAGTGCGGTTACCCGCGAATGGTGCGGTAAAATCCCCTTTCAACAGGCTGTTAGAGCTGCGCCAGCAACGCCGTGTGCGCAATGTGGGCACGCTTGGTCTGGTGCTTCTGGGGCCGGCTTTGGCACTGGCAACCTTTCTGGTGCTCGGGCCGCTGGACGAGGCTGCCGATTCTCCCGCGCTGCGTCTCGTTCTGCTGGCCGACATGGTTTACATTCTGGTCGTGGCCGCCCTGGTTCTGCGGCAGGTTGCCCGCATCGTGTCAGCCCGCCGCGCGCGCTCGGCCGGGTCGCGGCTGCATCTGCGTCTGACCGGTGTCTTCGCCATTGTCGCTTTGGTCCCCACGGTTCTGGTGGCCGTCTTTGCCATGATCACTGTGAATATGGGCCTTGAAGGATGGTTTTCCGACCGCGTCTCCTCGGCCCTTGGCAATTCCGTGGATGCAGCCGAGGCTTATCAGCAGGAACATCGCGATGATCTGGCGGCAGATGCGGTGGCGCTTGGCGCCTATCTGAACCTGAACCGGCAGGCGACGCCATTCCTGTCAGACGGCACCCTTGGCCAATATCTGCGGCAGGGCCAGTCGCGCATTCAGCGCGGCCTGCAGGAAGCGTTTGTGATTGACGGAGGAGGGGAGATCCGCGCCCGGGGGGATCGCAGTTATCTGTTCGATTATGAGCGCCCGGATGAGGCTGATCTGGCCCGCGCGGGAGCCGGTGAACTGGTGATTATCGAGGATCGTGAGGTCAATGAGTTTCGCGCGCTTCTGCAGCTTGAGACGTTTGTGGACCGGTATCTTTATGTCAGCCGCGAGGTGGATGGGCAGATCATCTCGCTGCTTGATGACACGCAGCAAACGGTACAGCTTTACCGCCAGCTTGAAAGCGAACGGGGCCGGGTTCTGTTTGAATTCGGCCTGCTCTATCTGGGTTTTGCACTGACCATGATCCTGGCGGCGATCTGGCTGGGATTGTGGTTTGCCGAACGGCTCAGCCGCCCGGTGGGGCGTCTGGCCAGTGCGGCGCAGCGCGTGGGGCAGGGTGATCTGAATGTGCGCGTGGCCGAGGAACGGGGCGATGACGAGATTGCCATGCTGGGGCGGCTGTTCAACCAGATGACCCGGCAGTTGAAAGGCCAGCGGGACAGTCTGGTGGAGCAGAACAGCGCGACCGAGGAAAGCCGGCGATTGTTCGATTCCGTGCTGTCTTCGGTTACCGCAGGAGTGATCGGGCTGGATGCGCAGGGCCGGGTGGATTTCATGAACCGGGCCGCGTTGGGGTTGCTGGACATGGTTGAACAACGCGACCATGGGCTGAGCCTGGTCAATGCGGTGCCGGAATTTGCCGGTCTGTTTGAGCGTTTGCAGGATCGCGGCGGGGAAGCCTTGCAGGAAGAGATCAAGCTGGCGCGGCGGGGCAAGCTGGAAAGCCTGCTGGTCCGCATGGCGACCCGGCGCAATACACAGGATGCGCTGGAAGGGTATGTTGTGGCTTTTGATGACGTCACCCAGCTGGTCAGTGCGCAACGCATGGCGGCCTGGGGGGATGTTGCGCGGCGCATCGCCCATGAAATCAAGAACCCGCTGACGCCGATCCAGTTGTCGGCGGAACGTGTGCGGCGCAAATTCGGCCCGAAACTGGGGGAAAATGCCGCCGATCTGGAGCAATACACAGATGTTATTATCCGCCAGACCAATGACTTGCGGCGCATTGTTGATGAATTTTCGAAATTCGCCCGCATGCCCGAGCCTGAGCGGCGGCCCGAGGATATTGCCAGGCTGTTGCGCGAGGCAGTGACCCTGCAGAAAACGGGCCAGCCCGATGTGCGCTTTACCGCCACCATCCCCGAGGACAGCATCCTTTGCGAGATTGATGCCACGATGATCGGGCAGGCGTTCACAAACCTGATGAAGAATGGCGGGGAAGCCACGGAAAGCTTTACCGAAAAGGGCGCACCGGACGGGTATCGGCCAGAGCTGCGCATCACGATGGAGGCCGACCCGGATGCGGTGATCATTGTGATCAGTGACAATGGCATCGGCCTGCCCGTGGATCGCGCCAAACTGTTTGAGCCCTACGTGACCACCCGCGATACGGGCACCGGTCTGGGCCTGCCGATCGTGAAGAAAATTGTTGAAGAACATAATGGTACGCTTGAGTTGCTGGACGCTGAACCATTCACCGAAGGGGCGCATCGGGGCGCTGCCGCGCGGATTCATTTGCCGCGCCAATCTGAACAGGAAGGGAAGGAATGATGTCCGATATTCTGGTCGTCGATGACGAGCGTGATATCCGCGAGTTGATTTGCGATATTCTGGAAGATGAGGGGTTCACCACCCGCATGGCGGGCAATTCCGATGAGTGCATGGCCGAATTGAACGCCGCCTCGCCCGGGCTGATGATCCTCGATATCTGGCTGAAAGACAGCAATATGGACGGGATCGACATCCTCAAACATGTCAAACGCGATGACCCGGATGTGCCGGTGGTGATCATTTCAGGCCATGGCAATATCGAAATCGCGGTCGCGGCGATCAAACAGGGCGCGTATGATTTCATCGAAAAACCGTTCAATATCGACCAGTTGATGGTGGTGATCCGCCGCGCGATGGAGACCTCGCGCCTGCGCCGCGAGAATTCCGCGCTGCGCCGTCAGGATGGCAAGACCGCCGAGATGATTGGCCAGGGCGCGGCGTTCAAGACGTTGAAAAGCCAGCTTGACAAGGTGACCAAATCCAATGGCCGGGTGATGCTGACCGGCCCGGCCGGATCGGGCAAGGAGGTGGCGGCGCGTTATATTCACGGGCAATCAAACCGGGCCGATGCCCCTTTTGTCACGGTCAATTCCGCCTCGATCCAGCCTGACCATATGGAAGAGGTGCTGTTCGGTCGGGAAAGCGCCGAACGCGGGGTGGAACAGGGGCTGCTGGAACAGGCCCATGGCGGGGTGATCTATTTCGACGAGGTGGCCGATATGCCCCTTGGCACGCAGTCGAAAATTCTCCGCGTGATGGTCGACCAGTCTTTCACCCGTGTGGGGGGGACCGCCAAAGTGCGGGTGGATTTGCGGGTGATCTCCTCAACCACGCGCGACCTGCAGGCGGAAATTGCTGCGGGAACCTTCCGCGAGGAACTGTATCACCGGCTCAATGTGGTGCCGATCGAGGTGCCCAGTCTTGAGGACCGGCGCGAGGATATCCCGCTTCTGGCGAAGCATTTCATTGCCCAGTTCAATGCCGATCAGGGGCTGCCTCTGCGTGATCTGGGCGAAGATGCGGAAGCCATGCTGCAAACCATGCGCTGGCCCGGCAATGTGCGGCAGTTGAAAAACGTGGTGGAACGGGTGCTGATCCTGGGCGAAGATACCGGCCCGATCGAGGCGCGCGACCTGCCGGGGCAAAGCGAGGCGGCAAGCGAGGAAGAGGATATTGCCCTGTCGGCGGGCCTGACCACCTTGCCGCTCCGCGATGCGCGGGAATTGTTTGAACGGCATTATCTGATGGCGCAGATCAACCGCTTCGGGGGGAATATCTCGCGCACCGCCAGTTTCGTGGGGATGGAACGCAGCGCGCTGCATCGCAAGCTGAAATCCCTGGGCGTGGTCACCACCAACAAATCCGGCGCCCGTGTGGCCCAGGTCGAGGAAAGCTGAGGCAATTGCCGGCTGTGAGGGCGGGTGGAATTCTGGAGAATTCCGGCGCTCCGGCTTGTGGCCCTATAGCGCCGGCCTGAAATCCTGAATCATCCCACACCTCCCTCCCGCCCGGCGATGCCCGCCGCCGATAGCGATTTGCGTTTTACAAGGCCGCCCCATCGAAAACCGCGTGCGAGTGCGAAGGCGCGGGGCAGGCGGGTTTTCAAAACCGGGAATTTTACCGATGGGTCGGCTCGCAATTGACGGCAGGGGCGCAACCTGCCATTCAGAACCTCTCTGATCCGACCCTCACGGGGCAAAGGCACATGAAGGTCATCATTTGCGGCGCAGGCCAGGTCGGCTGGCAAATCGCGCGTCATCTTTCCGGCGAAAACAACGATGTGACGGTGGTTGACAACAACCCCGATCTTGTGCGCCGGGCCACCGAAACGCTGGATGTGCAGGGTCTGGCCGGGTTTGCCTCTTACCCCGATGTTCTGGACCGGGCGGGCGCGCGTGACGCGGATATGATCATCGCAGCGACCCATTCCGATGAGGTCAATATGGTCACCTGTCAGGTGGCCCATTCGGTGTTCTCGGTCCCGCGCAAAATCGCCAGGCTGCGGGCGCAAAGCTACCTGAACGCGATCTATTCCGATCTCTATCGCCGGGATCATCTGCCGATTGACGTGGTGATCAGCCCCGAACGCGAAGTGGCGAACGCGGCATTGCGGCGCCTGTCCTCACCCTCGACTTTCGACACGGAAAGCTTTCTGGGCGGGGACGCGCAGATACTGGGCATTCATCTCGATGATGACTGCCCGGTGCTCAACACCCCCCTGCGCCAGTTGTCCGAGCTGTTTTCAACCCTGCGCGCGCTTGTGGTGGGCATCCGGCGCGAGGGCACGCTGTTTGCACCGGAACCGGGCGATCAGCTTTTCGCGGGGGACCAGATTTATGTCTTCACCCATGTGCAGGACAGTTCCCGCACCCTGGAGATTTTCGGCAAGGAGACCAAAACCCAGGACCGGGTGGTGATCATCGGCGGCGGCAATGTGGGGCTGGCCGTGGCCCGGGAGCTGGAGAAAAGCGCCACCCGTATCCGCGCCAAGGTGGTGGAGATGTCGCGCCACAATGCCGAACAGGCCGCCGATGCGCTGGAACGGACCATTGTGCTGCATGGGGACGGGCTTGATATCGACATCCTGCGCGAGGCGGGGGTGGACCGGGCCGATACGGTGCTATGTGTCACCGATGATGACAAGACCAACCTTCTGGCCGCCGTCCGGGCGAAGACCGCAGGCGCGAAAGTGTCGATCGCCCTGGTCAATGACCCGACACTGGTGCCGCTGATGATGCCTTTGGGGATCGACGCCTATGTGAACCCGCGCACCACCACGGTGGGGTCGATCCTGCGCCATATCCGCCATGGCCGGGTGCGCGGTGTCTATTCCATCGGCGATGCCGAGGCCGAGGTGATTGAGGCGCAGGTCTTGTCCACCTCGCCCATTGCCGGGCGGGCCCTGCGCGATATCGACTTCCCCGAGGGGGTGATCATCGGCGCGGTGCAGAAGGGCGGCAAGGTGATGCGCCCCACCGGGTCGACCCGGATCGAGGAAGGCGATGCCATTGCCATTTTCGCCATGGCGGCGGATGTGCCGGCGGTCGAGACATTGCTGCAAGTCTCGATAGATTTCTTCTAGGCTCATGCGCGGCTATTTCTCCCGCCTGCCACTGATTGTCGTGCTGATGGGCATCGGTGCGCTGGCGATGCTGGTGCCTGCGGCGGTGGCGACCGGGATGGATGACCATTTCACCGGCCGGGTGTTCCTCTATTCCTCGATCCTGTTTCTGTTCCTGACCGGGCTGATCGGGTTTGCCACCCAGACCATGCGGCCGGCCAGCTCGCCCCGCGTCCATCTGGTCGGGCTGTTGTCTTCCTATATCGCGCTGCCGCTGATGCTGGCCTTTCCCCTGTCCGAGGCGGTGGGCAATACGCTTTATATCAACGCCTATCTCGAAATGGTGTCGAGCCTGACCACAACCGGCGCCAGCTTTTTCGACCCGGATCGTCTGGCCCCTGCGGTGCATCTGTGGCGCGGGCTGGTGGGCTGGATGGGTGGGCTTCTGATCTGGGTGACGGCGGTGGCGGTTCTGGCGCCGCTGAACCTTGGCGGGTATGAGGTCACGTCAGAGGCGCAGGTTCTGGGCGGTGTGCAGGCCGGGTCAGGGCAGATGCAGGCGGCCCCCCCGGCGGAACGCCTGCGCCGTCATACCCTGCGGCTGGCGCCGATCTATCTGATGCTGACCGTCCTTCTCTGGCTTGGTCTGCTGATTGCGCAGGAAACGCCTCTGGCGGCGCTGATCCATGCGATGTCGACCATGGCCACCTCGGGCATCAGCCCGGTGGGCGGGATGGAGGGGCGTGCCCCCGGCGTGGCGGGGGAGGCGTTGATTTTTCTGTTTTTCATCTTTGCGGTCTCGCGCTGGTCCTTCGCCTCGGCAAGCGCGGTCCAGGCTGCCCAGCGGCTGACCCGTGACCGGGAGCTGCGCCTGGCGGTCTTTGCGGTTGTGGTTCTGCCGACGCTGCTTTTCGCCCGCCATTGGCTGGGTGCGCTGGAGGTGGATGAACTGGCCAATTCCAAAGCCGCGCTGGCCGCACTTTGGGGCAGTGTCTTTACCGTGTTGTCATTTTTGACAACCACCGGTTTCGTGTCCGAAAGCTGGGGCATGGCGCGGGCCTGGTCGGGCCTGCCGACCCCCGGCCTGATCCTGATCGGGCTGGTCCTGATGGGGGGCGGGGTGGCGACAACCGCGGGCGGGGTCAAACTGTTGCGGGTCTATGCGCTGTACAAGCATGGCACCCGCGAGATGGGCAAACTGACCCACCCCAACTCGGTTGCGGGCGCGGGCCGCCTTGGCCGCCGGATTCGCCGGGAAGGGGCCTATATCGCATGGATTTTCTTCATGTTATTCGTTCTGACCCTGGCCGGTGTCAGCACCGTTCTGGCGCTGGCGGGGCTGGATTTCGAGGCATCCATGGTGTTGGCGATCTCGGCCTTGACCACCACCGGGCCGCTGGCATCCGTCGCCGCAGAAACCCCGATTTCCTATCTGGGGCTCAGCGATCTGGCCAAGCTGATCCTGGCTGTGGCAATGATTATCGGGCGCATGGAAACACTGGTTCTGCTGGCCCTGATCAACCCGGGATACTGGCGCGCGTGATGCATTTGCAGCATCACTTGTCTAAAGCACCCTGCCTGAAACTTGAATCACAAATACCCTGCCACGCTTCGCGTTCCCGGGACATTTGTGATGCGCGATGTCTCAGGTTTAAGGCAGCATGCTATAATGCGCTGGAATCGGGGTGGAAATCTGCTGAACTTGCCCCCATACTCTGTTCCGTCCGCTCACAGACTGTCATCCATCCAAAGACAGCACAAAAGACAAGGCAAGTTTCACAATGGCCGAAAACAAACAAAACCTGCAGGACTCGTTTCTCAACCATGTTCGGAAAACAAAGGTCCCGGTCACGATTTTTCTGATCAATGGTGTCAAACTGCAGGGGGTCATCACCTGGTTTGACAATTTCTGTGTGCTGTTGCGCCGTGATGGTCAGTCACAACTGGTGTACAAACACGCGATTTCGACGGTGATGCCGTCGCAGCCGATCAGTCTCTATGACGGGGAAGAGTGAGCGATAACTCGCTGAGTGCCGAGACCGAGGGCCCGGCGATGCGGGCCATCGTCCTTCACCCCGATATCGAGACCAACCGGAACCGCCGCGCGGCCACCCCCGCGCTGGAGGAGGCCGTGGCACTGGCCGCGGCCCTGCCTGAACTGGAAGTGGCCGGTGCAGAGATTGTGCGCCTGCCCAGGGCACAGCCCGGCCTGCTGTTCGGCAAAGGCAAGATCGCCGAGTTGAAGCGCCGGATCGAAGAGGCCGGGGCCGGTCTGGTTCTGGTCGATGGCCCGGTCACACCGGTGCAGCAACGCAATCTGGAAAAGGAATGGGGCGTCAAGCTTCTGGACCGGACCGGGTTGATCCTGGAAATCTTCGCCGATCGTGCCCGCACCCGTGAAGGGGTGTTGCAGGTGGAGCTTGCGGCCTTGTCCTACCAACGCACCCGGCTGGTCCGCGCCTGGACCCATCTGGAACGCCAGCGCGGCGGGCTTGGCTTTGTCGGTGGCCCCGGCGAGACCCAGATCGAGGCGGACAGGCGCGCGATTGACGAGGCGGTCACCCGCATCCGCCGCCAGCTTGGCAAGGTCGTCAAAACCCGCGCCCTGCATCGCGCCGCGCGCAAGAAGGTGCCGTACCCGGTGGTGGCGCTGGTGGGCTATACCAATGCGGGGAAATCGACGCTGTTCAACCGGATGACCGGGGCCGAGGTGATGGCGAAAGACATGCTGTTTGCCACGCTTGACCCGACCATGCGGGCGGTGAGCCTGCCTGACGGGACCGAGGTGATTCTGTCTGATACGGTGGGTTTCATAAGTGATCTGCCGACGCAGCTGGTTGCCGCGTTCCGCGCCACGCTGGAGGAGGTGCTGGACGCGGATCTGATCCTCCATGTGCGCGATATCTCTCATCCCGAGACCGGGGCGCAGGCCGAGGATGTGGCCGCGATCATGGCTGATCTGGGGGTCAAAGACAGCGCGCCCATGATCGAGATCTGGAACAAATCCGACCTTTTGCCCGATGACCGGGCCGAGGAACTGAGCCAAATCGCCCGGCGGCGCGACACGACCCATGTGATTTCGGCCCTGAGCGGGCAGGGGCTTGCCCCGCTTCTGACGGACATCGCCCGCGCCGTCTCCCCGCCGCGACACCAGACAAAGCTTGACCTGCCCCACGCGGAAGGCCGCAAACGCGCCTGGCTTTACGAACAGGGCGTCGTGGAGGCCGAAGACCAGGACGAGGATACGGCCCACCTGACCGTCAACTGGACCCGCCGCCAGGAAAAGGCGTTTTGGCAGCTTTGAGGTTAAGTGGCGAATGCTGCGCTACCCATGAAGGTCAGTTTTTGCGAGAATGGTTCAAACGACATAGAAGGGCTTATGCGCCAAAAAATCAGCGGAACGCAGAAATTCGCTGCGGTAGAAACTTCACAAGGCTACCGTCAAAAAGCGGACATTCTGACACCACTGTCATCAGTCCTCCCAATCATCTTCAAGTGCTTCCATTGGCGGCAGGTCTGTTCCGTAGAACGCCTGACGATGAAGGTGCAAGTTCACTCGGACCGATACATTTTTTTGCAGCGATGTTATACCAAGATGCTTACTGACTTTCGTTTCAGCAATCATTTGTTCACCCCATTGACCAGTTTTTCCGTTCCAAACCTCAGCGTCTTCAGTGAGCATTTTTGCGGCTTTTTGAAATGTCCAATCAGGGTCAGGTTTGCGATATATGTACCACGAATCTTCGGTCGGATAATCAATACGTTCTGGGATGTCGTGCCCGCCACCACCCGTCTGTTCACGTGGCCTGGTACTACCCCAATCGCCATATACAATTTTTCGGTCATTCCTGTTCGCTTGTACTTGTTGGACCAAAACACGATTTGAAAACCCAACCTTAGTACGACCAACGCAATTGCTATATCCTTTCGGCATGGTCGTGCATGACGCAACGATTGGAACTTGCGCGTTGATTTCGGCCAGTGCGTTTCCGATAATCCCGCTAAACCAAGCCGGTAGTTGTAAAGCATCTCGCGCCCATCCACCTTCTAAGATGATTACAAAGTCAGCCGCACCAAATGCGGAAACCGCTGATATGGCGTCTTCTAAGTTTATCGGTTCGCGATCACGAAAGATGCGCAGCGCAAAAGTTCGCCCAAATTCGCGATACCGCTGAATCTGTTTTCTAATTTCGTCCTCGTTTTGATCGCGAAGCTGCAAACAGGGCATCACTTTTTCATGCCTTTGTACAAACTCACACCATGATGCATATGCGTTAGCTGGGTTTTTAAGCGACGCGAGTTCTACTTGTGCATCGGCATCGGGATTTGTTGGAATATAGCCGCGGTCAATATCAAGGAAGTAGTCGCCTTTGGGGAAAGCCGTCTCAAATCGATCTATCGCCTTACCGAGTGTTGTCGTGCTACTCCAAGGAGCTAGTAAGACGCACGGCGTCATTCGCTCTTTTGTCGCAAGAGGCAAGAACTCCAAACCCCGCATTTCGCTTGCGCGTATTGCAAGTGTCGGTACGTAAGATACCCGTTCTAGGGCCATGCGAACTTCCTATGCTGCTACATTCTGGAGACGAATTTCCATTGCCCCTTTGGACACCTTGAAGTCTTGCGCAAGCACTTCAATGACTCCCTCACTCACGCGACCACCGAGTTCCCCAAGTCGCCGTTCTACAGAACCGCGAGGCATCAAGATATCGGCTGCAAGGCGATTAGCCTGATACTCTATGTTCTCTGGTGCGCCAGAACGGTACAAAACAGTATCCCTAATTCCTTCTGGGGATGCGTCAATGATATCGCGGTGAAGTAGAAAATGTGCAATCTCATGCGCAATCGTAAAACGCTGACGCTCTTTAGCTTCAAAACGATTTACTTTAATTATGTAACCACCATCCGCATTGCGCGAAATTTGACCGGAATTTCCAGGCCCAAGATTTGCGACCTTAATACGTAAGCCGAGGCGTTGTGCGAGTGCGCCAACCGCGACGGACTCGTTCGCCTGAAATTCTTCGATCAATGCACGATGCTCACCCGATAACCGCGTCCATTCTCGTGATTGCGCCATTCTATCTCTCCTCCATATCTGGATCGGCGTCTTCATCGTCAAGACTTTGACCGACCCCGTAAGCAATAGCTGTTACTTTCGCTTGCAAGTTGGCTTCTACCCTGTCCAACTTTTCATCGACTTTTTTCATTCGTTCTGTGACTGCATTATTCACTTCAGACTTGGCGTCGTCTTTAAGGCTCGAAACCGTGTAGGCGGCAACAACACCAATTGCGATACCGACAGCGGCCAAAACAACCGTAACGCAGGTCAACAACAACGTCAGAAAATCGGTGTAGCTAATGTTCATTTCGGCTAGTGGGACGCTGGAAGTTGCGTCAGGCAGGTTCACGGAGTTGTGCGATATGACGATGTAAAGGATTGCTGCACCGCAAAAAGCTGCGGCGACAAGCTTCAAAAAACTACCTAACTGGCCCATACCGCCCGACGCACCCGTTTTTTAGAATGTTTAACTGTACTCCATCGCAAGGTAAACCATTCATTCTAGCACCCAACCACTAGACTGCTAAGACTAATACCTGTTCTCACTCCGTTATGTTCTATATTTGTTCTAGATGGCTGAATGTCAAGATGACGTCTGTAACTTTTTGTTTTAGGTGCTTTTTGTCGGACTTTTCCAGCCTCTCAGCAACTGCCATCTTCTATGCCACATACCAGTCGATGTTTGCGTGTGGGGAACGTCCGAAATGCGGGCTGCGGGCGCAGCATTCTCGGATCGTGCTCAATGTCGGCAATGGGCCGACTGGTGCGTAAGTCATAGTTTATGCACCACTACAGAAAATCATGCAAAATTGGGCTATGGAGACGGTTCATAAATCGGGTGCAGGTTTGGGCATGAAATCCGGAAGCCGATATTGGCGCAGTCGCAGCCAATTCACCCTCCGCCCCACACAAAACAGAAATTGCCTGTCTGTTACTGCCGGGGGCTCAGGACCGTGACGCCGATATTCCCCGCCCGGGCCAGGTCGGGGTCAAGGGACATGGGGATGTATTCGCCGCGTCGCCACAATTCTCCCAGATCATCATAGTACCGGCTGAGCGGGTGGCCCGACTGTCCGGTTGCGATGACAAAGACCGAGCTGTCGGGATCGGCAAAGTCATAGACCCCCCGGTATCCCGCCGAATGGGTGTTCAGGAACGGGTCGGGCAGGGTGCCCGGTGTCGCGCCCCGCCGCAGGGTGAAATCGCCGCCCGAGGTGGGTTGCCGGATATTCACGATCCACGAGAACAGCGCCGTTTCTCCCAGCACCGGGTGATCATGGCGCGCCTCATGGGCGGCCCCCCATCGCCAGCTTTCCACGCTGCCGCCATAGCGCTCTTCAAGCCATTGCAACGCGTCATCCAGCGCCAGACGGGCGATATCGGTACAGGTTTCCGTGGCGGTCGAATTGCGGATATCGCACCAGGCGGCGGCGCCGTCCACATCGCGGAAAACCCGTTCGATGAACAGGGGGGTGAGTTTCAGGAACTCCCCGGAAAGCGGCCCGATATCATCGCGGATCAGGCGCTGCTGCAACTCGCGCATCCAGGCGGCGTAGATCAGCGGTTCGGGCAGATGTTCATTCATCTCGCCATTCCATTCGGCCAGCAATTGCAGCGCCCGCTGGCGGCGATGTTCAGCCGTGCCCACGGGCGCGGTTTCCCCGGTGAACCACAGATCGCGGGCAATCCGGGGCAGCAGGTTGCGGGCGGCGGGCGAAACCGTATCAAGCTGCGCCTCGATGAAACTGTCGCGGGTATGGACCTGCCGGTTCTGCATCAGCCGCTGCCAGCGGGTGACCCGTTGGGTATCGCCCCAGTAGAACGAGACATGCAGCGGGAAGTCCCGGTCAACGGTCTTGTTGTTGGTGTTGCCGACAATGCCGCCTTCGGGGTTTTCGAAAGACGGGTTGGCGAAATACTGGGTCACCCCCTGCCAGCGGTTTTCGGCGATCCAGCCGGGGGCCGGCATCCGCCCCTGGCTTTGATGCCCGGTCAGGCGCCAGGGCATATGGCCGATGGTTTGCAGGGCGATATTGCCGTCTGCATCAACCAGGGTCAGGTTCTGGGACGGCGCGACAAAGGCCTCGCCCGCA
Source organism: Rhodophyticola sp. CCM32 (assembly GCF_004751985.1). Classification (NCBI taxonomy): domain Bacteria; kingdom Pseudomonadati; phylum Pseudomonadota; class Alphaproteobacteria; order Rhodobacterales; family Roseobacteraceae; genus Rhodophyticola; species Rhodophyticola sp. CCM32. The sequence goes on from NZ_CP038492.1 coordinate 1,157,055, forward strand.
GCAAGCCCCTCGGTGACCGAACCTGCGCGCATCAGATCCAGCCCGGTCTGGATCGAGGTGTTCTGATCGGTCAGCGCGGTCCAGCCCATGCTCATCACATGGCCGGGGGGGTGATCGTGCCGATATTCCAGACCTCACCGGGGATAACGGGTCCGTTATCCGTCCGGCGCAGGGTGATGGTCACGGGGGTGGCGTCGGCCACCTCGATGATTGTGCGGCGGGTTTCAAACCGGGCCCAGCCATCGGGGGTGCGGTATTCTTCCGGGTTCTCGGGGTTCACCTGTTCAACGAACAGGTCGATATCATCCATATAGGAGGAGGTGATGCCCCAGCCCAACCGGTCCGAGCGTCCGGCCAGGATCACCGGCATGCCCGGAATGCTGGCGCCGATGACGCCGCCGGTGCCAAGCTCCAGCCGCGCCAGATACCAGATGGTGGGGGCGGTCAGGCCCAGATGCGGGTCATTGGCCAGAAGCGTGCCGCCCGCAGCTGATCGCGACGGGGCCGCCGCCCAGGCATTGGAGGCGCCGCCAAGGCCCCGTGGCGCGGTTGGGAACAGCACATCACGCGGGCCCGATATATTGGCCGCATAGCGCGGCGGGGCCGTGTCGAAGAAACTGGCATATTCCGGCAGGGCCGCGATGCCGGGGCCGGGCACATCGGGCATCAGATCGGCCAGCAGCGCCGGGTCGCCCAGGACCAGAGAGGTGCGGGCGCGCAGCACTTCCTCTTCATGATGGCTGGCCAGTTGCAGGGCCATCATATTGGTAATGGCGATACTGTCGGCGGGCTGCCAGGGCGCGATCTGCGGGGCAAACAGAAACAGCTCCGGCGCGCCGCGGCCAAGCGCCTCGGCGCCGACCAGTTCCAGCCAGGCATTGACGCCATCGGCATAGGCCTCAAGCGCTGCGCGTGTTTCGGGGGTCTGGGCGGCAACGGAACGGGTGGCATGGCCATAAAGGTCAAGCCGCCGCAGCAGCATGTCGATTTCCAGTGTCCGTTCCCCGAACAGTTCCGACAGCCGCCCCTGGGCCGTCCGCCGGGTCATCAGCATCTGCCACAGCCGGTCCTGGGCATGGGCAAAGCCAAGCCCATAGAACACATCCGCATCCGTTGCCCCGAAAATATGCGGAACATTGGCATTGCTGCGCACGATCTCGACCGGGGCGGTGATGCCGGGAACCTGCCAATCGGCCTCGTAATCGGGCAGGCTGCGGGCGGCCATCCACCATAGGACAGCGATGATCAGCACCACCAGCACCACGGCCGCCGTCACAAGGCGCATAAGCCAGCGAAGAAAGACGGCCATGAGGTGATCACCCTGACTTTAAAATACGAAATCCGGCCCCGGTCCTAACGGGAATGTCCTGGCAATGCAAAGCTGTGCTTCCCATGCGGGGTATTCTGCTGTCAGGGGCGGTTTCAGTCTTTTGATCAGGGAATGATCCGTGCATAGCGTGTGCCTTCCAGCGTCGCGCCCGCGATCAGCCCGGCCTGGCCATAGATCACCGCGATCACCGGGGTCAGCAGCGCGGTCGTGTCCACACCCAGATTGCCCCCCTGATTGACCACCGCATATTGCACATCCGCGCCCACGGACCAGCCTACACCACGGCGAAATTCGCTTAATGCATCTTCGGTCATGAAAAACAGCGTATGGGCATATTGTTGCGCCCCGATCTGAAACCCGAAACTGCCGGAGATTGCCGAGTAGTAATCCACCGACGCCCCGTTGATCCTGAGCGCGCCGCGGCCATAGGACCCGCCAAAGCCAAAGCCCGCCTGGGTGACCAGCGGCATGACCAGCATACCGGCGGCGTTGAAGGCCAGCTCCTGGGTGCCGGGCACCTCATCATACATGAACTGGACCGCGCTATCGACGCGGTTGTCGACGCGCTGACCGCCGTTTGAGCCGATGCCATTGCTACAGGCCGCCAGAGGCAGTGCCGAAGCCGTAATTACAAAATGTCGCCGGGTGAGAGTGCCCATGATAGAGTCCGCCTGTGCATTATGCCTTGTCGTGCCCGGGTCTGTGCCCGGATTATTCCCTATTATTACGCGGAAAAAGCCCCGATGTCATCTGCGAAAGACAGCGGACCTGCGGGTTCTTGCCGAACAGCCCATGACCGCGTTTCGACTGTGCCGCAAGGCGGCAGCACCGGGTCTGGTGTTTGTGCCAAAGCCGAAACCCCGCGAAAAGCGTTTCAATGTAAGGCCGATATGCCTCAGCCGTTGAGAATTTCTGCCACCCGGGGGGCGAAATAAGTCAACACCCCGTCGCATCCGGCCCGCCGAAAGCCCGTCAGGCTTTCCAGCATCACTTTTTCGCCATCGACCCAGCCATTGGCCGCTGCCGCCTGGATCATCGCGTATTCGCCGCTGACCTGATAGGCATAGGTGGGCGCGCCAAACCGGTCTTTCACCGCGCGGCAGAGGTCCAGATAGGGCTGGCCCGGCTTGACCATGACCATATCGGCCCCCTCGCTCAGATCGCGCTCCACACAGCGCAGCGCCTCATCCCGGTTGGCCGGGTCGATCTGATAGGTCTTCTTGTCGCCTTTAAGCGCGCCCGAAGCCCCGACCGCATCGCGGAACGGGCCGTAATAGGCGCTGGCGAATTTGGCGGCATAGGACATGATGGTGACATTCACATGCCCCTCGGCCTCCAGCGCGTCGCGCATCGCGCCGATCCGGCCATCCATCATGTCGGACGGGCCCAGAATATCCGCCCCGGACCGGGCCTGCGCCAGGGCCATCTTCACCAGGGCCGCCACCGTTTCATCATTCACGATGATCCCGTCGCGGACGATCCCGTCATGGCCATTGGCGTTATAGGGGTCGAGCGCGATATCGGTCATCACGGCGATGTCGGGCACCGCATCCTTGATCGCGCGAATGGCCCGGTTGGTCAGATTGTCCGGGTTCCAGGCTTCCTCGCAAAGCTCGGTTTTCAGGGCCGGGTCGGTATAGGGAAAGACGCAGATCGCCGGGATGCCAAGCCCCTGGGCCTGCCGCGCCGCATCAACCATCAGATCGACGCTCAGCCTTTCGACGCCGGGCATCGAGGTCACGGCCTGCCGTTCCTGCGTGCCCGCGCAGACAAAGACCGGCCAGATCAGATCATGCACCGACAATTCCACCTCGCGGGTCAGGTTGCGCAGGGCAGCGCCTGACCGGCTGCGGCGGAACCGGGTGCGGGGGAACGGGCCCTGATTGGCAGCCATCGTTGATCTCCTTATCGATCTGTTGCGGATTAGCCGTGCCATGAACCCTGATGCATCTCAAGGCTGGAAACCCCGGAACCGCGCGCATATGGTGCGCCGAAATAACTATAACGGGCAAAGCAGCCTTGACCTTCACCTTTCTTGATCTTGCGCGCGAAGTGATCGACCTCAGGTCGTTTTCGAATCTGTGGTACTGGATTGTCCTGGCCGTGATGTGGTCAACGATGAGCCACTGGGTGCTGGGTGTGCCCTATGACATGGTGCAGCGCGCCAACCGGGGGCATGACCGCAGCGAACATGACATGGCCGTGCTGGCGCAGGTGAATGTGAACCGCATTCTGACCATCGTCGATGTCTCGGGCCTGTGGGTCACCGCCTTTGCAGCCTTCATCGCGACCGGGCTGGCGGTTCTGGGCTGGTTTTACCGGGTGGAATTCTGTCAGGCGCTGTTTTTGCTGATCTTCCCGATGCTGCTGGTCGGGGCCTGGTCGGTCCGCACTGCGCGCAGGCTGCAGGCCTCGGACTACGCGAATATCCCCGCAAGCCTGCGCCGTCACCGGATCGGGGTGCAGATCATGGGCGTGTTGTTCATCTTCATCACCGCTTTCTGGGGCATGTGGGTGAATGTGAGCGTCGATCCCTGGGGGTTTTGACTGCCACCGGCCATCGCGCGCTTGACACGGGCGACGGGCAGGGTAGGTGACGCCGGACCATGACCCGACCCTCCAGCCATATTCTGACCGGCGGCGCCCCCGAGGGCTTTGACGCCACATTGATCCTGCAAGAGCTTGCCCGGGGCAGTGGCGCGGTCTGCCATGTGGCCCGCGATGACAAGCGCCTGGCCGCGATGGCCACGGCGCTGGCGTTTTTTGACCCTTCCGTGCCTGTCCTGCGGTTTCCCGGGTGGGATTGTCTGCCCTATGACCGGGTCTCCCCCAATGCAGAGGTTGCCGCGACCCGGATGGCGACGCTTGCCAGTCTTGCGGCCGGGCTGTCGGGGCGGTTTATTCTACTGACCACATTGGGCGCGGCCACCCAATACCTGCCGCCCCGCGCGCTTCTGCGCGATGCCGCCTTTGTGGCCAGTGTCGGCGGGCAGATCGACGAGGCCGCGCTGAAATCCTTTCTGGTGCGCATGGGCTTTGCACAAAGCCCCACGGTGACGGAACCCGGCGATTATGCGATCCGCGGTGGCATCATTGATGTCTGGCCCCCGGGGGAGGAGATGCCCGTGCGGCTGGATCTGTTCGGCGATGTGCTGGACGGGGCCCGCCGGTTTGACCCGGCCACGCAACGGACAACCGACCGGCTGGAGCGTGTGGACCTGGCCCCGGTATCCGAGGTGGTGCTAGATGAGGCCGCGATCACCCGGTTCCGGCAAAATTATCGGATCGAATTTGGCGCCGCCGGCAGTGATGATCCGCTTTACGAGGCGGTCAGCGCGGGCCGGAAACATGCCGGCGTGGAACATTGGCTGCCGTTTTTCCACGATCAGCTGGAAACCCTGTTCGATTATCTGCCGGGCGCCACGGTCACGCTGGAGGATCACAGCGATGCGCAGCGTCAGGCGCGGTGGGAAAGTATTGAAGATCAATATGATACACGGCGTTCTGCCCTGATGCAGAAAGCCCGGCTGGAGTCGGTCTATAAACCCTGTCCGCCCGGTCAGCTTTATCTGGATGACGCCGCCTGGGGGCAGGCGATTGCCGGGCACAGGGTTGTGCAGTTTTCCCCCCTGCCACAGGCCAGCGGGCCGGGTGTGACCGATGCGGGCGGCCGGGTGGGGCGCAGTTTCGCGCCGGAACGTCAGCAGGAAAATATCAGTCTTTTCGGGGCTTTGGCGGGTCATATTGCATCAGAACGTGAAACCAGCGCCGTTGTCATTGCCTCCTGGTCCGATGGCGCGCGGGACCGGCTTTCGGGGTTGCTGGAAGATCAGGGTGTCACCGGCGCGGTCGAGATCAGGGATGCAAGGGACATCAAGGGCAAGGGCAGTCTGACCCTCGCGGTCTGGCCGCTGGAAGAGGGGTTTACCGGCGGCGGGCTGACGGTCATCTCGGAACAGGATGTGCTGGGTGACCGGCTGATCCGCCCGAAACGGAAGACCAAACGCGCCGAGAATTACCTGACCGAGGCGCAATCTCTCAGCCCCGGTGATCTGATTGTGCATGTGGATCATGGGGTTGGCCGCTATAACGGGCTTGAAACCGTCACCGCCATGGGCGCGCCCCATGAATGTATCGCGCTGGAATATGCCGGGGGCGACCGGCTGTTCCTGCCGGTGGAAAATATCGAACTGCTCAGCCGTTATGGCCATGAGGAAGGGCTGCTCGACAAGCTGGGCGGCGGCGCCTGGCAGGCCCGGAAAGCCAGGCTCAAAGACCGTATCCGGCAGATCGCCGACAAGCTGATCCGCATCGCGGCAGAGCGGGAATTGCGCGCGGCCCCGGTTCTGGAACCGCCCGGCGATATGTGGGAGGCATTTGCCGCGCGCTTCCCCTATGAGGAAACCGAGGATCAACTGAGTGCCATCGAGGATGTGATGGAAGATCTGGCCCGGGGCCGCCCGATGGACCGGCTGGTGGTGGGCGATGTGGGCTTTGGCAAAACCGAGGTGGCCATGCGCGCAGGTTTCGCCGCCGCCGCTGCCGGGCTTCAGGTTGCCATTGTCGCGCCCACCACATTGCTGGCCCGGCAGCACGCCAAGACCTTCGCCGACCGGTTTCGCGGGTTTCCCATAAATGTCAAACAGTTGTCGCGCTTTGTTCCGGCAAAACAGGCCGCAGATACGCGCAAGGGTCTGGCCGATGGCAGCGTCGATATCTGCATCGGCACCCATGCCTTGCTGGCCAAGGGCATCCGGTTCCAGAATCTGGGCCTGCTGATCATTGACGAGGAACAGCGCTTTGGCGTCACCCATAAGGAGCGCCTGAAAGAGATGCGCTCGGACGTGCATGTTCTGACCCTCTCGGCCACGCCGATCCCGCGCACATTGCAGATGTCGCTTTCGGGCGTGCGTGATCTCAGCCTGATCGGCACGCCGCCCATCGACCGGCTGGCGATCCGCACCTATGTCAGCGAATTCGATGCGGTCACCCTGCGCGAGGGGCTGCTCAGGGAGCATTATCGCGGCGGGCAGAGCTTCTATGTGGTGCCCCGCATTCAGGACCTGCCCGAGATCGAGAGCTTCCTGCGCGATCAGGTGCCCGAAGTCTCTTATGTGGTGGCCCATGGCCAGATGGCGGCGGGCGAGCTGGATGACCGGATGAATGCGTTTTACGATGGCAAATACGATGTCCTGCTGGCCACGACCATCGTCGAATCCGGTATCGACATTCCCACCGCCAACACGATGATCATCCACCGGGCCGACCGGTTCGGCCTTGCGCAGCTTTACCAGATCCGCGGGCGGGTGGGCCGGGCCAAGACCCGTGCCTATGCCTATCTGACCACCAAACCCCGCCAGAAACTGACCCAGACGGCCGAAAAACGGCTGCGGGTCCTGGGCAGTCTCGACAGTCTGGGGGCCGGCTTCACCATCGCCAGCCAGGATCTCGATATCCGCGGCGCCGGCAATATCGTGGGGGAGGAACAATCGGGCCATGTGCGCGAGGTCGGGTTTGAGCTTTATCAATCCATGCTGGAAGAGGCGATTGCCAATATCCGCTCCGGGGCCGGGGAGGCACGGCTGGATGAAGACGGCCAATGGGCGCCGCAGATCAATCTGGGTGTGCCGGTCCTGATCCCCGAGGCCTATGTGCCTGATCTGGATGTGCGGCTTGGCCTCTACCGGCGGCTGTCACATCTGACCACAAAGGTGGAACTGGAAGGCTTTGCCGCCGAGCTGATCGACCGTTTCGGCAAATTGCCGCGCGAGGTGAACACCCTGCTTCTGGTCATCCGCATCAAGGCGAAATGCAAACAGGCGGGGATCGCGCGGCTGGATGCGGGGCCCAAAGGGGCAACGATCCAGTTCCATAACGACAAATTCGCCAATCCCGCCGGTCTGGTGGAATTTGTCGAGGATCAGCGCGGGCTGGCCAAAATCCGCGACAACAAGATTGTCCTGCGCCGGGACTGGACGCGCGAAGCCGACAAGATCAAGGGCGCATTCTCAATCGCCCAGGATCTGGCGCGCAAGATAAACACATAAGGCCCGATACCCCCCTTCACCTCCTTCTCTATCTAAAGCAGAAATCGTTTAATCTGAATCGAAATTCTCTGCCTCTCGATCAGCAAGATGCTGATCTCGAACGCGAATTTCAATGAGCGATGTTGCAGAATAAAACGATTTCGCTCTTAAAAATACTTCGGGGGGCTGCCGCAGGCAGCGGGGCAGCGCCCCGATCACCCCCTCGAATCTGCGCCAGCGTACCGGTGGAAAACGCGCGTTTTCCATACGGAATTCCCGGGAATTCCGCCCCGAAACCAGCTTGTTCAGACCGCCTCGCGGGGCATGGATCGCATGATCACTGCCCCGATCAGGCTCAACACCCCGATCGCAATCGCCAGCGGCACGGCAGTGCCATTGTAAAGCTGCCCGATCAGCGCCCCCAGAACCGCCCCGCCAATCGTGGCCAGCGCGCCCATCAGCGACGCGGCCATGCCCGCGATATGCCCCAGGGGCTCCATCGCCAGGGCATTGAGGTTCCCGATGGTGAACCCGGCGGTGGCAAACACCGTCACGCTCCACAGAAAATACAGCCAGAACTCCTGGCCCCCCAACAGCCCGAACCCCAGACACAGCGCCGTCAGGATTGAAAACACGGTCTGCAGGCTCAACGCGGTGCGGATCAGCGGGCGCATCCCCAGCCTGACCACCAGCCGCCCGTTCAATGGCGCCGCCGGGGCCGCCAACAGGGCCATGGCGGCAAACCAGTAGGGAAAGCTGTCGCGCAACCCGTAAGTCAGATCAAACACCTGCTGGATGGAGGAGATCGTGCCGAAAAGCGCCCCATAGACCAGGGTCTGCACCAGAATAGAAAGCTGCATCTGGCGCAGGCTGAGCGCTTCCCTGATGCTGGCCCAAAGGGCGGTGATCCGCATCCGCCGCCGTGCCTCGACCGGCAGGGTTTCAGGCTGGCGGATCATCAGCCAGCTGACCGAGATCAGCGAGAACAGCAGAAATGCCAGAAAGATCGACCGCCAGCCGAACCCGGCGATGATCGCCGCCCCGATCATCGGGGCCACGGCGGGGAACAGGGTGAAGACCATCATCACGAAGCTCAGCACACTGGCCATTTTCCGCCCGGAATACAGGTCGCGGATGATTGCCATGGCCACAACCCGGGGGCCTGCGGCCCCCAGCCCCTGCAACAGCCGGGCGGCCAGAATCATCTCCAGCGTCGGGGCGATATAGGCCAGAAGCGCCCCGGTGATATACAGCGCCGCCCCGACAAGGATCACCGGTTTGCGCCCGAGCGCATCCGAGATCGGCCCCGTAACAAAGGTCCCCAACCCCATGCCCAGAACAAATGAGGTCAGAACCAGCTGCGCCAATGTATGCCGTTCCGGCGTCAGTTCATCGGCGATCTGCGGCAGGGCAGGCAGCATCGCGTCGATGGAAAAGGCGATGGTGGCAAACATCATCCCCATCAGAGAGATGAATTCCGGCGTGGATAGACGATGCGACTTGGCCGGGGCGGTGATATCACTCATGTTGCAGTTTCCCGTCTGAGCCATAGCCATAAAGCCGCGACCCAGATGATAAGTTCGGCCAGAAAAGTCCAATGCAGGATGAAGGACAACATCCAGTGATCTTGTGTCGCGGGCACCGAGAACAGGGCATAAAGCGCGTTCGACATGGGCCAAAGCCACATGATATCTCCTGCAAGACTGTCCAGAATAAGATGAAGCCCCCAACCCAGGCCGAAGGCCAGCACAACGCCCATAATCTCTGGCCGCAACAATCGCACCAATGCTGCAAGGACCGCTGTCACCAACACGGCAAAAGCTGGTGCATGGACCCAATAACGGTGATGATGAAAGGCGCGATCATCCACGAGATAAAAGAATATCAAATCCAGATCAGGCCAGACCGCCCCGACCATACCGGCTGCCAGCATTGCCTTCTGCCACCCCGCCAGGCGGGACAGAACATAACCTGAGGGAAAATGCGCGGTGATCATTCCGCGGCTTTCATCTGTTCGGAAATCTCTTCGATCACATTCGCCCAGGTCTCGGGTGGTTGTGCGCCGGGCAGAACATGGCTGTTGGCCAGGATGAAGGTGGGCACGCCGGTCACGCCCCGGGCGCGGGCATGGGCGTCGCGGGCGCGGATATCCTCGGCATCCGCATCGCTGGCAAAAAGCCGGTCAACCATGGCCGCGTCCATCCCGACATTCTCGGCGATGCCGATCAGCGTGGGCAGATCGCCGATATCCTTGCCTTCAACAAAATAGGCTTTGAACAGGGTTGAAACAGTTGCGGTCTGCCGCCCTTCCAGCCCCGCCCAATGGATCAGACGATGGGCGTTCAGCGTGTTCGGCGTGCGGGTGATCCCCTCGAAATTGATCTCCAGCCCGGCGGCTGTCGCATGTTCGGCGATCCGGCTATACACCTCGATGGCACCGGATTTGCCGCCGAATTTCGCCTCCAGATAGGCGCGGCGGTCCATGCCTTCCGCCGGCATGTCGGGGTTCAGCTGAAACGGGTGCCATTCCATCGCAAAAGGATGATCGGGGGCGGCTTCAAGGGCGCGGTCAAGCTGTGCCTTGCCGATATAGCACCAGGGGCAGATCGGATCTGACAGGATGTCGAGCTTGATCATAAGGCCTCCTTCAGGCGCGGGTGAGCTTGCCATATGCGTTGCAGGGCAGGGCAGAGAGGGCGGGGTACAACAACAATATGCGCACCGGGCCTGTGTCGCTTCGCGCAGGCTATCCGCTTCGGCGGGGGGCGTATAGCCCGCAGCGCGAAAAAATCTCAGACAGCAGGGCTGGAGGAGCCCTGAGGGTGAAGCTTCTCAGCCTGCGGTTTCTGCCTGGAACAGATGCCGCGCCACCAGCAGTGCCAGACCGGCCCCGATCAATTGCATGAGGATGAACATGGGCATATTGCCCGGCAGGATCCCTGCGAATGTATCGCTGAGGCTGCGGGCGATGGTGACCGCCGGGTTGGCGAAACTGGTGGAAGAGGTGAACCAATACGCCCCGGTGATATAAAGCGCCACAAGGGTCGGCACGGCCTGTGGCGTGTGGCGGATGCCGCCCAGGATGACAAAGACCAGACCGAAACTGGCCAGGATTTCTGAAAACCACTGGCCAGACCCGGTGCGCAGGGTGGTGGAGACTTGCAGAACCGGCAGGTCAAACATCAGATGCGCGGCCCAGACACCCAGAATACCCGCCGCGATCTGCACCGCGATATAGGCGGCGGCGGGGCGGACTGCGATCTCCCCCCGGATCAGAAAGGTGACCGTGACTGCCGGGTTGAAATGGGCGCCGGAGATCGGCCCAAGCAGGGTGATGATGACATAAAGGATGCAACCCGTGGCAATGGCATTGGCCAGAAGCGCAACACCGGTATTGTCGGGCGACAGATTGGCCGCCATGATCCCGGACCCGACCACGCCGACCAGCAGAAAAGCGGTGCCGACTGCCTCGGCCATCAGTTTATGCATCATGGGAATTGGGTTCCGATTTTGGTCAGGGCGGCTTGCAGCCGGGTATGGTCATAGGTTTCAAAAGGCAGCAGGAACAAGGCATTGGCCCGCGCCATCAGGGCATCATATGCGGTCTGGAAAGCCCCGGGCCAATCGGGCTTGGCCGCCCGGGCCGGGTCTTCCACCCCCCAATGGGCGCGGGTGGGGCTGCCAGGCCAGATCGGGCAGGTTTCCCCCGCAGCAGAGCCGCAGACCGTGATCACCGCATCCATTTTCGGCGCATCGGGCGTGGCAAAGACATCCCAGCTTTTCGAGTGCGCGCCGGATCTGTCATAGCCGAGCCGGTCCAGCAGGATCAGCGATTGCGGATGCACCCGGCCGGTCGGCCGGGACCCGGCGGAACAGGCCCTGATCCGGCCCCCGCTGTGTCGGGTCAGGATATGTTCCAGAAGGATCGACCGGGCGGAATTGCCGGTGCAGAGAACCAGAAAATGAAGCATCGCTGTTCCGTTACGAGGTGGGGGGCAGGGCGCCGATCCGGTCCGCTTCGGCCTGAAGCGACATCCGGTCCAGCGTGGCAAGCGGCAGGGCGGCGAAGGCCTCGATACGGGTATGAAGTGTGCGATAGGCCTCGGCAAAGGCCAGCGCCACCTCGGCATCGGTGCCGGTCACCGCTGCCGGGTCGGGCATGCCCCAATGGGCGCTGACGGGCTGGCCCGGCCAGGCGGGGCATTCTTCATTGGCGGCATGGTCACAGACGGTGAAGACAAAATCAAACACCGGCGCATCGGGCCCCTGCATCTCTTCCAGGCTTTTTGAATGCAGCCCGTCGATATCATGATCGGAGCGGTCCAGCAGATCCAGCGTATTGGGGTTCACCTTGCCGGTGGCATAGCTGCCGGCGGAATAGGTCTTGAACCGGCCTTTGCCGATATCCCGCATCAGCACTTCGGCCAGAATGGAGCGTGCGGAATTGCCGGTGCAGATGAACAGAATTGTTGCCGGGCCGGGCTTTGCCTCACGGGGCGCGGGGGCGGTGGGTGCTGTGGGCAGGCAGAGATCGGGGCGGTTGCGGCAGCACTCCTCAAGCAGATAGCTGGTGAAATCCCGGGTCTGCCCGGTGGCAAGGCTGTAATACATCGCTGTGCCTTCGCGCCGGGACTGTATCAGACCGGCCTGGGACAAAGTGGCAAGATGGGCCGAAAGCGTGCTGTGTTTCAATCGGCAGGCCAGGGCCATTTCACTGGGTCTTAGCGCATCGGGCGCCCGGCGGGCCAGCAGACGGAAGATCGACAGACGGCCCTCATGTCCGAGGGTCGAGAGGATTTTTATGGCGGTGGGAGAATCCATATTTCATATATTCATGAAATATGGAATTATTGCAAGTGAAACTATAGCACGTCCTAAAGCACCCTGCCTTAAACTTGAATCACAAATACCCTGCCACGCTTCGCGTTCCCGGGACATTTGTGATGCGCGATGTCTCAGGTTTAAGGCAGCATGCTGTAAAAATCTGCAACATATATACATTATGCATAGGGCATCGTCTGAGCCGAGGGGTGGGCGAGAAGCGCCCGACCCGTGGGGTCGGCTCAGGCGCTGCCCGGCGGTGCCGCCGGGCGGGAGCATGGTGTGGGGTGGTGCAGGATTTCAGGCCGAATCCTATTCACGGCCTGTCTTTCAGTTGAACATCCCCACCAGATCGACACTGCTTTTCCGACCGATCTTGTCGAAATGCGTCTCCAGAAACGCCTCGCATGCGGCCCGCCCTGCGGCGCGCAACTGGTGGAGGATCTGCGGCGTGGCCACCATTTTCGTGGCCACTGACAGTTTCGCCATCAGCGCGTCATCAGACACCATATGGATCAGGACATTCTTCATTGTGCCGGGGCGCAGATGTTCATCGCGCAACAGGCGCTGGACAAATTCAATGGCGCGCAATTCGCGCAACAGCGAGGAATTGAAGCTGATCTCATTCACCCGGTTCTGAATGGCCCGGGCCGAAACCGGCACCTCATCGCGATAAAGCGGGTTGATGTTCACAATCAGAATATCGCTTGGCAACCTGTTCCGGAACAATGGAAAAAGCGCCGGATTGCCGGTGTAACCACCGTCCCAATAGGCCTCCACCCTGCCGGTTGCAGGGTCTTCGATCTCCACCGCCTGAAACATCGTCGGCAGACAGGCAGAGGCCATGATCGCATTCGGCGTGATCTGGTCACCGGTAAAGATTCGAATTTTGCCGCTGCGCACATTGGTGGCACAGATATGAAGCTCTGGCCCGTCATCGCAACAGATCGCGTCATAGCGAAGCCGTTTGACAATGGGGTGCAGCGGGTTCCGGTAAAACGGGCCATAGCTGTAAGGGCTGACCATACGCGACATCGTGTCGGAAAGTGCAAAGGGCAGCGAGGTTTCGATCAGCGATGAGATCGCAGAGGGAGAGGCGGCGTTGAGCCAGGGGGCAAAGGCCCGATCGGTGATCGCGCCGACCTGTTCCCAGACCCATTGCAGATTGTCCTGCGCCAGCGCCCGGCTGCCACGCGACAGGCCCGCCTTGACAGCCGCCCCGTTCAACGCCCCGGCAGATGTGCCGGACATCGCCGCAATCTCGATCCCGGGTGTGTCCAGAATGGTGTCGAGAACACCCCAGGTAAAGGCGCCATGCGCGCCGCCGCCCTGCAGGGCCAGATTGATGCGTTTCACTGTCATGTCGGGCCTTGTCTGTTCAAAGCGCCGTCCAGCCGCCATCGACGCTGATCGTGGTGCCGGTGATCTGCGCCGCCGCATCCGAGCACAGGAATGCCGCCGTGCCGCCCATCTGTTCGACGGTGGCGAATTCTTTCGAGGGTTGGCGTTTCAGCATGACATTCTTGATCACCTCGTCCCGGCCCATATCGTATTCCTTCATCGTGTCGGGGATCTGCGCCTCGACCAGCGGGGTCAGAACATAGCCCGGGCAGATGGCATTGGCGGTGATCGGCTCTTCGGCGGTTTCCAGCGCCGTGGTTTTGGTCAGCCCGACAATCCCGTGTTTGGCCGCGATATAGGCGGATTTATAGGGGGAGGCGGTCAGCCCATGGGCCGAAGCGATATTGATGACACGGCCCCAGCCCGCGGCGCGCATCATTGGCAGGGCAGCGGCGGTGGTGTGGAAGGCCGAGCTGAGATTGATCGCGAGGATCGCATCCCATTTCTCGGGCGGAAATTCATCAATCGCGGCCACATGCTGAATGCCCGCATTGTTGATCAGGATATCGCAGGCCTTCGCCTGCGCGATCAGCGCCCGGCAGTCCTCACCCTTGGACATATCGGCCTTGATATAGCGCGCGGTGACGCCTGTGGCCTCTGCAATCCCGGCGGCGATCGCATGATCCTCATCCCGGTCGGTGAAACTGTTGAGCACCACATCCGCGCCCGCGCGGGCCAGTTCCCGGGCGATGCCCAGACCGATACCGGAATTTGATCCGGTGATGACAGCGGTTTTGCCGGAAAGATCGGTGGTGAGGGCCATGGGGAATGCTCCTGATGCCTATTGGTTTTGTCACAATTGCGGAAACTGTAATGCTGCAACTGCACAATGGATAGGGGGCAGCTACTCAATCACGACCTGTTCATCTGGAGAATGTGCTATTCCGGCTCGAGACAGGTATCAGGAGAGGGATACGGCCTTCCAGGAGGGGTCGGCAGAATGGCAATTGCGGGGCTATTACGGTCACACAGGCACCGCGTGTTACCGACAAAAAAACGCCAGCACGAAGCTGGCGTTAAGTTATTGAGGCAGGTTTCATACAGGCAAGAAACCTATCGAGCAGTGACCCCTTTATAAGCAATGGCTTGCTCAGAGTCCAACCGAAAAGTTTGTAATGACCGGGTTGCGCGGATAGCGTTGGGGTAAAGGCAAACAAAGCATTCAGAGGACTGTTCACAAATGCGCGCAGATTGTTTCATCAGGTTTTTGGCGTCTTTAGGGGCTTTTGCGATTCTCACTACCACTGCTTGGGCCGAGCCACGATATGGCATCGCTATGTATGGGGAGCCTGCCTTGCCCCCGGGTTTTGAGCATCTGCCCTATGCCAATCCTGATGCCCCGATAGGCGGTCGGATCGTGACCGGTGAGGTGGGCAGTTACGACAGTCTGAACCCGCATAGCCGGGTGGGCAACGTGCCGTGGCAGTTGCGCTTTCTTGCTTACGAATCACTTATGGGCCGGTCCTATGACGAACCTTTCACGCTTTACGGGCTGTTGGCCGAATCGGTTGAGGCCGATCCCGATGGCGCATGGGTGGAGTTTCATCTGCGCCCCGAGGCCCGGTTTTCCGATGGCAGCCCGGTAACGGTGGAGGATGTGATCTGGTCCTATGAGACACTCGGGACCATCGGGCATCCGCGCTATCTGAACGCCTGGACGAATGTGGCCACAATCGAACCGGCGGGCGCGCGTGGGGTGCGCCTGAGATTTGTGGAACCCAATCGCGAGATGGCGCTGATCATGGGGATGCGCCCGATCCTTCAGGCCGCCCAGTGGGACGGGGTGGATTTCGCCAACAGCGGGATGGAAGTGGTGCCGATCACATCAGCGCCATATGTGATCACTGATTATCAGGCCGGGCGCTATGTCTCGCTGACCCGCAATCCCGATTACTGGGGTGCCGATCTGCCATTCCGGCGCGGCACCAATGTGATCGACGAGGTGCGGCTTGAGTTTTTCGGCGATGCCACCGCGATGTTCGAAGCGTTCAGTTCCGGGCTGATCAACACGATCCGCGAAACCAACGCCGCAAACTGGGAACAGAATTACGATTTCCCGCGCGCGCAATCCGGCGAGATTGTGAAATCCATCATCCCGCATCAGCGCCCCACAGGCATGACCGGGTTCGTGATGAACACCCGCAACCGGGTTTTTGAAGATTGGCGTGTGCGCCAGGCGATGATCGAGGCGTTCAATTTTGAATTCATCAATCAGGCGGTCAATGGCGGCACCGAACCGCGCATCACCTCTTACTTCGCCAATTCCACGCTTGGGATGGAACCGGGGCCCGCCACCGGTCTGGTTGCGGACCTGCTGGCGCCTTTTGCCGATGACCTGCTGCCCGGTGCGATGGAAGGGTATCAGATGCCGGTTTCAGACGGGTCCGAGGCCAACCGGTCCGGCACCCGCACCGCGCTGCGCCTGATGGAAGAGGCGGGGTACACGGTGGAAAACGGCGTGATGGTGGATGCCGATGGCGAGCCCTTCAGCTTCGAGATCCTGTTGCAACAGGGGTCATCCGAAAACCAGTCGATCATCAATATCTATGCAGAGGCGCTGAACCGGATCGGGATCACCCCCGCTATTTCAATCGTCGACAGCGCCCAGTATCGCGAACGCACGGATGCGTTTGACTTTGATATGACCTATTTCCAGCGCGGCCTGTCATTGAGCCCCGGCAATGAGCAGCGGCTTTACTGGGGCTGTGAGATGGCCGAAACCGAAGGCTCGCGCAATCTGATGGGGGCCTGTGATCCGGCGATCGAGGCGATGATCGACCGGATGCTGACCTCAGACAGTCTGGAAGAATATCAGGCCGCCATACGGGCGATGGACCGGGTCTTGACCTCAGGGCGCTATGTGGTGCCGATCTGGTTTTTGCCATACGCGCGCATCGCCCATGTGCGGGACCTGCATTACCCTGACCATCTGCCGATCTATGGCGATTTCCTGGGCTTCCAGCCCGATGTCTGGTGGTACGCAGACGAATAGAGCCAAACCAAACCCGGCGCGGGGCGTCACTCCGCCGCGTCGGGGGTTTTGGCCGGGATAACCTGCGGCTCCGCTGCGGGGGTCTGGCCATTGGGGTAGACCAGCCCGGCCGAGATCACCAGTTTTGCCGCGTCTTCCACGCTCATATCCAGCACCTGCACATCCCTGCGCGGCACGAACAGCAGAAACCCCGAGGTCGGGTTCGGCGTGGTCGGCAGAAAGACCGAAACCATTTCCTGCTCATTACTGGCTGCGATTTCGCCTTTCGCGGTGGTCGAGATGAAGGCAATCGCCCAGATCCCTGCGCGCGGATATTCCACCAGACAGGCCTTGTCGAAATTCTGCTCCCCCTGGGAGACAACCGTTTCAACAATCTGCTTCACACCGGAATAGAGCGTGCGCACCCCGGGCACGCTCAACACCAGGGATTCCGCCCATTTGATCAGCGACCGGCCAATCAGCCCCTTGGCGGTCCAGCCGATAATCACCGTGAAAATCAGAAAAGTGGCAACCCCAAGGCCGCGCACATCCACCTCAAGCCCGGTGTGATGGCGGATCAGCAGCACCGGATTATAAGCGTTGGGGATGAAGGGCAGAACCCAGCCATCGACCCAGCCGATCACCGACCAGATCAGCCAGACCGTCAGACCGATCGGGGCGATCACCACCAGACCGGTCAGAAAATTCGCCCGCAGCGAAGAGAAAAAACCACGTTTCGGTGGCGGAGGTGTCTCAGGCAGTTGCATCTATCGGCAGATCCAGAATTTCGTATCTTCTCATTTAGGGGGGATGCCGCAAGCGTACAAGCGGCGCATTGGCTCAGGCCAGGGCCAATTCCACCGCAATGGCAGCCCCAAGGCGGGCATTATTCTTCACCAGTGCGATATTCGCGCTCAGTGACCGGCCATCCGTCAACTCGAACAGACGGTTGAGAAGGAAAGGCGTGACCGCCTTGCCCGTGATGCCCGCCTTTGCCGCCTCGGTCTGGGCTCTGGCAATCAGCGGGGCCAGCATGCCGCGGCTCAATTCCTCTGCCCGGGGGATCGGGTTGGCAATCAACTGCCCGCCGGGCAGGTCAAGTGCGGCGCGGGCCCGGTGGGCGGCGGCAATCTCGGCGGCGCTGTCCATCCGCAACGGTGCACTCAACCCGCTGTCACGGGACCAGAAGGCCGGGAAAGCCTCCTGCCCGTAGGCGATCACCGGCACCCCCAGGGTTTCCAGCACTTCCAGGGTCTTGGGCAGGTCCAGAATGGCCTTGGCCCCCGCCGCGATGACCGTGACCGGCGTTTCCGACAATTCGCGCAGATCGGCCGAGATGTCGAAACTCTCCTCCGCGCCCTGATGCACACCGCCGATGCCGCCGGTGGCGAACACCTGAATGCCCGCCCGTGCGGCGCAGATCATCGTTGCGGCCACCGTGGTGGCGCCTGTGGCCCCGCTGGCAAGGGCCACCGCCAGATCGGCCCGGCTCAGCTTCATCACATCTTTGGCCCGGGCCAGCGCCTCCAGCGCCGTATCCTCCAGCCCGATATGGATTTTGCCCCCCATCACGGCGATGGTGGCGGGGGTGGCGCCTGCGGCCACAATCTCGGCCTCCACCGCGCGCGCAGTGTCCAGATTCTGCGGGTAGGGCATGCCGTGGGTGATAATGGTGCTTTCCAGCGCCACCACCGGCTTGCCCGCCGCAAGGGCCGCGTCCACGGCGCGTGACATTATGATCATGCTGTTCATAACCCGATTGATCCCGTTACATATTCTGCTGCGGCCTTCACCGCCTGGTGCAGGGCATCTTCCGGCGGCACAGCCTTTGCCTCTGCGGCGATATGGGCGGCCATGAAGGTATCGCCCGCCCCGGTGATTCGCCTTGCCTCGACCATGGGCGGGGCGCAAACCAGAACCTGACCGTCCAGACCAAAGGCCGCCGGGCCGGCGCCATCGGTCACCAGGACCCGCCTTGCCCCTGTGGCCAGCATCGCATGCGCCCCTGCCTCGGCACTCTCGGGCACGGTTCCGGTCAGCAATCCGGCCTCTTCACAATTGACATAAAGCGTGGCGCGCCGATGCCCCATCATCGGCCGCAACCGCTCTGCCTTGCCGGGAGAGGCGGGCGCGATCCGCAGATCCGCGGCGGCGAAAAGCGGGTTTGCGGCAATATCGGCCAGCAACCTCTGTGTCAGATTTCCGTCAATGGCGATCAGACCCGCCCAGGGCCGCGCCGCCGATCCAAGCCGGCCATCTTCCAGAGGCTGCAATATCCGCGCATCCGCGGCTTCCAGAGAATGGGCATCGGCAATCGCCGCAATCAATTCGCCCCGCGCCTCAATCGCCATATACTGATCTGTGGGCAGGTCCGGGTCGATCAGCACATATTGCATGACCAGCCCCTGCTGCCCGCAGGCCGCCAGAAGCGCATTGCCTTCCGCGTCCCTCCCCACAACCGAGATCAGCGCCGGGGTCAGATCAAACTGCCTGAGCGTCGTCGCGATGTTCAGCGCCACACCGCCGGGCAGGCGGGTGATCCGCCCGGGCCGGTCATTGCCCGCCACCATCGGCTGCGCACAGCGCCCGATCACGTCCCACAGAACCGATCCGATACACAAGATATCCGGCGTCGCGTTCATGCCAGTCCCTGACGCAACCTGCGTTTATAATGCACCCGAACGCCCCTGCGCTTTGAAAGACCGGTTCCCGCTGACCCGCAAACCGCTATAGCCAAGCAAACCGTCTTCGTCCATGCCCGGTCCGCCCTTTCTCTGCTTGGTAAATATCCCCGCCGGAGGCATGAATCCCTTGTAACATGGCAACGCAAAAGAACGGATATACCTGCCCCAGCCGGTGCCACATCCGCGACACCAACGCGCAAGCCTGTCCGATCTGAACGCGCTATCTGGTGGCGCAGCGACATGGCAGGGCATAGACTAAAGACATGATTGTAGAACTCGGACATTTCGCCCTGATCCTGGCCTTCATGGTCGCCATCTTCCAGATGATCGTGCCGATGATCGGGGCGGCGCAGGGGCGGGCGGGCTGGATGGCGGCGGCCGAGCCTGCCGCCACGGCGCAGTTTGTGCTGACCGCGATCAGTTTCGGGGCGCTGACCTATGCATTCGTGACCTCGGATTTCTCGCTGAGCCTGGTGGTCAACAACTCCCATACGCTGAAACCGATGATCTACAAGATCAGCGGGGTCTGGGGAAATCACGAGGGCTCGCTGCTGCTCTGGGTGCTGATCCTGACGCTCTTCGGGGCGATGGCGGCCTGGTTCGGGGGCAATCTGCCGCCGACGCTGAAGGCGCGCGTGCTGGCGGTGCAATCCTCGGTCGCGGTGGCCTTTTTCGCCTTCATCCTGTTCACCTCCAACCCGTTTCTGCGGCTGGAAAATCCGCCCTTCAACGGCCATGACCTGAACCCGCTTCTGCAGGATCCGGGCCTGGCCTTCCATCCGCCGTTTCTCTACCTGGGCTATGTCGGGCTCAGCATGTCGTTTTCCTTCGCGGTTGCCGCTTTGATCGAGGGGCGCGTCGATGCGGCCTGGGGGCGGTGGGTGCGCCCCTGGACGCTCGCGGCCTGGATTTTCCTGACCATCGGCATCGGCATGGGGTCCTGGTGGGCCTATTACGAGCTTGGCTGGGGCGGGTTCTGGTTCTGGGATCCGGTGGAAAATGCCAGTTTCATGCCCTGGCTGATTTCAGCCGCGCTGCTGCATTCGGCCATCGTGGTGGAAAAACGCGAGGCCCTGAAAAGCTGGACGATCCTGCTTGCGATCCTGGCTTTCGGCTTTTCGCTGATCGGGACATTCATCGTCCGCTCCGGCGTTCTGACCTCGGTCCATGCTTTTGCCAATGATCCCGAACGGGGCATCTATATCCTGGGCATTCTGACGCTTTTCATGGGCGGGGCCCTTCTGCTGTTTGCCCTGCGCGCCAGCATCATGGAGGCCAAGGGGGTCTTTTCCATCCTCAGCCGGGAAAGCGCCCTGGTGCTGAACAACCTGCTGCTGGCCGTGGCCTGTTTCGTGGTCTTCATCGGCACCATCTGGCCGCTGATTGCCGAGATGTTCTTTGACCGCACCCTGTCGGTCGGTCCGCCGTTTTTCAATGCGGCTTTCACCCCCTTTGTCATCGGTCTGGCGGTGGTTCTGCCGGTGGGCGCGATGCTGCCGTGGAAACGGGGCAAGATCGGCCGGGCGATGCGCCCGCTGATCGGGGCGGCGGCGCTGGCGGTGGCCGCGACATTGCTGGCCTATACAGTCTTCACCGGGCATTCCAGCCTTGGCCCGCTGGCCATCGGCCTGTCGGTCTGGCTGGTGGCCGGGGCGGGGATTGATCTGTGGTCGCGCAGCGGGCGGGGGGCGTTTGCCAAAAGGCTGGCGCGGCTGATCCGGCTGCCGCGCGCCGATTGGGGCAAGGCCGTGGCCCATGCGGGGTTTGGCATCACGCTGTTCGGCATTGCCGCCCTGACCACCTATCAGACCGAGGATATCCGCGTGGCGCAGGAAGGCGTACCCTATCAGGTGGGTGCCTATCAGATCGAGTTGCAGGAGGTCCGCCAGCTGGAAGGCCCCAATTATATCTCGACCATGGCGACCATCGCCGTCACCGATCATGGCCGCCCGCTTGCCCTGCTTTATCCCGAGCGGCGCCTCTACCCGGTGGCGGGCATGCCCACGACCGAAGCGGCGATCGACAATGGGTTTATCCGGGATGTCTATATGGTCATCGGCGACCCGCAGGACAGGGGCGGATGGGCGGTGCGCACCCATATCAAACCCTTTGCGAACTGGATCTGGGGCGGGGCGATCATCATGGCGCTTGGCGGGGCGCTGTCGCTCAGCGACCGGCGCTATCGGATCGCGGCAGGCGCGGCGAAGGTCAAAGCGCCCTCCGCTGGAGTGCCGGCAGAATGATCCGCGCGCTGGTCCTGTTGCTGGCCCTGATCCTGCCGCTTGCGGCGGGGGCCGTACAACCTGATGAAATTCTTGATGATCCGGTGCTGGAGGCGCGGGCGCGCAGCATCTCGGCGGGGCTGCGCTGCCCGGTCTGCCGCAATGAAAGCATTGACGATTCCCATGCGGATCTGGCCCGCGATCTGCGGCTTCTGGTGCGCGAACGGCTTGTGGCGGGGGATACGGATGCCCAGGTGACCCGGTTCATCGTCGAGCGGTATGGCGAATATGTGCTGCTGAACCCGCCGGCCCGGGGATCGACCTGGATACTCTGGCTGGCGGGTCCCGGGCTGCTTTTGCTGGGGCTGGGGCTTGTCGTAAGTTATCTGCGCCGCCGGGCCCGCGCGCCGGAGGCCGAGACGGGACTGAATGCTGAGGAGGCGGCCCGTCTGGCCGAGATCATGGAAGATGACGGGCAGAGATAGGCCTTGCCGACCCGCGCCCCGGGATATCTCGGGCAAAAAACACCTTCGGAACAGGCTGACGTTGCGTTTACACTTTCCTGAACTGATCGGTTTGGTATGGTGCGCCTTCCGGACTGGGATTAGCAGAGGCCGATCATGATTTACGAAACCATCACCCTCGATATCGCCGATGAGATTGCGACCATTACGCTGCGCCGTCCCGATGTGATGAATGCGCTGAACACCCAGATGCGGGCCGAGATCACCCATGCTTTCGGCAATGCGGGCCGTGACGCGCGGGTGGTGGTGATGACCGGTGAGGGCCGGGCCTTCTGTTCCGGTCAGGATCTGGGCGACCGTGCCAATGTGGGGGATATCAACCTCGAACGCACCCTGCGCGATGAATATATCCCGATGCTGATGGCGATTGTGGAATGCCCGGTGCCGACGATTTCGGCGGTGAACGGCACCGCGGCCGGGGCAGGGGCCAATCTGGCGCTGGCCGCCGATGTGGTCATTGCCAGCGAAAGCGCCAGTTTCATTCAGGCTTTCACACGGATCGGCCTGATCCCCGATGCCGGGGGCACCTATGTGCTGCCGCGTCAGATCGGGATGGCCAAGGCGATGGGGGCGGCGCTGTTTGCCGACAAGATCACGGCACAGCAGGCCTCGGACTGGGGTATGATCTGGGAGGCGGTGCCGGAGGCGGAGTTCACCGGCCATTGGCAGGCCCGCGCGGCCCATCTGGCCCAGGGGCCGACCGTGGCATTTGCCAAGGTGAAAGAGGCGATGCAGGCCAGTTTCGGCAACACGATGGCCGAACAGTTGTTGCTGGAAGGCAAGCTGCAGGGAGATTGCGGCCGGACCCGCGATTTCAAGGAAGGGGTTCTGGCCTTCCTTGAAAAACGGACAGCCCAGTTCGAAGGCCGCTAAAGCGGTTTGCGTTTTATATGAGGCAGCCCCATTGAAAACCGCGTTCGACCCGAAGGGGAGAGGCAGCGGTTTTCGATACAGATCAAACGCAAACCGCTAAAGCACCCTGCCTTAAACTTGAATCACAAATGCCCTGCCACGCTTCGCGTTCCCGGGACATTTGTGATGCGCGATGTCTTAGGTTTAAGGCAGCATGCTGTAAAGGCTGGGTGGAAAACGCGCGTTTTCCACACGGATTTCTCGAGAAATCCTGCTCCCTGCGGCTTAGCGTTCGGGGATCAACCCGCGCGGGCTGAACCGCAGCACCAGCAGCAGGATCAGCCCCATGGTCAGCAATCGCATATAGGCGGCCGATTCCAGCAGGTGAATGCGCAGCCCGTTGTCTTCGACCATGCCCGAGGTGATCACCTGCATCAGCAGAAGTCCGATCGGTTCCACCTGAATCCACAGCCACCAGATCAGGAACCCGCCCAGAACCGCGCCCCAGTTATTGCCGGACCCGCCCACAATCACCATCACCCAGACCAGAAAAGTGAAGCGCAGGGGCTGATAGCTGCTTGGCACCAACTGCCCGTCCAGCGTGGTCATCATCGCCCCGGCCAGCCCGCAGACAGCCGAGCCCAGAATGAAGATCTGCAAATGCCGCGCCTTGACGTTCTTGCCCATGGCCGAGGCCGAAACCTCATTGTCGCGGATCGCCCGCATCATCCGCCCCCAGGGGGAGTTCAGGGCCTTTTCCGACAGCCAGATCAGCACCAGAAGGACCAGAATGAACAGGCCTGCATAAGACAGTTTCACAAGGATCGATGAGGTTGTGACTGGGTTGACCCCAAACTGACCTGTCAGGGACAAAAACCAGTCACTTGCCTGAAGCTCCACCTCGTACGGCACGGGCCGGGGCAGGGCGGTGACATTTTTCACCCCCCGGCCCAGCCAGTCTTCGTTCTTCATGACCGAGATGATGATCTCGGCGATGCCAAGGGTGGCAATGGCCAGATAATCCGACCGCAGGCCAAGGGCGGTCTTGCCGATGATCCAGGCCGCGCCCGCTGCCAGCAGCCCGCCCACAGGCCAGGCCAGAACAATCGGCAGGCCAAGACCGCCAAGATACCCGGTCAGGGCCGGGTCAATGCTTTCAACCGCATCAACACCCTGATCGAAAACCGCGCGGAAAATGAAGAACCCGGCCACCAGAACAGCCGGAACCGCCAGGCCGCGCAGGCGCCCGGGGGGCATTTTCTGCCAGACCAGAATCGCCCCGATGATGGTTGCGGCCCCAAGCGCCAGACCGGCAAGCACCTTCGCCCCGCCCGCCGCCCAGGCCTCACCCACGGGTGGCATCGAGACCAGCACCGCCGCCAGCCCGCCAAGTGCGACAAACCCCATCACACCGACATTGAACAGCCCCGCATAGCCCCATTGCATATTCACCCCAAGCGCCATGATCGCCGAGATCAGACCCATGTTGAAAATGGTCAGCGCGGTGTTCCAGGATTGCATGAACCCGGTGCCGATGAACAGCACGGTCACAAAGGCAAACAGCAGAACGGTTTTGGGGGATCCGGCCGTCATATTGATTTGCCTTTCATGATGCCCGTGGGCCGGAACAAAAGCACGATCAGCAGAATGCCGAAGCTGACCGCGAATTTGTAATCGGTTGACAGAAGTTGCAGCAGCCCATCGGGCTCCCAGGCCTCGGGAAGCAGATAACCCACCACTTTGCGGAACGCATAGGTGATGCTGATCTCGGAAAAGGCGATGACAAACCCGCCAAGGATGGCCCCCAACGGGTTGCCCAGCCCGCCGACAATCGCCGAGGCGAAGATCGGCAGAAGCAGCTGGAAATAGGTGAAGGGTTTGAAGCTTTTATCGAGCCCGTAAAGCACCCCTGCGGTGGTCGCCAGCGCCGCCACGATCAGCCAGGTATACAGCACCACCCGTTCCGGGTTGATGCCCGACAGCAGGGCCAGATCCTCATTGTCGGAAAACGCCCGCATGGATTTGCCCGTGCGCGTGCGGTTGAGAAACCAGAACAGCAGCATCACCGCGATGATCGCGATCACGATGGTCAGCCCCTGGCTGGTGCGCAAGGCCAGACCCTCATCCAGCCCGGTCAGGTTGCGGAAGGTGCGCGCCGAGATGATAAACCGCTCCCCATCGGCAAACCGCTGATCATCGACGCCGATGATAAACCGCACCACCCCGTTCATGATGAACATCACCCCAAGCGATGCGATGACATAGATCACCGGTTTGGCCTTATGCGCCCGGTAGAACCGATAGACCACCCGGTCCGTGCCGATCACCAGCAGACCGGTGGCCACGATCCCTGCGGGCAGGGCCAGAAGCGCGGTCGGCAAAGGCCCAAGCGATACACCCGCCCCCTGCAAGGCCCAGGTCACCAGAATGGTCACCATGGCGCCGAAGGCCATCGTGTCGCCATGGGCAAAGTTGGAAAACCGCAGGATCCCGTAGATCAGCGTCACCCCCAAAGCCCCAAGCGCCAGTTGCGCGCCATAGGCGGTGGCCGGGATGATGACGAAATTGGCGAGTGCCACGATGGCGTTCAGAAAATCCATGTCTCTACAAAGCCTCGCAGGTTCCGAAATAAGTGATGGCCATAGCCGGGCCATCGAACATATGGGCCGTCATCCGTGCGGTGCTGTCCGCCCTGATCGTGATCATTTCCGCCAGACCGTCACCGCTGATCCCGGCATAGCTGGCCGGGCGTGCCTTTTCAGCGGTCAGCCGGGTGGCGGGGGTGTCGGCGACGATGCTGGACAGAAACAGCCGCCCCTCATGATCGGCGGCCAGAATATCGACCTCATAGGCGGCGGCCAGGCAGGCCTCCCCGGCAATACATTCCACGGTGAAGGCACAGGCCCAGGGTTCGGCCTGGCATGGCGCGGCGGCAAGGCCAAGCAAGGGGCCAAGCAGGGCGGCGGAAGCGTACAGGCCCTTCATCCGCCCAGAAAGCTCTTGCGGACTTCGGGATCGGCCAGAAGTTCCTTGCCGGTGCCGGAAAACGCATTGCGGCCCTGCACCAGAACATAGCCCTTATCGGCGATCTCCAGCGCCTGACGGGCATTCTGCTCCACCATCAGGATCGGGATGCCTGTGCGGGCCACCTCGATAATCCGGTCAAACAGCTCATCCATCACGATGGGGGAGACACCTGCGGTCGGTTCATCCAGCATCAGAACCTTGGGTTTGGTCATCAGGGCGCGCCCCACCGCCACCTGCTGGCGCTGCCCGCCGGAAAGCTCGCCTGCCGCCTGAAACCGTTTTTCCCTGAGGATCGGGAACAGGTCATAGACCTGTTCCATCGTGCCCGAGATATCGTCGCGGCGGATGAAAGCGCCCATCTCCAGATTTTCCTCGACCGTCAGCGAGGTGAAGATATTCGAGGTCTGGGGCACAAAACCCATGCCCTTGCCCACCCGGTCCTGCGGCGTCAGTTCGGTGATCTCCTCGCCATCCAGCAGCACCTCACCCTGGCGCAGGTTCAGCATGCCGAAAACCGCCTTCATCGCCGTGGATTTGCCCGCGCCATTGGGCCCGACAATCACCGCGATTTCACCGGGTTCCACGGCAATGGTGCAACCATGGAGGATATCCGCCCCCGCGCCATAGCCGCCGGTCATCGCGCGGCCGATCAGAAACGGGTTTTTACCTGCCACCTTGTGGGAATGACCACCGAGTTTCACCGGGTCGCCCATGCCAGGCGGGGTCGGTTTGGTGATCGACCGGTCCTTGTTGCCGCGATCCTCGTCATAGGAAGAGCCGGTCATACGCTGGCCACCTTGTTTTTCAAACCGGTGCCCAGATAAGCCTCGATCACCTGTTCATTGGCCTTGATCTCGTCAATCGTGCCTTCGGACAGCACATGGCCCTCGGCCATGACGATCACCGGGTCACAGAGCCGGCCGATGAAATCCATATCATGTTCGATCATGCAGAAGGTATAGCCGCGCTCGATATTGAGGCGCTGGATGGCATCACCGATCGTGTTCAGAAGGGTGCGGTTCACACCGGCCCCGACCTCATCAAGAAAAACGATCTTGGCATCGACCATCATCGTGCGGCCAAGCTCCAGCAGTTTCTTCTGTCCGCCCGATAGGTTTCCGGCCTTTTCATCCGACAGATGGTCGATGGTCAGAAACTCCAGAACCTCATCGGCCTTTTGTGCCAGGGCGCGTTCCTCCTGCGCGATCCTGCCGCGTCTGAGCCAGGCATTCCAGAGCGATTCACCTGATTGCGTGCCGGGCACCATCATCAGGTTTTCGCGCACGGTCATCGAGCTGAACTCATGGGCGATCTGAAAGGTGCGCAGCAGCCCGCGGGCAAATAATTCATGGGGCGGCAGGCCGGTGATGTCTTCGCCATCCATCACCACCCGCCCGGAGGTTGGGGGAAGAACGCCCGCAATCACATTGAAAAGAGTAGTTTTTCCGGCGCCATTCGGCCCCACGAGCCCGGTGATCGACCCGGTTTCAATGGTCAGGGATGCCCCATCAACGGCATGGAACCCGCCGAAATGTTTGTGCAGGTCTTCAACGACAATCATATATGCCTATACCCCAAATGAAGCAGCCCGGTTTAAGACCGGGCTGTTCCAAATTGCGTTTTACCACTGCGGATCAGCGATACTGAACCGTGGCGATCTCACCGCCTTCGATAACGACCTCACGATAGTTGCCAGCGCTTTCGCCGGGTCCGATCAGCTCAACCGCCGAGGCACCCTGATAATCGATATCCTCACCCGCTGCGATCAGTTCCAGCGCGCGGCCAAGTTCACCCGGCTGGATCGGTTCGCCCGGGGCATTCGCCACATCCATGATATGTTCGGCATAATCCGCCGATGCGGTGGACCCTGCGGCCTGCATCGCCAGCATGATCAGCGCAGCCGCGTCATAGCTTTCCTTGGAGAAGGGCGAGGTGCCGTCAAACCCGGCGGCTTCGGCCATGTCGTGATAGATGCCGGCGCCTTCGCTGTCAGTGCCCGGGTGCTGCCCGAAGGACCCGTCGATATCGCTGCCGAAATTGTCGGTCAGCGCCTGGCTGATCATCCCGTCGGGGAAGACAAATGTATCAAACGCACCGGAATCCAGCGCTGCCTGCACAATGCCGGAGCCGCCCTGGTCCACATACCCCGCAACCACAAGCACGTCGCCACCGG
The DNA here is from genome assembly GCF_004751985.1 of Rhodophyticola sp. CCM32. Lineage (NCBI taxonomy): Bacteria > Pseudomonadati > Pseudomonadota > Alphaproteobacteria > Rhodobacterales > Roseobacteraceae > Rhodophyticola > Rhodophyticola sp. CCM32. Next base: position 1,185,086 of record NZ_CP038492.1, read on the forward strand.
CAGCGGCCAATGCGCCGACTTCGGCCGAGTAATCGGCGCGACCGTCTTCATGGGCCGCGACAAGCGTCACGGTGCCACCGGCGGCCTCAAATGCTGCGGCAAAGCTGTCGGCCAGACCCAGACCATAATCGTTATTGGTGTAGGTCACGGCGACCTCTTCAATGCCACGATCCATGATCACATCGGTCATCACCTGCCCCTGACGCGCATCAGAGGGGGCGGTGCGGAAGAAAAGACCATTGTCTTCAACCGTGGACAGCGCCGGCGAGGTGGCCGAGGGCGACACCATGGCAACGCCGTTCGGAATTGCGACATTGGACAGGATCGCGGTGGTCACACCGGAACAATCCGCGCCCATGATCCCCGCCACACCATCCGAGGTGATCAGACGTTCGGCGGCGGCGGTTGCGGCGGCGGCGTCGATGCAGGTGCTGTCGGCGCGGACCGAATTGACGGTCATGCCATCCATCAGATTGCCGCTATCGGTGACTTCCGACATGGCCAGTTCGGCCCCGGCGGCCATCGCGGGGGCCAGAGATTCAATTGGGCCGGTAAAGCCCAGGATAACGCCAATAGAGACAGCATCGGCATGACCATCGGCAAATGCAGAGGTGGCCATGACTGCGGTGGCCGTTGAGGCCAGCAGAAGTTTTTTCATTTTATTCTCCCTGTTTGGATCCGAAAACCCGTCATGAAGTAACGATAATCCGCGTCGGAAGGATTTAAAAGAGGCAATCGCAGGCAGCAAATGCCTCGATACATCGGATGGTATGAATGACCTGTTGAGCAGCCGTTCGGTGGTTTTTTCATCACCCGCTAGACGAGGCCTGGAAGCCAGAGCACAATGCCGGGAAAGGCGATCAGAACGCCGACGGTGACCACATCAGCCCCGAAAAACGGGGTGGCGCCGCGAAAGACATCCTGAACCGAGATCGGCAGTTTGCTGTCCTGGGCCACGCCTGCGACGACAAAACAGTTCAGGCCAATCGGCGGCGTGATCAGACAAAGCTCGGCCATTTTCACCACGATGATGCCGAACCAGATGGCGCATTCCTCGGAGGTCATGCCAAAGGCCGACATCTCGCGGGTGATGTCAGGGCCGCCATTCAGCGCCATGATCGCGGGAAAGGTCACCGGCAGGGTCAGGATCAGCATGCCGATGGCATCCATGAACATGCCAAGGATCACATAGGCCCCCAGGATCATCAGAAGCACCAGATAGGGCGACATTTCCAGCCCGGCGATGAAACCGGCGAAATGATCGGGCAATTGGGCGAAGCCCAGGAAGCGGACATAGATCAGCACGCCCCAGATCATTGCGAAGATCATGACGGTAAGTTTTGCGGCCTCCATCAGGGCGGATCGAAGCTGCCCCCATTTCATACCTTTCCACAGCGCCATGATCAGAACCACAAAGGCCCCAAGCGCGCCGGCCTCGGTCGGCGTGGCCCAGGCCCCGTCTTCGCCCCGGTAATAGATCGAGAAGATGATGATGAAGACCACAAACAGGATCGGGAGCGCGCCGGGAAGGGATGCAAACCGTTCGCCCCAGGTGAACCCGCTGACCGGCGGGCCCAGGGTTTTGCGGTATTTGGCCATTCCGATCACAAGGCCCGCATAGATCAGCGCCGAGACCATGCCGGGGATGAAACCGGCCAGCAGCAGCTTGCCGACGCTTTCCTCCACAATGATCGCGTAGATGACCAGAATGGCCGAGGGCGGAATAAGCGACGCCAATGTGCCCCCGGCGGCCACAACACCCGCCGCAAAGGCCTTGTCATAGTTGAGCTTCAGCATTTCGGGGATCGCGATCCGCGCGAAAACCGCAGAGGTGGCAACCGATGCGCCGGAGACGGCGGCAAACCCGGCGGTGGCAAAAACCGTAGCCACGCCAAGCCCGCCGGGCAGCCAGCCGACCCATCGTTTCGCGGCCTCGAACAGGGCTTTGGTCAGGCCTGCGTAATAGGCCAGATACCCGATCAGAATGAAGGTGGGGATCAGGCTGAGCGCATAGCCCGTGGCCTTGGAATGGGGCACCTGGCCCGCCAGTTTGAGCGCGGTGACCAGGCCCCGGTCAAACCCCTGGCGCTGCATGAAATACAGGCACAGGCCCAGCATCCCTACAAAGGCCGCAGCAAAGGCCACGCGCACGCCGATCAGCACCAGCAGCAGCAAAAGTCCGGACAGCCAGAGAGACACGGTAAAGATATCGACGCCGTCAAGCAGGGCGCGCATGTCAAGAATATTGTCCACCTCAGAGAGCCTTTCCGGGGGCAGGGGCGCGATATGCGGATGCGGGTCCGGGTGAAAAACGGGTCATTGATCTGCCTCCCGCCCGCTGACGGTTTCCGCCTCACGGGCGGCCTGGGTCATCGGATCATCGGGCAGGGGCACGGCCACGGGCGCGGCCTCCCCGCTGCGCAGGGCCCGCCAATAGCCCCATAGCTGCAGGACCAGCCGCAGCCAGAGCACCACCAGCGCAATCGGCACGATCAGCTTGGCGGGCCAAAGCGGCAGGCCGATATCAATGGAACTGTCGCGTGAGAAATTCGGCGCATTCAGATCGAAGCTGCGCAGAAAGTGAAACCATGCGCCATAGATCAGCGCTGTGGTCAGGATCAGCATGAACAGGGTCGACAGCCATTCGGCAAACCACAGGATACGCCCGTGCAGGCGTGTGACGACGATATCCATGCGAATATGCCCGCCTTCGCGCTGGCAATAGGCCAGCCCCAGAAAGGCAAAGGCCGCCATCAATTGCTGTGTCCAGTCGACATAGCCGGGCACCGGTGTGTTGAAGAGTTTGCGGCCAAACACATTGCTGACCGCCATCAGGACAAGCAGGAAAATCACCAGCCCGCCAATCAGGTTCAGCCGCGCTTCAAGCTTCAGCAAGAATTGGTCAAGCCATGAAAGCCTGCTGTCATCGGTCAGAACCGCGGAAGGGGTGGACATGTGTAAAAACCCGTCAGGAAAGGTCGGCCCCGAAGGTTTTCTCCGGGGCCGGTATGGGGTCAGTTGCTGGCGCGGTGTTCGGCCAGCGTGGCCTGAACCAGATCATACAACTCCTGTGCCGGCAGGCCCTGAGAGGTCATCTGTTCGATCCAGGCGGCATGGATGGGGGCGGCATTTTCGGCCAGAAGTGCCAGTTCCGCATCGGCGATTGTCACCCGCGTGACCTCGCGCTCTGCCAGCACGCTGTCCCATTGTTCCAGCAGGTCCGCGTAATTGTCGAGATAATGCTGGATCGCACCTTCCACCGCCCCGTCAAGTGCTGCACGTTCTTCATCGCTGAGCGCGTCATAGGCGTCGGTGTTGACGACAACCGGGCAGTTCACCGTGCCGGGGTTCAGATTTTCGGTCCACCAGTCGGCGATATCAATGGTCCGGAAGCTCAAATGCGCATGCGGCGCAAAGGCCACCGTATCGACAACGCCGCTTTCCATCGCGTTATACGCCTCGGATGCGGTCACCGATGTGGGCACGGCGCCCACGCTTTCGAACAATTGGCCAATGCCACCCGTGGCCCGCACCCGCATACCGTCGAATGCGGCAATTGTGTCGCGCGGCTCCCCGGTGCCGACAATATTGTATTGCGGCATCGGGGAGGTCATCAGAAGGCGTGCATTCCAGCGGCCCAAATCGGCCTGCACTGCCGGATGCGCATAGACCGCATGGCTGACGGCCACCTCTTCTTCCAGCGTCGACACCCCCATCAAAGGCAGTTCAAGCACGGTGATGCTGGGGTTCTTGTCGCGGTGATAGCCCGCACAGAATTGCGCCATCTCGAAAGCGCCGATGGAAATCCCGTCAAGGTTTTCGCGATTGTTTGACAACCCGCCATAGGAAATGTTCATGGTGAATTCACCACCCGTCGCCTCGGCCACCGCATCGGCAAGATGATGCACATGTTCGGTAAAGGCGCGGCGCTGCCCCCAGAGGGACACGTTCCATTCCGTGGCCATGGCTTCGGTGCCTATGGTCAAGGCAAGGGTTGCAAGAGCCGTCCGGCTTAAAAGCTTGTGCATGAGGACCTCCCTAGTTGTCATGCAGAGTATGTATATTGAAAAGTATTTCGGACGTTTGGTCACCTGTTTATGAAGAAATCCGCGACAGATACCTGAATTGCCCTGCGGATTTCCGCAGAATTTACAGAAGCGCGTCCTTGTCGAGGCCAAGCTTGACGATCTTTTCGTTCAGGGTACGCCGTCCGATGCCAAGCGCATCGGCGACGGCATCCATCCGCCCCTGATGTGAAATGATCGCCTTGCTGATCAGATCCCGCTCAAGCGCCGCCACGGCAGAACGCAGGGTGTCGGGCAGGGGGCCATGGGGCTGGCCGGGGGCAATCGCCTCGGCGACAGAGCCGGTGCCCCGGCGCGCGGCCATAAGATGGCGTTCCGCGACACTGCGCAGCTCACGCACATTTCCGGGCCAGTCATGGGCAAGAACGGCTGCCAGATCGTCCGCGGTCAGATCGGGTGGGGTGATCTCGTAGATCTGCGCAAGATCCTGCAGGAAATGCATAAGCAGGGGTTTCAGATCATCCCGCCGCAGCCTGAGCGGAGGCAGGTTCAGGGTGAATGTGTTCAGCCGATAATAGAGGTCTTCGCGGAACCGTTTTTCGGACACCGCTTTTTCGATGTCTTCATTGGTGGCCGAGATCACGCGGAGGGTCACCGGAACCGGCGACCCGGCGCCTTCGGGCGTCACCGAGCCTTCTTCGAGAACACGCAGAAACCGCGCCTGAACATCCGGGGGCAGGCGCAGACCTCATCAAGGAACAATGTCCCGCCATCTGATTGCACGATGCGCCCGCCCGGGCCACCGGCCACGCCGAACATCTCGGTGACGAAACGCTCGGGCGACAGCAAGGCGCAGTTGACCGCAACAAATGGCCGCTCGGCATGCGGCCCCAGATCGTGCAGCGCACGGGCAACCAGATCCTTGCCGGTGCCGGTTTCGCCCAGGATCAGAACCGGCGCAGGCATATCGGCCAGGGCCAGAATGTCCCGGCGCAGGTTGCGCGCCACCTGCGTCTCACCGATCAGAACCCGGTCGAGCCCCGAGAGTTCCATCAGGCGCGCGCGCAACCGGCTGTTGACCACGCGCATCCGGTTCTGTTCTGCCGCGTGGCGCAGGATCGACAGAAGACGACGCGGCTCATAGGGTTTTTCCACGAAGGAATAGGCTCCGGCCTGTATCGCCTCCACCGCCACCGGAATATCGCCATGGGCCGAGATCAGCACCAGCGGAATGTCGCTGTCCGGGGTGAGGCTGCGCAGCAGATCAAGCCCGGACATGCCCGGCATCCGCACATCGGACAGGATCACATCGGCGTCGAATTCCGCCAGTTTCGCGGCCACATGTTCGGCGCGCGAAACTTCGGTCACCCGCCAGCCGGCAGCCTCCAGCAACTCGACAAGCGATTGGCGCATGGCCCGGTCATCGTCCACGACAAGTATGCGAAATGGCGGTTCCGACGTCATTGGGCGGCCAGCTCACGGATCTCGGGACGGGGCAGGATCACCCGGAAAACGGCGCCGCCGCCAGCGCCATTGCGCGCCTCAAGCCGCCCGCCATGATCTTCAAGGATGCCCGATGAGATGGCCAGGCCCAGGCCCATCCCTTGCCCGCTTGCCCGGGTGGTCACGAAAGGTTCGCGCAATTCGGTCAGCGTCGCATCACCCAGACCATGGCCCGTATCGGCGATCTCGGCCCAGATCGCGGTGTCATCCTGCCCGAGACAAATGGACAGCTCCTGCGCCTCCACATCCTCCATCGCGTCCAGAGCGTTGCGGATCAGGTTCGTCAGAACCTGCTCGATCCTCAGCCGCGCGCCCCGGATGACCGGGGGCTGATCCGGCGGCTCATAGGTGACCTGCACATCCCCGGCTTCGATATTCGGCGCCATCAGGTCAAGAACGGCGGCAACACAGTCGCGCAGGTCGATATCCTCAAAGGCGTCTCCATCGGACCGGGCGAAGAATTTGAGCTGTCGCGTGATCCCCTCCATCCGGTCCACCAGACCGCCGATCACACCGGTCAGATCGCCGTTGCGCCCGGTCATCTCGGCCGCGGTCAGATGATTGCGCATCGCCGCAATGGGCTGACCCAGTTCATGGGTCACCGAAGCCGATAACTGGCCAAGCGCGGCCAGCCGGCTTGCACGGTCAAGCTCCTCCCGGGTTTCTTCCAGGCAGCGTTCGGCATGGCGGCGCTCTTCGATCTCGCGGGCAAGCGCCGTATTGGCGCGCCGCAGGGCCTTTTCCTCCTCTTCGGACCGCCGCAGGGCCGCACCCAGTCTTTGCCCGCGCTGGTATTGCGCAATCAGCAATGCCAGCACCGCAAGAACGACAACACTGCCAGAGGCAAGCGAGGCCCGGGTGACCGCCCGGTCATCCGGCGCCAGATAATGCAGGCGCCAGCCATGCGGCAGGGCATCACTGACCAGATGCAACCTCTCCTCACCGTCGATCCGGGCACGGGTGTTTTCGGCGTCAACGGACCAGTCCAGCATGTCGAGGGCCTGACCGGTGAACTGTCGGGTGTCCGCGATCCGGGCCCGTTCTTCCTCGGACAGGGGATCAAGGCTGCTGTAGCGCCACCCCGCATCCGAGGCCAGCAGCACCACATCCTGCCGGTTGGCCAGAAACACCTGCTCCCCGGCATCGCGCCAGCTTTGCTCGAAAGGGGCCAGACTGATCTTGAGGGCGACCACGCCGATCACGTTGCCCGCCGGGCCACGAACCGGGTCGGCGATGAAATACCCGGGCAGGCCGGTTGTTGCCCCGATGCCGTAAAAGGTGCCGTGCCCTCCTGCCAGAGCCTGCTGGAAATAGGGGCGGAAGCTGTAATTCTCCCCCAGGAAACTGCCGGGCTGCCCGGCGTTAGAGGCCGCAATCGTTTCCCCGTCTGACTGCATCAGAAAGATGGCATCAAGCCCGGCGGCTTCGGTGAATGCCGCCAGCCGCCGATTCAATGCATCGGTCGGGGCCGAGACAAGCGCCTCCAGCACGAACGGATCGACGGACAGAACCAGCGTCAGATGCTCGAACCGCTCAACCTCTGCCAATACGGTGCTTCGGTAAAGCGACAGCCTGGCCTCGGCGCGCTGGATCTCTTCGGAAATGAAATACAGATGCGAGACGACCCATGTCGCGAAGGTGGCCAGTGCAACAGCAATGACAAACACGATAAGCACACCCCATTCGCGAAAATGCTGCATGGCGGGCTTTATGTCCTGTGTTCGGGCGGGGTTGTCCAATGTGTTCTGGTATCCTGCGAAACGAAGCTCAGGTTTTCATACCCCGTCCGGTTCTGCCAGCACAAGCTTGGCACCGGATTGATGATGCTGAACGATCCTCTCCCGCAGTGTTGAACGTCAGACGGTTTTGACCTTCATGTCATGACAGTGATGCAAAACGAGGAATATGGGAAATCTGTCATTTGGGCGGATCGCAGGGTTCAAACCCATGTTTGGCTGAGGACCGCAATCAGGCGGCGAACACCACCAGAACTGCGAGCGCCAGCATGATCGATGTCAGCGGCCCCCAAAGCGTCCTCTCCGGTTTTGAAGGCGTGATCCAGTTCAGGACAGTCACCAAGCATTGGACTGTCAGTGCCACCCACTTTGTCCAATTGGGCCATTGCGGCCACAGTCCGGCCGCAGACAGAATTGCGCATGCCATGGCTGCGACCACAAAGATCGAGACGAAAGCGGCAATGCGCCCGGCTGACGGCAGAGCACCTTCATTTTTTCCACCCTGGGTCAATGCTCCCCAGGGAGCCCCCGCGATCAGGGCAAGCTGAAACCCGATGACGCCGACGCAAGCGCAGCCATAGGCAATTGAGATGTATGATATCAGGTTCATTCCACCATCCTAGGGTCAGGACCCTAAAGCAGAAATCGTTTAACCTGTATCAAAATTCTCTGCCTCCGGGTCAGCAAACTGCTGATCTCGAACGCGAATTTCGATGAGCGATGGTGCAGATTAAACGATTTCGCTTTAGATATCCAATTCAGATTTGATCGTCGACAGAGCGGCAAGGAATATGTCGTTCTCTTGCGGGGTGCCTGATGTGACACGGGCCCAGTTGAGGAAAGGCGGCTCTAGCCACGCCTTGATCAGGATACCTTTTAGCCGCAATGCTTCGGCCACCTTGGTCGCCGTCACGCCGGTGTTGAAAAAGACAAAATTGGTCTGACTGGGTGCACAGACAAACCCCATCGCTTCAAGTGCTGCGGCGATGCGTGCGCGTTCGGTCTTGGCAAGGTTCAGAACTTTGGACAAATGAGTCTGATCGGCAAGAGCCACGATAGCGGCCGATCCTGCCAATGCGTTCACGCCGAACGGATTACGTGTTTTCATCAGGGCCTTGATGAACGCCGGATCGCTGGCAATTCCATACCCGACCCGCGCACCGGCAAGCCCATAGGCCTTTGAAAATGTCCGCAATGCGATCCAGGGCTGGCGGGCCTCGGCCAAAATGGCCAGCGCGTCAAACTTGTTGGCGGCGTCAATGAATTCGACATAGGCCTCGTCAAGGCAAATCAACGTGTCAGGGTTCGCATGCGCAAGGATGTCGCGAAATTCCTGTTCCTTGATTGCCGGTCCAACCGGATTGCTTGGCGATGAAAATATCAGGATACGTGTTTCGGCGTCTAACGCCTCACACAAACCCGCAACCGGGAATGACCAATCGTCCTTAAACACCACCTTGGTCACAGTCGCGCCAAATGTCAGTGCGCCGAATTCATGCAGACCAAAGCTTGGGCAGATTGTCACCACATGGTCGTCAGGGCGTATGACCGCGCGAAAGATCGCACCAATAAGGTCTTCGGAGCCATTTCCGATGATGACGTTTTCGGGTACGGTCTTGTTCTGTTTTGCAATCAGTGCCCGTAATGCCTGGTTCGCAGCGTCAGGATAGCGCGCAACCCCCAGAGCGGCGTCTTGCATAGCCTTAATCGCGTTTGGAGACGGGCCCAGCGGGCTTTCGTTGCTATCGAGCTTGGCCACACATTCAATGCCATATGTGTCGCGAAAACGATCCAGCGCAACGCCCGCGTTATAGTCGGGCAAATTGGCGACTTCTGGCCGGATCGCGCTGTCTGGCAATTGCTTTGGCATGGGATGTGATTTCCTAATCGTCAAAAATTTTACCGGGATTCATGATATTCAGCGGGTCCAAAGCATGTTTGATGCGTCGCATGACACCAAGCGCGGGGCCGTGTTCGGCTGGCAAATAGGCCTTCTTGCCCAAACCAACGCCATGTTCCCCCGTGCAGGTGCCACCCATGCTCTGGGCCATCTCGACAAGCTCTTTGCTGATCATCTGGGCATCGCGAGCTTCGTCGGGGTCCTGGGGATCGTAAAGCAAAACGAGGTGAAAATTGCCGTCACCGACATGGCCGATGAGCGGGGCAAGAATAGTCGTCTTGGCAATAACGTCCTGAATCGTGTTTATGCAGCCGGGCAATTGTGAAATTGGGACGCAGACATCAGTGGATATCCCCTTGATGCCCGGGCGCAATGCACGGGATGCGTAAACCGCATCGTGCCTGAGCCGCCATAGCCTGGCAGCATCTTCAGCCGTTGTGGCGGGTTCAAAACGCAGGGCCGTTTCGGCCAGGCCTTCAAAAACCTCCATATCATGTTGCACCGCAACAGAAGACCCCGTCATTTCGATCCAGATTGTCGGGCTTTCCGGCAGGTCGGACTTGGAATAGCTGTTGATGGCCTGCATCTGCAAAATGTCCGCCAGTTCTATCCGGTTTAGCGCCAGCCCGCATTGCATCGCCATGACAACTGTCTGAGTGGCGTCTTCGAGTGTCTCAAAACTGCACATGGCGGTCTGCGACGTTTCGGGAATGCCAAACAGCCGCAGGCTGACCTCGGTAATGATCCCAAGTGTTCCTTCGGACCCAACGAACATGCGGGTCAGGTCATAGCCGGCCGAGGATTTTCGGGCGCGGCTCCCTGTCTTGATGATTTCACCGTCTGGCATGACAACCGTCAGGCCAAGCACAAGGTTGCGCATAGAGCCGTAGCGCACGGTTGTCGTGCCTGATGCACGGGTGGCGGCCATCCCGCCAAGCGTGGCATGGGCGCCCAGGTCGACGGGGAAAAACAGACCTGTTGCGCGCAGATATTCATTCAGTGTTTGCCGGGTGACACCGCATTGTACGCTGCAATCCATATCTTCTTCATTCACCGAAAGGATCTCGTCCATCGCAGAAAGATCGATGCTGATCCCACCAAATGGTGCGTGAATTTGACCTTCGACTGATGACCCGGCCCCAAAGGGGATGACCGGAACCCGATGGTCAGAGCAAGCCTTAAGAAGCGTTGAAACCTCTTGGGTTGAGCGCACCATGACAACCGCGTCAGGCAAGGCAGGCGGCAGATGACTTTCGCCGCTGCCATGCTGTTCGCGCACGGCATAAGACGTTAAAAGCCTGTCACCGAACTCCCCCTTTAAAACGTTCAAAAGCGGTGTCAGGCGGTCAGTCATTTAATGGGCTTTCTTGGCGGGGTCGCGACCGGAGACGGCTGTTGTCAGCCGCCTCCGGTCTGCAATAGAAAACGCTTCAGGCGTTGAACCACCAGCGTTCGGCGCAGCGGCTCCCGTCAAGATCCCAATCGCCAGAGATCGCGTCCCCTGTGGAAACTGTGCTTGATTTCGCATCCAGGAAATCAGCCCAGACCGGAGCAATCATGCCACCGTCTTCGGACACCAACCGCTGACATTCCGAATAGAGTTCACGGCGCCTTGCATCATCGGTTTCGCTGCGCGCAGCAAGAAGAGCAGCATTGAACGCGGCATTGTCCCAGGAGGTTTCATTGTAGCTGCCAAGGGAGGCACTTGAGAAGGCCAGCGACAACATCAGGTCTTCGCTTGCGCGCCCGGACCAACGGGACGCAAACAGCGGCTTTTTGTACCAGATGTTCGACCAGTATCCATCCAGCGGTTCACGCGCCACTTCGATATTGATGCCGGCTGCCCTGGCATGTTCGCTGTAAAGCACCGCCGCATCAACAGCGCCAGTGAATGGGGCGTCGGACGCATGCAACGTGACTGTCAGGCCTTCCGCCCCGGCAGCATTCAGCAACGACATGGCCTGTTCAGGATCATATTCGTGCTGTTCGATGCTTGCATCGTGGTATTCATACGCTGTCGAAATCGGCTGATCATTCGCGACAGACCCATATCCGTTCAGTATTTTTTCAACCATATCTTCGCGGTCAATGGCGAGCTTCATAGCTTTGCGAACGCGGACATCGGAAAAGAGCGGGTCAGTGGTGTCCATACTAAAGCAGTAATGCACCTTGCCCTGCGTTTGGATCAAATCAATGCCGGGCAACATTCCGACGAGGTTAGCCGTTGTCGGATCAACCGAATTGATTGCGTCAACTTCGCCGGTTTGCAACGCAGTCGTGCGTGCGTTGACGTCTCCGATTGCAAACATCTCAACCGAGTCAAAATGTGCCCGATCGGATTTCCAGTAATTTGGATTCTTGCGCACAACAGATTTTACACCGGGTTCATATACATCAAGAATATAGGGGCCTGTGCCGATTCCCGTGTCAAAATCAAGGTCATTCGCAGGGACCATATACATCCCGGTCAAGGCAAGGATCGGCGGGAAGCCGGCATTTGGACCGTCTAGGGTAATCGTCACTTCGTCGGATGCGGTCGCCTGAACATCGGTTATGACGGATACAAGTGCTTTGATCTGCGACAACGAATCTTCACCACGATGCAAGTTGATCGAGAACACCACGTCATCGGCATCAAACGTTTTGCCGTTGTGGAATTCGACTCCCTGGCGCAGCCTGATCGTCCAAACCGTCAGATCATCATTTGCTTCCCAACTGGTTGCCAGTTCGGGGACCATGACACCGCCGGCCCCGACTTCAATCAGATTGTTACGCAGTTGCCATTGCAGATTCTGCATGAATTTGGTCTCGGCGACCTGAGGATCAAGCGTTTCGCCTGAATCAAAGCTGCCAATTCCAAGCCGGAACGTGCCACCTGGCGTCGGTGTCTCGGCGCGCAGGGGCTGCCCTGACACCCCTACGAGCGTGGTAGCCCCAAGAGCACCCGCTCCGAGTAACAAGCTGCGTCTATTCGTCGAAAAGTCCATATATCTCTCTCCTATTGGTTTGCTTCGCCCGTGTCGAAAGCGGCCAACAGCGACGCAACTTGTGGATTTATTATGTCCAGTTTTATTATTGTACGTATCGTCATTAGGGGATGACAAACCAGTTTTCCTGCCCTATTGTTTAGTAATTCTATCACGCCCAGTGAAAGGGAAGTCGAATCACCTCTTGATGCGTACGTCTCTTCCTCCACTTCGTTCAATGCAGGTCTTTGAATGCTTCGGCCGACTGGGGTCGGTCAGTGCGGCCGCCAAGGAGCTTGGGGTGACCTCAGGGGCAATCAGCCAGCAGCTCAAGATATTGGAAGATTATCTGGAAATGCCGCTCATTATGAAAGACGGGCGCAGAGCTTCGCTTACACCAACGGGGAATTCCTATCACAACGCCCTCGAGCTGGCGTTTGAAAAGCTTGATACGGCTCAACATCTTCTTTCCCATCAGATGGTACATGAAGAGGTTCACATTTCAGGCCTGCCTACCATGCTGTTAAAGTGGCTAAATCCACGTTTGCACAAATTTCAGGCGCTTCACCAAGATATCACGATCCGCATCGTGGCCACTCAGATCGAACCCGATCTGCTTTTCTTTGACCAGATGTTTCGACTTACATACGGTGATCTTTCCGAGAAATATGCCCATTCGCGCGTGCTCTTCAGGGATGAGTGTTTCCCGGTTTGCTCTCCATGCTTTTTGGAGAAATATCCGATTGCCCGGGATGAATGTAATCTGGGGCAATTACCTTGGGTTGATATCGATTGGGGCCCAGCCTACGCGAGCGTTCCAAGGCTACGAGACTGGCTCAGAGAATATGGCGTCGCTGACGATTTGCAAAATGCCCTGTCCGTTCATTCGATTTCAAGTTCAGCCTTGGAATCCGTCGCCAACGGGCAGGGTATCGTTTTGGCTCAATCCTCGCTGGTCGCCACTGATATCGAGCTGGGGCGTTTGGTCAGGCTGTCCGAAAAATCAATTCCTTTGCCGGAATCCTATTTCATCTGTTGGGGTGAAACGACACTGCAGCACACCAAGGCGCGCGAGTTCCTAAACTGGCTGCTTGCGGACACGCGCTGAAACCTGGCCGTTTCAGCCCGATGTCAAACTGTGCCCGAAGGTCAAGTTTTGCTGTCTTGCCCGCCGGCCTCTACGAACGTCACGCCGCGCTCGTGCAAGAGTTTCGTTAACCATTCAGTATCCATGTCAGGAACCGACGACAGCAATAGTTCCGTATACTCTTTGTGAGGGGGCGCAAAAACTTCATTTTTTGGGCCTTGCTCGACAATCACGCCGTTTTTCATCACGACAACATCATCTGCAATGGATTGCACGGTCGCCAAGTCGTGGGTGATGAACATATAGGTCAGGTTCATCTGGCGCTGCAGTTTGTCGAGCAATCGCAAGACGCCATCAGCGACCAGTTGATCAAGCGCCGAGGTGACCTCGTCGCAAATAATGAAATCGGGTTCGGCAGCTAGGGCGCGCGCAATACAAACCCGCTGTTTTTGACCGCCTGAAAGCTCGGACGGAAGCCGGTTGATGAATTCATCGGGGTTCAATTCGATAAGGGTCAGCAGCTCTCGGATGCGCGCTTCCTTTGCCGCGCCCTTTAGCCCCAGGAAAAATTCCAACGGCCGTCCAATAACCTCGCGGATGCGTTGTTTTGGGTTCAGCGCCGTATCCGCCATTTGGTGGATCATCTGAATATGGCGCTGCAATCCGGGAGACCGATATTTGTTGGATTTAGGCAGTTCGGTCCCGTTAAAGTCGACCTGGCCCTGGACTGGCGGCAAAAGCCCCATGATCACCCTGGCCAAAGTGGATTTTCCAGACCCGCTTTCGCCGACAATCGCAACTGTCCGGCCACGCTCGATGACCAAGTTGATATCGTCCAAAACGGTCAATGTCCCATATTTGGCAGTGATGTTCCGGACTTTCAGCAGTGGACCTGTGTCTTCTTTTTGGGCAATGGGCGGCTCACGTCGAAACTCGCGAACGGCCCAAAGTGACTTGGTGTAATCCTGTTGCGGGTTGGCCAACATCTCTTTGGCAGTAGCCTCTTCAACTTCCTCGCCGCGCAACAGAACTTTGATACGATCCGCCATTTGCGCCACGACTGCCAAGTCATGGGTGATGTAGATCGCAGAGGTGTTATACTCGCGCACAATGTCACGGATCGCCGCCAGCACCTCAATCTGCGTGGTCACGTCAAGCGCGGTTGTCGGCTCATCAAAGATTATGAGATCCGGGCGACAGGCCATTGCCATTGCAGTCATGGCGCGTTGTAGCTGGCCACCGGATACCTGATGCGGGTATCGGAAACCGATTTCGTCAGGATTGGGCAGCCGCATCTTGCGATACAGCTCGATCGCATCTGACCGCGCCTCTTCTTGCGACATGACTTCGTGTTTGACCGGTGCTTCGCAATATTGATTGATGAGCTTGTAGGCAGGGTTGAACGCAGCCGCAGCCGATTGTGCAACATATGCGATACGCGCGCCTCTGAGCTGACGGAGGGTTTCGGACGATGCGCCGACCAGTTCCTGACCTTCAAACCTGATGGACCCGTTGCTGATGCGACAGCCACCTTTGGTATAGCCCATCCCGGCCAGTCCAAGCGTCGATTTTCCAGCGCCGCTTTCGCCAATCAGCCCAAGGACCTCACCCCGGTTCAGGGTCAGATCAACACCTTTGATAATGGGTTTCCAGACCCGGTCCGAGCGCCCTTCGATCCAGATATCTTTCATTTCAAGCAGTTTTTCGGACATGACTTATTCCTTGATCCCGGAGGACATGTGCAAAACCCAATCCACAATCAGATTGACGCCGATGGTCAGCAAAGCGATGGCCCCCGCGGGCAATAGCGGCGCCAGACCAAATGTCGTGGCCTGCCAGCTGGAAAAATTGGCAAATGCGATGAGCTTTGCGCTGTCGCGGACCATGCTCCCCCAGTCCGCCATTGGCGGCTGAAGGCCAAGGCCCAGAAATGATAAAGCCGAGATGAACAGGAACACAAAGCAGAACCGCAGGCCGAATTCGGCGACCAGCGGTGCCGCGACATTTGGCAATACCTCTTTGCTGATCAACCAGAACAGACCTTCGCCACGCATCCGCGCGACTTCGATATAGTCCATCGTCAAGACCCCCTGCGCCACAGCGCGGGAGAGGCGGAACACGCGTGTACTGTCCAGAACGGCAATGACCAGAACCAGCGAGATGACAGAAGTCCCGGTGATTGTCAGAACCAGCAAAGCAAAAATCAATGGCGGAATGGCCATGAGCACATCCACAAGGCGCGAACACAAACCGTCGAACCTTCCACCAATCGTTGCCGATAGCAGGCCAACGGTGGCACCCAAGGTAAAGGCCAATATCGTTGTCGCCAGCGCAATCCCGACGGTGTTACGCGCCCCGTAAATCAGCCGGGACAACACATCCCTTCCAAGAGCATCCGTCCCCAGATAGTAGGGTGCTGCCCAGGGCTGATATTGGCCACCCGCAGCATCACTTTCAGCGAAGGGCGCAAGCAGTGGCGCCGCCAATGCCACAAACGCGTAGAAAACCACGATAGCTATTCCGATCCATGCAGACACGGGTGCATCACGGAACTGGCGTATAAAATCATGCATCATGCTATCTCGGATGTAACAAGCGGGGATTGGCGATGATCGACAGAATATCCGCTGTCAAATTGAGCAGAATGTAGGTCGCAGCAAAAATGAGACAGGCCGCCTGAACAACGGTGACGTCCCTGCTGGAAACAGAATCCACAAGAATTTGGCCAAGACCCGGATACACAAACACAGTCTCAACCAGCACAACGCCGACAATGAGATAAGCCAGATTCAGGGCAATGACGTTGATGATCGGGGCAAGCGCGTTCGGAAGCGCGTGCACGGCGATGACACGCCACCGCTTGATCCCCTTCAGGTGGGCCATCTCGATATATGGCAGCGCCAAAAGATTCAAAATCGCAGCCCGGGTCATCCGCATCATGTAGGCCAGCACGATCAATGTCAGCGTCATTGCGGGTAGAAACGTTTTGTATAATCGTTCACCCAACGCTGTGTCGGCATCGACATTTGCAAGACTTGGAAACCACCCCAGCCAGACCGAAAACACCAGGATCAGGATATAGGCGATGAAAAATTCCGGGAAAGAAATCGCAGCGAGTGTTGAGCTTGATAACACGCGGTCAAAGACGGAACCGTTGTAAAGCGCGGCCAGCATACCTGACACAACTGCGATCGGGACGGCAATGGCGGCTGCGAACCCGGCTAGAAAAAAGGTGTTTGCAACACGCTGCCCGATCAGTTCCGAGATCGGGCGCTGGTTTGTGAGAGAGATGCCGAAGTCGCCTGTGGCCGCGTTGAACAGCCACGAGAAGTATCGTTCATGAACGGGCCGGTTCAGGTCGTATCTTTCGCGGAACGCTGCAAGGCTTTCTTCGGTCGCGGCCTGACCCAACGTTTCTGTCGCGACGTCGCCCGGCAATAATTCGATAGCGGCAAAAATGACAACCGTGACGATCCATAACGTCAGCAGGCCAGTCAAAAGTCGTTTCAGAATGATATTCAGAATCGAACCCATCAGGAACACTTTCATATGCGATATGCGATTATATCTAGACCATACGGAGGCCATCAAACTACGGCAACATCGGCAAGAGCAGAATGTCTGGGCTACTGTTTAGATTTCTTGCGGCGCTGCTGCCTCAACACAACACATTTGCATGGGGCTGGCCGCTTTGGTCAGCCCTATGCGTTCCAGACACCATCGACTATAGCATGCTGCCTTAAACCTGAAACATCGCGCATCACAAATGTCCCGGGAACGCGAAGCGTGGCAGGGCATTTGTGATTCAAGTTTCAGGCAGGGTGCTTTAGGATCGGGTGTGCGGCACTTGCTGGAAGGAACAGACAGACAATGGATCTTGAACAAAAGGTCGGGGATGCCGTTCGATTGTTGCGGACATCCCAGACTTTGACACTTGCCGAGTTTTCAAAAAAATCTGGCGTCTCGACCGCGATGATTTCAAAGATCGAACGCGGTCAGGTTTCCGCGTCGCTGTCAACGCTAGAGGCATTGGCCGCAAGTCTTGGCGTGCCAATCGCAAATCTCTTTGCCACAACGGTTGAGCGCAAAGAAGTTTCATATGTCAAGGCCAACCACGGGATCGAAATGCGTCGGAGCGGCAGCACCTATGGTCACACCTACCAGCTTATCGGAAGCGCCGCCGCAAATGGATCAGAAGCCAAATGTTACCTGATCACGATAGAGGAAACTGCGGAAGGGCAGCCAATGTTCCTGCATCCGGGGATCGAATTCATCCATATGATGAAGGGCAAAATGACCTACTGCATTGGGAACGACAGATACCCGTTGTCACCCGGCGATTCCATAACGTTCGACAGCGAAATGCCGCACGGTCCCGAAGGGCTTTCAGGTGGCCCCGTGACGTTTCTGACGGTTATATTGGAGTAGGGCGATTTTCGTTGAAATAGAAAATTTTCATGATAGGATAATCTGCAAATTTCTATTGGAGCGGGACTCATGGCGGCAAATGTACTTACCCCGATCACCCAGGCGCTGAATGATGGCACACTGACCCGTGCCGAGTTAAAGAACCTGATGCAGCGGTCGAATGGTCCTGCTTTGCGTCACCTTGTGATTTGGGTTGTTGCACTTCTGGCGACAGGCAGCCTGATCTACCTCACAGCGGATACGCTGCTTATTTGGCCTGCGATGTTCCTGCACGGTGTTATTCTGGTGCATCACTTTTCGCTGCAACATGAATGCTGCCATTACACAGTCTTCAAGACACGGTGGCTGAACGACCTGTTTGGCAATATCTGCGGCTTTATCATCATGTTGCCGAACAGACATTTCAGATACGAGCATTGTGATCATCACACATATACCCAGCTTCATGACGAAGACCCTGAACTTATCCCGCTTCCCAAAAATCTTGCGGGCTATTTTTGGTACCTGTCATCAATCCCTTATTGGAAGACAAAATTTTCTGAAATCGGACGCCATATCATGGGCCGCCTGACCGATGAAGAAAGGCGCTTCATCCCGAAGGAAGAGTATAACACCGTCTTCTGGGAAGCACGCCTGATGATGATCGGTTACGCCGCCATTGTGTTGGCTTGTGCCGCGACTGGCTGGTGGGCACCTGTCTGGTACTGGTGGTTGCCCGTTGTGCTGGGCGAGCCTGTCATGCGGTTCATTCGTATGACTGAACATGTTGGCAAACCCTGCGTCAGGGAAATGAGCGACAATACCCGTACAAATTACGTGACAAGACCGATGCAATTCTTGTGCTGGAACATGAACTACCATGCCGAACATCACTATGCGTCGTCGGTGCCGTTTTTCGCGCTCCCCAAACTACATGAGAAGCTCAAGACCGTTATTCAGGTTGAAGAACGGGGGTATCTCGGGGCTCATATCGACATTTTAGGCCAGTTGACTGGCCGCAAAATACGCAGTGACGCGGTGGAGGAAGCGGTCAGTGGCACGTGAAAAATCCTGGCAAGACATAATTCCAGTCGCTGACCTTATGAAAGGCGATGCGACACCGGTGCAATTTGGGGCCCGCGAACTTGCCGTCTTTGATACGGTTGAGGGTGTCACAGTTTCTATGGCGCGGTGTACACACGGGGCGGCCAATCTATGCGATGGCTACTTTGATGGAAAAACCATTGAATGCCCACTGCATCAGGGTCTGTTTGACGCCCGAAGTGGCGAGGCACTTGCCGCACCTGCACGCGTCAAACTCAGAATGCTGGAATCGCGTGTTCAGGACGGCAATGTTCAAATATATATCTGACGAAAATTGTCGTTCCAAATTGTACTATGCGAGGCTAGCACAATGACGAAAAGCGACATAATTCCGACGATAGATTTGTTTGCCGATGGCAAGAATATCGGTGACTTAAAGGTAAAATGGTCAGACAACTCTGTTCCACTAGGGTATCACGCTGTACCGATTATCAGCCTGAGAAATGGGGACGGGCCGGTTGTCGTGATGTTTGCTGGCACTCATGGTGATGAGTTCGAAGGGCCTTCGGCCCTGATGCGCTTGGTGCACATTTTGGATGTCGCAGCGCTTACGGGTCAGATTATCATTGTTCCAAGCCTGAATTTCCCGGCCATGAGAGCGTCATCGCGGGTTTCTCCCTTGGACGGTGTAAATCTAAACCGCGCGTTTCCGGGGGATCCTTTGGGGGGTGTGACCGAGCAAATTGCATATTACGTCGAGACCGAACTGCTTCCTTTGGCTGATGCTGCGGTGGATCTGCATTCGGGTGGAAAGGCGTCTGTTTTTGCAGCCTGCACCTTGGCGACCCAAACCGAAGCCAGGGGTCTTTTCAGGAGGAATCTGGACTTGGCCAAGGCATTTGGGCTGCCCTTGGTCTGGATTCTGAACGGGATGGTTGATTACCGATCTCTGAATTGTGCAGCAGCCCGAGCTGGCGTACCGATGATCGCAACCGAGCTTGGCGGTGGTGGCGGTGTCGATCCGGAAATCACCAATGCAGCCGAAAGCGGGCTATATTCTGTGCTGCGCCATGTTGGCGTTCTAGACGGGGACGCCCTAGCAACTCCGGCTCCACATTTGGTTGAGATCAAATCTGATGATCATAATCTCTATGCGACCGGAGAGGGTATCTTTGATCGCGTGGTAAGCGCGGGACAATCTGTGAAAGCAGGGCAGACCGCTGGCAGATTGCATTACATTTCAGAACCAGAACGCGCACCCGAGACCGTTGTCTTTCCTCACAGCGGAGTCGTTCTGGCCCACACCAACCGCGGCTATGTTCAGCGCGGTGACATGCTTATGCTGGTGGTTCAGGATCATTGATACCAACCGCGGTCGGTTGCTGTCGCAAGAGCCTTGAATACCCAAGCACCAGCGATGTCAAAAATGGCTTGTCATTTTGTAATCGCGCGAAAAGTACAGCCGCGCATATGTTACGTTCTTTTTGTTCAGCCATGTCATCCGTTCGACTGTGAATACTGCAGTGCCGTCCGTGGTGTTAAGAAGTTTGGCAAGCCTGCTTGACGCATTTGTCGCCGAAAACACCAAGCGGCCGTCGGTGAATGGCACTTCTCGGACAAGCCATTCGTTGGGGCCAATGTTTTCAAAGTCACACTCCTTCGCTTGCGGAATTGCTGCCAGATTGATCCAGCGTTCTTCGAACTGATACGGGTTATTGTCCGAAAAATGCATACATTGAAGATGAAGGATTTCAGTGCCTTTGGGAATATCCATGCGTGATCTGAGCCAGTCAGGGGACGTGATCACCTGTCTTTCGATGAGGTTATACCGATATGCCGCACCCGTATCCGTAATCTCTTCTCCGATGATTGGGATCGAAAACTGGGCGCGGCGTGTCGGGAATGATTTGACCTTCGTGCCAGCTTTACGCTTGCGTTCAAGAATGCCTTCGTCAACCAGTTCGCGCATAGCGCGGTTTACCGTGGCACGCGCGCACCCGAATTCTTCGGCCAGTTCAATTTCACCAGGTAAGTTCCCCCTGGCGGCCAGATACCTGACCGTATGCGGTCCAATATGCTCGCCTTAACGTCATGATAGCTCGTGCGCACCAGATCCTCCCACTCTCTTATGTCCGTACTTATAAGTGGTTTTGACTACATGCAACAAGGCTCCACCACCACCCTCATCAGTGCACCTGATGGAGCCATTGTGACGTCTCGATGGCCGCGAAATGAACTTAACAATATGTCTTTCAAACGGCGTGGAATTTCCACAACGGCGCCAACCGAAAGGATCCGTGGTGATTGACAATTTCGATGAAAGATTGAGTCGAGCTGCGCAGAACCTGTTGATTGATTGCGCCAAATGTCAGCCGGGCAATGGGATCGTGGCGCTGCCGTGTAGAACTTGTCCCATAATGCATCCTTCTCAGATCGAGATGGAACTGTACCATCTCTCTGGGACTGAACACCTAGAGCTTTAGCCTGAAATCCTGAATCACCCCGCACCATGCTCACGCCCGGCGGCACCGCCGGGCAGCGCCCGAACCGCCCCCACGGGGCGGGCGCTTCGCTTCCTGCCCCTCGGTTCGGGCGATGCCCTCCACGAAATGCATGTGCGTTGCAGATTACATGGACGATGCTTTAGAGCAGAAATCGTTTCATCTGAATCAAAATTCCCTGCCTCCGGGTAAGCAAGCTGCTGATCTCGAACGCGAATTTTGATGAGCGATGGTGCAGATTAAAACGATTTCGCTCTAACGCGCTGCATTTTGGCGCATTTCATCAAGATGGGACAGCAGATCATGTGCCGTCTTCCATGTGACCTGTGCCTTGTTTTCCGCGCTCAGCTCCGCAGGAACTACGGCATGGTTATAGGGATCATCTTTGAAGATCGGGTAGTCCGAACCAAGCATGATGCGGTCAGCCCCCAGTATCTTGACCGCTGTCTCCAGTGCGCGCGGCCCCAGCGATGCACAATCATACCAAAGCCTGCGCAACCGCGCGGTCGGGAACGGTTCGGCGGGGTTTCGGTGGCGCGCGATGCTTTCCAGCCGCTCAAAGATAAACGGCAGCGTGCCGCCAAGATTGACGATCTGGAACGTGATATTGGGATAGGCATCCAACATATCCGACACTATCACTGTCAGGGCGACCTGCGCCACGCTTGACTGAAGCTCAACAGCGGACAGACGATATTGAATGTGATCGGCGGGGCGGGCAGGGGGCTGCTCTCCAACTTTCAGGCCCGGATGCAACATGATGTGGCAACCGTATTCATTTGCGGCCTCCAGAAGCGGGCGGAGTATCTCAAGCTCTTGCAGGGAGTTGAAATAATTTGATGGCAGGATAATTCCGGGCAAACCCAGATCCCGCCGGATACGGCGCACCTCGGCACAGGCAAGATCCAGATCGGCAAGCGGTACACCGGCAAGGCCAATCAACGCGCCATCCGTATCCTGCGTAAGCTGCGCCAGATGATCGTTATACGCGGATATGGCCGTGGCGATTTCGGCGGCCGGGAGCAATTCGACGCCTAACGCGCCGGGAAATGTCAGCATCCGGTGGGTTAACCCCGCGGCCCGCATTTCAGCCAGACCCACCCGATGATCATAATAGTGGCTGGTAAACGGAAACTCGCCATTCATTGCGACCATCACAAGAACGCCGTCATCGCGGGTGCGCAGGTACGGCCTGTTTTGGCGCGCGCGCAATGTGCTGTCCAGCCCGCCGCCATAATAGTGGGAATGCATATCAACACGAGAGTTTTCAGAAATCATTTGACCCGCCTCTTTTCATCAACCACGTGATGCCGATGACCTACATCAAAGATTTCAGGTCTGTTGACAGGTCACCGACGGCCGTGGCGATTGGGGATTTTCCAGCTTCTATCAGACGTCGGCCTATCATGAATTCGCGCGGCGCGTTCATGGCGTCCACGGCCAGCAACGTGTCGCCGCCATAATACCAATGTGACACAGAACCCGGTCGATCGCTTGGGCGTGCAACGACATTGTCATAACCAGTATTCAACCCTGCAATCTGCAGCTTGACATCATATTGGTCTGACCAAAACCATGGTTTTGCAATATATTCCGTTTTGGCCCCCAGAATATTGCCTGCGACGATTTCGGCCTGATCAATCGCGTTGGGCACGCTTTCCAGCCGTATCATCTGCCCCGCAAACGGGAATGACGCACAATCCCCCGCAGCCCAGATATTGGGCACCGTCGTCTGCCCGAACGTGTTCGTTTCTATCCCGTTTTGCACCGCCACGCCGGCCGTACCGGCAATGTCTGTGTTTGGCCGAATGCCAATACCGACAAGTACGAAATCCACATCCAAAACCTGGCCATCAGAAAGTTCGGCATGTGTAACCCGCTCTGTGCCCGAAAGCCGGGACAGGCCAATACCTTCGCGAATATCGACGCCATGGTTCTGATGAAGGGTGCGAAAATAGTCTGATGTTTCAGGGGCGGCAACGCGTTGCAGAATACGGTCAGCCATCTCAACAACCGTGACTTTCAGCCCCTTGGAAGAGGCGACAGCTGCGGCTTCTAGCCCGATATATCCGCCGCCAACGATCAGGACGTTCCGACCCTCCGAAAACTCGGACGCCATGGCGTCAATATCCGCAAGCGTTCTGATCGAATAGACGCCCCCCAGCTCGCCGCCAATGGCTGCGGGCAGCTGAATGGGGCTGGAGCCAGTGGCAAGAAGCAGTTCATCATATTTGATCGTTTCATCACCTACGGAAACGACCTTTGTGTCCGGGTTGATCGCTGTGACCGGGGCACCCAATTTCAACCGAATATCATGTTCCTGATAGCTCGGCTCGGGCATAAGAAACAAACGTTCGCGTGTCATATCGCCCAGCAGATAGGCCTTTGACAACGGGGGCCGTTGATAAGGTGGAAACGCTTCATCGCCGATCAACGTTATGCGGCCCGTGTGGCCCAATGCCCGCAACTTGAACACTGCCGAGCTTCCTGCCTGTCCCGCGCCGATGACGACAATTTCAGCCATTTTCCAAAACTCCAATAAGTATGGACATAAAACTTTATGGATAGGCTAACCGGTGCAGGCAGGCTGCGTCAAGCCATCGGCGGGCAGGGCAAATTGGTGGTCTTACTGCAAGAGACACACTCGTTTCGCCTACGGATGCTGCATCGGAACACTTATTTGGCCTCCCTTGTCAGTTTTCTTGACGCCGCCACATCTTATAATGTAAAGCTTGCACACTGACCCTTTATGTCTGCTCATAAAATATGCGAGAAAGTCACGATATGAAAACACGCGCAGCTGTCGCACTCGAAGCAGGAAAACCGCTTGAGGTTATGGAGGTCAATCTGGAAGGCCCCCGCGCGGGTGAGGTCTTGGTCGAGATCAAGGCGACCGGTTTATGCCACACGGATGAATTCACCCGCTCTGGCGACGATCCTGAGGGTATCTTCCCGGCGATCCTTGGTCATGAGGGCGCAGGCGTTGTGATCGAAATCGGAGAGGGCGTGACCAGCCTTGAGGTGGGCGACCACGTGATCCCGCTTTACACACCTGAATGCCGCGAATGCGCGTATTGCCTGAACCCGAAAACCAACCTGTGCCAGTCGATCCGCAGCACGCAAGGTCAGGGCCTGCTGCCCGATGGTTCGACCCGGTTTTCGATGCTCGATGGCACGCCGATCCACCATTACATGGGCTGTTCGACATTCGCGAACCACACGGTTGTCCCGGAAATTGCACTGGCAAAAGTTCGCAAGGACGCCCCGTTTGACAAGATCTGCTATATCGGCTGCGGCGTCACCACCGGCATCGGGGCTGTGATCAACACGGCCAAGGTCGAGATCGGATCGACGGGCATTGTCTTTGGCCTCGGCGGCATTGGCCTGAACGTGATCCAGGGGTTGCGGCTTGCGGGTGCGGATCAGATTGTCGGTGTCGATCTGAATGACGGCAAGGTCGAGATGGCCAGGCGGTTCGGTATGACCGACTTTGTGAACCCATCCGATGTTGACGGCGATCTGGTGGCGCATCTGGTCGAGCTGACGGGCGGTGGTGCGGATTATACGTTTGACGCGACGGGCAATGTGGGCGTGATGCGCACGGCGCTTGAGGCGGCGCATAAAGGCTGGGGCGAAAGCATCATCATCGGCGTGGCGCCTGCGGGGGCCGAGATTTCGACCCGCCCCTTCCAATTGGTCACCGGCCGGTCATGGCGCGGTACGGCCTTTGGCGGCGCATCGGGGCGCACGGATGTGCCCAAGATCGTCGACTGGTACATGGATGGCAAGATCGAGATCGACCCGATGATCACCCACAAACTCAGCCTGGACGAAATCAACCACGGCTTTGACCTGATGCACCAGGGCAAATCAATCAGGGCTGTCGTCGAGTTCTAAAGCAACCCCATTCATTCAGGTGGCCGCCACAGGAGACACGTCATGGACAAAACGACCACAGCCGCAGTTGACAAAATTCGCGATGATCTGGCTCAGCTGCAGGCACTTGATCAAAAAGACGCGCGCGCGATGCCGGGTGACTATTACGGGTCCGAAGAGTTTCTTGAATTCGAAAAGGAAAACCTGTTTCGAAAAGAATGGTTTTGTCTGGGCCATATCGGCGAACTGCCCAATCCCGGGGACTTTTATACAACGGACCTGATCGGCGAACTGTTATTGGTGACGCGCGATGAAGATGGCGAGATTCGCGTGCTTTCCAATGTCTGTCGCCATCGCGGAAACCAGGTTGTCGTTGAACCCAAGGGCAACCAAAAGCGTTTCGTTTGCGGATACCACGCCTGGACCTACGGGCAGGACGGCGCATTGAAAGCCGCCCCTTTGATGAAAAAGGTCCGCACATTTGATCAGGCGAAATGTGGGCTAAAGCAATTCAGGACGGAAATCTGGGAGAACTTCATTTTCGTCAATCTGGATGGGAATGCGACGCCGCTTGCCCCGCGCATGGCGGGAATGTCCAAGCTGATCACCAACTACCACCACGAGCTGCGCCATCTGGTTCACATGGAAGAAGCCGTATGGGATACCAACTGGAAAAGCCTGATGGAGAACTTTCTAGAAGGCTATCACCTGTCGGCCACCCATTTCAAAACACTGCATCCCATCACGCCAACCAAATTATGCCGCAAAATCGAAGAACTTGGTGAAGGCTACACCGGATATCACTCGTTCTATGACGAAGATTGGCCAGATCGCGGCCCATTTCATGAAGATCTGACCGACGTAGAACGCCGTAACTCGGTGCTGGGCTGCGCCTATCCCAATTTACTCTTTGGGATCGCGACCCATTATACAATTTTCATCTGCTTGCGCCCTGTAAGTGCGGATAAAGTTGCAATTCGCTGGGGTGTTGCCGGCTTTAACCCGGACCCCGAGAATGAAGGCACAAAAGAATATGTCGACCTGATCAGTGAGGCGAATGAAGAGGATCGTGAAAAGCTGGTAACTCTGGCACGGGCTATGAAAAGTAAATATTATACCCCCGGACCATTGGCGCCAGATGATTTTGAAGGGACGATCTGGGATTTTACTCAATATATCGCCAAACATCTTGCGAAGGCCAAAGACGCCTAAGCGATCGGGGCGGCCACTGACGGGTCTGTGTCAGCGCGGTAGAGCCGTGGCGTGTCAACTCACGCCCGGTGGTGGGCCGTTCAAATCGTAACACGGCCCTGTGCGGCAGAAAAGTGATCCGAGCCCAAGCATGGATATTCTTCGTTGCAAAGATATTCCCGCCACGCCATGGAAAAACGGTGGCGGCATGACGCAGGTTCTGGCCCGGCAAGCGCCGAATTGGCGGATAAGTCTGGCGTCGATTACCCGGGACGGACCTTATTCAATTTTTCCCGACACGATGCGGCACCAAACAATTGTACAGGGCAAAGGGATTTGGCTGCGGGGCGACACGGACCAGATGGAATTGCCGTTTGGCGCGGGTCGCTGTTTCCGTGGTGCCACGCCGGTCGCCGCAAAATTGATGGACGGACCTGTAAAAGCGCTGAACGTGATATGGGATCCTGACACGACGGATGTGCGTGTTGCGGAATGCACAAAGCCTGACCGGCATGTTCCGAATTCTAACACCACGTTTTTATGGTTTGCCTTGCGTGGGTGCTTTGTCGTTGACCGATACAAAGTCGATGAAGGCGACGCAGTGCTAAGCACCGACGCTCATATGCCCACCCCTGACGCCGGTTCGCGGATCATTGCCGTTTCCTTACGAAAGACGGCCTAAAGATCAGGCACCAGTGACCATCGACCGGCGCATTTTCAATGCAACCATTCCAGCGGGCGGGTGCCAAGCGATTGGGCGATGTCGCGCGCAGCGAATGAGGGGCAACACCAACCCGTATGGCTTCTAGAGCGAAATCGTTTTAATCTGCACCATCGCTCATCGAAATTCGCGTTCTATAGCGTTTCGACTTACTATTGAAACGCCTTTCGCTGCCTTTCGCCTTCGGCTCAAACGCGAAAGCCGTTGTCTCTGTATCTATGTAAAGTCGAAACGCATTGGATCAGTAGCTTGCTGACCCGGAGGCAGCGAATTTTGATTCAGATTAAACGATTTCTGCTCTATTGTCCCGCTTTCAACTGACACGAGGGCATCTTTTCCCGGGCCTTAAGGTTTGATTGGTGAGGAGACCAATCGTGTCGGCGCAACAATCAGGACCGGGGGGGTCAGGATATGTTCCTGCAGGTTGTCGCCGGGTCCGATCCGGTCGATCACGGCGAAGAGGCCCGGGGCGTGCAGCGGGGTCAGCACCCCGTGCCAGGTGTTCGGGGCAAGATTGATGCCCTGACCGGGTGCTGTCAGAAACGCACACGGCAGGCCGGGAGCGCCATCTGCATCGGGCGCGACGGTGACAAGGAAGGGATGTTCGCTCATCGGCAGGAAGGCTTGTGATCCAAGCGGATGACGTTCCAGCAGCTCAAGCCGGTAGGGCAGGGTCTGCGGTTCGGCCCGGAACAGGCTGATCCCGGCGCGGCCTTCGGTGAAAGACAGGCTGGCCCGGTCATGATAGCGGCCGCACAGCCCCTGATTGATCAGCATATCGGGCGGGCCCGCAGATTCCAGCACATCGCCGAACGGTGCGAAACCGCTGGCGGTCAGGGGCATTGCCGCGATTTGTGGCAGGCGGCTCATCCAGGCGTCAGCTTTGGATGCCGGTTCACATCCTTGTAGAGCAGATAGCGGAACTGCCCCGGCCCGCCCGCATAACAGGCCTGCGGGCAAAATGCGCGGAGCCAGATGAAATCCCCCGCCTCGACCTCGACCCAGCTTTGGTTCAGCAGATAAACCGCTTTGCCTTCAAGCACATAGAGCCCGTGTTCCATCACATGGGTCTCGGGGAAAGGGATGCAGCCGCCCGGCGCAAACGTCACGATATTCACCTGCATGTCATGGCGCAGATCATCCGCCCCGACAAAACGCTGCGTGCCCCAGGCGCGGTCCGTATCCGGCATATAGGTGATCGGAATATCGGCCTCATGGGTGACAAAGGCCGCTGGCGCATCCAGCCCGGGCGCGGGGTCATAGGCCTTGCGAATCCAGTGGAATGTGGCCGCGCCCGTGCCCGAGTTGCGGATTTTCCAGTCGCAGCCCGGCGGCAGATAGGCATAGCCACCGGGGGTCAGCGCATGGTCCTGCCCGGCGATATTCAGCCGGATATCACCCGAGGTCACGAAGATCACGCCCTGGCCCATGGCCTCCGGTTCCGGCGCGTCGCTGCCGCCATCCGGGGCAAGCTCGACAATCAGTTGCGCGAAGGTTTCGGCAAAACCGGTCAGCGGGCGGGCCAGAACCCAGGCCCGCGCCCCGGTCCATCCGGGCAGGGAAGAGGTCACGATATCGCGCATGACCCCGCGCGGGATCACCGCGAAACTGTTCTGAACCTGCGCGCGGCTTGTGGTCAGCTGCGTCTGCGGCGGCAAGCCGCCGGGCGGGGTGGCATAACTGGCGCTCAAGGCAAGATACTCCTCAGCCGGTGCAGGGCGATGCGTTCCACCTGACGGCAGGCTTCGGCAAATTCGGTCTCACTGTCCTGGTGCAGACGCTGTTCGAACGCGGCCAGAATACCGGATTTGTCGTGGTCACGGACGGCAATGATAAAGGGAAACCCGTGTTTTTCCATATACGCGGTGTTCAGCCGGGTGAATTGGGCATGTTCCTGATCGCTCAGCGCGTCCAGCCCGGCGCTGGCCTGTTCGGCGCTGCTGTCTTCGGTCAGGCGTTTGGCGGCGGCCAGTTTGCCTGCCAGATCAGGATGCGCTTTCAGCACCGCCAGCCGCGCCGCGTCAGAGCCGCCGCGAAATGCGCGGGCCATGGCATTGGCCAGCCCGGTGGCGGTGTCATGGGCCAGGCCAAGCTCCAACGCGTGGGCCTGTTCCGCCACCCATGGAGAATACTCGAAGATAGCGCCATAAAATTTTGTAAAAGCGTCCTTATCCATTCCTGAAGGTAAGGTCTTCTGACGGGGGTCCGGATGGGTCTTTTGCCAATGTTCGGCGATGTCGATGCGCCGGGCGAACCACACATCCGAATGCGCTTTGGCATATTCCAGAAACCGTTTCAGCGCCATGATCCGCCCGGGCCGACCCACCAGCCGGCAATGCAGACCCACGGACATCATTTTCGGCGCCCCGGCCTGACCTTCCGCATAAAGCGCATCGAATGTGTCGCGCAGATAGGCTTCAAACTGGTCGCCTGCATTGAACCCCTGGGGCGTGGCAAAGCGCATGTCATTGGCATCAAGCGTATAGGGCACCACCAGTTGCGACCGGTCGCCGAATTGCTGCCAATAGGGCAGATCATCCGCATAGCTGTCGGCCACATAGGCAAATCCACCCTCCTCAGTGGCCAGCCGCAGCGTGTGTTCCGAACAGCGCCCGGTATACCAGCCGCGCGGGCGCTCCCCGGTCACCTCCCGGTGCAGGCGGATCGCCTCGGCCATATGGGCGGCTTCATCTTTCGGCGAGACATCTTTGTATTCTATCCATTTCAACCCGTGGGAGGCTATTTCCCACCCGGCCTCCTGCATCGCGGAGACCTGCGCCGGGGACCGGGCCAGTGCTGTGGCCACCCCGTAGACCGTCAGCGGGATATCCAGACCGGTGAACAGCCGGTGCAGCCGCCAGAACCCGGCCCGGGCGCCGTATTCATAGATCGAGTCCATGTTCCAGTGGCGCTGCCCGGGCCAGGCGGCGGCGCCGACGATCTCGGACAGGAAGGCCTCGGAGGCCGGATCGCCATGCAACACGTTGTTTTCACCACCCTCTTCGTAATTCAGCACGATCTGAATGGCGAGTTTTGCCCCGCCCGGCCAGTGCGGGTCCGGCGTGTCGGCGCCATAGCCATGCATGTCGCGCGGATAACGGGGGGGATCGCTTGGCATTGGGGCCTCAAATGATGCAGATGCCTTCGAATTACGCTGCAAATCGGGCAAAGGGCAAGGGCAGGGGCGGTTCGTGGCTTGCACATCGGGCCCAAAACGTCCGAAATGTGCGGGAAACGATCAAGGGAACAGTGATGGCCGAGGGATTTCTGACCACCCATGTGCTGGATACGGCCCGGGGCTGCCCGGCCGAAGGGGTGGTGATCTGGCTTTACCATGTGTCCGGCAACAGCCATCGCAAGATCGCCGAGGCGGTGACCAATGTCGATGGCCGCACCGATGCGCCAATCCTGCCTGCGGGCAAATTCCGGCCCGGGACATATGAATTGATCTTCCATGCGGGCGATTATCTGCGGGCAAGCGGGCAGGCGGGGGCCGAGCCCCTGTTCCTTGATCAGGTTCCGATCCGTTTCGGCATGGCCGAAGAGACACATTACCATGTGCCATTGCTGATTTCGCCTTACGGTTATTCAACCTACAGAGGCAGCTGAATGGATCAGGCAATTCTTCTCCACTGGGCAGAATTTGCCGTGCGCTGGCTGCATGTGATCACGGCGATTGCCTGGATCGGATCCAGCTTCTACTTCATCGCGCTGGACCTTGGCCTGCGCCGTGACCCGCGCCCGGCCAGCGGTGCCGATGGCGATGAATGGCAGGTGCATGGCGGCGGGTTCTACCATATCCAGAAATATATGGTCGCCCCGGCCGAGATGCCCGAACATCTGACCTGGTTCAAATGGGAAAGCTATGCCACCTGGCTGTCGGGCGTGGCGCTTCTGGCGCTGGTCTACTGGATGGGGTCCGAGCTTTATCTGATTGATTACAACGTGATGGACCTTGCGACCTCGGAGGCTGTTCTGATTTCGGTCGGCTCGCTGATCATCGGCTGGATGCTTTATGACATGCTGTGCAAATCGCCATTGGGCAACAACCCGACGGCGCTGATGCTGCTGCTTTTCGGGCTGCTGGTGGTGATGGCCTGGGGCTATACACAGGTGTTTTCGGGCCGCGCCGCGCTTTTGCATCTGGGGGCGTTCACCGCCACGATCATGACCGCGAATGTGGCGGTGATTATCATCCCGAACCAGAAAATCGTGGTGGCAGACCTGAAAGCGGGCCGCACACCGGATGCGAAATACGGCTATATCGCCAAGCAGCGGTCGACCCATAACAATTATCTGACGCTGCCGGTCATCTTTCTGATGCTGTCAAACCATTACCCGCTGGCCTTTGCCTCGGATTATAACTGGATCATTGCCAGCCTGGTGTTTCTGATGGGGGTGACCATCCGGCATTTCTTCAACACCATGCATGGCCAGCGGCGGATGCTGTGGTGGACCTGGGGCGCAACTGCGGCGATTTTCGCGGTGATCATCTGGTTGTCGGTTCTGCCCCTGACCGATGGCGCCCCGCTGGAAGAGGCGCGATTGTCACCCCATGCGGAACGGTTCGCCGCCCATGCGGATTTCCCCGATGTAGCCAATATCATCCATGGCCGCTGTTCCATGTGCCACGCGCAGGAGGTGTTCTGGCAGGGTCTCGCCACCGCCCCGCGCGGCGTATATCTGGATACGGACGCAGCGATTGCGTCCCAGGCCCGCGCGATCTACCTTCAGGCGGGCGTGACCCGCGCGATGCCGCCCGGCAATCTGAGCTATATGGAAGAGACCGAGCGCGCGGCGATCCGCGCCTGGTATCGGGCTGTCACCGGCGGCGCATTATAAGGCAGGGTCGGGGGAGGACAGATGCCGGCACCGGAAAACACCCTGAAAGCCGCGTTGAAGGCGGGGCGGATGCAGCGCGGGCTGTGGTTGAACCTCGGCTCTGACATCGCTGCGGAAATGGCGGGGCAGGCCGGGTTTGACTGGTGCCTGATCGATGCGGAACACGCGCCGTTTGACCCGGCCACGATCCGCAGTCAGCTGATTGCGCTGGCGGGCAGCGGCACGGCCTCTGTGCTGCGTGTGCCGGTCAATTGCGACTGGGTGTTGAAACAGGTGCTGGATCTGGGCGTGCAGACCGTGCTGGTGCCGATGGTGGACACTGCCGGTCAGGCCCGCGATGCGGTGCGCGCCTGCCGTTATCCGCCCGAAGGGGTGCGGGGCATGGGCGCAGGCGTCGCGCGGGCGGGCGGTTTCGGGGCATTTGCGGATTACCAGAGCAATGCCAATGATGAAATCTGCGTGCTGGTGCAGGCCGAAAGCCGCGCGGCGCTGGACAATCTTGATGCGATCTGCACGGTTGAGGGGGTCGATGGCGTGTTCATCGGCCCGGCCGATCTGGCCGCCGATATGGGATACCGCGATGATCTGGAGAACCCGTCGGTGATGAAAGCCGTCGACGGGGCCATCGGCACCATCCTCAGCCATGGCAAAACGGCCGGGATCATCAGTTTCTCTGCCGAAGCGCGGGCCCATTACACCGGCCTTGGCGTCACATTTCTTGGCATGGGCAGCGAGGCGAGCGCCCTTGCCCGTGCCATTTACACTCTTGCAGCGGAGCGCTGAATGATCACTCTGAAACATGGCGATGCGATCCTTCATTTTGACCCGTCCGTGGGGAATATTCCCGGATGGGAGGTTATGGGGCGCCGCCCGCTGCATGCAGCCCCGTGGCGCGACGAACCCGCCGTGCAGAACAGCGCCGATATCCCCCAGGTCAACAAACGCCTTGCCGGGGATTTCCTCTGCGCGCCTTTCGGGGTGGATGATGTTCAGGGCGATCCCCCCCATGGCTATCCCGCCAACAGTGCGTGGGAGCCGCTTGTGCAGGACCCCTCCCATGCCCGGTTTCGCCTGAAAGCCCCGGTGCGTGGCGCGGTGATCGAAAAAGAGCTGCGCCTGACCGGCCCGGTTCTCTACCAGACCCATCACCTGACCGGGGGCACGGGGCAGATCACGCTGGCCCACCACCCGATGAGCCGTATGGAGGCGGGCGGGCGGCTCAGCTTTTCGCCCAAGCGCATGGCCCTGACCGATCCGCTGCCGCAATATGACGGCAACAATCTCTGGGCGCTGAACCAGATGCAGCCCGACCTGCATCTGCCCTGCGAGGATGGCTCGGACTGGGATCTGCACAGCTATCCCGCCGGTCACGCGGTTGAGGATTTCGTGATCCTGGCCGAGGAACGGGGCCGTCATCTGGGCTGGACCGCGCTGATGCGCGAGGCCGAAGACGATATGCTGCTGGTTCTGAAAGACCCGCGCATCCTGCCGGTGACGATGTTGTGGATTTCCAATGGCGGGCGGGATTTCAGCCCCTGGAACAGCCGCCACACCGGCGTTCTGGGCATTGAGGACGGGATCGCGGTGGGGGCCACCGGCCTGAAGGCATCGCTGGCCGAGAACCGGCTGACCGCCATGGGCGTGCCGACCGCGCTGACGCTTGGCCCCACCCATGTGATCCGCCACGCCATGGTGTCCCTGCCGCGTCCGCCGGGCTGGGCCGAGTTGCGCGAGGTGACGATCGGCGACGGCATGCTGAACGTGTCGGACATGTCCGGCGACCATCTGTCCGTGCCGTTCGATGACGGGTTCTTTCCCCGATGATACTGGTCGATGCGGATGCCTGCCCGGTGAAGGATGAGATCTACCGCACCGCCTATCGCCATAAACAGCCCGTGCGCCTGGTGGCCAACCAGTATCTGCGCCATCCCGACCATCCGCTGATCTCGATGCAGATGGTGTCAGACGGTTTCGACGCCGCCGATGACGCGATTGCCGAAGCGGCGGGGCCGGGCACTCTGGTGATCACGGCCGATATCCTGCTGGCGGAGCGGTGCATCGCGGCAGGCGCCCCGGTGCTCAGCCCCAAAGGCGCGGCTTTCACCGTCAACAGCATCGGCACCCAGGTGGCCACACGGGCAATCATGGCCGATCTGCGCGCCGGGATCGAAGGGCAGGGGATCGGCGGGCCCGCGCCGTTTTCGAAAGCCGACAGGTCGCAGTTTCTGAACGCGCTGGAGGGGCCCTGCGCAAACTGCCGCCTATAGCATCGTCCATATAATCTGCAACGCATATGTATATCGCGGAGGGCAGCGTCTGAGCCGAAGGGAGGGCGAGAAGCGCCCGCGCCCCGTGGGGTCGGGTCGGGCGCTGCCCGGCGGTGCCGCCGGGCGGGAACATGGGTAAGGGGTGATTCAAGATTTCAGGCCGAAGCTATAGCTGAAAGGATGGGACGCCTCCGGCGGGCGTATTTTTGACAAGAAGAAGCGCAGGCGCTTTTCAATGGGCGCCGGGTGCGGTAGGACGCGCCTCTTCTAGCGGGAAACGGGTTTCATGAGCTTCACCCTTGCCATTGTCGGACGGCCCAATGTGGGCAAATCCACCCTGTTCAACCGGCTGGTCGGCAAACGTCTGGCGCTGGTCGACAACCAGCCGGGGGTCACCCGGGACCTGCGCGAAGGCGCGGCGCGTCTGGGCGATCTGCGTTTTACCGTGATCGACACCGCAGGGCTGGAAGAAGCGACCGATGACAGTTTGCAGGGCCGGATGCGGCGGCTGACGGAACGGGCGGTGGATATGGCCGATGCCTGTCTGTTTCTGATCGACGCGCGGGCCGGGATCACCCCGGTGGATGAGATGTTTGCCGATCTGCTGCGCAAACGCGGCACCCATGTCATGCTTGGCGTGAACAAGGCCGAGGGACGCCAGGGCGAGGCAGGTGTTCTGGAAGCCTATGGTCTGGGCCTGGGCGAGCCTCTGGCGCTGTCCGCGGAACATGGCGAGGGGATGGCGGAACTGGCGGTGATGCTGGCGCCTATGGTTGAGGCGGCGGAAACCCTGGCCGAAGACGCGGAAACCGATATTGATCTGGAGGATGAGGAAAAGGGCCGCGTCATAACCCCTTCAAAACCCTTGCAGATTGCCATCGTGGGCCGCCCGAATGCAGGAAAATCCACTTTGATCAACCAGATCATCGGCGAAGACCGTCTGTTGACCGGGCCCGAGGCCGGGATCACCCGCGACAGTATTTCGGTGCCTTTCACCTGGGGCGACACCCCGATGCGGATTTTCGACACCGCGGGCATGCGCAAAAAGGCCCGGGTGCAGGAGAAGCTTGAGAAACTCTCGGTCTCCGACGGGTTGCGGGCGGTGAAATTCGCCGAGGTGGTGGTGGTCCTGCTGGACGCGGCGATCCCGTTTGAGCAGCAGGATCTGCGGATTGCCGATCTGGCCGAACGGGAAGGCCGGGCGGTGGTTGTGGCCGTCAATAAATGGGATCTGGAAGACCATAAACAGGAAAAGCTGCGCGACCTGAAAGAGGCGTTTGAACGCTTGCTGCCGCAACTTCGCGGCGCGCCCCTGATCACGGTGTCTGCCAAAACCGGGCGGGGGCTCGACCGGTTGCAGGCGGCAATCCTGAAAGCCCATGAGGTCTGGAACCGCCGTGTCTCCACCGCGCGGCTGAACCGCTGGCTGACCGGCATGCTGGAGGCCCATCCGCCCCCCGCGCCGGGAGGCCGCCGGATCAGATTGCGCTATATGACCCAGGCCAAGACACGGCCGCCGGGTTTCGTGGTGATGTGTTCCCTGCCGGAAAAACTGCCGGAAAGCTATTCACGCTATCTGATCAACGGGTTGCGGGACAGCTTTGATATGCCGGGCACACCGGTTCGGCTTTATATGCGCAGCCAGGCAGACGCGAACCCCTATAAGGATCGCAAGAAATCCACCCCCTCGCGCCTGTCCAAACATGTGCGCAGCGGGGCCACCAAAAAGGGCTGATCCAGCCTGGGTTCAGCCCTTCTCTGCTTGATAAATATCCCAGGGAGCGGGAGGGGCTGGCCCCTCGCCAAGTCGGCGCGCGCCCGCGCGGCGACACCCCTCAGGCGTTGGTTTCGCGGATTTTATCAGCGGCGTCTTTGTCGAAAGACACGCCATTGGTTTCAAAAAGCTGGTCCAGTTCCCCCGACAGGGTCATCTCGGTGATGATATCGCAGCCGCCCACAAACTCACCCTTCACGTAAAGCTGCGGGATGGTGGGCCAGTCGGAATATTCCTTGATGCCCTGGCGGATTTCCTCATCGGCCAGCACATTCACATCGGAAAACTCAACCCCCATGAAGTTCAGCACCCCCGCCACACGGGAGGAGAACCCGCATTGCGGCATCATCTTGGTGCCTTTCATGAACAGAACCACATCGTTCGAGGTGACCGTGTCTTTGATCGTGTTTTCAGCGCTCATCGCATTGGTATCCTTATCGTTTTCTTCCCGGCACAAAGGCCTTGGCGTATTGCTGAGGGTCCTTGGTCACGCGCCAGATTCGGGACGCATGACCAGCCCCCCAGCTTTGCGACGACCCCATCGAGGTATGCAAGATCGTGTCACCATCGTCCGGGGCCGTGCCGCGCGGCCGACGAACCGCCAAGTGGCGACGGCGGAAGGAGAGAACAATTCCGATGGCGCCGAGCAGCGTCAGCACCGCAAAACCGCCCCAGATATACGGCGCAAGCTCGGCCGCACCGAAGGCGTATTCCGAGGTGCCGGTATACTCTGGTGGAGTATTTTCCATCTATCCCGGGGCCTTGGTGGTCAGCGCCAGCGCGTGCAATTCGCCCTGCGCCCCGTCCATCTTGCCTTTCAGGGCTGCATAAACCGCGCGTTGCTGCTGCACCCGGTTCTGGCCCCGAAAACTCTCATCAATCACCTCGGCGGCGAAATGGGCGCCGTCATCGCCCTGCACCCGGATCATGGCATCGGGAAAGGTTTCGCGGATCATCGTTTCTATATCATGGGCGGTAATGGCCATCGGGCGATCCCTGACTGTTTCATTTCGAATGTAGAGAGAGGGGCGGGGCCGTGCAAGATGATGCGGCGAAAAGCAGGGATATCGGGGCGTGCGGAGGCCCCCCAACCGTGCCATAGGGTCACGCAAAGACCCCGGCAAAGGCGCCGCGATACAGGGCCGCAAGCTCGGCCAGCGGGGCCTCCGCCCCGCCGAGGCGCACCGTATCACCGCCGAACCGGCCGATTGTGGTCAACACCACACCGGCTTGCCCCGCGGCCACCATCAGCGCCTCGGCCGCGTCGAAAGAGCAGGCGATCAGATAGCGGCCCTGATCCTCGCCGAACAATGTGGCGGTGTCGCCCGCGTCAATGGTCACGCCGATGCCCGCAGCCTCGGCCATCTCGAACGCGGCCAGGGCCAGCCCGCCATCGGACAGATCGGCGCAGGTATTGATCCAGTCCCGGTTGGCGCGGATGAAATCGCCATTGCGCGCCTCGGCCTCAAGATCCACATGGGGGGCATCGCCGTCTTCGCGGTTGAACACCTCGGCCAAAAGCGCGGACTGGCCCAGATGGCCCTCAGTCTCCCCCAGCAACAGGGCCAGATGCCCCTCGCGGGCGGTGCCGTCGATCAGGTTATCCGTATGATCCAGCAGGCCCACCGCGCCGATGGTCGGTGTCGGCAGAATGCCCTGACCATCGGTTTCGTTGTAAAGCGAGACATTGCCTGACACGATCGGCATGCCAAGTGCGGTACAGGCGGCGCCGATGCCTTTGATCGCGCCGACTAGCTGGCCCATGATCTCGGGCTTTTCGGGATTGCCGAAATTCAGGTTATCGGTGCTGGCCAAAGGGGTCGCGCCGATGGCCGTGAGGTTGCGATAGGCCTCGGCCACCGCCTGTTTGCCGCCCTCGACCGGGTTGGCTTTGACATAGCGGGGGGTCACATCGCTGGTGAAGGCCAGCGCCTTGTCGGTTCCGTGCACCCGCACCACGCCCGCCCCCAGCCCCGGATTGCGGATCGTATCGGCCATCACCATGGAATCATATTGTTCATAGACCCAGTGTTTACTGGCGTAGTTGGGCGATGAGATCAGCGCGCGCAACCCGTCAACCGAGTCAATCTCGGGCACCGGGGCCATGTCTTCCGCGGCAGGGGTTTCAACCCAGGGCCGGTCATATTCCGGCGCGGTGGAGGCGAGTTTCGACAGCGGCAGATCGGCCTTCACCTCATTGCCATGGAGAATCAGAAACCGGTCTTCGGCGATGGTTTCCCCGACAATGGCGAAATCCAGATCCCATTTTTCGAAAACCGCCTTGGCCTCGGCCTCAAGTTCCGGGTTCAGAACCATCAGCATGCGTTCCTGGCTTTCCGACAACATCATCTCATAGGCGGTCATGTTTTCCTCGCGCACCGGTACGGTGTCGAGGGTCAGCTTCACGCCCAGATGGCCCTTGTCGCCCATTTCCACCGCCGAGCAGGTCAGCCCGGCCGCACCCATATCCTGGATCGAGATCACCGCCCCGGTCTGCATCAGTTCCAGCGTCGCCTCCAGCAGGCGTTTTTCGGTGAACGGGTCGCCGACCTGAACCGTGGGGCGCTTTTCTTCGATCGTCTCGTCAAATTCGGCGCTGGCCATGGTCGCGCCGCCGACCCCGTCACGGCCGGTTTTCGCACCCAGATAGACCACAGGCATGCCAACCCCCGAGGCCGCCGAATAGAAAATCCTGTCGGCATCGGCCAGACCGGCGGCAAAGGCATTGACCAGGCAATTGCCGTCATAGGCCCGATGAAACCGGACCTCGCCACCAACGGTCGGCACGCCGAAACAGTTGCCATAGCCGCCAACCCCTTCGACCACCCCGTGAACCAGTTGCCGGGTTTTCGGGTGGTCCGGGCTGCCGAAGCTTAGCGCATTCATCGCAGCGATGGGGCGTGCGCCCATGGTGAACACATCGCGCAGGATGCCGCCCACCCCGGTGGCCGCGCCCTGATAGGGTTCAATATAGGAGGGGTGATTGTGGCTTTCCATCTTGAAGACCACCGCCTGGCCATCGCCGATATCCACCACGCCGGCATTTTCACCGGGGCCGCAGATCACCTGCGGGCCGTCCGTGGGCAGGGTGCGCAGCCATTTCTTCGACGATTTATAGGAACAATGTTCGTTCCACATGGCCGAGAAGATACCAAGCTCGGTAAAAGATGGCTCCCGCCCGATGATCTCCAGAATGCGCGCATATTCCTCGGGGCTGAGCCCGTGGGCGGCGATCAGGTCGGGTGTGATATCTGGTTCGGTCATACAGGTCTGTCCCCCAATTGGGGCGGTCTATAAGCCGTCACAGCGATGGGGGGAAGCCTTACAGCGAAATCGTTTTATTCTGCACCACCGCTCATCAAAATTCGCGCTCTATAGCGTTTCGACTTACTGTTGAAACGCCTTTCGCTGCCTTTCGCCTTCGGCTCAAACGCGAAAGCCGTTGTCTCTGTATCCATGTAAAGTCGAAACGCAATAGATCAGCGTCTTGCTGATCGAAAGGCAGCGAATTTTGAGTCAGATGAAACGATTTCTGCTAGAGGGCGCGACGAAAGATCAGCGCCGTGGGATGGGTGAAACCGGGATGGGAAAACTCTGCCACCTGCTGGAAGCCGAGCGCCCGGTAGGTGGCGTGATTTTCAACCAATTCGATGCGGGCATAGAGTTGCAGACCCGCAAGACCCAGGGTGCGCGCACGGGTGGTGGCGGCGTCCATCATGTGGCGGGCCAGACCGCGACGGCGATGGGTCGCGGCGACGGCCAGTTTTCCGATCTCGTAGAAAGTGCCATCCTGATGTCCAAATCCGCAGGCCACCGGGCGGGTCTGCTCCCGGATCAGGAACAGATCCTCTTCGGCGGCCTTGCGGGCAATATCGTCGCGCGTCATTCCGGTGAGAAAGGAGGGCGGATCAATGCGCCCTTCCATCGGCGCATAGGCCTGCCGCAGCAACAGCTCAAGCGCGGCCCAATCGGAAAGATCGGGATTTGTCTGCACATTATAAACAGTCATTGACATCCCCTCCGGGCAAAAAAAGGCCGAGACGGAGTCTCGGCCAAAGTCCAACAGGGAGGTAGGGATGATTATGATTGCTCATCATCATCCACTAATGATCAAATAAGCGGCAGATTGGAATCGTTCAAGGGGTTTCCTTCTGCACTGCCGCAATGCTGCCATGCCTGTGGCGCATAGCACACAGAGGTCAGCTATGTTCAGCCTGGGCAGCATCCCGTTTGCGGCGGCGATAGGCAATGACCTCTTCGGTGACGAAGTCGCGGAACACCTCGATCCGCTTCGACTGTCGCAGCTCTTCGGGATACGCCAGAAAAACAGGAACTTCGTTGCTTTCCACCTCTGGCAGAACCCGGATCAGATCGGGGAAATCCTCGGTCAGGTAATCTGGCAGAACGCCGATGCCCAGATCATGGATAACCCCCTGCAACACGCCGAAATAGTTGTTCACGGTCAGAAAGCCGCCGATTTCATGGGACATCAGCTCGCGCACAAGTGTCGCGCCGGAACTGACCTGGGCGCTTTGGGTGTTCTGGCTGATCAGACGGTGGGTGCCCAGATCCGCCAATGTCTCGGGCGTGCCATTGGCCGCCAGATAGCGTGGCGAGGCGTAGAGGCGCATGTTGATGGTCATCAACCGACGACGGATCAGATCGGCCTGCGAGGGTTCCTTCATGCGGATCGCCACATCGGCCTCGCGCATGGGCAGGTCCAACAGGCGTTCCTCAAGCATCAGGTCAATTCTGAGATGGGGGTATTTGGCATAAAGCTGCGGCAGGCGCGGGGCCAGCCAAAGCGAGCCGAAGCCAATGGTGGTGGTCACCCGCAACTCACCAAACACCTCTTCCTCGCTGTCGCGGATCCGGGCCGAGGCCGCATCAAGCCGTTTCGACATGGACCGCGTGGCGTCAAACAGCAATTCCCCCTGTTCGGTCAGGATCAGGCCGCGCGCATGGCGGTGGAACAGCGTGGTGTTCAGGTTTTCCTCAAGCGCACGGATCTGACGACTGACCGCCGATTGCGACAGATGCAGGGTGTCACCTGCATGGGTCAGGCTGCCGGCATCGGCAACTGCGTGAAATATGCGCAGCTTATCCCAGTCCATTCTTTTACTCTCCCGATCTTCAAACCAAAGCGCTTGCAGAGACATAAAGGCTCCGGGGGGTCATGCAAGCGCAACCAAAGCCCGGGGCAAAGAAAACAGTTTTCAGGTCAGTGTATTTGACCTATACTTTTGTAAGGGTATCATTTTTGGGCGGGAGGGCCAAATGGGTGTTCAACAGGTCTCTCTAGAAGATCGTTATGACATGACCAAATCGCCGGTGCTGCTGAATGGCACACAGGCCCTGGTCAGGCTGATGATTGCCCAGAAAGCGCGTGACAAGGCCGCAGGGCTGAACACCGCCGGGTATGTGACCGGCTATCGCGGGTCGCCTCTGGGTGCGGTTGATCTGCAGATGGCCCGTGCGCAGAAACATCTGACCGCATCCGATATCCTGTTTCAGCCCGGCACCAATGAAGATATGGCCGCAACCGCCCTTTGGGGCAGCCAGCAGGCGGAACTGCGCGGCGAGGGGAAATATGACGGTGTCTTCGGCCTTTGGTATGGCAAGGGCCCGGGGGTGGACCGGTCCGGCGATGTGATGCGCCATGTGAACATGGCGGGCAGTTCCGCCCATGGCGGCGTGCTGATGGCGATGGGGGATGACCACACCGGCGAAAGCTCCACCGTGTGCCACCAATCCGATTGGGCGCTGGTCGATGTGCATATGCCGGTGCTCAGCCCCGCCGGGGTGCAGGAAATTCTGGATTACGGCCATTACGGCTTTGCTCTCAGCCGGTTTGCCGGGGTCTGGACCGGGTTGAAGGTGATGAAAGACACGGTTGAGGCGACAAGCATCGTCGATGGCAACCCGCACCGGGTGTCATTTGTGACCCCCGCCTTCGACATGCCCGAGGGCGGGCTGAACATTCGTCTGAATGACCACTGGATCCCGCAGGAGGAACGCCTGCTGGAACATAAACGTTTCGCCGCCGAGGCGTTTTCCCACGCCAATGGCATGGATAAACGCATGCATGGCAAGCCGGGCGCGAAGATCGGCTTTGTGGCTGCTGGCAAGAACTGGCTCGACCTGATCCATGCGCTGGAATTGCTGGGCATCGACAAGGCCGAGGCGGAACGGCTTGGCGTGACCACCTATAAGGTGGGGCAGACCTGGCCGATGGATATGAAGGGCCTGAGCCTCTGGGCCGAGGGGCTCGACCTGATTGTGGTGGTGGAAGAGAAGCGCAAGCTGATCGAGGTGCAGGTCAAGGAGGCGATTTTCGATGATCGCCGGGGGCGCCGGGTCTATGGCTACAAGAAAGGCAGTGACGGGCCGGGGCTGTTCCCTTCCCATTACGCGCTGGACCCGCTGGATATCGCCCAGAAACTTGGCGATATCCTGATCGAGGAAGGCCGCCGGACCGACCGGATCGAGGCGGGGATCGCCGGGATTGTCGAGGCCCGCCGCGCCGATAACGCCCCCGATCTGGCGCAGCGCACGCCCTGGTTCTGTTCCGGCTGCCCGCATAACACCTCCACCAAGGTGCCCGATGGCTCCCGAGCCGGGGCCGGGATCGGCTGCCATGTGATGGCGCTCTGGATGGACCGCTCCACCGAGGGCTATACCCATATGGGCGGCGAGGGCGTGAACTGGGTGGGCGAAGCGCCATTTTCGACCCGCGACCATGTGTTCCAGAACCTGGGCGAGGGCACCTATAACCATTCCGGTCTGCTGGCGATCCGCGCCGCTTTGGCCGCCAACACCAACATCACCTACAAGATCCTCTATAACGATGCCGTGGCGATGACCGGCGGGCAGGACAATGAGGGGGAACTGAGCCCCGAACAGATTGCCCATGAGCTGGTCGCGATGGGGGTGAAAACCATCGCCCTTGTCTATGACCCCAAGGAAGCCATTGATTTCTCGGCCTTTCCCAAGGGACTGGACCGGCATCCGCGGGACGAACTGATGCATGTGCAGAAAAGGATGACCACGGTCAAAGGTGTCTCTGCCATCCTTTATGTGCAGACCTGTGCCGCCGAAAAACGCCGCCGCCGCAAGCGTGGCACCTTCCCCGATATCGACAGACGCGTGTTCATCAACACGGATGTCTGCGAAGGCTGCGGCGATTGCGGGATACAGTCGAATTGCATGTCGATTGTGCCGGTGGAAACCGAACTGGGCCGCAAACGGGCGATTGACCAATCCACCTGCAACAAGGATTTCAGCTGCGTCAACGGATTCTGCCCCAGTTTCGTGACGGTGCAGGGGGCCAAGATCAGAAAACAGGCCAGCGCCGAGGTGGAGACAGGGGATCTGCCCGCCCCGGATCTGCCGCAGATTTCCGGCACCCATAATATCGTGGTCACCGGCGTCGGCGGCACGGGCGTTGTCACCATCGGCGCGGTGATGGCACAGGCCGCCCAGATCGACGGCAAAGGCGCGGGCATGATCGAGATGGCGGGTCTGGCCCAGAAGGGCGGCGCGGTGCATATCCATCTGCGGCTGGCGGAGAGGCCCGAGGATATTTCGGCGATCCGCGTTGCCACCGGTGAGGCCGATGCGGTCATCGGTGGCGATCTGGTGGTCTCGGCCGGTGCCGCGACGCTTGGGCTGATGACCACAGGGCGCACGGGGGCCGCCGTGAACAGCCATGAAATCACCACCGGTGCGTTCACCCTGAACACGGAATTCCGTATTCCCGGCAAGGACTTGGAGGTCGCGCTTCAGGCCCGCCTTCAGAACCGGCTTTGCCTGTTTGATGCCACGGAACTGGCCCGTATCCTGATGGGGGATTCGATCTATTCCAACATGATGATCTTCGGCGCCGCCTGGCAGATGGGTCTTGTGCCGCTCAGCCATGATGCGATTCTGGCCGCGATCAAGCTGAACGGCACCGCCGTGGAACGCAACAAACGCGCGTTTGAGCTTGGCCGGTGGGCCCATCTGAACCCGGAAGAGGCGGATGGGTTGCAACAGCCCAATGTGATCAGCAAACCCAAATCCCTGGACGAGAAAATCGCCTTCCGCGCCGATCATCTGACAGAATACCAGAATGCGCGTCTGGCGAAACGCTATCGCAGACTGGTCGATGACATTGCCGATCCGCGCCTGAAAGAGGCGGTGACCAAGGGCTATCACAAGCTGCTGGCCTATAAGGATGAATATGAGGTCGCGCGCTTGCATCTGGATACAGAAGCCAGATTGCAGGCCGAGTTTGAGGGCGATCTCAGCCTGACCTATCATCTGGCCCCGCCCTTCCTGCCGGGTCGTGATGCCTCGGGCCGCCCCCGGAAACGGGAATTCGGGGCGTGGATCGGGCGGGCCTATAAATTGCTGGCAAGGATGAAACCCCTGCGCGGCACGCCGCTGAACCCGTTTGGCTATACGGCTGAACGTCGGATGGAACGCGGCCTGATCAAAACCTATGAGAGGGATATGGCCGCCGTTCTGCCCGCAGTGACGCCTCAGACCATGGATATCGCTGTGGCTCTGGCGGAACTCCCGCTGCAAATTCGCGGCTTTGGCCCGGTCAAAGAGAAAAACGCCGAAAAGGCCGAAAAACAGCGCGCCGATCTCATGGCCGCCTTCCGCAATGGTGGCGCGCCCCTGGCCGAAGCCGCTGAATAAGCCTTGTCCGGCTTCTCTGCTTGATAAATATCCCCGCCGGAGGCATCCGAACCCATGCCAAAGGCGCGGCGCTTATTGATCGGGCGCGATCAACCCCAGGCCACGCAGGTAAATCCCGATCCCGCTTTCCAGCAAATCCTCGGGCGGGAAGGGTGCGTTGCCGCCGGGGCGGCCCCGGGCGAAGAGTTCAACCACACCATGGCTCAAGGCCCAGATATGGGCGCTGAACATGGAAGGCGGCGGGCGTTTGCCGGGGGGGATATGTTCTGACAAAGCCTCCGCCGCGCGTTCCAGAACCCCGCGGGATTTGGTGGCCGCCGCGGCCAGTTCCGGCGTTTCATTGGCCGATAAGCCGCTTTCGAACATCGCCATGTAATGGCCCGGATATTTGCGCGCAAAGGCCAGATAGGCCCGCCCCGTGGCCTCGAACGCGGCCAGGG
Organism: Rhodophyticola sp. CCM32; assembly: GCF_004751985.1. Lineage (NCBI taxonomy): Bacteria > Pseudomonadati > Pseudomonadota > Alphaproteobacteria > Rhodobacterales > Roseobacteraceae > Rhodophyticola > Rhodophyticola sp. CCM32. The sequence goes on from NZ_CP038492.1 coordinate 1,230,051, forward strand.
CCGAGGGTTTGCCTTCATTGAAGGCAAATTCCATCAGATCGGCAAAAATCTCATGACCCTGTCGCGCGGCTTCGGCGATCAGATCCTCGCGCCCTTCAAAATGGCGATAGACGGCAGCCGGGGTCACACCGGCGTTTTTCGCCGCCTCCGACAGGGTCCAGCCGGACGGGCCCTTATGCTCGATCAGCACAAGGGCGGCCTCAACCAGGGCCTGCCGCAGATTGCCATGATGATAGCCGCGTTTAGGCATAGGCACGATCGGCCCACATCTCGGGTCCGCCGCAGATTGCGGGGTCGGGTTTGTCAACGACCCTGTCCTTGCGCCCGGTATAGGGCAGGCCCGACAGAATCCGCCGGATCACCGACAGCCGGGCGCGGCGTTTGTCATCGGAACGCACCACATTCCAGGGCGCATCGGAGGTGTGCCCCAGGCTCAAGGTTTCCCCGATCGCATCAGAATAGGCATCCCATTTCTTCAGCCCCTCCACGTCGATCCAGCTTAGCTTCCATTGTTTCAGCGGGTCTTTTTCACGGTCAAGGAACCGGCGCAACTGCTCTGCCCGGCCCACATTCAGCCAAAGCTTCACCAGATGGATGCCATCGGCCACCAGCATCTGTTCAAAATCGGGCAGTTGGTGAAAAAACGCATGGCGCTGATCCGGGGTGCAAAAGCCGAACACATGTTCCACCACGCCGCGATTGTACCAGCTGCGATCAAACAGGCGGATTTCGCCAGCGGCGGGCAGGTGATGGATGTAGCGTTGAAAATACCATTGATTGGCTTCCCGCTCGGTGGGTTTTGACAGGGCCACAACACTGGCCACCCTCGGGTTCAGGTTTTCCCGCACCCGCTTGATCGACCCGCCCTTGCCCGCGGCATCGCGGCCCTCGAAGATCACCGCCACGCGCTGGCCGGTATCGCGCACCCAGGCGTGGCATTTCACCAGTTCGATCTGCAAGGCCTGCAACTGCTCCTCATAGGCCTCTTTATCCATACGCCTGTCATAGGGGTAATGGCGATCAAGAATATGGTCTTTTCTGGCAGCTTTCAGGGTGTCACGCACTTCTTTTGGCGCCTCTTCCTTGTAAAACCGGGTGATGGCGCCGTCGAAGGGCTTGCTCATGATCGGCCTCTGTTTTTTCTGTGTCCCTGTCCCAATATGGAGCCCCCACCGGCCTAGCGCAATCCGGCGCGGTCGGCTGCGCGGTCAATTGCGGCGATTGTGGCCTCCGGGTCGGCATGATGGGGCATATGGCCGGCATCCTCCAGAATGGTAAGGTTTGCGCCTTTTACCCGGGCCGCAAGCGGGGTGGAATGGGTGGTCAGCGGAACGGTGGTATCGGCCCTGCCATGGACAATCTCCACCGGCAGATCAAGATCGGGATAGCGCAGGGACATGGCGGCGACATGGGGCAAAAGCTCCATCACCTGGCGGCCATTGGCGCGCAGAACCGGGCTTTGCAGGGTCAGTTCGGGGCGGATGAAACCACCATAGCCCTTTGGCACCGGATCCGGGGCAAAGATGCATTCAATCGTGTTCTGGGCCATGCGTCTGGGCACCAGATTGGCAATAAGCGGTACGATTGTCAGACCGCCAAGCCGGGACCCGGTCATCGCGTAATAGGCGCCAAGCCCCCCATCCCAGGGATGGGTGGCCCCGGCCAGAGACACGATCGCGGCGGCCTGATCCGCATGGTTCAGCGCCCAGGCCATGGCAACCGCACCACCATAGGAATGGCCGACGATCACGGCCTGCGTGACCCCCAGTCGCGTGGCGGCACGCGACAGAATTTCCGCCTGTTCGGCGGGGCTTTCACGGCCCCGGCCAAGGCTCTGGGACAGGCCCAGACCGGGGCGGTCAAAGGCGATGACGCGATAGCGCGCGGCCAGGGCAGGGGCCAGATGAAAGGTGAAATCCCGCAGATTGCCGCCTGCGCCATGAAGCAGGATAACCGTGGGGCCCTGGCCCGCCTCCCACAGATGGATGTCGTGGCCCGCCACCTCGATCATGCGGCTGTCACCTTCGGTCATTCACACCCTCAGATCGGTGCTGGAGCGGCCGATTTCATCCATATCAAAGGGCGTGGTCAGATAGACTTCGCTGATCCAGTTGCCATAAAGCAGATGGGCATGGCTGCGCCAGCGGTTCTGCGGCGGGTTCGCCGGATCATCGCCGGGGTAATAGCCGGCGGGCACATGGATGGCGGTGCCGTTTTCAATGTCGCGATCATATTCCTGTTTCAGCGTGTCGCTGTCATATTCGAAATGGTTGAAGATATAGAGCGCCCGGTGGCCCGCATCTTCCACCAGACAGGGGCCAACCTCGTCACTGCCCAGAAGCGTGGTCAACCCGCCCGCCGCCGCGATCTCTGTCTGGCGCATTTCGGTCCAGCGGCTGACCGGGATCACGCAATCATCGGAAAAGCCGCGCAGATAGGGCGAGGCGGGGGCAAGATTGCTGTGCCGGAAGCAGCCAAAGGCTTTCTCTGCCAGGGCATGTTTCTTTACCCCGTGGAAATAATTGATCATCGCCATCCCGCCCCAGCACACGCCGAACGTGTTATGAACATGGGTCTGCGTCCAGTCGAAGACCTGCTTTAGCTCCTCCCAGTAAGTCACCTGATCAAAAGGCAAATGTTCAATCGGGGCCCCGGTGATGATCAGCCCGTCGAATTTCCGGTCCCGAACCTCCTGAAAGCTGCGATAGAAGCTTTCCATATGCGCGGCCGAGGTGGTTTTGGATATGTGTTCCGACATGCGGATAAGGGTCAGTTCGATCTGCAATGGGGAGGCGCCGATCAGCCGGGCGAATTGTGTCTCTGTCTGGATTTTCTTGGGCATCAGGTTCAGCAACCCGATCCGAAGCGGGCGGATATCCTGTTTGCCTGCCACCTGTTCGGGCATCACCATGACACCTTCCTGCCGCAGCACGGAATAGGCGGGCAGGGTGGAGGGCAGCTTGATGGGCATTTGGGTCAGGGTCCCGGGTTGAGAGCGACAGAAGAGGGCTGACTTAAGCGCTTTCCGCGCGCCTGCCAAGGGCGATGCCGATCAGGTCTGTGGCATCCTGCCCGTCGCGGATCGACGCAACCTCATCGGCTGTCACCGTGACACCCCAGTTTCGCGCCATGGCCCGGTACAGCGGGGCACGATGGGCCAGCGCAGAGGCATAGGCGAAACGCACAAAGTCATCCGGGTCAACATTATCAGGCAAGACGTTGTTTTCCTTCAGGTAAGAAGTCCACTGCATGATCAGGAATTCAGGCTGATAATACATCGGCTTGGGCGCCTGATCAAACCGGCGGATCAGCTCGGCCGTGTGATCCTCGCTGCCTTCGATCCAGACCATCAGGGTATTTCTGGCAAGGGTCGTCAGAACCTCATCTTTCGGGTTCTCCGGCTCCACCACCTCGCAGATGGAGCCGCCGGTATCGCAGATGAAATTCGGGTAGCCATACAGATCACGGGCCCGGGCGATGAAACCGGGCGTGTCCAGCAGCGCATTGATCTCGGCCCGGCGGTGCAGGGCCTGCCGGTATTGATAATCGTCAAAACCCAGCCCGCCCTTGGACGGATCGCCGGGTTTGCCCAGAAAGCTGGACAGCGGGTCCAGATTGTCAAAGGTGATGTTGGAGCCGATATAGATCGAATCCGAGCGCAGAAGCCCGGCCAGAAACGGGGTCTGCATGGCCACGCGTTTCAGGTTATCGGCGATATGTTCGCCCATATAGGCAGTGCCGATGCGGTAGTCGACCGAGTAATGGAACCAGCCCCCATCGCCGCGCAGCATGCTGGCCAGCCGGGTCTTGCCCAGACCCGACATGCCGAAAACCAGCAGGTGTTTCTCGGCGGCGTTCTGCCACGCCTCGGGTGTGTCATAGATCAGCTTCATTAACGTCTGTCCCGCTCATTTGGGTCCAACCCCTAGCGCGGGCGCGGGACATCTGCATCTGGTTTTTGCGGCAGGGGGCGCATTAATTTCAAAACACAGACACGGATGCTGCAGAAATGTTTGAGCATCGCCCATGTAATCTGCAACGCACATGGATAGCGTGGAGGGCAGTGCCTGAGCCGAGGGGCGGGCGCTGCCCGGCGGTGCCGCCGGGCGTGGTATAGCTGATAAACCAGCATTTCTGAATTAAGAGACGTCCCTACGGAGATGGTGATTTTCGCATCCTCTGCAACACCCGCCCATCCAGGATCAGCAAGCCAAGGGCCAGCAGCGCAAAGCCCGCAAAGGCCTCTGCCGCCAGACGTTCCCCCAGGATCAGCGCGCCAAGCAGGATCGCCACAGGCGGGATCAGCAGGGTCACCAGCATCGCATTGCCGCTGCCCGCCATGGCCAGCACCCGGTAATACAGCAGATAGGCCATGGCCGTGCCCAGAATGGCGAAATAGCCGATAGCGGCAAAGGTCACCGGCTGTTGCGGCCATTGCGGGGCGCCGTCGATCACCCAGGCCAGCGGCAGCATGATCAGCGAGGCGCCGGTCAGCATGCCTGCGGCGGCCAGTTGCGGCGGCAGGTCTGCCAGATGCACCCGCGCCCAGGCCGCGGCAAAGGCATAGGAAACCGTGCCCGCGATCACCGCAAGTTGCGCCAGCGACCGGATGTCAAATTCGGAAAAACTGTCGAGGCCGATGGCCACCGCAACCCCGAAAAAGGCGATGCAGACACCAATGCCCCGCCTCAGCGTCAAACGCTCATCCCGAAAGATCATGGCCGCGACCAGCACCCCGAACACGGCAGTGCCCGCATTGAAGATCGAGGTCAGACCGGTTTCGATAAACTGCTGCCCCCAGGCCATCAGGATGAAGGGCAGCACATTGTTCAGAGCCCCCATGACCAGAAACGCGCCCCAGATCCGGGGCTCTCGCGGCAGGGGCAGGCCCTTCCAGGCGACATAGCCCCAAAGCAGCAGGCAGGCCCAGACAACCCGGTGCGCCACAAGGGTCATCACCGGCACCTCGGTCAGGGCGAGTTTGATCGACAGGAAGGACGCGCCCCAGATCACGCCCAGAAGCGTCATCTCGGCCCAGGCCCGGGTGGAGAGGGATTGCTGTGTCATGGGCGCGGTCTATCAGCGCTCATGAAGCGGCGCGACCCGGAACCTGCGCAACACCACCCCCGCCGGACAGGGGCGGGGGGTGTGGTGACGTTCTGTCAGAAGGTTTGGATCAGAACCGGAACCCGACCCGCATACCGACGCCAAAGACCTCATTATCGTCAAAGGTCAACTGGCCGCCGGGAACAAGGGGGTTCTGCACAATCTGGTCGCCGGGGACGCCATAGGTAACCCCGCCGGAGATCACCAGCCCATTCTCGTTTTCATAGCTTCCCGCGACTGTCAGGCTGTCGAGACCGGTTGTCGGTGCAAGCGCCGTATCACTTGGGATCGTCCCATTGGTGCGGTGCGTATATGAAATTGACCCGGACCAGTTTTCGTTGAACTGGCGGCCAAACCCGATGACATATTCGGTGGAATCCGAGGTGAAGCCCACGTAATTCCCGCGGGTTGTTGTCAGGGTAAACCCATCCCAAAATGTGTGCCGTATCCCGCCGAACAGCAGCGTGTCCTCAGCGATACCGGTCTGGAAATCCAGGTTGATGCTGTCAGGAAATTCGACGTCAAAGGTTGTGTTGACTGCGGCACCGCCGGTTCCAAATGGCACAGGCGCGGGCGTTTCGACGGCATCGAATGTCACGTCAATCGTGGAATTATAGGTCAGCGCAACGCGCAGGGCGATGTCGGGGATTTCATAGGCCACGCCGATCAGACCGCCAAAGCCGATATCACTGTCCCCGGTCAGATCAACAAACCCCGTAGCGCCGACACTCGTAAAGATGCTGCCGTCAACATAAAGCGTTCGCAGGCCGGCATGGGCGCTGAAGCCGTTTCCGAATTCATAACGTCCGACAAAGGTGAAGGACTCCGTTTCGAAGGTCGCATTGCCGCCAAAAAACGGGGTGCCGCCGGGATATGAAACCGCCGCGCCGAAAGGCTGGTCATAGATGATTGCGAAAGACAGCTGATCATTGAACCGGTGAAGGAAGCCAAGACCGGCCTGATTGTAACTTTGCAGAGGGTTGGACACGATGGAGCTGGAGGTATTGGCTTCCGGTGACGCATAGCCGTAGGACAATTCCACATAATTGCCGCTTGCGCCCACATCTTCGAAAAGAATGCGCATTGACTGATTGGTCCGGTTGAGATCGGCCGAGGCCAGGCTTGTGCTGGCAAGCAAGGCTGCACTGGCTGTGACGGCGATTTTCATTGCTCTTCCTCCTAAAGGTATTATTTGATTTTTTGCCCCGTATTATTCTAGGCGCAACAAACCTGATCCGGTCAAATCTTCCTTTGGGTCAAGCGATGCTTTGCCATCTGGCAAGGCGCTTTTCATGGGAGGTTGTGTCTGATTTACATCACTTCACCTGCGAAGGCGGGCGGCGTGTTTCGGCAAGAATATTGACGTAATTGGCCACAAAGATCAACGCAGCCCCGGCAATGACCGCCCAGTCCAACGGCTCTGCATAAAGCGCCATACCCACCAGCGCGATGGCGGGCAGGCGGATGAAATCCATCGGCATGACGATGCTTGCAGGCGCGATGCTCAGCGCCTTGGTCATGCAGAAATGCGCGGTCAGACCGGCCACGCCGATCAGCACCACCCATGGCGCGATAGGCAGACCCGGCAGGGCCATATCGCCGTCGATCAGGCAGGCGACCAGGCCAAAGACCAGTTGCATCGCCGCAAGATAGGCCAGAATGCAGGTGATCGTTTCGGTCCGGGTCAGGGATTTGGTGAAAATCGCCGTGACCGCGAAACAGATGGCGGCCATCGCTGCCGCGATCATCCCCGGTGACAGGGGCGCGCTGCCCGGCTGCACCACGATCAGGATGCCGATGAACCCCGCCAGCCCGGCCAGCCCTTTCACCGGTGTCGGCCGTTCGCCAAGAAACAGCGCGGCAAACAGCAACACCCAGAGCGGAGAGGTAAACTCCAGCGCAAAGACCTGTGCCAGAGGGATCACGGTGATCGCGTAGAACCACAGGTTCTGGCCCGTAAAATGGGCCAGGTTGCGCACCCCATGGGTGGCCAGCCTGTGCCTGCGGATCTGGCCCAGAGTGCCCGCCGCGCCGCCGATCAAAAGAACCAGCAGAAGACTGACCGCCGAGCGGTAGGTCATCACCTCGAATGTATCCAGATCGACCGAAACCTTGCGTCCCGCCACGGCCATCGCGCTGAAAGAGACAATCGCCCCGATCATCCAGAATGCCGCCCGCCCCGGATGGGATTGCGGCCCCGCTGCGGTGCTTGCCTCACGCATGGAACCCTGCCTCATCATCACGGCGCGTTTGTGGGCCGTATCCTGCCGGTGTTCAATGGCTATGTCAGAGAGGGGGCCGGGCCGGCTGCGTTACAATCCCGCGCGTTTGGCGGCATCCCAAAGCGCATCCATTTCGTCCAGATCACTGTCAGCGGGGCGTTTCCCGGCCTCAGCCAAAGCCGCCTCGATATAGGCGAAACGGCGGGTGAATTTGGCATTGGCACCGCGCAGGGCCTGTTCGGGGTCCACTTTCAGATGGCGGGACAGATTGGCCATGACAAACAGCAGATCGCCCATTTCCTCGGCAATTTTCTCCGGCGGCAGATGATCCCGCGCCTCGGCCAGTTCACCGGCTTCTTCCGCGATCTTTGCCACCACATGGCCGATATGGGGCCAGTCGAACCCGACGCGCGCCGCACGCTTTTGCAGTTTTTCGGCGCGCATCAGGGCAGGCAGGTTCAGCGCCACATCATCCAGCACCCCGGGTTTTGCACGCCCGGCGCGTTCAGCCGCCTTTATCTGCTCCCAGTCGCGGGTTTGCTGTTCAGCGGATTTATCGCGGCTTTCGCTGCCGAACACATGGGGGTGCCGGGCCACCATCTTGTCCGAGATTGCATTGGCCACAGAGCCGAAATCGAACAATCCGCGCTCGGCCCCGATTTCCGCATGATAGACCACCTGCAACAGCAGATCGCCCAATTCCCCCTCCAACTCGCCCCAGGCGTTGCGGTCGATGGCATCGGCCACTTCATACGCCTCCTCGATCGTGTAGGGCGCGATGGTCTGAAAGCTTTGTTCAATGTCCCAGGGGCAGCCGGTCTCGGGGTCGCGCAAGCGGCGCATGATCTCCAACAGGCGCGGCAGACCGCCTTCGGGGTCCTGCACAAGCGTATCAGAGGTGTCATTCATGGCAGTCCCCGGGGGTCCGACAGAGTTTTACATGTTGAGGCCCGGCTTCAAGGGCAAAGCTTCGCGGGCAAAGGCGCGGGGCCGCAGGGGTCAGTGCCGTTCCGCCCGCAGATAGCGGCGCATCCCGTATAGCAGGGGGCTGCCGTCCGGGGCGGTGACGACCTTGTCCACCGCGCCGATGCAGATGTGATGGGTGCCATGTTTTTCAGCCGAGATCAGCACACAATCGAAGCTGACCAGCGCGCCCACCAGACGCGGCGCGCCCGAGGGCATCGGCTCTGCCTCGACGCAGTTGAACTTGTCGCCATCCGGGGCGGGCAGGCGGCCGGAAAAGATATCGGATATATCGTTCTGGTCGATCCTGAGCACATTGATGCAGAAGCATTTATTCTCAAGGATCAGCGGCAGGGAACTGGAGGAGGCATTCACACAGGCCAGCATTGTGGGCCGGTCGCCATCGGCCGAGATCGAGGTCATCGCGCTGACCGTCACACCGGCGCGCCCGGCGGGCCCGTCCGTGGTGACCACGCTGACCGAGGCTGCGGCACGGCTCATCCCTTCGATAAACCCGTCGCGTAATGTCTGTGGATCGGTCATCTGCTGTCTCCGCCGCCCTGCGTACTCTTGCATGCCCCGGCAGGGATTTGGGTGCAAGCGATACAATCGGATTATTCCCGCTTGTCTTTTGATCAGCGGGCTTGCCAGATGGTCAAAAGCGGGAGATGTGGCATGGCCCTGGAAGATGCAAAACATCAGGTTGATCAGGCATTCACACGCCGCGATCTCAAAGGGCTCAGCTTCGAGAACGCCTTTGGCGGCGCGACCAGTTTCATGCGCCGGCGCTACAGCAAGGATCTGACCGGGGTCGATCTGGCGATCACCGGTGTGCCGTTTGACCAGGCGGTGACCAACCGGCCCGGTACGCGGTTGGGGCCGCGTGCGATCCGCGAGGCGTCAAGCCTGCAGGTGTTTGACCCGCCCTATGGCTGGGACGGGTATTCGCCGCTGGAGGCGCTGGCGATTGTTGATTACGGCGATCTGGCGTTTGATTATGCCGACACTTCCGGGTTTCCCGCCCTGTTGGAGGCGCATATCGCGGGCATTCTGGAGGCGGGCGCGGGCGCCATCACCCTGGGGGGCGATCATTCGATCACCCTGCCGATCCTGCGGGCGCATGCCGCGAAACACGGGCCGGTCGCGCTGATCCAGGTGGATGCCCATACGGATACCTGGCCCGATGATGATCCGGCGCGGATCGACCATGGCACCTTTTGCTATACGGCGGTTCAGGAAGGGCTGATTGATGTGGCCCGGTCTGTCCATGTGGGCATTCGCACGGTGGTGGAGGATAATCTGGGGATCGCGATCATTGATGCGCGGCAGGTTCATGAACGCGGCCCGCAGGCGGTGGCCGAACAGGTGCGCGGCATCACCGGCACCGCGCCGGTCTATCTGAGCTTTGATATCGACGGGCTGGACCCGGGCTTTGCCCCGGGCACGGGCACGCCGGTCTGGGGTGGGCTCAGCTCTGGCCAGGCGGCGATTTTTCTGCGGGATCTGGCGGGGATCAATCTGATTGGCGGCGATGTGGTGGAAGTTTCACCCCCGTTTGATACAGGGGCGATTACAGCCGTGGCCGCAGCCCATGTGGCGATGGAGATGTTATGCCTCTGGGGCTGGCCCCGGCGCTGAGGGCGGGTCAGAGGCCGTAGCGCGCTTGCGAAGGCCCTAGAAAGAATCGCCGGTCCGGCTTATTGCAGACCTGCACCCAGAAACGAACATGGTGGCATCATGGCTGGACGGCAGAAATCAGCACATTCCCGACATGTGGCGCGGGATATCAGTTATGCCTCTTCCGCGGCCTCTCGCGGCGGGCGCACGATGATCCGCGTGCTGGAAAATGCCACCGGTCGGCTTGGCCTGATCCGGCTGGCCGAAGGCTATGATGATGATGTGCGCCAGGGTCGCGATTTCTGGGAGGTGATGGTTCAGCGTTACGGGCTGGAACTGGAGGTGGTAGGCCGCAACACCCTGTCGGCGATTCCCGCCCGGGGGCCGGTGGTGGCAATTGCAAACCACCCTTACGGCATTCTTGACGGGTTGATGATGGGCCATATCCTCAGCCAGGCGCGGGGCGATTTCCGCATTCTGGCCAATAATGTGTTTCAGCGGGCCGAAGACCTGAACCGGATCATCCTGCCGATCTCGTTTGAAGACACCAAAGAGGCGGTGCAACTGAACATCCAGACCCGCAAATCCGCCCTGCGCTATCTGACCGAAGGCGGGGTGATCGGTGTCTTCCCCGGCGGCACGGTGTCGACCGCAAGCAAACCCTTTGGTCAGCCGATGGACCCGAACTGGCGCGGGTTCACCGCGCGGATGATCGCGAAATCGGAAGCCACGGTGGTGCCGATCTTTTTCGAAGGCCACAATTCGCGCCTGTTCCAGTTGATGAGCCATCTGCATTCCACCCTGCGTCTTGGCATGCTGATCAAGGAGTTTCGCACCCGGATCAACACCCCTGTCCGGGTGGTGATCGGTGATCCGATCCCGCGCGAGGATCTACAGCCCTTTGCAAAAGATGCCCGCGCGATGATGGATTTCCTGCGCAAAGCCACCTATGGGTTGAGCCCCGATCCGCTTGATACAAGCGAGATCGGATTCGAGTTTGAAGACAAACACCGGGATGGCCCCCGGGAGAGGCATTATTAGATCATGGCGGTGGGTATTTTTGACAGCGGATTGGGCGGGTTGACCGTTCTGGACGCGGCAAGCAAACGCCTGCCCGAGGTGCCGTTTGTCTATTTCGGCGATAACGCGAACACGCCTTACGGGGTGCGCGACGCCGATGATGTGTACAGCCTGACCACCGCCGGGGTGCAGCATTTGTTCGACGCGGGCTGTGATCTGGTGATCCTGGCCTGCAACACCGCCTCTGCCGCCGCGCTCAGGCGGATGCAGGAGGGCTGGGTGCCCGGCGACAAGCGCGTGTTGGGGGTATTCGTGCCCCTGATCGAGGCGCTGACTGAGCGCAACTGGGGCGACAATTCCCCGCCCCGCGAAGTGGCGGTGAAACATGTGGCGCTGTTCGCGACGCCCGCGACCGTCTCAAGCCGGGCGTTTCAGCGGGAACTGGCGTTTCGCGCCATCGGCGTGGATGTTGAGGCGCAGCCCTGCGGCGGCGTGGTCGATGCGATCGAGGAGGGGGATATGATCCTGGCCGAAGCGCTGGTGCGCAGCCATGTGGAGGCATTGCAACGGCGGATGCCAACCCCGGAAGCGGCGATCCTGGGCTGCACCCATTACCCGATCATGGAAGACATTTTCCGCGATGCGCTTGGGCCCGATGTCGCCGTCTACAGCCAGGCCAGTCTGGTGGCCGAAAGCCTTGCCGATTATCTGGACCGTCACCCCGACAAGCTGGGCGGCGGGACCGGGGCGCGGTTTCTGACCACGGGCGACCCGAAAAAGGTGGGGGCCAAGGCGGTTCAGTTCCTGCGGCGGCCGATATCTTTTGACGCGGCGGCCTGACCGGGCGGCATAGGGCTGCGCCTGGCCACGCAAATCATCAGACGGGCCGGGGGATCAGTAGCAATCCTGATTTGAACCCGTGCCGTAATTGGCGTAGGCCGCAGAAAAATAGCAGCAAAACATCGCAGCAAGGGTGTCTCATGACCTGTTCCATCGCCATTCTGGGCGCCTCGGGCTATACCGGGGCAGAGCTTGTCCGGCTGATCTCCACCCATCCGGGCCTGCGGATCGCGGCCCTGACCGGAGATCGCAAGGCGGGGATGGAGATGGGGCAGGTCTTTCCGTTTTTGCGCCATCTTGATCTTCCTGTTCTGCAAAAGATTGAAGAGGTGGATTTTTCCGCCATTGATCTGGTCTTCTGTGCCCTGCCTCATGCCACATCCCAGAAAGTTATCAAGGCACTACCGGGTGATCTTAAAGTGATTGATCTGTCTGCGGATTTCCGGCTGCGCGACCCGGACGCCTATGAAACATGGTATGGCAAGCCCCATGAGGCACCGGAATTGCAGGCCGAGGCGATCTATGGCCTGACCGAGTTCTACCGGGACCGGATCCGGGGCGCGCGTCTGGTCGCCGGGACCGGCTGCAACGCGGCCACCGGGCAATATGCTCTGGTCCCGCTGATCAGGGCCGGGGTGATTGATCTTGATGAGATCATCATCAATCTGATCACCGGGGTTTCGGGGGCAGGGCGGTCCCTGAAGGAAAACCTGCTTCATGCGGAATTGTCAGAGGGCAGCAACGCCTATGCGATCGGCGGCACACATCGGCATCTGGGGGAGTTTGATCAGGAATTCAGCGCTTTGGCGGGGCGGCCCGTGCAGGTGCAGTTCACCCCGCATCTGGCGCCGATGAACCGGGGCATTCTGGCCACGGTTTATGTGAAAGGCGGTGGGGCAGAGATTTACGACACCCTGACCGCCGCCTATGCGGGCGAGCCTTTCATCCGGATGCTGCCTTTTGGCGCAGCCCCCTCGACACATGATGTGCGCGGCTCCAACTATGTGCATATCGGCGTGGCCGCAGACCGGCGGGCCGGGCGGGCACAGGTGTTTGCGGCGCTGGACAATCTGACAAAGGGATCCTCGGGTCAGGCCGTGCAGAATGCCAATCTGATGCTTGGGATCGAGGAAACCGCGGGCCTGACCATGGCGCCGCTGTTTCCCTGAGCGGGAAGGACGGGCGGTGAGAGGGCTGAAGAAACAACGGCGCATTCAGATCATTCTGCTGGCGGTTGTCTGTCTGGCGGGGGCCGCGGCCCTTATCGGCTATGGGTTTCGCGACGGGATCAATTTCTTCCGCCCGCCATCGGATGTGATCGCCGCGCCACCGCCGCCCCATGAGGTGTTCCGTCTTGGCGGGCTGGTCGAGATCGGCAGCCTGATACGCGGGCAGGGGGAGACCGTAACCTTCAGCGTCACCGATGGCGGCGCCTCGGTCGATGTGGCCTATACCGGTGTGCTGCCGGATCTGTTTGGTGAGGGCGAGGGGATGGTTGGCACCGGGTCTTATGTG